>NZ_JBITBY010000011.1:0-164017 GCF_044452665.1 Kitasatospora sp. NPDC051853 | reverse complement strand
GGTGTGGGGGTTTTTGTTCGCGGGGTGGGCGGGGGGCCGCGTGTTGGGGCCCGGGGTTGGGCCGGGGCGCCCGGGGCGCCGGGGGGCCCCCGCGGGCCCCCCCCCCCGGGCGGGGCGGGGGCGGCCGGGCGGCGGCCCGGCAACCCTCCTCGGGGGGCTTGCAAACCGGCCCGCCTGCGGAAGGATGGCCGGATGGTTGAAGAACTGATCAACTCCGACGGCGACGGCGCCACCCCCCGCCGCATCGCCGATGCGTACGTCCACGACCTCGTCGCCCTCGACCCGCTGACCGCGGTCTACCTCGGGCTCGGACCGGAGGACGACGACCGGCTCCCCGACCTCTCCCCGGCCGGCCAGGCCGCGGTGGCCGAGCTGGCCCGCCGGACCCTCGCGCGGCTGGACGCGGCCGAGGCGGCGGGGACCGCCGCCGACGACGCCGAGCGCCGCTGCGCCCGGCTGCTGCGCGAGCGGCTCACCGCCGAGCTCGCCGTCCACGAGGCGGGCGAGGACTACCGCGCCGTCCGCAACCTCTCCTCCCCGCTGCACGGGGTCCGCGAGATCTTCGACCTGCTGCCCACCGAGACCCCGGAGCAGTGGGAGCTGATCGGCCGCAGACTGGCCCGGGTGCCCGCCACCCTGGCCGGCTACCGCGAGCTGCTCGCCGAGGGCGTCGAGCGGGGGCTGCTCTCGGGCCCCCGTCAGGTCACCACCGTGGTCGGCCAGTTGGGGGAGTGGCTGGAGGGCGGCCCGGGCGGCTGGTTCGGCCGCTTCGTCGAGCCCGCCCCCGCCGGGCAGCGGGAGGCCCTGACGGCGGCCGCCGTCTCCGCCGCCGAGGCCTTCGCCGAGCTCCGCGACTGGCTGCGCGACGTCTACGGCGCGGCCGCCGCCGCCCAGCCCGACACCGTGGGCCGCGAGCGGTACGCCCGCTGGGTCCGCTACTGGACCGGCTCCGACCTCGACCTGGACGAGGCGTACACCTGGGCCTGGGGCCAGTTCCACGAGCTGGACGCGCAGATGCGGGCCGAGGCCGGCAAGGTGCTCCCCGGGGCCACCCCGATGGAGGCGATGGCCTGGCTGGAGAAGGACGGCCCGGCGATCCGGGGCGAGGAGGCCGTCCGGGAGTACCTCCAGAGCCTGATGGACCAGGCGATGAGCGACCTCCAGGGCGTGCACTTCGACCTGGCCGAGCCGCTGCTGAAGGTCGAGTCCCGGATCGCCCCGCCCGGCAGCGCCGCCGCCCCGTACTACACCGCCCCCTCGCTGGACTTCTCCCGCCCGGGCCGGACCTGGCTGCCGCTGCTCGGCCGGGAGAGCTTCCCGGTCTGGGACCTGGTCTCCACCTGGTACCACGAGGGCGTCCCCGGCCACCACCTCCAGCTGGCCCAGTGGACGTACCGCGCCGACAAGCTGTCGACCTATCAGGTCACCCTCGGCGGGGTGAGCGCCAACATGGAGGGCTGGGCGCTGTACGCCGAGCGCCTGATGGACGAGCTCGGCTACCTGACCGACCCCGGCCACCGGCTCGGCTACCTCAACGCGCAGATGATGCGCGCGCTGCGGGTGATCGTGGACATCGGCATGCACGTCGGCCTGGACTTCCCGGCCGACTCCCCGTTCAAGCCGGGCGAGGCGATGCTGCCGGACGACGCCCGGGAGTTCTTCGGCCGCTACTGCGGGCTCTCCGTCGAGTTCCTGGACAGCGAGCTGATCCGCTACCTCGGCCTGCCCGGCCAGGCGATCGGCTACAAGCTCGGCGAGCGCGCCTGGCTGCGCGGCCGGGAGGCGGCCCGCGCGGCCGCCGCGGCCCGGGGCGAGGAGTTCGACCAGAAGGCCTGGCACATGGCCGCCCTGTCCCAGGGCTCGCTGGGCCTGGACGACCTGGTCGAGGTGCTCGCGGAGCTCTAGGGGGCCGCAACCCGTAAATCTTGCTGCTCACCCTTCCGGGGGATTCCCTGGAGAGAGCACTGCTCTCTTCGGAGTCTCCCGGAAGGCGGCCCTACGGTGTCTCATCTGCACGCTCCCGAAGACCGGACGGCCGAGGCGCACCGCTGGTGGGCGCTGGTCGTGATCGGCATCGCCCAGCTGATGATCGTGCTGGACGCGACCATCGTGAACATCGCCCTGCCGTCCGCCCAGAAGGACCTGGGCATCACGGACGCCAACCGCCAGTGGGTGATCACCGCCTACACCCTGGCCTTCGGCGGACTGCTGCTGCTCGGCGGCCGGATCGGCGACCTGTTCGGCCGCAAGCGCACCTTCACCGTCGGCCTGCTCGGCTTCGCGGTCGCCTCCGCGATCGGCGGCTTCGCCACCGAGGGCTGGATGCTGTTCGCGGCCCGCGCCCTGCAGGGCGCGTTCGGCGCGGTGCTCGCCCCCTCGGCGCTGTCGTTGCTCTCCAACACCTTCACCGACCCGAAGGAACGGGCCACCGCCTTCGGCATCTTCGGTGCCATCGCGGGCACCGGTGCCGCGGTGGGCCTGATCTCCGGCGGCCTGCTCACCGAGTACCTGAACTGGCGCTGGTGCCTGTTCGTCAACATCCCGATCGCCGTCGGCGCCGCGATCGGCGCGTTCTACCTGCTCCAGCGGGACCACATCGAGAAGGGCCACCGGGTGAAGCTCGACCTGCCCGGCGCGGTGCTCGGCTGCGGCGGCCTGCTGGCCATCGTGTACGGCACCTCGGAGGCGACCGGGCGCGGCTGGGGCGACTGGCTGGTGCTCGGCTGCCTGGCACTCGGGGCCCTGCTGCTGGTGGCCCTGGTCCAGGTCGAACGCCGGACCACCCACCCGCTGCTCCCGCTGCACATCGTCGGCGACCGCAACCGGGGCGGGGCCGCGCTCGCGGTCGGACTGGCGATGATCGGGATGTTCGGCCTGTTCCTCTTCCTCACCTACTACCTGCAGGTGATCAAGGGGTACTCGCCGGTGATGGCCGGCGTCGCCTTCCTCCCGATGACCGGCGCGATCATCCTCAGCGCGACCGGCATCGCGTCCCGGCTGATGACCAGGGTGCCGTCCCGCGTCCTGGTGGTCCCCGGCCTGCTGCTGGCGGCCGCGGGCATGGCCTGGCTGATCCCGATGAAGGCGAGCAGCTCCTACGCGACCATGGTGCTGCCCAGCGAGATCCTGCTCGGCCTCGGCATGGGCCTGGTCTTCATGCCGACCATGAGCCTGGCCACCCTCGGGGTGGCCCCGCACGAGACCGGCGCCGCCTCCGCCGTCATCAACACGGCCCAGCAGGTGGGCGGTTCGCTCGGCACGGCCCTGCTCAACACCATCGCGGCCAGCGTCACCGCCACCTACCTGGCGAGCCGGGACGCGAGCAGCCAGGTGGTCCAGGCGAACGGGGCGGTGCACGGCTACTCGGTCGCGACGGCGGTGGCGATGGGCATCCTGCTGGCGGCGGCGCTGATCTCCTTCCTGATGATCGACCACAGACCGGCCCCGGGGGAGGCGGAGTCCGCCACGACCGCGCACGCGGTGGTCTGAGTCCTTCTGATCCCCCGTCAACTCCCGGCAATCCCTTGCAGAAAGCTTTCGCAAGGGATTGCCGTCGTGCGGGTGGCCCTGGTTGACTCCCGGCATGACCGAGAACGACCTGCTGGTGGTCGGCGGAGCCGGCGTCGACACCATCGTCCGGGTGGACCGGCTCCACCTGCCGGACGCCGACTCACTGCACGTCCCGCCGGTACGGGACTACGCCGCGCACACCGGCACCGGCGTCGCGCTCGGCGCGCACCGGCTCGGGCTGCGCACCGCCTTCGTCGACTACCTCGGCGACGACCCCCAGGCCGCCCTGCTGCTGGCCGAATTCCGGCGCCACGGGCTGCCGTTCGACCACCTGGTCTCCCCGGACGGCACCCCGCGCTCGGTCAACCTGGTGGACACCGACGGCCGCCGGTTCTCCTTCTACGACGGGCGGCACCCGGCGGAGCTGCGGCTGCCGCCCTCGTTCTACCTGCCGCACCTGGAGCGCAGCCGGCACGTCCACCTCTCGATCACCGGCGTCAACCGCGACATGTTCGAGGACGTCCGGCGGTTGGGGCTGACCAGCTCCACCGACCTGCACGACTGGGACGGCGAGAACCCGCACCACCTGCACTACGCGCTCAACGCCGACCTGGTCTTCCTCTCGGCGGCGGGCAGCAAGGGGCGGACGGAGGCCCTGATGCGGCGCGTCCTGGCGGACGGCCGGGCCCGGCTGGTCTGCGCCACCGACGGCGCGGCCGGCAGCCGGCTGCTCACCCGCGACGACCCCGCCACCGTCCACCACGTCCCCGCCACCGACCCGGGCCGCCCCGTCGTCGACACCAACGGCGCGGGCGACGCCTACGTCTCCGGCTTCCTCCACACCTGGCTGGCCGGCCACCCGCCCCTGCACGCCGCCCGCGCGGGCGCCGTCGCCGGCGCGTACGCCTGCACGGCGGCCGGCACCCACACCGCCCTCATCGACGCCGAGACGTTGGCGGCCGCCCTGGCGTAAGCAGCCACCCCGGGGTGCGATGGCGTACGTGGTCACCCCGGGGCGCGAGGAACGTACGTGGTTACACCGGGGGCGCGAGGAACTGCGCGAATCGGAAGACGGCTCACCGGCAACTGACCCACCGTCAGCCGGTTGCACGTGCTGCTGTTCCCCCGCGCGCAGTTCCTCGCGCCCCCGGCATCACGACCTACGTCCTCGCGCCCCCGGCATCACCACGTACGTCCTCGCGCCCCTCCGTTCAGGCGTGGTCGTCCGGGCGGATCTCGATGTGGTCCACTGCCAGGTCGGCCGCGACGCGGTGCTCCATGCCGAGGGCCGCCACGAACTTGGCGGGCAGCTGGACGCGGCCGGTGCGGTCGAGCATCACGTACTCGCGCTCGCTGACGGTCTCCTGGCCGTCCTCGTCGGTGACGGTGCGCCGCAGGACCTCGCTGCTGGTGCGGCCGTCGCGGATGGCGACCGTGCGGCGGACCTCGCCGGCCACCATCGGGTCGTGGGTGACCACCACCACGGTGACGCCGAGTTCGCGGTTGACGGTGCGCAGGGCCTCGAAGACGCCGGCGGCGGTCTCGGAGTCGAGCTCGCCGGTCGGTTCGTCGGCGAGCAGGACGGCCGGGTCGTTGGCCATGGCGACGGCGATGGCCACCCGCTGCTGCTGGCCGCCGGAGAGTTCGGAGGGCCGGCGGCCGGCCAACTCGCCGATCTCCAGGGCCTCCAGGAGTTCGGTCACCCGGGTGGTCTGCTGCCGTCCGGACTTCCGGGAGCCGCCGCGCAGCTGCATCGGCAGGGCGACGTTCTGAGCTGCCGTCAGGAAGGGCAGCAGGTTGCGCGCGGTCTGCTGGAAGACGAAGCCGACCACCTCGCGGCGGTAGCGCAGCAGGTCCTTGCCGCCGAGGGTGAGCAGGTCGCAGCCGGCCACGGTGGCGGAGCCGGCGGTCGGGCTGTCCAGCCCGGCCAGCACGTTGAGCAGGGTGGACTTGCCGCTGCCGGAGGCGCCGACCAGGGCGACCAGGTCGCCGCGGTCGACGGTCAGGTCGAGGCCCTGGAGGGCCTGGACCTCCACCTTGTCGGTGGTGAAGATCCGGACCAGCCGCTCGCAGACGATGGCGGCGTCGGCCTTGGGGGCCGCCGGGGCGGCGGCGGCCAGCGCCTTGGCCCGGAGGTCGGCCAGGCTGGGCGGTGGGGTGGTGGTCACTGGTCACCTGCTCTCAGTTCGGTGGTGATCTGGCGTCGGGCGGTGACGGCGGCCTCGGCCAGCACCGCGAGGGTGGCGAGCGCGGCCAGGCCGAGGGCCTGGACGGCGACCGGGCCGGCCAGCAGCCGCAGGCCGGGTTCGACGGCGGCGCCGACCAGCGGGCCGAGGTCGACGGCCGGGCCGAGCAGCAGCACGGCGGCCACCGCGACCCCGGCTCCGCCGGCCGCGGCCAGCAGCACCGGGGGCAGCGATTCGGCGAGCACCAGGGCGAGGCCCTGACGGGGCAGCAGGCCCATGGTGCGCAGCCGGGCGAGCAGCGCGGCCCGTTCGGGCACCGCGCGGACCAGGGTGAGCAGGACGGCGAGCACCGCGTAGAGCGCGGTGGTGCCGACGGCGGCCCAGAAGGTCCGTTCGGCGGCGGCCTGGAGCGGGTCCTCGCCGAGTTCGCGCACGGTCGCGGCACTGGTGTGCAGGCTGTGGCCGGGCCTCTGCAGGTCGGGTGGCGCGTCGGCGTCGGGCTTGGGGAAGCTCCGCTCGACGAGGGCGTGCAGGGCGGCCTCGTCGACCGGGCCGGTGGCCAGCCAGCCGTTCGGCGCTTCGGTGCCCTCCACCGCGGCGATCTGCACGATCGGCACGGAGCTGCCCAGCACGGCGGGGCTGATGCCCACCGTGCCGACGGTGTGGATCCGCAGCATTCCGCCGGGCAGGTAGATCCGGTAGTCGCCCTGCGGCAGCGAGGGGCTGACCAGGGCGGGCACCACGCCGTCCCGGGCCGGACCGAGCAGGGCCGGGTCGAAGGTGCCGCGCCCGGCGACCTGCGCCACCTCCGCGTACGGGGCGGGGTCGGCGGCCACCACGGCGACCCGGGCCGAGCCGCCGTTCTCCGAGGTCATCGTCACGTCGTCCTCGGTCCGCACCGGGACGGCGGTGCGCACGCCGGGCAGCCGGGCGGCGGTCTCGGCGAAGCCGTCCGGGAGGGTGCCGGGCGTCAGGGCCCGGACGGTGGCGTCGGCGCCGACCTGGTAGCGCGCGGCGGCGAGGCGTTCGGTGGTCACCCCCGTCAGCGCGGTGGAGCCGAAGGCGGCGCAGCCGACCGCGAGCAGCAGGGCCAGCAGCGGCAGTACCGAGGGGCGTCCGCCGGGCCCGCCGCGGGCGGCCCGGGCCAGCCCGAGGAACGCCATCGCACCGGAGCGGCGGGCGGTCCAGCGGGCCGGCAGGCCGATCAGCAGCGGCTGGAGCCGGGCCAGCAGCACCGCGCCGGAGAGCGCGAGCAGCAGTGGTGCGGCGACCAGCAGCGGGTCGATGCCCTCGCCCACCGGGGTGACGCCCCGGCGGCGGGCCTGGGTCACGGCGGCCACCGTGGCGGCCAGCACGAGGAGTTCGGCCATCAGCCGGCGGCGGCCGCCGTGCTTCGGGGGCCGCAGCGCGAGCAGGGCCCGGACCGGGAAGGCCAGCCAGGCGAGCAGGGTGACCGTCACCGCCGCGACCAGCGCGGTGGTGTGACGGTACGTCGGGAAGGCCAGCAGGGCGGTGGTGGCGCCGAGCACGGCGGCGGGGAGCACGGTGACGGCACCCTCGGCGAGCAGGCGCCGGGCCAGCCCGCCCGCACTGCCGCCGCGCGCCCGGAGCAGCCGGAGCTCGGCGGTGCGGCGGTCGGCGGCCAGTGCGGCGGCCAGGCAGAGCACCACCGCGGCCACGCCGGCGGCTCCGGCGGGGCCGACCGCGGTCAGCGTGGTGGCGGCGGTCTGCCGGGCCCGGGCCGAGTCGATCAGGGAACGCAGCTGGGACTCCACCCGCAGGTCGGCGCGGCGGCTCTCGGAGACCAGGGCAGCGGCGACCGGGCCCGAGGTGACGGTGGCCAGCGAGCTCGACGTCTCCGCGAGCCGGTCGGCCCGCAGCACCTCGGTGCTGACCGGCAGCCGCCAGAAGTCCATGGAGCCGGCGCCCCAGGCGCTGACCGCCTGGACGTAGTCGGGGCTGACCAGCGCGCCGGCCTGCCAGTACATGTCGTACGGCGGTACCCGGGTGACGGTCTGACAGGCCTTCAGCGCGCAGCCGTGGCCGATCCAGAACGGGTCCTTCGGATCGGTCGTGAAGAGGCCGGCCACCCTGACCCGGGGGGTCCTGCCGGTGTCGCGCGCGTCCGGTCCCGAGTGCAGCACCTGGCCGAGCCGGACGTTCAGGGTCTTGGCGGTCGCCTCGGCGAGCACGATCGGCCAGGGCTCGCCCTCCTGCGGGCGCCCGGTCGGCCACTGACCCTGCGTCACCCGGACGTGCTTCTCGGCCTCGTGCAGGTACAGCAGGGTGAGCTCCGGCGGGACCCCGTCCGGGGCGGACAGCCCCGGGTCGCCGAGGCCCTGCCAGTGGACGCCGCCGGTGCCGTACACCGGGCCGCCCGGGGCGAGCGGCAGCTCGGCGCCGATCTGCTCGGTGAGCAGCTTGGCGACCGAGTCGAGGGTGGCGATCTCGTTGCCCCTGCGGCCGGGCGCGCCGACGTGCAGGCTGGTGGCGTCCTCCCCGGCGTCGGCCAGGTAGCCGCGCAGCGCCCGGTCGGCGCCCCGGTCCGCGGAGAGCGGGAGGGCGGCGGCCAGGAAGGCGGTGACCAGCGCGAGCAGGGCGGTCAGCACGGCGGCCGCGGGCATGGCCCGCAGGCGGGTGCGGACCCAGGGGGCGCCGGCCGGGGCCTTCTCCGGCTCCGGCTCGTCCACGGTGATGGTCGGTCGAGCGGTCATGACTCCTCCGGGCGGCGCAGACCGGCGGCCGGGCCGCCTCGACGGGCGCCGCCGAGCGCGGCCGTGAGCAGCGGGAGCCCGGCGGTGGCGGCGGTCAGCGCCAGGGTGGGCCAGAGCGGCAGGCCGACCAGCACCTCGGGCAGGGGCGGCCGGGCGGCCGGGGTGAGCACCAGCAGCGGAACCACCAGCTGCACCAGGGCGGCGCCGAGCACCAGGCCGACGCCGGTGCCGAGCAGCACCAGGACGGCCTGTTCGGCGGCCACCGCCCGGGTGAGCAGCCGCCGCGGGGTGCCGAGCGCGAGCAGGACGGCGGACTCGCCGGCCCGCTCGGTCGCCGAGGCGGCGGCGGAGGCGGCGAAGCCGATCGCGGCCAGCAGCGCGGCGACCACCGCCAGCGCGGCCAGCGCGCCCTGCGGGGCGGCGCTCAGCGGGTCGCGCAGCAGGGCGTCGGCGCGCTCGCCGGAGAGCTCCAGCTGCTGGACACCGGGCCCGCCGCGCAGGGCGGCGGCGGCCTCGGCCGGGGTACGGTCGCCCGGCCCGGCGGCGGGCAGCCACCACTCCATCAGCGCACTCGCCTCCAGCCCGCGGGCGCCCAGCCGGCCGTGTACGGCGGGCAGGTCGACGGCGATCGCGGTGGCCCCGGCCACCGGCAGTGCCTCCACCACCCGGCCGATCCGCACCGGCAGCCTCACGCCGCCGACCAGGACCTCGATGGTGTCGCCGTCCTTTGCGCCGACCGAGGCCAGGTAGTCGCGGGTGGCCACGGCGGGCAGCGGCCCGTCGTCCGGGCGGCCGTCGGGCCGGGCCCCGGGCGGGGTCAGCATCACCGAGTCGAGGCCGAACGACGAGGCACCGGAGGGCTGGTAGGCCATCGCGAGCCCGCCCTCGGGGCCCGGCAGCAGCTTGAGCCCGGTCTTGGGCTTGGGCTCACCGAGCCGGACCTCCACCTCCTGGCGCGGCTGCCAGCCGGCGCCGGGCAGCGCCACCGGGGTGGCCGGGCCGTCGGCGGTGTCGGCCACCGCGAGCCGGCGGAGCGTCAGCTCGCCGTCCGGCTGGAGGGCGTTCCTGGGGTAGGTGACCAGCACGGCGGCCAGGGTGAGCGGGGTGGCGACGGAGCCGACCGGCGGCCCGGCCAGTGCGGTCGGGTCCACCTGGACGGTCCGCTCGCCGGACGTCCCCAGCGAGGGCGCCGCCACCCGGTGCACCAGGCCGTACCGGTCACGGAGCATCAGCGTGAGCCCGGGGCCCTGGACCGTCTCCGGCGGGTGGTCGGTCACCGGCAGCTGACCGAGCTCCACGTCCACGGTCAGGTCGATCCGCACCGGGCTGCCGGGCAGCGGCACGCCGCCCGGCTTGCCCGCCAGCGGGCCGAGCACGTCGCGGGCCGTCCGGCCGTCGAACAGGTCGGGGCGGACGGGCAGTTCCTCGGCGGCCTTGGCCGCGTCCAGCAGCAGCAGCTTGCCGGCCTTGCCGCCGGGCAGGCTCTGGTCCACCTGCGAGGCGGGGATCAGCCGTTCGCCGCCGGGCAGCGAGCCGTACCGGCCGGCCTGGCCGAGGGCGGTGATCGCCGAGCCCCAGATCCGCAGGCCGCCGGCGGTGGTGAAGTCGGCCTGGTCCTGCTGCGAGCGGCTCCAGGCGGTGTGCTGACCGAGCGCCAGCACACCGGTGGCCACCGCCAGCACCAGCAGCAGCACCGGTCCGTTCGCCCGCCCCGGGCGGCGGGCCAGCTGCCAGCCGGCCAGCGCCGGGCCCAGGGACTTGCCGCGCGCCGCCGTCCTGGCCCCCCAACGGGCCGCGAACGGCAGCAGCCGCAGCACCAGCAGGGTGCCCGCGCAGAGCGCCAGGGTCGGCGCCGCGACCAGCACCGGGTCGACCCCGAGCTCGCCGTTCGCGTCGGTGGACAACCCGCCGGTGCGGCCCGCCAGCTGACGGTAGGCCAGCACCGCCAGCACCAGCAGCGCCAGATCCGCTCCGGAGCGCGCGGCGGTGCTCACCACCGCCTGCCGCCGGGACCGGGCGCGCTGCGCGCCGCCCCTCGGCAGCGAGGTCAGCACCACGCCGACCAGCGCGCAGACCAGTGCCACCGGCCAGCGCTGCCACCAGCTGGTGGTGTCCAACGGCAGCCCCGCCAAGGCATCCTGACGGCCCAGCACCCGCAGCACCGGGCCGGCCAGCACCGGCGCCAGCAGCGCGGCGGGCAGGGCCAGCAGCACCGACTCCACCGCCGTGTACCCGGCCAGCTGGGCCCGGCTGCCGCCGCGCGCGGTCAGCAGCGCGTTCTCGCCCGCGCGGCGCTCGGTCACCAGGTGCACCACCAGCAGCAGCGCCGCCACCGCCAGCACCACCAGCTGGAGGGCCCCGATCAGCAGCGTCGAACGGGCCACCAGCGCGGCCGAGCGCAGCTCGCCGACCAGCTCCGCCAGGCCGGTCTCGGCCTGCAGGCCGCTGCTCTGCTGGAAGTCCTCCCGCAGCTGCGGGAGCCGGCGCTGGAGCGCCGTCATCCGCTCGGCGGTGACGGTGGAGAAGTCCGTGGTCAGCAGCCAGCTGCGGCCGCCCTGCGCCACCCGGCCGCCGGTGAACGCGGCGTCGTCCACCAGCATCGGCCCGTAGGTGGTGAAGCCCTTCACCTGCACCTCGCGACCGCCCAGCGGGTCCAGCCGCCAGTAGCCGGAGGAGCGGTCGGCGGCCCGGTAGACGCCGGTGACCAGCACGTCCAAGGGTTCGTTGGTGTAGCGGTCGACGACGGTGAGCTTCGCGGGCAGCGCGGCGGCGGCCAGGCCCAGGCGGGGCAGCGCGCTCTGCGGCGCGGCCACCTCGACGGGCGCGCCCGCCTGCGGCGCCTTCGGCAGGCGGCCCGCCACCAGCTCCACCCGGTCGGGGGAGAGGGCGGCCAGTACCGTCAAGTCCGGCTGCGCGTCGGCAGGTTGGGCCTGCTTGGCGGGAAGTCCGTACGCCTTGCTGCGGGCCACGCTCTGCGTGGTCGTCGGCAGCCCGTCGAACACCTCCCGGCCGAACGCGGCCACCGCGGCGTCGTCCTTCTCGCGCGGAGTCTGCCGGTCGGTGCCCACCAGCGCGGCGGCCCGGGGCTCCCCGGTCAGCGCACGGCGCAGGCCGGCCTCGCCGACGGTGCGGTCGAAGGCCGCCAGTGCGGTCAGCACGGTGGTCGTGGTGAGCACCGTGAGCAGCACGGCAGCAGCGAGCGGCAGCCGCCCACGCAGGCGCCGCAGAACGAACGAGACCATTCCCCGTAAACCCCCGTCCCGGATAGCGGACGACTCTGTCAGAGATCGTTCGTTGCGGGAAGGGTCTTGCGCGAATCGAGATGATGATGGGCAGAATCGTTCACTCGTCACACTGCCAGGGGGATGCCGAATATGACGGAGCACCAGCTCGAACCGATGGTCCAGGTCTCTGACCTGCGGCGGAGCTTCGGCAGTGGGCCCAATGCCGTCCATGCCCTGAGGGGCGTTTCGTTTATGGCCGCACGGGGGGAACTCACTGCCCTAAAGGGCAGGTCCGGTTCCGGCAAGACGACCCTGCTCAACCTCGTCGGCGGCCTCGACAGCGCCACCAGCGGAAACATCGTCATCGACGGCACCGACCTCGCCGCGCTCGACGAGAACGGCCGGCTCGCCCTGCGGCGCGACCGCATCGGCTTCGTCTTCCAGTCCTTCGGCCTGCTGCCGGTGCTCACCGCGGCCGAGAACGTCGGCGTCCCGATGCGGCTGCGGCGCCTCCCCGCCGCCGAACGCGAGGAGCGCGTCCACACCCTCCTCGCCCTGGTCGGCCTGGCCGGCCACGCCGACCAGCTCCCCTCCGAACTCTCCGGCGGCCAGCAGCAACGCGTCGCCATCGCCCGCGCCCTCGCCAACGACCCCGCCCTCATCATCGCCGACGAACCCACCGGCCAACTCGACTCCGAGACCGGCCTCGCCGTCATGGACCTGCTGCGCGCCGTCGTCCACTCCCAGGGCGTCACCGCCGTCGTCGCCACCCACGACCCCACCCTGATGTCCCAGGCCGACCGCGTCCTCGAACTCCACGACGGCCGCATCGTCGAACCGGCACTGTCGGACTGACCTCAGGTAGTCGCTCCCAGGTTCCGTCCGGGGGATTCCCAGGCTGTTCAAGGCGGTGGATCATCCGATCCTCAGAACCGCAGCCCAAGGTGGGAACCCCCGGACCCCTCTCGGCAGGAGCGCAGCCTTGACCCTCTGGCACCGCCTCGGCCTGGCCGCCGTCTTCAGCCTGCTCTTCGCCGTCACGCCCGCGGCCGCGCGCAACGCCACGCCCCCGGAGACCGCCCCCACCCCGCAGTCCGCGGCCCCCGCCCCGACCCCGGTGCCGGTCCCTTCCTCCGTCTCCACCCCCGTCCCCACCCCCAGCGCCACCGCCGTCGTGTACGGCACCACCGCCACCGCCCCGCCCGGCCCCGAGGCCGACCGCGTCGGCGTCCTCTCCTCCGGCGGCCACCACTTCTGCACCGCCAGTGTCATCGACAGCCCCGGCGGCACCCTGGCCCTCACCGCCGCCCACTGCCTCGACACCCCCGAGGGCGTCACCTTCACCCCGGCCTACCGCAACGGCACTGCCCCGTACGGCACTTGGACCGTCACCGCCGTCCACACCACCGACGCCTGGCAGGACTCCGAGGACCCCGACGCGGACTTCGCCCTCCTGGAGATCGCCCCCGACCCCGCCACCGGCCGCACCGTCCAGTCCGTCCTCGGCGGCACCCCGGTCGACTTCGCCGCCCCCCTCACCGCCACCGCCCGCCTCTACGGCTACCCCGCCCGCACCGAGACCCCGATCCTCTGCACCAACACCACCACCGCCCAGTCCCCGACCCAACGCCGCATCGACTGCCCGTCCTACCCCGGCGGCACCAGCGGCGGCCCCTTCGTCGACACCACCACCGGCCACCTCATCGGCATCATCGGCGGCCACCAACAGGGCGGCGACACCGAGGACACCTCCTACAGCCCCGCCCTGGGCGCCGCCCTCCGAACCCTCTACGAGGACGTCACCACCTGACGGCCCCGGAGTCCGCCCGGCTGCCGAACGCGGTCCCCTCCACGGTCGGCGCCCGGGACCCCTCCGGCGCGATCCCGCACCTTCCCGCAGCCGGAACATGACGAAGGCCCAGACTGACCGATGGTCAATCTGGGCCTCTGCAGCACTTCTTGCGAAGTGCCCCCGGCAGGATTCGAACCTGCGCACCCGCCTCCGGAGGGCGGTGCTCTATCCCCTGAGCTACGGGGGCCTGCTGTGTCCCCTTGCGGCGACGGAGAGAACGTTACCAGGTCGTGGACGTGGTCCGTGCACGGGTTTGGGAGGGGGGCGGCGGAAGGTGAGACGGATGTGGGGAAAAGGGCGGACGGGTGGGTGGGTGCGCGGCTACCCTCGGTGAGGTGTCAGGAGCCTCCGGGCGGGTCCTCGTGGTGGACGACAGCGAGGTGATCCGCCAGCTGATCAGAGTCAACCTGGAGCTTGAGGGCTTCGAGGTGGTGACGGCCGCCGACGGTGCGGAGTGCCTGGAGGTGGTCCGCCGGGTGGCGCCCGACGTGGTGACGCTGGACGTGATGATGCCGAGGCTCGACGGGCTGCGGACGGCGGCCCGGCTGCGGGCGGCGCCGGCCACCGCGCGGTTGCCGATCGCGATCGTGAGCGCCTGCGCCCCGGCCGAGTTGAGGCAGGGCCGGTCGGTGGGGGTGGACGGCTACCTGGGGAAGCCCTTCGATCCGGCGGACCTGGTGGCGTTGGTGCGCCGGCTGATGGCGATGAAGGTGAGCGACCCGGGCCGGCGGCAGCGGTTCGCGCACGGTTTCGGGGAGTAGCGGAAGAGGAGAAGACGTTCGCCGAGAGCGAACGCAGTGGCGGCGCGCACGTCTCAACCGGCAAACCAGGTGCGGCCCCCGGCCCCCTCTCGCCTAGGCTTGGGCCCGTGACACCCGCAGATCTCTCCCAGGCAGTCCAGGCCGCAGTGAGCGCCGCCGTCGAGGCGGGCGAGCTGACCGTCGCCGTGCCCGAGCACGTGACGATCGAACGGCCCAAGAACAGGGACCACGGCGACTACGCCACCAACGTGGCCCTCCAGCTCGCGAAGCCGGCCGGCAAGCCGCCGCGAGCCGTCGCGGAGGTCCTGGCCGGACGCCTCCGAGAGATCGCCGGTGTGTCGAAGGTGGACATCGCCGGTCCGGGCTTCCTCAACATCACGCTGGACGCCGCCACCCAGGGCGAGCTGGCGCGGACCATCGTCGAGGCCGGCCCGGCGTACGGCCGCAACGACGCACTCAAGGGCCTGAAGATCAACCTGGAGTTCGTCTCGGCGAACCCGACCGGCCCGATCCACATCGGCGGCGTCCGGTGGGCGGCCGTCGGCGACTCGCTGGCCCGGGTGCTCAAGGCGACCGGCGCCGAGGTGACCACCGAGTACTACCTCAACGACGCGGGCGTGCAGATCGGCAAGTTCGCCGCCTCGCTGCAGGCCGCCGCGAACGGCCGGCCCGCGCCGGAGGACGGCTACGTCGGCGAGTACATCGTCGACATCGCCAAGACCCTGGTGGCGAACGTCCCCGGCGTGCTCGACCTCCCGGAGGACGAGCAGGTCCAGGTGTTCCGCACCGAGGGCCTCAAGCTGATGGTCGCCGAGATCAAGCGCTCGATGGACGAGTTCGGCACCGACTTCGACGTCTGGTTCTCCGAGAAGACCCTGCACGACTCCGGCGCGGTGGAGAAGTCCATCGAGCGGCTGCGCGAGCAGGGCCACGTCTTCGACCAGGAGGGTGCGATCTGGCTGCGCACCACCGACTTCGGCGACGACAAGGACCGCGTCCTGATCAAGGCCGACGGCGAGACCACCTACTTCGCCGCCGACGCCGCCTACTACCTGAGCAAGCGGGACCGCGGCAGCGAGGTCTCGGTCTACATGCTCGGCGCCGACCACCACGGCTACGTCAACCGCCTCAAGGCCATCGCCGCCTGCGCGGGCGACGACATGGACAAGAACATCGAGGTGATGATCGGCCAGTTCGTGAAGATGGTCCGGGACGGCCAAGAGGTCCGGATGTCCAAGCGGGCGGGCAACATCATCACGATCGACGACGTGATCGAGTGGGTCGGCGTGGACGCCGCCCGCTACTCGCTGGTGCGGTACCCCACCGACTCCACCATCACGCTCGACATCAACGTGCTGACCAGCCAGACCAACGAGAACCCGGTCTTCTACGTCCAGTACGCGCACGCCCGGATGTGCTCGGTGCAGCGCAACGCGGAGCAGAAGGGCATCACCAAGGCCGCGGCCGAGGACTTCAAGCCCGAGCTGCTCAGCACCGAGTGGGAGTCCACCCTGCTCGGCCAGCTCGGCGAGTTCCCGCGGGTGCTGGCCGCGGCCGGCGAGCTGCGCGAGCCGCACCGGGTGGCCCGCTACCTCGAAGAGGTGGCCCGGGACTACCACCGCTTCTACGACAACTGCCAGATCCTGCCCAAGGGCGACGAGGAGGTCACCGACCTCACGCACGCCCGCCTCTGGCTGGCCGACGCCACGCGCACGGTCATCGCCAACGGGCTCACGCTCCTGGGCGTCTCGACGCCCGAGCGGATGTAGACGCACCAACCCCCGAGAACCCAGGGGGCGGTGACGGTCCGTCAGGACGCGTCACCGCCCCTCCTCGTAAGGAAACGCAGATGAGCCGCTCCGCCCACCCCGCCGGTCCCCGCCACGGGGACGTGCTGCCCGAGGGCCACTACCTGGCGCCCCCGGCCGACCTGAACGCGCTGGACCCGAAGGTCTGGTCGTCCACCGTCTCGCGCGGCGCCGACGGCGTCGTCGCCGTCGGCGGGCTGGACGTGAAAGCGATCGCGGCGGAGCACGGCACCCCGGCCTACGTGATGGACGAGGCCGACTTCCGCGAGCGGGCCCGGGCCTGGCGGGACGCGTTCGGCCCGGGGGCGGACGTCTACTACGCGGGCAAGGCCTTCCTCTCCAAGGCGGTGGTCCGCTGGCTGCACGAGGAGGGGCTCAACCTCGACGTGTGCAGCCAGGGCGAGCTGGCGGTGGCGCTGGCGGCCGGGATGCCGGGGGAGCGGATCGCGCTGCACGGTAACAACAAGTCCACCGAGGAGCTGGAGCAGGCGCTCAAGGCCGGGGTCGGGCACATCGTCCTGGACTCCTTCCAGGAGATCGAGCGCCTGGCCGCGGTGGCCGAGCGCCAGGGCGTCCGGCAGCCGGTGCTGATCCGGGTCACGGTCGGCGTGGAGGCGCACACCCACGAGTTCATCGCCACCGCGCACGAGGACCAGAAGTTCGGTCTCTCGCTGAACGGCGGCCGGGCGGCCGAGGCGGTCCGCCGCACGCTCGCCCACCCGAGCCTGGAGCTGCGCGGCATCCACTCGCACATCGGCTCGCAGATCTTCGACACGGCCGGCTTCGAGGTGGCCGCCCGCCGGGTGGTCGGCCTGCTGGCCGAGGTGCGGGACGAGCACGGCGTCGAGCTGCCGGAGATCGACCTGGGCGGCGGCCTGGGCATCGCGTACACCAGCGAGGACGACCCGCGCACGCCCGCCGAGATCGCCGCCTCGCTGGCCGAGATCGTCCGCCGGGAGTGCGCGGCGGCCGGGCTGACCGCGCCGCGGCTCAGCGTGGAGCCGGGCCGGGCGATCGTCGGCCCGACCGCGTTCACGCTCTACCGGGTCGGTACGATCAAGCCCCTCGACGGACTGCGCACCTACGTCAGCGTCGACGGCGGGATGTCGGACAACATCCGCACCGCCCTGTACGACGCCGAGTACTCGGTCGCCCTGGTCTCCCGCACCAGCGAGGCGGCGCCGATGCTGGTCCGGGTGGTCGGCAAGCACTGCGAGTCCGGCGACATCGTGGTCCGGGACGCCTTCCTGCCCGCCGACCTGGCGGAGGGGGACCTGATCGCGGTCCCGGCGACCGGGGCCTACTGCCGCTCGATGGCGAGCAACTACAACCACGCCCTCAAGCCCCCCGTGCTGGCCGTCCGGGACGGCTCGGCCCGGGTGATCGTCCGGCGCGAGACGGAGGAGGATCTCCTGCGTCTCGATATCGGATAGAGAAATCCTCGTCTCAGATCCTGGACCGGCCGTAGATCCGTGCGGCTGGTCCCGGAGACTGGTACGGACCGAATACCCTGCGGGCAACGGCAACCGCCGACCATGGAGCCCGCCGGAATCCCCGAGAAAGCAGAGCGGAGTCGGATGATGCGTACGCGCCCGCTGAAGGTGGCGTTGCTGGGCTGTGGTGTGGTGGGCTCCGAGGTGGCGCGCATCATGACGACGCACAGCGCCGACCTCGCCGCGCGGATCGGCGCTCCGGTCGAGCTCGCCGGCATCGCGGTCCGCCGGGCCGGCCGGGCCCGCGCCGGGGTCCCCGAGGAGCTGCTCACCACCGACGCCGAGGCCCTGGTCGGCCGTGGCGACATCGACGTGGTGATCGAGGTGGTCGGCGGGATCGAGCCGTCCAAGAGCCTGATCCTCAAGGCCTTCGAGAACGGCGCCTCGGTGGTCTCGGCCAACAAGGCGCTGCTCGCCAAGGACGGCACCGAGCTGCACGCCGCGGCCGCCGCGGCCGGGGTGGACCTCTACTACGAGGCCGCCGTGGCCGGCGCCATCCCGCTGATCCGCCCGCTGCGCGAGTCGCTGGCCGGCGACAAGGTGAACCGGGTGCTCGGGATCGTCAACGGCACCACCAACTTCATCATGGACAAGATGGACTCCACCGGCGCCGGGTACTCCGAGGCGCTGGAGGAGGCCACCGCGCTCGGCTACGCCGAGGCCGACCCGACCGCCGACGTGGAGGGCTTCGACGCCGCCGCCAAGGCCGCGATCCTGGCCGGCATCGCCTTCCACACCGAGGTCACCGCCGCGGACGTCTACCGCGAGGGCATCACCGAGGTCACCGCCGCCGACATCGCCTCCGCCAAGGAGATGGGCTGCGTGGTCAAACTGCTGGCGATCTGCGAGCGGGCCGCCGACGGCGAGTCGGTCACCGCCCGGGTGCACCCGGCGATGATCCCGCTCAGCCACCCGCTGGCCTCCGTCCGCGAGGCGTACAACGCGGTCTTCGTGGAGGCCGAGGCGGCCGGCCGGCTGATGTTCTACGGCCCCGGCGCCGGCGGCGCGCCGACCGCCTCGGCGGTCCTCGGCGACCTGGTCGCGGTCTGCCGCAACAAGATCAACGGTGCCACCGGCCCGGGCGACTCGGTCTACACCCAGCTGCCCGCCAAGCCGATGGACCAGGTGATCACCCGGTACCACGTCAGCCTGGACGTGGACGACCGCGCGGGCGTGCTCGCCCAGGTCGCCTCGGTCTTCGCCGAGCACGGGGTGTCCATCGACACCGTCCGCCAGCAGGGCCGCGACGGCGACGCCTCGCTCGTCGTGGTCACCCACCGCGCCACCGACGCCGCGCTGTCGGCGACGGTCGACAAGCTCCGCGCACTCGACAGCGTGCGCGGCGTGGCCAGCATCATGCGGGTTGAAGGGGAGTAGGAAGCACCATGAACGCCGTAGTCCAGAGCGGTCACACCCACCAGTGGCGCGGGCTCATCGAGGAGTACCGCGACCGTCTGCCGGTCACCGCCGACACCCCCGTCGTCACCCTGCTGGAGGGCGGCACGCCGCTCGTCCCGGCCCAGGTCCTCTCCGAGCGCACCGGCTGCGAGGTCTACCTCAAGGTCGAGGGCGCCAACCCGACCGGCTCCTTCAAGGACCGCGGGATGACCATGGCCATCTCCAAGGCCAAGGAGGACGGCGCCCAGGCCGTCATCTGCGCCTCCACCGGCAACACCTCGGCCTCCGCCGCCGCGTACGCGGTGCGCGCGGGCATGGTCTCCGCCGTGCTGGTGCCGCAGGGCAAGATCGCGCTCGGCAAGATGGGCCAGGCCCTGGTGCACGGCGCGAAGATCCTCCAGGTGGACGGAAACTTCGACGACTGCCTCACCCTGGCGCGTGAACTCTCCGAGAAGTACCCGGTCGCCCTGGTCAACTCGGTGAACCCGGTGCGCATCGAGGGCCAGAAGACCGCCGCCTTCGAGATCGTCGACATGCTCGGCGACGCCCCCGACATCCACGTCCTCCCGGTCGGCAACGCGGGCAACATCACCGCCTACTGGAAGGGCTACACCGAGTACGCCAAGGACGGCCTCGCCACCCGCACCCCGCGGATGTGGGGCTTCCAGGCCTCCGGCTCGGCCCCCATCGTGGACGGCGCCCCGGTGCTCAAGCCGCAGACCATCGCCACCGCGATCCGGATCGGCAACCCGGCCTCCTGGGACTACGCGCTGGCCGCCCGGGACGAGTCCGGCGGCCTCATCGACAAGGTGACGGACCGTCAGATCCTGTCCGCCTACCGGCTGCTGGCCTCCCAGGAGGGCGTCTTCGTGGAGCCCGCCTCGGCCGCCTCGGTGGCCGGCCTGCTGGCCAAGGCGGAGGCCGGCCTGGTCGACCCGGGCCAGCGGATCGTCTGCACCGTGACCGGCAACGGCCTCAAGGACCCGGACTGGGCGGTGGCCGGCGCGCCGCAGCCGCAGATCGTCCCGATCGACCCGGAGGCGGCCGCCCGCCGCCTGGGGCTGCTGGACTGACGTCGCGTCAACAGGCGGGCCGACCCTTTCGGGGGTCGGCCCGCGGTGTCCGTTCCGTGCGCGGAGCCGCACAATTTCCGGCCAGATTCGGCAACACGGCAGATCGGAGGGGTACGAGGTGTACCGCTCTGGAACCTGTCTTCGATAGTCTGGACCGCAGTGGGCCGTGCCGTGCGCCGTGCCCGCCCGCCGGGGCGCCGACCGCAGGCCCCGCACACGTACCACCGCAGGCCCGCCCCCCAACCGGGCCGTCATCCCTCAGGAGAGTCCCACCACCATGGCTGGTCCCGCGTTTCGTGCTGCCGCCGTCCGGGTCCGGGTCCCCGCGACCAGTGCCAACCTCGGCCCCGGTTTCGACGCCTTCGGACTCGCCCTCGGCCTGTACGACGACGTGGTGGTCCGGGTGGCCGACAGCGGCCTCTCGGTGGACATCGCCGGCGAGGGGGCGGACTCCCTGCCGCGTGACGAACGGCATCTGATGGTCCGTTCGATGCGCGCCGCCTTCGACCGACTGGGCGGCCAGCCGCGCGGCCTGGAGGTCGTCTGCGCCAACCGGATACCGCACGGCCGGGGCCTCGGCTCCTCCTCCGCCGCCATCTGCGCGGGCATCGTGGCCGCCCGCGCCGTCACCATCGGCGGCCCGTCCGCGCTGGACGACGACGCCCTGCTGGCCCTCGCCTCCGAGCTGGAGGGCCACCCCGACAACGTCGCGGCCTGTCTGCGCGGCGGCTTCACCATCGCCTGGACGGACGAGGAGTCCGCCAAGGCCGTCCGCCTGGAGCCGTCCTCCCGGGTCGTCCCGGTGGTCTTCATCCCCTCCACCGAGGTGCTCACCGAGACCGCCCGCGGCCTGCTGCCCAAGACCGTCCCGCTCGGTGACGCGGCCGTCAACGCGGGCCGCGCGGCCCTGCTGGTCGAGGCCCTGACGAACCGTCCGGAACTGCTGCTGGCCGCCACCGAGGACCGCCTGCACCAGGACTACCGCGCCTCCGCCATGCCCGGCAGCGCCGCCCTGGTGGGCGCCCTGCGCGCCGAGGGCGTGCCCGCCGTGATCTCCGGCGCCGGCCCCACGGTGCTGGCGCTGGCGGACGAGGCCGGGGCCGAGAAGCTGCTCTCCTTCGCGGGGCCGGACTTCGCCGCGCACCGGCTCGACCTGGACGCCAACGGCGCCCAGGTGCTGCCGCTGGACGGCTGAGCGGTTCGCCCGCGCGGACACGATTGACGAGAACAGGGCCGGGGAATGTGTCAGGGGGTCGGTAGTGTTAACCTCATTGCTGCACCAGATGCCCTCCGGGGTGCGGTGCGCCGCGTCCCGATCCCGCCCTCCCACAGCTGCGGCCAGTCCGCACGAGTGGGGCCGTGGCCGAACGGGACCACGATCCTCCGGGAGCCCTCCGCAGCGCGTACGCAGCCTGCCTGCGCGGATGCGGCCGTATCCCGAAGCCGTGACGGCACCTGACTCCCTCCCGCGGCCTCCCACGTAGCACCGCGCCCGGATGGGGCCCGGTCGCCGACACGCGACGGGGGCCCGGGAATCGCGGGCAGCGGGGTCGGCACGAAGCCCGGCCCGCGCCACTTCGCACCACAGTGCACATCACAGCTCTTCCCCGATAGGCAGCGCCGTTCGGGGGATCACCGCCTCGGACCGACGCAGTCGAGCGTTGGTCAGGACAGCACAACCGGTCGCCGAGCCAGACAGGCCGACGTCCGCTCCAGGGAAGGACCCTTAGTGAGCGACTCCACCGATCTGATGGGCGCGCGCCCGGACGCCGAGGCGTCGGACGCGGCCACCGCCCCCGCGGCCCCGGCGCGGCGCCGTCGTACCGCCGCCGCGGGCCTGGACGGCCTGGTCCTGGCCGAGCTGCAGAAGCTCGCCTCGACCCTCGGGATCAGCGGTACCGGACGCCTCCGCAAGAGCCAGCTGATCGAGGCCATCAAGGAGAAGAGCGGCGGTGACCCGCTGCTCGCCGGTGCCGCCGCTCCGGCCGCGGCCCCGGCCGCCAAGCGGACCACCAAGGCCGCCGCCGCTGCCGAGGCGCCCGCCGCCGAGGCCGCTCCGGCCGCCGAGAAGCCGGCCCGCCGCACGGCCAAGGCCGCCGCGGCCCCGGCCGCCGAGCCGCAGGCGCAGATCGAGATCCCGGTGCAGGCCGCCGCCGAGACCGGTGCCGCCCCGGCCCGGACCGAGCGCACCCGCCGCCGGGCCACCTCGGCCGCCGGCGCCCCGGCCGCCGAGGCCCCCGAGGCCGGCACCGTGGTCGCCGAGGCCCGTACCGAGACCCGCACCGCCGACGGCGAGGCGCGCACCGAGACCCGCCGCGACCGCCGCGACCGGCGTGACCGCCGCGAGGGCGGCGAGCGCACCGAGGTGGCCGAGGGTCAGGACGGCGAGGGCCGCGAGTCCCGCCGCGAGCGCCGCAACCGCCGGGACCGCGCCGAGCGCGGTGACCGTCAGCAGGGCGGCCAGCAGACCCAGCAGCAGGACGGCGGCCAGCAGCAGAGCCGTCAGCCCGCCGCGCAGCCGCAGTCGCAGCCGCAGGCCGCCCAGGGCGGTTTCGAGGACGACGAGTTCGGCGACGGCCGCCGCGGCCGCCGGGGCCGCTACCGCGACCGCCGCGGCCGCAGCGGCCGCCGCGACGGCTTCGAGGCCGGCCCGGCCGAGGTGCAGGTCAACGACGACGACGTCCTGATCCCGGTCGCGGGCATCCTGGACATCCTCGACAACTACGCCTTCGTCCGGACCTCCGGCTACCTGCCGGGGCAGAACGACGTCTACGTCTCGCTCGCCCAGGTCCGCAAGAACGGCCTGCGCAAGGGTGACGCCATCACCGGTGCGGTGCGCCAGCCGCGCGACGGCGAGCGCCGCGAGAAGTTCAACGCCATGGTGCGGCTGGACTCCGTCAACGGCACCGACCCGGACCAGGCGCGCAACCGCCCGGAGTTCGGCAAGCTGACCCCGCTCTACCCGCAGGAGCGCCTGCGGCTGGAGACCGACCCGGGCATCCTGACCACCCGGATCATCGACCTGGTCTCGCCGATCGGCAAGGGCCAGCGCGGTCTGATCGTCGCCCCGCCGAAGACCGGCAAGACGATGATCATGCAGGCGATCGCCAACGCGATCACCACCAACAACCCCGAGTGCCACCTGATGGTCGTCCTGGTCGACGAGCGTCCGGAAGAGGTCACCGACATGCAGCGGTCGGTCAAGGGCGAGGTCATCTCCTCGACCTTCGACCGCCCGGCCGAGGACCACACGGTCGTCGCCGAGCTGGCCATCGAGCGCGCCAAGCGCCTGGTGGAGCTGGGCCACGACGTGGTCATCCTGCTGGACTCGATCACCCGCCTCGGCCGCGCCTACAACCTGGCGGCGCCGGCCTCCGGCCGCATCCTGTCCGGTGGTGTCGACTCGACCGCGCTCTACCCGCCGAAGAAGTTCTTCGGCGCCGCGCGCAACATCGAGAACGGCGGCTCGCTGACCATCCTCGCCACCGCCCTGGTGGAGACCGGCTCGCGCGCCGACGAGGTCGTCTTCGAGGAGTTCAAGGGCACCGGCAACATGGAGCTCCGGCTCGACCGCAAGCTCTCGGACAAGCGCATCTTCCCGGCCGTGGACGTGGACGCCTCCAGCACCCGCAAGGACGAGATCCTGCTGGGCAGCGAGGAGCTCGCGATCACCTGGAAGCTCCGCCGGGTGCTGCACGCGCTCGACTCGCAGCAGGCCATGGAGCTGCTGCTGGACAAGCTCAAGCAGACCAAGAGCAACGCCGAGTTCCTGATGCAGATCGCCAAGAGCACGCCGGGCTCCGGCGACTGACGATCCGCACACCGAGGACCCCGGGACGCAACCGCGACCCGGGGTCCTCGCGTCTTCTCGGGCAGTTCTGGGAAAGGGACTTATCGGAATCCGGTTCGCTTATGCTCGGATTGAGGTCATACCGACCAGAGCCCCCCTGAGAGTGAGGACGAGAGGCGATATGGCCGAGCACCGACGCAAGGTCGTCCCCCGGAAGGTCCGACTACGACGGACCGTGGTGTGCGGCGTCGCCGGGCTGCTGGTGCTGGGCGGCGGCGCCGCCGGGTACGCGTACTGGAAGCTGAACGGCAACATCAAGGGCGTCGACATCAACGCCCAGCTGGGCACCGCCCGTCCGCCCGCCGCGACCGACGGTTCCTTCAACGTCCTGGTGCTGGGCTCCGACTCCCGCGGCGGTGCCAACGGGAACCTGGCCGGCGGGAACACCGACGGCACCGCCCGCTCCGACACCGCGATGGTGGTCCACGTCAACCAGGACCACACCGCCGGGCAGGTGGTCTCGATACCCAGGGACACCCTGGTGTCCCGCCCCGCCTGCACCTCCACGGCCGGCAAGGCGGTGCCCGCCGCGAAGGGCGTGATGTTCAACTCCGCCTTCGAGAGCGGCGGTCCGGCCTGCGCCGTGAAGACCACCGAGCAGCTCACCGGGCTGCGGATGGACCACTACGTCGAGATCGACTTCGCCGGGTTCGCCGGGCTGATCGACGCCATCGGCGGGGTGGACGTGACCACCACGGTGCCCATCGACGACAAGGACAGCGGCCTGCACCTGGCGGCCGGCGCGCACCACCTGGGCGGCGAGCAGGCGCTGGCCTTCGTCCGCACCCGGCACGGCGTCGGCGACGGCAGCGACCTGGGCCGGATCGAGCTGCAGAAGCAGATGGTGAAGTCGATCCTCGCCCAGACCAAGAGCCTGGGGCTGACCACCAACCCGGCCAAGCTGTTCTCGGTGGCCGACCGGCTCACCAGGTCCGTCACCACCGACTCCGACCTGGCCTCGGTGAGCGCGCTGACCGGTCTCGCGGAGAGCCTCAAGAAGATCGGCCCGGACGAGCTGAGCATGGTCACCCTGCCGGTCGTCACGGCCCCCGCCGACCCCAACCGGGTCGTCCCGGCCGAGCCCCGGGCCGCCCAGCTCTGGAAGGCGCTCGAGGAGGACCAGCCGGTGCCAGCCCAGGTGCTGGCCGAGCAGCCCGCGAACCCGGCCCAGGCCACCCCCTCGGCGAGCCCGAAGGCCTCCCGCGCCAAGCGCTGAGGCCCTCCCGGCGGGGCCGGAATACCCGGGGGCGCAACCCGGTTTGGGAAGATGCGCCCAGTCCTGGCAGACTGGTCCGTCGGTCCCGGTTCACGTGCGGCTGTCAGCCGCCGACCCGGTGCCCTCCCGATCACTAGGAGAACCCCTTGAAGCCCAACGTTCACCCCGAGTACGTGGTCACCCACGTCACCTGCACCTGCGGCAACGAGTTCACCACTCGTTCGACCGAGACGTCCGGCGTCATTCGCGCCGAGGTCTGCTCCGCGTGCCACCCGTTCTACACCGGTAAGCAGAAGATTCTGGACACCGGTGGCCGTGTCGCCCGCTTCGAGGCCCGCTTCGGCAAGAAGCTCTCGGTCAAGCAGGACGACTAGCGTCCGTACGGCGCCGGTTCCGGTCGTACCCATCCGTGGGTGCGTCCGGACCGGCGCCGTTCGCGTCTCTCCCCTCCCCGCAGCACCCTCCCCCTCACCACCCGGAAGTAGGCCCACCCGATGTTCGAGGCAGTCGAAGAGCTCCTCGCCGAGCACGCCGACCTCGAGAAGAGGCTGGCCGACCCCGCTGTCCACGCCGACCAGGCCAACGCCCGCAAGCTGGCCAAGCGGTACGCCGAGCTGACCCCGATCACCCGGACGTACCTGGCCTGGAAGCAGGCCGGGGAGGACATCGCGACGGCCCGTGAACTGGCCGCCGAGGACTCGGACTTCATCGCCGAGGCGAAGGCGTCCGAGGCCCGCCAGGAGGAGCTGACCGAGGAGCTGCGGCTGCTGCTGGTGCCGCGCGACCCCAACGACGACAAGGACGTCATCCTCGAGGTGAAGGCCGGCGAGGGCGGCGAGGAGTCCGCGCTGTTCGCCGGGGACCTGCTGCGGATGTACCTGCGGTTCGCCGAGCGGGTCGGCTGGAAGACCGAGATCATCGACGCCAACGAGTCCGACCTCGGCGGCTACAAGGACGTCTCGGTCGCCGTGAAGACCAAGGGGAACGCGGAGCCCGGCCAGGGCGTCTGGGCCCGGCTCAAGTACGAGGGCGGCGTGCACCGGGTGCAGCGCGTCCCGGCCACCGAGTCGCAGGGCCGCATCCACACCTCGGCGGCGGGCGTGCTGGTCACCCCGGAGGCCGAGGAGGTCGAGGTGGAGATCCACGCCAACGACCTGCGGATCGACGTCTACCGCTCCTCCGGCCCGGGCGGGCAGTCCGTGAACACCACCGACTCGGCGGTCCGGATCACCCACCTGCCGACCGGTATCGTGGCGTCCTGCCAGAACGAGAAGAGCCAGCTGCAGAACAAGGAGCAGGCCATGCGCATCCTGCGTTCGCGGCTGCTCGCCGCCGCGCAGGAGGCGGCCGAGCAGGAGGCCTCGGACGCCCGGCGCAGCCAGGTCCGCACGGTGGACCGCTCGGAGCGCATCCGGACGTACAACTTCCCGGAGAACCGCATCTCGGACCACCGCACCGGCTTCAAGTCGTACAACCTGGACCAGGTGCTGGACGGCGAGCTCAACGCGGTGATCCAGTCCTGCGTGGACGCCGACGCTGCGGCCAAGCTGGCCGCCGCGCAGGAGAACTGACCCGAGGGGTGTGGACGGATGAACCTGCTGCTCGCCGAGGTGGCCCAGGCCACCCAGCGGTTGGCCGCGGCCGGGGTGCCGTCGCCGCGCTTCGACGCGGAGGAGCTCGCCGCCCACGTCCACAACGTCAAGCGCAGCCAGCTGCACACGGTGAAGGACGGCGACTTCGACGCCCGGTACTGGGAGGCCGTCTCGCGCCGTGAGGCGCGCGAGCCGCTCCAGCACATCACCGGGCGGGCGTTCTTCCGCTACCTGGAGCTGGAGGTCGGCCCCGGGGTGTTCGTGCCCCGGCCGGAGACCGAGACCGTGGTCGAGTGGGCCATAGACGCCGTCCGCGACATGGACGTGGCCGAGCCGCTGGTGGTCGACCTGTGCACCGGCTCCGGCGCGATCGCGCTCGCCCTGGCACAGGAGCTGCCGCGCTCCACCGTGCACGCCTTCGAGCTGGACGAGGGCGCGCTCGCCTACACCCGGCGCAACGTCGAGGCCAGCTCCGACCGGGCCCGCGTGGTGCTGCACCAGGGCGACGCCACCCGCGCCTTCGAGGACGACCGCTCCTGGGACGGCCGCTTCGACCTGGTGATCTCCAACCCGCCGTACATCCCGCTCACCGAGTGGGAGTACGTCGCGCCCGAGGCCCGCGACCACGACCCGCAGATGGCGCTGTTCTCCGGCGAGGACGGCCTGGACGCCATCCGCGGCATCGAGCGGGTGGCCGCCCGGCTGCTGCGGCCCGGGGGAGTGGTGGTCATCGAGCACGCCGACACCCAGGGCGGCCAGGTGCCGTGGGTGTTCCGCGAGGAGAGCGGCTGGACCGACGCCGCCGACCACCGGGACCTCAACAACCGGCCGCGCTTCACAACCGCCCGAAGGGCGTCGTTGTGAACAGCCGGCACAGTACGACCGCCCGAAGGGCGTCGTCGTGAACACCGCGCACAGCACGACCGCCCGAAGGGCGTCGTGAACATCCGGCACAGCGCCACGGCCCGCGGGGCCTCGCTGTGAAGCGTCATTTGACGACCTGTCAGCTTTCCGAGAGGGGACCGCACCGATGAGCCGCCGCTACGACTGCGCAGACGCAGCCGACCGCGAGACCGGGCTGCGCGAGGCCGCTTCGGCGGTCCGCCGGGGCGAGCTGGTGGTGCTGCCGACCGACACGCTCTACGGCATCGGCGCGGACGCCTTCAGCCCGGAGGCGGTCTCCCACCTGCTGGAGGCCAAGGGCCGCGGCCGGAACATGCCCTCCCCGGTGCTGGTCGGCTCGCCGACCACCCTGCACGGGCTGGTCACCGACTTCTCGGAGCAGGCCTGGGAGCTGGTGGACGCGTTCTGGCCGGGCGGGCTGACCCTGGTCGCCAAGCACCAGCCCTCGCTGCGCTGGGACCTGGGCGACACCCGGGGCACCGTGGCCGTCCGGATGCCGCTGCACCCCGTCGCGCTGGAGCTGCTGAACAACGTCGGCCCGATGGCCGTCTCCAGCGCCAACAAGACCGGCGGCCCCTCGCCGTCCACCTGCGACGACGCCTACAACCAGCTGGGCGACTCGGTCGCGGTCTACCTGGACGGCGGCAACGCCGACTTCGGCCAGGCGTCCAGCATCGTCGACGTCACGGGCAAGGTCCCGGTCCTGCTGCGGGCCGGCGCGATCAGCGCCGAGCAGCTGAGGGAGGTCGTCCCGGACCTGGAGGCCGGCAGTTGACAGCGGCCTCGCTGTACGGGGTCGACGCCGCCATACCCGGCGGCGCGCTGCCCGGGCCCGGCTACGTCACCGTGGCGCCCCGGCCGCTGGACAGCTTCCGCATCCTCTTCGTCTGCACGGGCAACGTCTGCCGCTCGCCGATAGCCGAGCGGCTCACCCGGCACGAGCTGGACGCCCGGCTGGCCGCGGTGGCCGCCGGGCGGTTCGTGGTGGAGAGCGCCGGGACGTGGGGCCACGAGGGCGCGCCGATGGAGGCGCACGCCGTCACCGTGCTCGGTGAGTACGGGGTCGCGGCGGACAACTTCGCCGGGCGCGAGCTGCTCGACGAGCACGTGATCGACGCGGACCTGGTGCTCACCGCCACCCTGGACCACCGGGCCCAGGTGATCTCGATGGGCCACGCGGCGGGCCTGCGCACCTTCACCATCAAGGAGTTCACCCGGCTGGTGCGGCGGATCGACCCGTCCACCCTGCCGGACCCGCGCGGCGGCGCCCAGGCCACCGAGCGGGCCAGGGCGCTGGTGCGCTCGGCCGCCGCGCTGCGCGGCTGGCTGCTGGCCTCCACCCCGGAGTCGGACGAGGTGGACGACCCGTACGGCGCGCCGATCGGGATGTTCCGCAACTGCGGCGAGGAGATATTCGACGCCCTGGACCCGGTGGTGACGGCGCTGACCGGCGTCGCCCGCTGAGGTCCCGGCCGGTGCGGCCGGGCCGGGCGGGGCCCGGTTGGGTGCGTTGACGGGCCGTCGGGTGCGGGCCGTCCTACGCTGGGGGTGCCGCCCCACCGTGCCGCCCGGGAGCACCCCATGACCGTCACCTCCGATGTGCAGCTCTCCTGGGAGGCGCCCGCCGCGCTGCGGCTGGCGGACCCTCAGCTGGCCGACCTGCTGGCCGCCGAGGCCGGGCGCCGGGCCGAGAGCGTCCAACTGCTGGCGGGGGAGAACCTGACCAGCCGGGCGGTGCTGGCCGCCCTCACCGGGCCACTCGTGGACAAGTACGCCGAGGGCTACCCGGGCCGCCGCCACCACGCCGGCTGCTCGCTGGCGGACGCCGCAGAGCTGCTCGCGGTCGACCGGGCCAAGCGGCTGTTCGGCGCCGAGCACGCCAACGTCCAGCCCCGGTCCGGGACTTCGGCCGTGCTGGCGACGTACGCGGCGCTGCTGCGGCCGGGCGACGTGGTGCTGGCGATGTCGCTGGAGCACGGCGGGCACCTGAGCTGCGGCTCCAAGGCCAACTTCTCCGGCCGGTGGTTCGACTTCATCGGCTACGGCGTCCACGAGCAGGACCACCTGGTGGACTACCAGCAGGTGCGGGAGCTGGCCCGGCTGCACCGCCCCAAGGCGATCATCGCGGGCGGCATCTCCTACCCCCGGCACCTGGACTGGCGGGCCTTCCGGGAGATCGCCGACGAGGTGGACGCCTACCTGATCGCCAACGTCTCCCAGGTGACCGGCCTGGTGGCGGCCGGGCTGGCGCCCTCGCCGGTGCCGTACGCGGACGTCACCGTGGCGGCCACCCACAAGCTGCTGCGCGGGCCGCGCGGCGGGCTGCTGCTGTGCGGGGAGGAGCTGGCCGAGCGGGTGGACCGGGCGGTCTTCCCGTTCAGCCAGGGCGGGGCGGCGATGAACGAGGTGGCGGCCAAGGCAGTGGCGTTCGCGCAGGCGGACACGCCGGAGTTCGGTGTGTACCTCCGGCGTGCGGTGGACGGCGCGCGCTCCCTGGCCCGGGAGCTGGGCCTGGCCGGGGCTGCCCCGCTGACCGGCGGCACCGACACCCACCTGGTGACCGCCGACGTCGGCCCGCTCGGTCTGACCGGCCTGGAGGCCGAGCGCCGCTGCGCGGCCGCCGGACTGGTGCTCGGCAAGTGCGCACTCCCGTACGACCCGGAGCCGGCCTCGGTCGGCTCCGGGATCCGGCTCGGCACCGGGGCCGTGGCGGCCCAGGGGATGGCCGTGGAGACCATGGCCGAGCTGGGCGGACTCATCGGGCGGCTGCTCACGGCGGGCCCCGATCCGGCGGTCGGGGCCCGGGTCCGGAGCATCGCCGGGGAGCTCGCCCGGAACTGACGGAGCGGCGGCCGGCCCGCGGCGATCGGGCGGCGATTCCGGATTCGGCACCCGGTAAGGCGAACCGCGGTGCACACGCGGCGCGTCGGACTCAATAAGGTGTGCTCCGTGACGACGACGCACCTCGAATCCCGGGCAGCCACGGGGGTACCTTCGGTATCCGACCGTCAGACCGTCACACCGGAGGCCAGTGGTGCGTGAGTATCTGCTGGTGCTGTTCGTCACCGCGGCCGTCACGTACCTGCTGACCGGCCCGGTGCGGAAGTTCGCCATCCTGGCCGGCGCCATGCCGCCGGTCCGGGCGCGCGACGTGCACCGCGAGCCGACCCCCCGCCTCGGTGGCATCGCGATGTTCGGCGGGCTCTGCGCGGGCCTCCTGGTGGCCTCCCAACTCACCAAGCTGAGCGGCCTGTTCATCCAGTCGGCGGACATCCGCGCGCTGCTCGCCGGGGCCGGCATCATGTGGCTGCTCGGCGTGCTGGACGACAAGTGGGGCGTGGACGCCCTGGTGAAGCTCGGCGGCCAGATGATCGCGGCCGGCGTGATGGTCTGGCAGGGCGTCACGGTGATCTCGATCCCGGTGCCCGGCGTCGGCCCGGTGGCGGTCACCCCCACCATGGGCATGATCATCTCGGTCACCCTGGTGGTCGTCATGGTGAACGCGGTGAACTTCATCGACGGCCTGGACGGCCTGGCGGCCGGCATGGTCTGCATCGCCGCGATGGCGTTCTTCCTGTACTCGTACCGGCTCTGGTACGGCTACGGGATCAACGACGCGGCCCCCGCGGTGCTGTTCAGCGCGGTGCTGATCGGGATGTGCCTGGGCTTCCTGCCGCACAACCTGCACCCGGCCCGGATCTTCATGGGCGACTCCGGCTCGATGATGCTCGGCCTGATGCTGGCGGTGGCCGCCATCTCCATCACCGGCCGCGTCGACCCCGACCTGATCACCGCGCAGACCCTGTCGCAGACCGCCACCGTGCACGAGCTGGTGCCGATCTACATCCCGCTGCTGCTGCCGCTCACCGTGATCGCGCTGCCGCTGGCCGACCTGCTGCTCGCCGTGGTGCGCCGCACCTGGTCCGGCAGGTCGCCGTTCGCCGCCGACAAGCAGCACCTGCACCACCGGCTGCTGCAGGTCGGCCACTCGCACAGCCGGGCCGTGCTGATCATGTACTTCTGGGCCGCGCTGATCGCCTTCGGCACCGTCGCCTTCTCCGTGCCGGGCCGCGGCCGCGCCCTGGTGCTCGGGATGGCCGGGCTCTGCCTGCTCGGCATCGTGGTGCTGCTGATGCCGCGGTTCCGCCCGCGGGCCCCCCGCGCGGTGCAGGCCTTCGTGCCGCCCCGGTACCGCAAGGCGCCCGAGCCGCAGGTCACCGAGGTCCCGGCGGAGGCCGCGCTGTCGGCCGAGGACGAGGAGCTGCTGGGCCGGCTGGGCACCGGCGCGACCGCGGTGGGCGGCGTCCGCCACGGCGGGCAGGGCTGACGCCGCGTCGTCTGACGGTCCGTCAACTGCCGTCACCCGTACGGCGGCACCCTTGCTCCCTTGGTGTGACAGGTGCCACACCGGCATGGTAAAGCTCTCATCAAATAGTTTGTGATACCGTTCACGAGTACCGAGTACGCGCCGAAAGACCTGACAGGTGGAGGACTTCCGTCCCTGGGCAGGCTTCCTCGACGGGCTCGCCGTCGGGCGGCCGGGTCAGCGGCTGGACGTTCTCGGTACGGTCCCACACCGCGTCCCAAGCGCCGTCCCCCGTTCTCGACATGCCGCCGGAGTTGCCGACATGCCGTCCCACGACGCCCGGATCCCCCTCCGCGGCGCCGCAATCCCCACTGCGGTCGCCGGGGCCCTCGCCACTGCGATCTCCGCCGTGGTGGTGGGCAGCAAGGGGTTGATCGGTGCTCTCTTCGCGACCCTGCTGGTGCTGGCGTTCTTCGCCTTCGGCCAGGTCGCGTTGGAGCGGTTGACCAGGAACAACCCGCAGATGCTGATGGCCGCCGCGCTGCTGGTGTACACCACGCAGATCCTGCTGGTCGGCATCGTGCTCGCGGTGTTCAAGGACACGACGCTCTTCGACACCAAGGTGTTCGCCTTCACGTTGCTCGGCTGCGTTCTGATCTGGACCGGCTTCCAGGTCCGCGCCGGGATGAAGGCCAAGCTCTACTACGTGGAGACCACCTCCTCGGCGAAGAAGGACGACAAGCCGTGAGCCGGCCTGCCTGTCCCTCTCACGAGGGGGGCGGTGTTTATGCCCTCCTGACGGACTGCTATCGTCCGTCGCGACGAACGAGTACGGGAAGCGGCCTGGTCCCTCCGCCCAGCGGACGGATCGCCCCCCGAACTCAGACAGTCTTCAACGATCCCGCGGTTCCCGAGGACACCGCGCGCGGTCGGCGAGATCCCCATCAAGTTCCAGTGCCGCACCGTGGCCGCAGGCCACGCCGACACACCGAGGTTGCCGTAACCATGCGTCATGACGAAGGAGTCTGTGGTGTCTGCTGACGTGAAGCAGCTCGCCTCTGAGGCCGGGTGCCACCTGTTCTCCGGTTGCGGCTTCCCTGCCCCGGGTCTGAACGAGTTCCAGTTCAAGCCGATCTTCACCGTCGGCGGCGTCGAGTTCAACAAGCCGATGCTGCTGGCGTTCATCTGCGCCTTCCTGGTGATCGCCTTCTTCTGGGCCGCGTTCGCCAAGCCGAAGCTGCTCCCGGGCAAGCTGCAGCTGGTCGGTGAGATCGGCTACGACTTCGTCAAGCGGTCCATCGTCCTGGAGACGATCGGCAAAAAGGGCGAGAAGTACGTCCCGATGTTGGTCTCGATGTTCTTCTTCATCTGGATCATGAACATCATGTCGATCATCCCGTTCGCGCAGTTCCCGGTGATGTCGGCGATCGCCTTCCCCGCGGGCCTGGCGGCCGTGGTCTGGTTCACCTACATGTTCCTGACCTTCAAGACCCACGGCTTCGTGGGCGGGTTCAAGAACCTCTGCTGGCCGTCGGGCATCCCGGGCTGGGTCATGTTCATCCTGGTGCCGATCGAGTTCTTCTCGAACATCTTCGTGCGCCCCTTCACGCTCGCGGTCCGAGCCTTCGCGAACATGTTCGCGGGCCACCTGCTGATCGTGATGTTCTCCATCGCCTCCTGGTACCTGCTCAGCCCGAGCATCGGCGCGCTGTACGGCTCGGTCTCCTTCGTGGTGACCATCGGCCTGACCGCCTTCGAGCTGCTGGTCCAGTTCCTGCAGGCCTACATCTTCGTGATGCTCGCCAGCAGCTACATCGCCGGTGCCCTCGAAGAGGCGCACTGAGCCCCGCAGCCGCCGGCTGCACACTCCCCAAGATCGCCCGGTGGCCAACCACCACCGGCTCACCACCCCGCAAAGGACATGAAATGTCGCAGCTCGCTGAGGTCTACGGTTCCGTCGCCTCCATCGGTTACGGCCTCGCCGCGATCGGCCCCGGCATCGGCGTCGGTCTCATCTTCGGCAACGGTGTGCAGGCCATGGCCCGTCAGCCCGAGGCTGCCGGCCTGATCCGCTCCAACATGTTCATCGGCTTCGCGCTGACCGAGGCGCTCGCCCTCATCGGCATCGTCATGCCGTTCGTCTTCGGCGCCGGCAAGTAATTCTCCGTAATTACCTGTCGTAGCCCTTTTCGACGAAAGGTTCAGATATGAGCGCCTCCGTGGCTCTCCTCCTCGCGTCGGAGGAGGGGGAGAAGATGAACCCCCTGCTTCCCGCGTGGCCCGAGATCGTCATCGGCCTGCTCTGCTTCTTCATCGTCTTCGGCATCCTCGGCAAGAAGCTCCTGCCCAGCATCGAGAAGGTGCTGGCGGACCGCCGGGACGCGATCGAGGGCGGCATGGAGCGCGCGGACGCTGCTCAGGCCGAGGCCCAGGCCCTGCTTGAGCAGTACCGTGCCGAGCTGTCCGAGGCGCGTCACGAGGCCGCTCGCATCACCGAGCAGGCTCGTGAGCAGGGCGCCGCCCTGATCGCCGAGATGCGCGAGGAGGGCCAGCGTCAGCGCGAGGCCATCGTCGCCGCCGGTCACGCGCAGATCGAGGCCGACAAGAAGCAGGCCACCGCGGTCCTGCGTCAGGACGTCGGCTCGCTCGCCGCGCAGCTCGCCTCCCGCATCGTCGGCGAGTCCCTCGAGGACTCCGCCCGGCAGAGCGGCGTGATCGACCGCTTCCTGGACGACCTGGAGGCCAAGGCCTCTGCGGCCCAGGGTGCGTCCAAGTGATCGGCGCCAGCCGTGAGGCCCTGGCCGCCGGCCGGGAGAACCTCCAGAGCCTGACCGACGACACCTCGGTGTCCGCGGTCAAGCTGGCCGAGGAGCTCACCGCCGTGACGGCGCTGCTGGACCGCGAGGTCTCGCTGCGCCGGGTGCTGACCGACCCCGCGCGGGACGGCCAGGACAAGGCGCAGTTCGTCGGCACGCTGCTGTCCGGCCAGGTCTCCGGCGAGACCGTGGACCTGCTGTCCGGCCTGGTCCGGTCCCGCTGGTCCGGTGGCCGTGACCTGGTCGACGCGGTCGAGGAGCTCGCCGCGTACGCCGAGGTCATCGCGGCCGACAAGGTCGGCCAGCTGGACGACGTCGAGGACGAGCTGTTCCGCTTCGGACGGATCGTCAGCGGCTCGCACGAGCTGCGCGGCGCCCTGACCGAGCCGAAGGCCGGCCCCGCCGCCAAGGCGGAGCTGATCAAGAAGCTGCTCGGCGGCCGGGCCAACGCGGGCACCGTCCGCCTGGTCACCGCCCTGGTCACCAACCCGCGTGGCCGTAGCCTGGAGCAGGGCCTGGAGTTCTACTCCAAGCTCGCCGCCGCCCGGCGGGACCGCGTGGTGGCCCTGGTCACCACCGCCGTTCCGCTGTCGGACGGTCAGAAGGACCGCCTGGCGAACTCGCTGGGCCGGCTCTACGGCCGCCAGGTGCACCTGAACATCGACGTGGACCCCGCGGTCCAGGGCGGCGTCCGGGTGCAGATCGGTGACGAGATCATCGACGGCACCGTGTCGAGCCGCCTCGAGGGCGCTCGTCAGGCCCTCGAAGGCTGACGCACCAGCACCATCCGACCCTCGGTCGGGAACCGGTTCCGCATGGAGCCGGCAAAACGTACGGCCGGTTCGCACGACCCGGCCGAGAGTCGAATACTTGCGGCCCTCAATGGCGGGCCGAGGATCGCAAACTAGGAGAGCAGGGAAGCCTGATGGCGGAGCTTACGATCCGTCCGGAGGAGATCCGGGACGCGCTGGCCGGCTTTGTCCAGTCGTACCAGCCGGACGCCGCCTCGCGTGAAGAGGTCGGTACGGTCACCGAGGCCATGGACGGTATTGCCAAGGTCGAGGGTCTGCCCTCGGTCATGGCCAACGAGCTGCTGAAGTTCGAGGACGGCACCCTCGGCCTCGCGCTGAACCTCGAGGCGCGCGAGATCGGTGTCGTCGTCCTCGGCGAGTTCAGCGGCATCGAGGAGGGCCAGACGGTGCACCGCACCGGCGAGGTCCTCTCCGTCCCGGTCGGCGACGGCTACCTCGGCCGCGTCGTGGACCCGCTGGGCAACGCGATCGACGGTCTGGGCGACATCGCCGCCACCGGCCGTCGCGCCCTGGAGCTGCAGGCCCCCGGCGTCATGGTCCGCAAGTCGGTGCACGAGCCGATGCAGACCGGCATCAAGGCCATCGACGCGATGACCCCGATCGGCCGTGGCCAGCGTCAGCTGATCATCGGCGACCGCCAGACCGGCAAGACCGCGGTGGCGATCGACACGATCATCAACCAGCGCGACAACTGGAAGTCGGGCGACCCGAAGAAGCAGGTCCGCTGCATCTACGTCGCCGTCGGCCAGAAGGGCTCCACCATCGCGTCCGTCCGCGGCGCCCTGGAGGAGGCCGGCGCGCTGGAGTACACCACCATCGTGGCTGCTCCCGCCTCCGACCCGGCCGGCTTCAAGTACCTCGCTCCGTACACCGGTTCGGCCATCGGCCAGGAGTGGATGTACGACGGCAAGCACGTCCTCATCATCTTCGACGACCTGTCGAAGCAGGCCGAGGCGTACCGCTCCGTGTCGCTGCTGCTCCGCCGTCCGCCGGGCCGCGAGGCCTACCCGGGTGACGTCTTCTACCTGCACTCGCGCCTCCTGGAGCGTTGCGCCAAGCTCTCCGACGAGCTGGGCGCCGGCTCGATGACCGGTCTGCCGATCATCGAGACCAAGGCCAACGACGTCTCGGCGTACATCCCGACCAACGTCATCTCCATCACCGACGGCCAGTGCTTCCTGGAGTCCGACCTGTTCAACGCCGGCATCCGCCCGGCCGTGAACGTCGGCATCTCGGTCTCCCGCGTCGGTGGCTCCGCCCAGATCAAGGCCATGAAGTCGGTCGCCGGCCGTCTGCGCCTCGACCTGGCCCAGTACCGCGAGCTGGAGGCGTTCGCCGCCTTCGGTTCCGACCTGGACCCGGCCTCGAAGGCCCAGCTGGAGCGCGGCGCCCGCATGGTCGAGCTGCTGAAGCAGGGTCAGTACCAGCCGTTCCCGGTCGAGGAGCAGGTCGTCTCCATCTGGGCCGGCACCACCGGCAAGCTGGACGACGTCCCGGTCGCCGACATCCGTCGCTTCGAGCGCGAGTTCCTCGACTTCCTGCGCACCTCCAAGAAGGAGCTGCTGGCGGGCATCGTCGAGACCTCGAAGCTCGAGGACGGCACCATCGACGCGCTGACCGAGGCCGTGGCCTCCTTCAAGCAGGGCTTCACCACCGCCGACGGCAAGCTGCTCGGCGAGCAGGCCTGAGTCCGGTAGCGAGGGAAAGGACGTAACGACCCATGGGAGCACAGCTTCGGGTCTACAAGCGCCGGATCCGCTCTGTCACCGCGACGAAGAAGATCACCAAGGCGATGGAGATGATCTCCGCGTCGCGCATCGTCAAGGCGCAGCGCGCGGTGGCCGCCTCCACTCCGTACGCCGATGAGCTCACCCGTGCGGTGACGGCGGTGGCCACCCGGTCCAACGCCAAGCACCCGCTGACCACCGAGAAGGCCGGCGCCTCGCGCGCCGCCGTCCTGGTGATCACCGCGGACCGCGGTCTGGCCGGTGGCTACTCGACCAACGCCATCAAGGCGGCCGTCGCGCTCACCGCGCGGCTCCGCGAAGAGGGCAAGGACGTCGCGACGTACATCGTCGGCCGCAAGGGCGTCTCGTACTACAACTTCCGCAACCTTGAGGTGGCGGGGTCGTGGACGGGCTTCTCGGACAAGCCGACCTACGGTGACGCCAAGGCCGTCGCGAGCGACCTGATCGAGGCCTTCACGGCCGAGGTCGGTGGCGTGGACGAGCTGCACCTGGTGTCGACGAAGTTCGAGTCGATGCTGACGCAGACCGCCCAGGACGCGCGTCTCCTGCCGCTGAAGCTGGACGAGGTCCAGCTCAGCACGGAGAAGCCGGCCAAGGCCGAGATCTTCCCGCTGTACGACTTCGAGCCGTCGGCCGAGGGCGTCCTGGACGCCCTGCTGCCGCGGTACGTCGAGAGCCGGATCTACAACGCGCTGCTGCAGTCGGCCGCTTCGGAGCACGCCGCCCGCCGGCGCGCGATGAAGTCCGCGACCGACAACGCGGGAGAGCTCATCAAGTCGCTCACGCGGCTTGCCAACTCGGCCCGTCAGGCCGAGATCACCCAGGAAATCAGCGAGATCGTCGGCGGTGCCAACGCCCTTGCTGACGCTAGCCGCGGGAGCGAATGAGTATGACCACCACTGTTGAGACCGCGACGGCCACGGGCCGCGTCGCCCGGGTCATCGGCCCGGTCGTCGACGTGGAGTTCCCCGTCGACGCGATTCCGGACATGTACAACGCCCTGCACGTCGAGGTGGACAACCCCGACGGCACCGGCAAGAAGACCCTGACCCTCGAGGTCGCCCAGCACCTCGGCGACGGCATGGTCCGCGGCATCTCGATGCAGCCGACCGACGGCCTGGTCCGTGGCGCCCAGGTGTCCGACACCGGTGCGGCCATCTCCGTCCCGGTCGGCCAGATCACCAAGGGCAAGGTCTTCAACGCCCTCGGTGAGGTGCTGAACGTCGACAAGGCCGAGTTCGAGGCCCAGGTCGAGGTCAAGTGGCCGATCCACCGCAAGGCCCCGAACTTCTCCGAGCTCGAGTCGAAGACCGAGATGTTCGAGACCGGCATCAAGGTCATCGACCTGCTCACCCCGTACGTCCAGGGTGGCAAGATCGGTCTGTTCGGTGGTGCCGGTGTCGGCAAGACTGTTCTGATCCAGGAGATGATCTACCGCGTCGCCGAGAACTTCGGTGGTGTGTCGGTGTTCGCCGGTGTCGGCGAGCGCACCCGTGAGGGCAACGACCTCATCCACGAGATGGTCGACTCGGGCGTTCTGGACAAGACCGCGCTGGTCTTCGGCCAGATGGACGAGCCGCCGGGCACCCGTCTGCGCGTCGCGCTCTCCGCGCTGACCATGGCGGAGTACTTCCGTGACGTCGAGCAGCAGGACGTGCTCCTGTTCATCGACAACATCTTCCGGTTCACCCAGGCCGGTTCCGAGGTGTCGACCCTGCTCGGCCGCATGCCCTCCGCGGTGGGCTACCAGCCGAACCTGGCCGACGAGATGGGCCTCCTGCAGGAGCGCATCACCTCGACCCGCGGTCACTCGATCACCTCGATGCAGGCGATCTACGTCCCCGCGGACGACCTGACCGACCCGGCGCCGGCCACCACCTTCGCCCACCTGGACGCGACCACGGTTCTGTCGCGTCCGATCTCGGAGAAGGGCATCTACCCGGCCGTCGACCCGCTGGACTCCACGTCCCGCATCCTGGACCCGCGCTACATCGCGCAGGACCACTACGACACCGCGGTGCGCATCAAGGGGATCCTGCAGAAGTACAAGGACCTCCAGGACATCATCGCGATCCTCGGTATCGACGAGCTGTCCGAGGACGACAAGATCACCGTGCACCGCGCGCGTCGGATCGAGCGCTTCCTCTCGCAGAACACCTACGTGGCGAAGCAGTTCACCGGTGTCGACGGCTCGACCGTCCCGCTGTCGGAGACCATCGAGGCCTTCAACCGCATCGCGGACGGCAAGTACGACTCCGTCCCGGAGCAGGCCTTCTTCATGTGCGGTGGCATCGAGGACCTCGAGCGCAACGCCGCCGAGCTGGCCAAGAAGTAACCAGCCCGGCCTGATGGCTGACTGACCGTGAGGGGTGGTCCCCGTCCCTGGGGGCCACCCCTCACGGCTCACACAGCCCGCCGTGTGACCGGAGTTCCTGCTGTGATCCCGGTCATCTCCGTGTCCTTGGTTTCCTGCCGGGGCCGCGGGCCCGTTATTCTTACCGCAATCGCCGGGTCATCCGGTGGTTGCAAGAGCCTAGGAGCCCACGTTGGCTGAGCTGCACGTCGAGCTGGTCGCAGCCGACCGCAAGGTGTGGTCCGGTGCGGCCACCATCGTCGTCGCCCGTACGGCCTCCGGTGACACCGGCATCATGCCGGGTCACACCCCGGTGCTGAGCGTGCTGGAGAGTGGCCCGGTCACCATCCGCACCACCGACGGCGGCACCGTCGTCGCGGCCGTGCACGGCGGCTTCATCTCCTTCGCCGACAACAAGCTGTCGCTGTTGGCGGAGATCGCCGAGCTCGCGGACGAGATCGACGTCGCCCGCGCCGAGCGTGCCCTGGAGAACGCGAAGAGCGAGCTCGACGCGCACGCCGAGCGCCGTGCCGAGGTCCGCCTCGTCGCGGCCGGCCGCCGCAAGGCCGCCTGAGTTCCATCAGTACGACCGACGGTCCCGGGGACGCGAGAGCGTGACCCCGGGACTGTCGTATCAGTTGGTAGGTCAGTGCCGGGTCGTTGATACGACCGGCAAACGGGGATGCGGGTAGCGAGGAGGTCGGTGAGCATGGTCCTCGCCCTTCTGGTGTGCGCGGCGGTAGTGGCGCTCTGTGTGCTCGGACTGGTGGCCTTCGCGGTCCGCCGCCGGGTGATCCAGCGAGTAGGCGGAACGTTCGACTGCAGTTACCGCCTCAAAATGCCCGCCGACGCCTCGACGCAGCCCGATCTCGACGAGAACGGCCAACCCACCTCCGCCCCGGTCCCGGTGACCGACGGCAAGGGGTGGGTTTTTGGTATCGGCCGCTACAGCGGTGACTCGATCGAGTGGTTCCGGGTGTTCTCCTACGCCCCGCGCCCGCGCCGGGTGCTGCCGCGCCGGGAGATCGAGGTGCTGGGCCGGCGCTACCCGGAGGGCCAGGAGGAGCTGGCGCTGCTCTCCGGCTCGGTGGTGCTGCGCTGCCTGCACAACGGTGCCCCGCTGGAGCTGGCGATGAGCGACGACGCCCTCACCGGTTTCCTGGCCTGGCTGGAGGCCGCGCCCCCCGGACAGAGGGTCAACGTCGCGTAGCGACTGGTGACCCTCAGGTGGGGGATGTGTGAACGTCGCCTGACCGGATCACACTGGGTACAGGGGGACCGCTCGCTCCTAGAGGGAGGCCAATGATGTTGGCCCAAGCGACACTCCACACCCAGCTTCCGGTCGCCGACATGGCCCGGGCCAAGCGCTGGTACCACGACAAGCTCGGCATGGACCCGGTGGGCGAGTTCGACGGCGGCGCCCTCTACGAGACCGCCAACGGCAAGTTCGGCCTCTTCGAGACCTCGATCACCGACCGGGCCGGCCACACCCAGATGGACTTCGAGGTCGGCGACCTCCGGGCCGAGATGTCCGACCTGCGGTCCAAGGGCGTGGTCTTCGAGGACTACGACATGCCCGGTCTCAAGACCACCGACGGCGTGGCCAGCTGGCCGCAGGGCGAGTCCTCGTGGTTCAAGGACAGCGAGGGAAACGTGCTCTGTCTCATGCACTGGGAGCATTAACGCGCCACGGGCGGCCCGTTAGGCTGCGGCGCATGGTCAACCTCACGCGCATCTACACCCGGACCGGCGACGACGGCACCACCGCGCTCGGCGACATGAGCCGCACCACCAAGACCGATCCCCGGCTGGTCGCCTACGCGGACGCCAACGAGGCCAACGCCACCATCGGGGTGGCGTTGGCCGTCGGGCAGCTCCCGGAGGACGTGGCCGCGGTCCTGACGCGGGTTCAGAACGACCTCTTCGACGTCGGCGCGGACCTGGCCACCCCGGTGGTGGAGGACCCGAAGTACCCGCCGCTGCGGGTGCTGCAGTCCTACATCGACCGGCTGGAGGGGGACTGCGACCACTACCTGGAGCAGCTGGAGAAGCTGCGCAGCTTCATCCTCCCCGGCGGCACCGCCGGCGCCGCCCACCTGCACCTGGCCTGCACCGTGGTGCGCCGGGCCGAGCGGGCCACCTGGGCGGCGATCGAGGAGCACGGGGACACCGTGAACCCGCTCACCGCCAAGTACCTCAACCGCCTCTCCGACCTGCTCTTCATCCTGGCCCGGGCGGCCAACAAGGAGCGCGGCGACGTGCTCTGGGTGCCGGGCGAGAACCGCTGACGGTCCCTCAGGCCCCGCTCGGGGCCTTCTCCTTCTTGGGCCAGACCGTGTAGCTGGCGGCGATCACCAGGTTGATGCCGGTGACCAGGCCCATCCGCTGGTACCAGGCGTTCAGCGCCCGGGTCTGCTCGGCGTCGCCGACCAGCCAGGTCACGCCGGCGATCAGGGCGACGGTGATGACCGCGGCGATCGCGGTGCGGACGAAGATCCTCCACTCGTGCGCGGCCCTCGCGGCGCCGTACTTCGGTGCCTTCGGGGGCCGCGGCCCGCCGGCGAAGCGGTGCTGGAAGTGGCCGTCGGCCCAGGTCACCAGCGAGTGCCCGAAGGCGACCGAGAAGCCGACGTAGCTCGCGGCCAGGCCGTGCGTCCAGCTCGCGGTGGTGCCGCCGCGCAGGTCGACCACGGTGAGCGCCAGGATCACCAGGTCGATCAGCGGCAGGCCGAGCAGCAGCGCGTTGCTGACGGTCCGCCACTTCAGCAGGTAGCGGACGGCCAGGGCGAGGGCGAGCAGGACCCAGAACCCGACCTCGCCGGCGACGATCAGTGTGACGATCACGGTGTACCTCCCTGCCTCCCAGGCTCCCAGCGGGGCCGGGTGCGGGGCATCGTCGCCGGCGCCGAGGGCGGCCTGCACCTTTCGATGTACGGGGCTCCTCCATGCGGCGGGTCGGTGGCCGGGGTGGCGGGATGGTGAGATGGGGCCGTGTTCAACCTCGACCTCACCCCGCGCCAGGAGGACCGGGCGATCGCGCTCGGCGGCCTGCTCGGCGGACTGGTGCTGATCGCCTTCGGCGCGTACGACCGCTCCGCCACGCTGCCGGTCTGGGCGGTGCTGGTCCCCTTGGTGGCCCTCGCGGTGCTGGAGCTGTTCCGCCGGACCCATCCGGTCTGGACGGTCAGCGTGGGCGGGCTGCTGATCGGTGCGGTGGTGTGGGCCGGTTCGCTGGCGGCCTCGCTGGTGATGTACACCGACCTGCTCTACGCCGCGGTGCTCTACGGCTCGCCCCGGATGTCCAAGGTGCTGCACCTGACCGGGATGGGCACCACCGTGGTGCTCGGCTCCTGGGCCGGGCTGTACACCACCTCGGTGGCGCAGGCGCTGCTCGCGGTGGTGGTCTGCGTGCTGGTCTTCCTCGGGCCGGTGTGGACCGCGGACCTGGTGCGCAAGCACCGGGACCGGGCCGAGACCGAGCGGCTGCGGGCCGAGCAGACGGCGCTGCTGGCCGAACTGGACCGGCGCGAGGCGGTGGTCTCGGAGCGGGCCCGGATGGCCCGGGAACTCCACGACGTGGTGGCCAACCACCTGTCCGCGATCGCCATCCACGCCACCGGCGCCCAGGCCCTGGCGCGCCGTCAGGAACGCGACCCGGAGGACCCGCTGCTCGCCGCGATGGCGGTGATCCGGGAGAACAGCGTGCAGGGCCTCACCGAGATGCGCCGGATGATCGGGCTGCTGCGCGCCGGGGACGCCGAGGACGGCCACGCCGCGCCCCGGCTGGACGCCGTGGACGCCCTGGTCGCCAAGGCCGCCGAGAGCGGCCGGGCCGCCGGGCTGGGCTTCCGGCTGACCGAGCGGGGCGAGCGCGGGGAGCTGCCGGCCCCGGTGGAGCTGGCCGCCTACCGGATCGTCCAGGAGGCGCTCACCAACGCGCTCAAGCACGCCGCCCCGGGCTCGGTGGAGGTCCTGCTGGCCTACGGGGCCGAGGAGTTGGAGATCCGGGTGGAGAGCCCGTACCGGGCCGGCGAGGGGCGCGGGCTGCCCGGCGCCCGGGCCGGGCTGGTCGGGATGGCCGAGCGGGCCGGGCTGCTCGGCGGCAGCTTCGCCGCGGAGCCGGTGGAGCGGAGCTGGGTGGTGCGCGCGGTGCTGCCGCGCGAGCCGGGGACGACCGGGGGACGGGTGTGACGGGCATGACGGGCGTGGTGGGTGTGACGGGCGCGGCGGGTCGGGTGCGGGTGGTGGTGGCGGAGGACCAGGCGGCCGTGCGGGCCGCGCTGGTGATGATCCTGCGGACCGACCCGGGGATCGAGGTGGTCGGCGAGGCGGCGGACGGCGAGGAGGCCGTCCGGCTGGCGCTGGAGCTGCGGCCGGACGTGGTGCTGATGGACGTTCAGATGCCGCGGCTGGACGGGGTCGCGGCGACCCGCCGGGTGGTGGCCGCCGACGCCGGGCGGGTGCTGGTGCTGACCACCTTCGACCTCGACGAGTACGTCTACGGCGCGCTGCGGGCCGGGGCGGCCGGCTTCCTGCTCAAGGACCTGGAGGCGGACGCGCTGATCGAGGGCGTGTGGACGGTCGCCCGCGGGGACGGCATGCTCGCCCCCTCGGTGACCCGCCGCCTGATCGCCACCTTCGCCCGGCCCGAGCGCCCCGACCAGCCCAGGGCCCGGGAAGCGGTGGCGGCGCTCACACCCCGCGAGCGGGAGGTGCTCGCCTGCCTGGGCGCCGGGCTCTCCAACGGGGAGATCGCCCGGCGGCTGGAGATGGCGGAGGCGACCACCAAGACCCACGTGAGCCGGATCCTGGCCAAGCTGGAGCTGCGCAGCCGGGTGCAGGCCGCCATCCTGGCGCAGGACTTGGGGATGGTGCCGGAGTAGGGCGTGAGCCGGGGCACGTCAGCAGCATCACACTGCGCAATCGCACCACTCGGGCTCCGTGGGCACTAGAGTCCGGCGCGTGAGCGGCGCGGCTCCGGTGGGTGATCCCTGCCCTGAGCCGCCTTCAGGAGCTTAGGGGTAGCCATGAGCAACGTAGCGGACCAGCGGATCGCCGTCATCGGCGCGGGTCTGATGGGCGCGGGCATCGCGCAGGTGTCGGCCCAGGCCGGGCACCAGGTGGTGCTGCGCGACGTCACCGACGCCGCGCTGCAGCGCGGCCTGGACGGCATCCGCGCCTCGTACGAGAAGTTCGTCTCCAAGGGCAAGCTGACCGCCGACGAGGCGGAGGCCGCGCTCGGCCGGATCACCACCACCACCGACCTCGGCGCGGTCTCCGAGGCCGACATCGTGGTCGAGGCGGTCTTCGAGCAACTCGACGTCAAGGAAGGCGTGTTCCGCGAGCTGGACAAGCTCGCCAAGGACGGCGCCGTGCTCGCCTCGAACACCTCGGCCATCCCGATCACCCGGATCGCCGCCGCCACCGCGCGCCCCGAGTCCGTGGTCGGCGTGCACTTCTTCTCGCCGGTGCCGCTGATGAAGCTGGTCGAGCTGGTCCGCGGCTACAAGACCAGCGACGAGACGCTGGCCCGCGCCCGCGCCTTCGCCGAGGGCGTCGGCAAGGAGGTCGTGGTGGTCAACCGCGACGTGGCCGGCTTCGTGACCACCCGTCTGATCACCGCCCTGGTGGTCGAGGCGGCCAAGCTGTACGAGTCGGGCGTGGCCAGCGCCGAGGACATCGACACCGCCTGCCGCCTCGGCTTCGGCCACCCGATGGGCCCGCTGCAGACCGCCGACCTGACCGGCGTGGACATCCTGCTGCACGCGGCGCGCAACATCTACGCCGAGACCCAGGACGAGAAGTTCGCGGCGCCGGAGATCATGGCCCGCATGGTCACCGCGGGGGACCTCGGCCGCAAGAGCGGCCAGGGCTTCTACGACTACCAGAAGTGAGCCCCTGGCGGCGGGGGAGTGGGTGAGCTTGCTCACGACCCCGCCGCGCACGGGTGATTTGGGTGGGAATCGAGCGTGGGTGTGGGGCTCGACTGCGTATATTCCCTCTATTCCACCGGACGGGTGAAGTTGGCCCGGAACCGGCGCGGACCAGCAACCTGAGCGGCTGATCCGCCGTCAGATGGGTGAGGGGGAGACGGCATTCCGATTGTCCTGACCACTCGGGCGCATGCGGAGGAGGAGAGCGTGCACATCACCGGTGACCACCGGCGCCTGGCCATCCAGGGCCGCCTCGACGTCCGCAGCGCCGCCGACGCCCGCGCCCGCCTGCACCAGGCGGTCGACGGCGGGCAGGGCGACCTGGTCCTCGACCTCGCCGGCCTGGAGTTCTGGGACGCCACCGGCCTCGGCGTCATCATGGGCACCCACCGCAGGGCCGGCCGCCTCGGGCGGCGCCTGGTGCTGCGCGCCGTTCCGGCCCAGCTGCAGCGCCTCCTGGTCGCCACCCGCCTCCACCGCATCCTCGCCGTCGAGGGCACCGTCCCGGACGCCTACGGGACCACCTTGCCCGTCGTCCTCTGAGACGCGCTTCCGGCCGGACGCCCGGTAGGGCAGTGACCCAGGGGCGGGAGGCTCTGCTGATCTGCGGCTCCGCCGCGGGGCGCGCAGGGGTGCGGCAGCACGTGCAATCGGCTGACGTGCCCCGACCCCACACCGGGCCGCCTTCCGGACTCGCGCAGTTCCCCGCGCCCCCGGAGACGTAGCCGCTCACGGAGGAGCGGCAGTACGTGCAACTGGCTCGCCTGCCCCGATCTCACGCTGGGCCGCCTTCCGATTCGCGCAGTTCCCCGCGCCCCTGACGGCCCTCCGGGCCGCAGCCGCTGCCCCGGGTAGAGGTGGCGTGGGCGGGTGTGCGAGAGTCTCCGGTCAGACAGTCGGCCTAGACGGGGCGGAGCGAGATCGTGAACCAGCCATCCGGTGACGTCCGGCAGGAGGCGCCGCGCCAGCGGAGTGGTGAGCTGGTCACCGGCGACTGGCTGCTCGCGGTGGGCGGGGTGGACGGGTCGGAGTTCCGGCCGTGTCCGCCGGAGTGGCGGCCGCAGCCGCGGCGGGTGGTGGCGGACAGCCACCGGCCGACCGCCGCGGCGGTGGGGCCGCTCGCACTGGGGAGCGCTGCCGCGGACCAGCCGCTGCTGGACCGCGAGGCGGACGTCGCGCAGCTGCTGGGCCTGCTCGCGGAGGGCCGTTCGATACGACTGGTGGGCCAGGGCGGCTCCGGCCGGACCGCGCTGCTGGGGGCGGTGGCGGATGCCGCCGGTGACCTTGCCCCGGACGGGGTGGTGCGGCTGACCGGTCACCGCCGGACCTCGGCCGATCTGCTCCAGGACCTCTACGCGGCCACCCACCGGTCGGCTCCGTTCCGCCCCGACCAGGACCAACTGCGCGACCTGCTGGCCCCGTTGGGCGCCGTGGTGGTGATCGACGACGTCGAGCCGAGCGGCCCCGAGCTGGAGGAGCTGCTGGCCGCCGCGCCGGACTGCGCGTTCCTGGTCACGGTCGCCCCCGGCAGTCCTCAACTGCCGCCCGGTTCACGGCTGCTGGACCACCTGGTGGCCGGGCTCTCCCGGCCCGCCTGTCTGAACCTGGTGAGCCGGCTGGCGGGCCGCCCGCTGGACGAGCACGAGCGGGCCTGGGCGATCGACCTCTGGTTCGAGTCCGAGGGACTGCCGCTGCGCTTCGTGCAGGCGGCCGCGCTGCTGCGCCAGCGGGACGCCGAGGTGGACACCCTGGTGGCCGAACACGAGGACCGGGGGCGGGTGTTCGGCCTGGTCAAGGAGGTCGCCCAGCCGGACGACCCGGCCGAGCTGGAGGGGGAGCTGCGCCGTTCGGTGCCGCTGCCCTCGGTGGCCGAGTCCGCCGCGCCGACGCTGCGGCTGGCGGCCGGGCTGAGCGAGGCGGCCCGGGCGGTGCTGCTGCTGGCGGTGGCACTCGGCGGGGAGTGCCCGACCGCCCCGCACCTGCCCGCGCTGATCGACGTGGGCCTGGGCGAGAGCGCCCTGCAGGAGCTGACCGAATGCGGTCTCGCGGTCTCGATCGGGGGCCACCACCGGCTCACCGACGGGGTGTTGGAGACCCTGGCGGAGCACTGGGAGACCGGCGAGGTGGCCTTCGGGGCGGCCCGGCACTTCTCCTGGTGGGTGGGGCACAGCTCGGTCAGCCCGGCCCAACTGGCCGCCGAGGCCGAGGTGGTGATCGGCGCGCTGCTGTCGGACCAGGCGGCCGGACGGCCGGAGGAGGTGCTCCGGCTGGCCCGTGCGGCGGCGCCCGCCTTCGCCCTCTCGCTGCGCTGGGGCGCCTGGGAGCAGGTGCTGGAGATCGGCCTGGAGGCGGCCCGGGAGATCGGCTCCGCGACCGAAGAGGCCTGGTACCACCAGGAGTTGGGCGTCCTGGCGGCCTGCACCGGGGTGGCCGGTCCGGCCATCGGGGAGCTGGAGGCGGCACTCTCACTGCGGGCCTCGGTGGACGAGGCCCGGGGCACCGCGGCCGGGCGCCGGATGCTGGCGCTGCTGCGGGCCGGGACGGGCCGGGCGATCGAGGGCTCGGGCCGTCCGGGTGGCGGCCGACGGCCCGTCATGCGGGCGATCGCCGCCCAGGTGCCGCTGCGTTTCCGCAAGATGCCGCGGGGCGGCCGCCGCCGGGCGGCGGTGGTGGCCGGGGCGGCGGTGCTCGCGGTCGGCGTGCTCGGCACGGCGGTCGGTCTGAGCCTGGCCCGGAGCGAGGAGCCGGGCCGGGGCGGCCGCAACGGGGTGGTGGACGAGGGCGTCTACACCGGTGACGTCAGCATCCCCCCGGGCACCACGCCCGCGCCCACCCCGAGCCCGACGGCCACTGTGCCGTCCCCCTCGCCGACCGAGTCGGAGAGCCCGAGCCCGTCCGCGAGCCCGTCCAAGAGCGGTACCCGCAAGCCGAGTTCGAGCCCGAGCAAGTCCTCGTCCACCCCGACCGGCCAGCAGCCGAGCCAGCCGCAGCCGACGACCCAGGCGCCGACCACCAGGCCGGCCACCACCCCGCCGGGCACGACCCCCACGCCCACCCCGACGCCCACTCCCACGCCCACCCCGACGCCGACCGAGAGCAGTACGGCGCCGGGATCGCCCTCGGCGTCCTAGAAGAGCTTCAGCTTGTCGTCGTCGATGCCGCGCAGCTCGTCGTAGTCCAGCACCACGCAGCCGATGCCGCGGTCGGTGGCGAGCACCCGGGCCTGGGGCTTGATCTCCTGGGCGGCGAAGACGCCCTTCACCGGGGCGAGCAGCGGGTCGCGGTTGAGCAGCTCCAGGTACCGGGTGAGCTGCTCGACGCCGTCGATCTCGCCGCGGCGCTTGATCTCGACGGCGACCGTGGCGCCGTCGCCGTCCCGGCCGAGGATGTCCACCGGGCCGATGGCGGTGGGGTACTCACGGCGGATCAGGGTCCAGCCGGTGCCGAGCACCTCCATGCGGTCGGCCAGCAGCTCCTGGAGGTGGGCCTCGACGCCGTCCTTCACCAGGCCGGGGTCGACCCCGAGCTCGTGCGAGGAGTCGTGCTGCACCTCCTCCAGGGTGATGATCAGCTTCTCGCCGGCCTTGTTGGTCACCGTCCAGACGTCGCCGTCCTGCTTCAGGGAGCAGGGGGGCGACATCCAGTTGAGGGGCTTGTAGGCCCGGTCGTCGGCGTGGATGCTGACGCTCCCGTCCGCCTTGACCAGGATCAGGCGGGTCGCGGAGGGCAGGTGGGCGGAGAGCCGACCGGCATAGTCGACGGAGCAACGGGCAATGACGAGACGCATGGTTGACCACGCTAGCCCAGCGGGGCCAGTTGAAGCGAAACCGCGACGGACGGGTGATGAACCCGCGTGGACGGCGAAACATGGAGTCTGCACCCCGCCCCGCGCCCTAGCTCCACGGGTTGTCAGGCGGGTGGGGGCCACACAACGGGGACGGAGCACTTCGATGAACGATCCGACGGGATTCGGCCAATCTGACGGGGCACGCGGCGATTGCGGTTCGAATCGGGGGATTCACCGGCCGTACTGACGACCGGATGTCACTCTGTGGTGAGCGGTCGTAGCTTTCCACAACGGCACCAACGGCACGACGTACGACCACCCCGGCGGTCCGCCCGGGGTGGACCGCGAGAGGAGAACCCATGTCGCTCGACGTCTCACCGGCCCTGCTGGAGAAGGCCGAGAGAGGAGAGGTCGACGAGAGGGAGTTCGTCGACTGCGTCCGAACCTCCCTGCCGTACGCCTGGGACCTGATCAGCTCGCTGGTCGCCCAGGTGCAGGTGGACGGCACCGACTTCGCCGACAACCAGGTACCGCCGCCCAGCGAGCAGGCCCGGGGCCAGCTGCTGCGGGCGATGGCCAGCGACGCGATCCGGGGGGCCCTGCAGCGGCACTTCGGCGTCCGGCTGGCGTTCCAGAACTGCCACCGGGTCGCGGTCTTCGCGCCCTCGGAGCAGAGTGACGAGCGCTACCACCGCTTCACCTCGGTTCGGGCCCAACTGCTCAACCAGTCCGAGGAGTTGCGGGACTGCTGAGGACCGTTCAGCGCACCGCCGGGACGCCGGGCCGTCTGCACCATGGCCCGGCGTCCCGGCGTCCGCGGAGCGGTCCTCAGGCCAGCTGGGGGAGCACCTCGGTGCCCAGCCGGGCGATGTTCTCCATGGTGGCGGCGTGCTCGCCCGAGCCCTCGGCCAGCAGGGCGAAGCGCCGGATGCCGGTGCGTTCGGCGGTGGCCAGCAGCCGGTCGGCGGCCTGCCGGGGCGTGCCGACCGCGTGCAGGTCGCAGAGCAGTTCGGTGTACTCGCGCGGATCGCGCATCCGGCGCTCCCGGCCGTCCACCGTGCGGTGCGCGCCGAGCCCGTGCTCGAACCAGCCGGGCATCGCGGCCAGCAGCCGGGCCCGGGCCGTCGCCGTCCGGTCCTCGATCTGCGCGACCCCGGCCGCCATGTGCTCCCGCTCCACCCGGGCCAGCTGCTCCTCGCCCCGGCCGCACTCCCGCCAGGCGGTCCGGTAGGCCTCCAGCATCAGCGACTTGTCCTCGTCACCCGAGTGCATCCCGAGCAGCATCGGCAGCCCGCGCTCGGCGGCCGCCCGCACGCCGGCCGGCGAGGTGCAGGCGGCGATCACCGGCGGACCGCCGTGCGCCGCCTCGGAGCTGACGGAGTGTTCGCCGTTCGGGCGCTGGCGGGGGAAGCGGGTCAGCGGGCCCGAGCGGCCGTCCAGCCAGTCGGCCAGTTCGGCGGGGCGCGGCGTGGTCGCGCGGGGCACCACGTCCACCGGCGGGAAGTTGAACTGCGGCCCCTCCGCGCCCACCCGGGAGCCGCGCAGCCAGCGCAGCAGCAGGTCCAGCCGCTCGCCGAAGCCCTCCTCGTACGCGGCCGCCCCGGTGCCGAACACCGCCAGGTCGATCCACGGCCCGCCCCGGCCCACGCCCAGGGTGAACCGGCCGTCCGAGGTCAGGTGGAGCAGGGCGGCCTTCTCGCCGAGGGCCACCGGGTGGGTGGTGGAGAGCACGCTGACCGCCGTGCCGACGCCGATCCGGCGGGTCCGGCCGAGCAGCAGGGCGGCCAGGGTGGCCGCGTCCGGGCAGACGCCGTAGGGCACGAAGTGGTGCTCGGCCAGCCAGACCGAGTCCAGGCCGGACCGTTCGGCGGTCTCGGCGGCGGCGACGGTGCGGCGCAGCACCGCGCCGTGGTCCTGGCCCGGGAACTGGGCCGACAGCAGGAACGCGCCGACCCGGATCGAGTCGGTCCCCGACACGCCGCCCAGTGCCGGGGCCGGGGGCAGGTCGAGCTGAGGGGTGGTCAGTTGGTCGGTGTCGGTCATCGGATGGCCTCCTCGGGTGCCGCAGGGGATGCGAGCCCCGTCTTGTCCCTCGTTGAGTAACCGATGTCATGTGCCAATGGCACTCGGAACGCCCCAATTCGCGGAAGATCGGGTGGATCTCCCCGGAAACCCTGAGGCTCCGTCGGCCCGCGTGGTAGGGCTGCGGAGCGGGGTGGTGCGCCCCGTGCGCCCCCGTACCCTGGAAGCCCAGACCGTCCGCTCCGTCCGAGAGGTGCCCGCCGTGTCGCCCCGCCGCAAGCCGCCCCGCAAGCAGGCCGCCCCCGACGAACCGTCAGGTGTCCCGTTCGGCGGCACGCTCCGGCGGGTGGAGGAGTACGACGGCGAGGACTGGGTGGTGCAGACGATCCCCGGCACCTCGGGCCGCTTCTACCGCTGCCCGGGCTGCGACCAGGAGATCCCGCCCGGCGTCGGCCACGTGGTCGCCTGGCCCGCGTACGGCGCCGGCGTCGACGACCGCCGGCACTGGCACCGCGCCTGCTGGGGCGCCCGCGAGCGCCGCACCACCAACGTCCAGCGCGGCAGGAACGCCCCCCGCCACTGAGGGCGGAGGGCGTTCCGAGGGGCGCTGAGGGGCCGTCAGGCGTCGCGCTTCTTCAGCACCAGGATGCCGCCGGCGACGGCGGCCACCGTCCAGGCGAGGCAGATGAAGAAGCCCGCCCAGGGGCCGTAGGGCTGGTCGGCCGGCTCGTAGACCGCGAGCATCCGCGATCCGGCGTAGTCCGGGAAGTAGCGCGCCACGTTCTTGGCGTACGGCACGATCGAGAGGATCGGCGAGAGCAGGAAGAAGAACGGCACCAGCAGCCCGAGCGCGAGCGTCTGGTTGTGCAGCATGGCCGTCACCCCGGCCGCGAACAGGCAGAGCATGGTGAGGTAGAGCACCGCTCCGAACACCGCCCGCAGCACGTTCGGCTCGCCCAGCGTGGTGCCGTGGTCGCCGAGCGCGGCCTGCCCGGCGAAGAAGCTGACGAAGGCCGTGACCAGCGAGACCGCCAGCGCCAGGCCGCCGAGCACCGCGCACTTGCCGAGCAGCAGCGTGGCCCGCTGCGGCACGGCGGCCAGCGAGACCCGGATCATGCCGCTGCTGTACTCGTTGCCGACCGCCAGCACGCCGAAGACGATGATGGCCAGCTGACCGAGCATCATCCCGGCGAACGACACGGCGGTGGCGTCGAAGGGGGTCTCGCCCGGCCCCGGGGCCCTGAAGTCCTTGGCGGTGAAGACCGAGGCCAGGACGCCGACGCCGAGCGTGACCACGAAGGCCAGCGCCAGCGTCCAGGCGGTGGAGCGGACGCTGCGGATCTTGGTCCACTCGGACTGCAGCACGGCGGGGAACGACGCCATCAGCTCTTCTCCTTCCAGCCGGTGCCCCAGGCCGCGTCGGGCCCCGGGCCGGCCGGGCTCGGGCCGCCCCCGGCCTGGTACTGCACCGAGTCGGCGGTCATCTGCATGAAGGCCTCCTCCAAGGAGGCCTGCTGCGGGCTCAGTTCGTGCAGCGTCACCCCGTGCGAGGCGGCCAGCTCGCCGATGTGGGCGAGGTCGCCGTCCTCGATCTCGTACGAGGCGGCCGGCCCGGGGACGGCGTTCAGCCCGGCACTGTGCAGGGCGGTGAGCAGCTGCTCGACGTGCGGGGTGCGGACCCGCACCGCCGAGCGGGAGTTCTGCTTGATGAACTCCGCCATCGAGAGGTTGGCCAGCAGCCGGCCCCGGCCGATCACCACCAGGTGGTCGGCGGTCAGCGCCATCTCGCTCATGAGGTGGGAGGAGACGAAGACGGTGCGGCCCTCGGAGGCCAGCCCCTTCATCAGGTTCCGGATCCAGAGGATGCCCTCCGGGTCGAGCCCGTTCACCGGCTCGTCGAACATCACGATCTCCGGGTCGCCGAGCAGCGCCGAGGCGATGCCGAGCCGTTGGCCCATGCCGAGCGAGAAGCCGCGCGAACGCTTCTTGGCGACGCCGGTGAGCCCGACCAGGGCGAGCACCTCGTCCACCCGGCCGCGCGGGATGCGGTTGCTCTGGGCCAGCCAGAGCAGGTGGTCGTACGCGGTCCGGCCGGGGTGGACGGCCTTGGCCTCCAGCAGCGCGCCGATGTACTTGAGCGGCTCGCTGAGCTGCCCGTAGCGCTTGCCGTCGATGGTCACCCGGCCGCTGGTCGGGTGGTCCAGGTCGAGGATCATCCGCATGGTGGTGGACTTGCCGGCGCCGTTCGGCCCGAGGAAGCCGGTGACCACGCCCTGGGGCACCTGGAAGCTCAGCCGGTCCACGGCGACGGTGTCGCCGTAACGTTTCGTCAGCTCGTGCAATTCGATCATGTGCGCTCCCTCACTCTCCGTCAGGCTATGACAAACCGGACAGCGGAGCGCGCTGCTGCGGCCGGTCGGTGCGCCGCCATACGGTGGGGCCATGACTCTCCCCGCCTACGGCACCCACGGCGTCGGCACGCCGCTGGTGCTGCTGCACGCCTTCCCGCTCTCCGCCCGGATGTGGCAACCCCAGCTCGCACCGCTCGCCGACGTCGCCATCCTGATCACCCCCGACCAGCGGGGCTTCGGCGCCACCCCCGTCGGCGACGCGCCGCCCTCGCTCGACACCGTGGCCGACGACCTGGTGGAGCTACTGGACGAACTGGGCCTGGAGCAGGCGGTGTTCGGCGGCCTCTCGATGGGCGGCTACGTCGCGATGGCGCTGGCCCGGCGCCACCCCGAGCGGATCGCCGGACTGCTGCTCGCCGACACCAAGGCCACCGTGGACACCCCCGCCGCCAAGGCCAACCGGGAGCGGATCGCGAGCGCGGTGCTCGCCCGGGACAGCGTCGCCCTGCTGGCCGAGGAGAAGATCGAGGACGGGCTGCTCGGACCCGGGACGGAGCCCGAACTCACCGCCCAGGTACGGGAGATGATCGCGGATGCTTCCCCGGCGGGCGTCGCCTGGGCGCAGCGGGCGATGGCGGCGCGGCCGGAGTCGTTGGCGGCCCTGCGGGCACTGGACGTGCCGGCCGCGGTGGTGGTCGGCGAGCACGACGCCCTCACCCCGCTGGCCGAGGCCCGGCTCGTCGCGGAGGCCCTCCCCGACGCCGAACTCACCGTCATCCCGGGCGTCGGCCACCTGAGCTCCCTGGAGGCCCCCGAGAGCTTCAACGCCGCCGCCCGGGCCCTGCTGCGCCGGGTCTGACCTGACGGCCCGCCAGGCAGCCTCCCAGGGCGTTGCACCGGGGGCGCGGGGAACGGCGCGCGGGGGAACGGCAGCACGGGCAACTGGCTCGCCTGCCCCGATCTAGCACTGGGCCGCCTTCCGGACTCGCGCAGTTCCTCGCGCCCCCGGGCAGCTGCCCTTCCGGGCGTCGCCGCGCATGCCAAAGGGCCCGCACCCTCCCCGGAGGGGGTGTGCGGGCCCTGAGGGTGGGTCAGCGGGACTGCTGGGCCGGGACGCCGAGGGAGTCGTCGGTCGGCAGCGAGGCGGCCGCGACGGCCGCGCCCGTGAGGGTGGCGAGCATCTCGCGGACGTTGGTGAGCTGGGCGTTGATGGAGTCGCGGCGGTTGGTGAGGGCCGCGAGCTCGCGCTCGGATTCGCTGCGGATGCGGTCGGCCTTGGCGTTGGCGTCGGCGACGATGTCCTCGGACTGGCGCTGGGCCGTCTCGACGGTCTGGCGGGCGCGGCGCTCGGCGTCGGTGCGGAGCTTCTCGGCCTCCAGGCGGAGCTGCTCGGCGCGGTGCTCGATCTCGGCGAGGCGCTTCTCGGCCTTGGCCTGACGGGCCGCCAGGTCGCGCTCGGACTGCTCGCGGCGCTTGGCCAGGTTGGTCTCGAACTCCAGGGCGGCCTGGGCGGCCTTGGTGCGGGTCTCCTCGAAGAGGGCGTCCGCCTCCTCGCGCTTGTTCTGCGCGTCCTTGTTGGCCTCGGCGCGCAGCTGGGCGCTGTCGCTCTTGGCCTTGTCGACGATCCGCAGACCCTCGTCCTCGGCCTTGGCCTTGCGGTCCTTGGCGTAGTTCTCCGCCTCGGTGCGGACCTGCTGCGCGGCGGCCTCGGCCAGCTCACGGTGCTGCTCGGCGGCGCGGTGCGCCTCGTCGCGCAGGTCCTTGGCCTCCTCCTCGGCGAGGCGGAGGATCTTCTCGACCCGGGCGCCCAGGCCGGCGTACGAGGGCTCCTGCTCGGAGACCGCGGCCTGCGCGCTCTGGGTCTCCAGGTGGAGCTCCTCGATGCGCTTCTCCAGCGCGCCGATCCTGGTCAGGGCGGAGTCGCGGTCGGCCACCAGCTTGGTGATCCGCTCGTCGACCTGGGCACGCTCGTACCCACGGCGCACCAGGTCGAAGCCGTGAGGGGAGTGACTGTCGCTCATGGGGTTCTGGGCTTCCTGTCGTTAACCGCTGAGGTGGTTGAGGGAATCCTGACACGTTATCGGAGTGTCTACGGCGAAACGCCGTTGCTCCGCGGACAATGTCCGCTCAATCGGGTGGTGCGCTGCCGGTGCGATTGCCCCCCGAACGGGGCGATCCCACTCCGGCACCGGCCTTCGCCGCCCCGTCCTTCTTGCCACTGCTTCCCCCGTTGGCCTGCGCGACCGGTGACGGCGCCTCGAAGGCCTCCAACGCGGACAGGACGTCCTGCACCCGAGAGATCTCGGTGTTGATGTCCTTCCGCCGACGGACCAGTTCGTCCAACTCCCGGCGGCCCTCGTCGGTCACGCGCTGCGCCTCGGCCTTCGCCTCGGCCAGCATCCGCTCGGCCTCCTCGGCCGCCAGGGCGAGCTGCTCCTCGGCGGCCTCGTCGGCCCGCTTCAGCCGCTTCTCGGCCTGGTCGGAGGCGTTCTCCAGCTGCTGCTCGGCCTCCTCCTGAGCGGCCGTCAGCTTCTGCTCCGCCTCCTGCTCGGCGGCGGCCAGCGCGGCCTCCGCCTCGGTGCGCAGCTTGTCGGCCCGCTCGGTGGAGGCGGCGAGCTTCTGCTCGGCCTCCTTGAGCAGGCCCTCCGCCTTGCGGACGGCGGAGATGCGCACCTTGCCCGCCTCGGCGGAGGCCTCCGAGGTGAGCTCGGCGGCCTTCTCCTCGGCGTCGGCGACCAGCTTCGCGGCCTTCTCCTCGGCCTCGGCGACGGCCGTGGTGGCCTGCTCCTCGGCCTCGGTGAGCTGTTCCTGAGCGGCCGTCACCAGCGCGTCCACCCGCTCGCCGGCCGACTTCATGGCCTGCGCGTTCTCCTTGCGGGCCCGCTCGTGCAGGGCCTCGATCTCGGAGTCGGTGCGCTCGCGCAGCTCCTCGGCGCGCTCGCGGATGCCGGTGGCGTCCCGGCGGGCCTCGGAGAGCAGCGCGTCCGCGTCGGCGCGGGCCCGCTCCACCTCGGCCTGGCCGGCCGCCTCGCCCGCGGCGGTGAGCCGCTCGGCCTCCTTGCGGGCGGCCGCGACCATCGCGTCGGCCTGCTCCTCGGCGGCGGCGGTGGTGGCCAGGGCGGTGGCCTGGGCGTCCTCGCCGAGCGACTCGGCGTCGGCGAAGGCCTTCTCCAGCACGGCCTTGGCGCGGTCCCGGGTGGCCCGGTCGAACTGCTCGGCGGCCTCGCGGGTCTCGGCGTCGTAGGTGTCGGCCCGTCCCCGGGTGGCGGTCTCGTAGTCGTCGGCCAGGGTGCGGGTGGCGAGCGCGTACTCCTCGGCCTCGGCCCGCAGCGCGGCACCGAAGTCCTCGGCCTCCGCGACGGTGCGGGCGGCCTGGTCCTCGGCCTCCGCGACGGTGCGGCGGGCGACCTCCTCGGAGTCCGCCCGGGTCTGCGCGGCGTACTCCAGCGCGTCCTGCCGCTCGGTGACGGCCTCGGCCCGCAGCTGCTCGTCGTAGGCCCTGGCCTCGGCCCGGTCCCGGGCGATCTCGGTGGCGGCCCGCTCGCGGTCCCCGGCCAGCTCGGCGGCGATCCGCTCGCGCAGCGCGGTGGTCTCCTGCTCCGCGTCGGCGCGCAGCGCGGCCACCTCGGCGTCGACGGCGGCGCGCAGGGCGTCCGTCTCGGTGGCGGCCAGTTCGCGCAGCTCGGCGGTCTCCAGCTCGGCCAGTTCGCGGGTGTCGGCGGCCTCCCGCTCGGCGGTGGCGCGCAGGTCGGCGATCTGCTGCGAGGCGGCTTCGTGCAGTCCGGCGACGGACTGGCGGATCTCGGCGGCCTCGTCCTCGGCGGCCGAGACCAGCTGGGCGGCCTCCCGTTCGGCGGCGGTGCGCAGGTCGGCCAGTTCGGTGGCGGCCTGGGCGCGCAGCTCGCCGACCTCGGTGACGGCGGCGGCCGCCTCCTCCTGAGCCTGCGTCAGCTCCCGGGCGCCCTCGGCCCGCAGCTCCTCGGCCTCCCGGTGGGCGGCGGCCAGCTCCTCGGCCACCTCGGCCGCGGTGCGCTCGCGCAACTCGGTGGTCTCGGTCTCGGCCTCCGTCCGCAGCCCGGTCACCTCGGCCTCGACGGCGGCGCGCAGGGCGTCCGTCTCGGCAGCGGTGCGCTCGGTGAGTTCGGCCGCCTCGCGGGCGGTGCGCTCGCGCAGTTCGGTGGTCTCCGCCTCGGCGGTGGCCCGCAGGCCGGCCACCTCGGCGTCGACGGCCGCGCGCAGGGCGTCGGTCTCGGCGGTGGCCAGCTCGCGCTGCTCGGTGGTCTCGCGGGCGGTGCGCTCGGTGAGTTCGGCGGCCTCGCGGGCGGTGCGCTCGCGGAGCTCGGTGGTCTCCGCCTCGGCGGCCGCGCGGAGGGCGTCCGTCTCGGTGGCGGTGCGCTCGGTGAGTTCGGCGGCCCCGCGGGCGGTGCGCTCGCGCAGTTCGCTGGTCTCCGCCTCGACGGCGGCGCGCAGCGCCTCGGTGTCGGCGGCGGTCCGTGCGGTGAGCTCGTCGGCCTCGGCGGCGGCGGCCTCCCGGTCGGCCCGGGCGGCGGCCAGCAGCTCGGCGGTCTCGGCCTGCTCGCGGTCCAGGGCGGTCTGCGCCTGGGCCCGTTCGCGGCGGCTCTCCTCGCGCAGCGCCTCGGCCTCGGTCTCGGCCTCGCCGCGCCGGCGGACCGCCCAGGTCTCGGCCTCGGCCCGGTGGCCGTCGGCCCAGTCGGAGGCCTCGGTGCGGGCGGCCTCGGCGGCGGCCCGGCTCTCGGCGGCCAGCGCCTCGGCCGCGGCCTGCGCCTCGGCGCGGACCCGCTGGTCGAACTCGACGGCCTCGCGCCGGAGTTCGGCGGTCTCCCGCTCGGCGGCGGAACGGTTCTCGGCGGCCGCCGCCTTGGCCGCGGCCAGCGCGTCCTGGCCGCGCTGCTCGGCGGTGGCGGTGACCTTGCGGGCCTCCTCGCGGGCCCGGGTGAGGGTCTGCTCGGCCCGGCCCTGGGTCTCGGCGGCCCGCTCCTCGGCCTCGGTGCGCAGCCGCTCCAGCTCGGCGGCGGCCCCGGCCCGCAGCTCGTCCGCGTCGGCCTTGGCCTTGGTGAGCAGCTCCTCGGCGGTCTTCGCCGACTCCTCGATCCGCAGCACCGCCTGGCGCCGGGCCTCGCCCTCGACCCGCTCGGCCTCGGCGGTGGCCCGGGCGTGCAGCTCCTCGGCCTCGGCGCGCAGCCGCTCGGCCTCCTGGTGGGCCCGGGTGAGCTGCTCGTGGATCGCGGCGGCGTCCTCCTGGGCGGCGTGCTGCGCCTGCTCGACGGCGGCCTGAGCCTCCGTCAGCAGCCGGTCGGCCTCCTCGGCGGCCTCGGCGCGCAACCGTTCCGCCTCGGCGGTGCCGGCCGCGACGGTCTCGGCGGCCTCCCGGTCGGCCCGGGCGACGGCCTCCTCGGCCTGCTTGGCGGCCTTGGCCAGGTGCAGGGCCGCGTCCTTGGCACCCTCGGCCCGGCCGGCCTCGCGGGCCTCCTCGTGCAGCCGGGTGACGGCGGCCTCGGCCTCGGCGCGGAGCTCCGCGACGGCGCGCTCGGCCTCGGCCCGCTGCTCGGCGATGGCCGCCTCGGCCTCGGCGCGCAGCTCGTTCGCGACCGACTCGGCGGAGCCGCGCAGCCGCTCGCTCTCCTCGGCGGCGGCGGCCCGGGCGGCCTCGGCCTCGGCCTTGACGGTGGCGGCCTCGGCCTTGATCCGGTCGGTCTCCTTGGTGGCGGTGGCCACCATCCGGGCGATCTCGGCCTTGGCGGTCTGCGAGCGCTGGTCGGAGGCGGCCTCGCCGTCGGCGACCAGCCGCTGGACGGCGGCCTCCGCCTCGGCCAGCTGCTGCTCGGCGGCGGCCTCGGCCTGCGCCCGCAGCTCGGCGGTCTCCTGGCGGGAGCGCTCGGCCTCGGCCAGCACCTCGGCCCGGAGCCGCTCTATCTCGGCCTGGGCGGTGCCCAGCGCCTCGGTGGCGCGCTGCTGGTCCTCGGCGGCCTTCAGCTTGAGCTGGCTGATCTCGGCCTGGGCCTCGTCGAGCCGCTGCTCGGCGGCGGCCTGGGCCTCGGCCAGCCCGCGCTCGGCGGCCGCTCGGGCCTCCACCAGGCGCTGTTCGGCGGCGGCCTGGGCGCCGGCCAGCTGCTGCTGGGCCTCGCCGGCCACGGCCTCGGCCTGGGCGTTGGCCTGCTGGGCCTGCTCGGAGGCGGCCCGGAGCAGGCGCTCGGCGTCGTTCTGGGCGCGCAGCAGGGCGGCCTCGGCGGCGGCCTGCGCCTCGCCGCGGGCGGCGTCCACGTCGGCGGCGGTCTGCGCGCGGGCCTGGTCGGCCAGGGCCTCGGCCTCGGCGCGGGCGGCGGCGACCAGCCGGTCGCACTCGGCGCGGGCCTCCTGGAGCAGGCGCTGGGCCTCCTGCTCGGTGCCGGAGCGGGTCTGCTCGGCCCAGGCGACGTTCTCGTTGACGTGCCGCTCGGCGTTGTGCCGGAGCTCGGCGAGCTCGTCCTCCAGCTGGCGGCGGCGGGCGTTGTACTCGGCCTCGATGCGGGCGGTGCGCTCGGCCGCCTCGGCCATCAGCCGCTGGGTGGCCTGCTGGGACTCGTGCAGTTGGCGCTCGGCCTCGGCGCGGAGCTGCTGGGCCTGCATCTCGGCGTTGCGGAGCATCTGCTCGGCCTGGCCGGAGACGGAGTCGAAGGCGCGCGGCTGGGCGAGCTGCCGACGGGATTCGTGCAGCTTGGCCCGGAGCACCTCGACCTGGTAGGCGAGGTCCTCGGCATGCTGGACGGTCTTGTCCCGCTCCTTCCGAGCCCGGTCCAACTCGGCCTCGAACTGGGAGAGGTGATCGTCAGCCTCGTAGCGGTCGTAGCCCCGCACTCCGCGGTCCCATCCATCTCCTGGTCGCGTCCTCGACCCGGCCCTCGCGGCCCCCGTGGTGGGGCCGTTCCGGCTGGTCCTTGCAGCCGTGGCGGGTGCCACGGTCGGAGTCCGGGGGCGTCCGGCGCGCGGTCGTTCCGCGCTCCGCCGTCCGGGTGGACTCCTGAGCGAACTCTTGCCTGTGGAGAATGGTGACAGATCCGAACTGCGACCGTGTCGTCGCGCCCGGTTGGTGGACTCCCCTTGAGCCGGGGCCAGCGCCAGCTGCCCCCGTCATCGGCCGTGCCCGCCGGACCGGTCCTCCCCGGAGCTTCGCGCACCCGGGCATTGTAGTGGGACGGCCTGTGGAGGGAATGGCCCCGGTGCGCTTTTCCGAGGTTACTGACGGGTCGCCGGCCGACGGACGGTGCGGGGCCGTACGGACACGACCCCGCCGCCGCACCCGGGGGACCTCAGTGGGCGTCGCCCTGGGCGGAGGTGACCAGCTCGGTCAGGACGCCGCCGCAGTCCTTGGGGTGGAGGAAGGTGATCCGGGAGCCCATCGAGCCGATCCGCGGCTCCTCGTAGAGCACCCGGACGCCCTTGGACTTGATGTCGGCCGCGTCGCCGTCCACGTCCGCGGTGCCGAAGGCGATGTGGTGCACGCCCTCGCCGTTCTTCGCCAGCCACTTGGCGACGGTGGAGTCCTCGCGGGTCGGCTCCAGCAGCTGGAGGTAGGAGGCGCCGCCGTCCGAGGTGTCGTTGATCTTGAGCATGGCCTCGCGGACGCCCTGCTCCTCGTTGACCTCGCTGTGGAACACCTCGAAGCCGTAGGTGGCGCGGTAGAACTCGACCGTCTTGTCGAGGTCGAAGCAGGCGATCCCGATGTGGTCGATGCGGGTCAGCACGGCTGGCCTCCGGGGGTGAGTGAGGGGTTTGAAAGGTGGGTACCAGTGCAGCGCACCGAGTTGACGCAGCGCCAGCACGTCACGTGCGAGCCTGCTCACAATTCACCGGCCCGTGCTGACACAGTGTTGACCGGTGGGTGACACGTGCCGCTGATCACACCTCGGCTCCGGTGACGCACGGGTTACGGCTCAGTACATTGAGGCCGCATCCCCACACCCTCATGCCTGACGCGCGAAGGGGCTCGTCTCATGACTACTTCAGTGATCGTCGCCGGTGCCCGGACCCCCATGGGGCGGCTGCTCGGTTCGCTCAAGGGCTTCTCCGGCGCCGATCTCGGCGGCTTCGCGATCAAGGCCGCGGTGGAGCGTGCGGGCCTGACCCCGGACCAGGTCCAGTACGTGATCATGGGCCAGGTGCTGCAGGCCGGCGCCGGCCAGATCCCGGCCCGCCAGGCCGCCGTCAAGGCCGGCATCCCGATGAACGTCCCGGCGCTGACCGTCAACAAGGTCTGCCTCTCCGGCCTGGACGCCATCGCGCTGGCCGACCAGCTGATCCGCGCGGGCGAGTTCGACATCGTGGTGGCCGGCGGCCAGGAGTCCATGACCAACGCCCCGCACCTGCTGCCGAAGTCCCGCGAGGGCTTCAAGTACGGCGCGATCGAGATGCTCGACTCGATGGCCCACGACGGCCTCACTGACGCCTACGAGTCCATCCCGATGGGCGAGTCCACCGAGAAGCACAACACCCGCCTGGGCATCGAGCGCGAGGTGCAGGACCGGCTCTCCGCGCAGTCCCACCAGCGCGCCGCCGCCGCCCAGAAGAACGGCGTCTTCGAGGCCGAGATCGTCCCGGTCGAGATCCCGCAGCGCAAGGGCGACCCGGTGCTCTTCTCCCAGGACGAGGGCATCCGCGCGGACACCACCGTCGAGGGCCTGGCCAAGCTGCGCCCGGCCTTCACCAAGGACGGCACCATCACGGCCGGCTCCGCCTCGCAGATCTCCGACGGTGCCGCCGCGGTGATCGTGATGAGCAAGGCCAAGGCCGAGGAGCTGGGCCTGAGCTGGATCGCCGAGATCGGCGCCCACGGCAACGTGGCCGGCCCGGACAACTCGCTGCAGTCGCAGCCGTCCAACGCGATCAACCACGCGCTCTCCAAGGAGGGCATCGGGGCCGAGGACCTCGACCTGATCGAGATCAACGAGGCCTTCGCCGCCGTTGCGTACCAGTCGATGCTGGACCTGGGCGTCTCCGAGGACAAGGTCAACGTCAACGGCGGCGCGATCGCGCTGGGCCACCCGATCGGCATGTCGGGCGCCCGCCTGGTGCTGCACCTGGCCCTGGAGCTCCAGCGGCGCGGTGGCGGCACCGGCGCGGCGGCCCTCTGCGGCGGCGGCGGCCAGGGCGACGCCCTGATCGTCCGGGTGCCCCGCAGCTGACGCACTCCGCTCAAGTGGCAGCGCCCAGGGGCGCGAGGAACTGCGCGCGGGGGAACGGCAGCACGTGCAACTGGCTGACGGTGGTTCAGTTGCCGGTGGGCCGCCTTCCGTACTCGCGCAGTTCCTCGCGCCCCTGGGTCGCTGCCCTTCCGCACCACCCACTTCCTCAAGGAGCAGTGCATGGTCGACGTTGCGGCGCTGGTCGAGCAGGCCCGGGAGGGCAGGCCGCGGGCGGTGGCGCGGCTGATCTCCCTGGTGGAGAACGCCGCGCCGCAGCTGCGCGAGGCGATGGCGGCGTTGGCCCCGTACACCGGGCGGGCGTACACGGTCGGGCTGACCGGGTCGCCGGGGGTGGGGAAGTCGACGTCCACCTCGGCGCTGGTGACGGCGTACCGGAAGATGGGCAAGCGGGTCGGCGTGCTCGCGGTGGACCCGTCCTCGCCGTTCTCCGGCGGGGCGCTGCTGGGCGACCGGGTGCGGATGCAGGACCACGCGACCGACCCGGACGTGTTCATCCGCTCGATGGCCACCCGGGGGCACCTGGGCGGGCTCTCCTGGGCCGCTCCGCAGGCGCTGCGGGTGCTGGACGGGGCGGGCTGCGAGGTGATCCTGGTGGAGACCGTCGGGGTCGGCCAGTCCGAGGTGGAGATCGCGGCGCAGGCGGACACCTCGGTGGTGCTGCTGGCCCCGGGGATGGGGGACGGGATCCAGGCGGCCAAGGCCGGGATCCTGGAGATCGGCGACGTCTTCGTGGTGAACAAGGCGGACCGGGACGGCGCGGACGCCACCGCCCGGGAGCTCAACCACATGCTGGGCCTGGGCGAGGCCCGGGAGGCGGGGGACTGGCGGCCGCCGATCGTGAAGACGGTGGCGGCCCGCGGCGAGGGCGTCGACGAGGTGGTCGAGGCGCTGGAGAAGCACCGCGCCTGGCTGGCCGGGAGCGGCGAGCTGACGGCCCGTCGGGTCCGCCGGGCGGCGGACGAGGTCGAGGCGATCGCGCTGGCCGCGCTGCGGGCCCGGATCGGCGACCTGCGCGGGGACCGGCACCTGTCCGCGCTGGCGGAGCGGGTGGCGGCCGGCGAGCTGGACCCGTACGGCGCCGCCGACGAGCTGGTCGCGGGGCTGACCGAGAGCTGAACCCGGAGCGGGTACGACGTCGGCCGGACACCCGTGGGGTGTCCGGCCGACGGTGCGTCAGGCCGTGGTCAGCTGCGGCCCTTGAGGCCGCGCAGGTGCTCGGCGACCGGGGCGAGGGCGGCGTACAGGGCGTCGATCTGCTCCGGGGTGAAGCGGTCGATGAAGTGGTGCCGGACCGAGCGCACGTGGTCGGGGGCGACCTTGCGCAGGATGTCCCAGCCGTGTTCGGTGAGGTGGGCGAAGAGGCCGCGGCGGTCGCCCGGACACTCCTGACGGAGCACCAGGCCCGCCGACTCCATCCGGGTGATCTGGTGGGAGAGCCGGCTCTTGGACTGCAGGGTGGCGGTGGCCAGGTCGGTCATCCGCATCCGCCGGTCGGGGGACTCGGAGAGCACGACCAGGATCTCGTAGTCGTTGTTGGCCAGCCCGTGGGGCTGCAGTTCGCGCCCGAGCTGGTACTCGAGCAGGTGGCTGACCTCCAGGTGGGCGCGCCAGAACTGCTGCTCCTTGGCGGTGAGCCAAGGGGTCTCCTCCTCCGCCACCGGCGGGGAGGAGACCTCTGCGGGGGTGTCGGTAGAGGCGTCCATGGCAGACAGCATACCGAGATAGTTCAAAGTTCTACAATCGTACGGAAGGGCCTAGAGTCCGAACCGCCGGCCGAGGTCGCCCAGGTTCCCCAGCCCCGGCACGTTGACGTTGGGCAGCTGCTGCCCGCCGTGACCCTGGCTCGGGACACCGTACCCGCTGCCGGGGACGCCGGCCTCGGCGTGCACCACGCCGACCGAGCGCTCCGCCATCAGCGTCTCGCTGGACTGGATGAGCACGGTGCCCGCGCCGATGAACTCGAACTGGTGCTCCTCGCCGGAGGCGCCGCCGATCCCGGTCAGCTGGCGCAGCCCGCCGAGCAGGCCGCTCATGTACCCGTGGTCGTAGTGGTGGCACGGGGCCGGGCAGTCGGCCCAGCCGACCAGCGCCTGCGGGTCCACCTTGATCGGGGGCTCGACGAAGTGCACCGGGCCGTTGGAGGCGGCCACGAACTTGCCGGTGCCGATCAGGGTGAGGAAGCCCGGGATGATCGACTGCTTGAGCTGGAGGGTCGGCTCGAAGGCCAGCAGGTTCCCCGAACGGACCGTCAGGTTCCCCTCCTCCAGGTCGTAGGAGTTCAGGTCGAAGGCGCGGTCGGCGAGCAGCAGCTTGCCCCGGCCCTCGGCCACCACCCAGTCGGAGGCGTGCAGCGGGGAGTTGAAGTTGCGGCCCAGCGCGCGGTCGATCGAGCCGTGGCCCACACCCGTGAAGCGGACGTCGCCGTAGTAGGCGATCATCTTCCCCTTCTGCAGGTAGTAGGGGCCGTTCAGCTCGACCGAGAAGCAGTACGGGTTGACGTTGTCGTTCACCGGCAGGCTGTGCACGTCGTGCACCGGCGGCGGCTCCGGCATGCCCTGGCCCGGCTGCGGCATGTGCTGGGTGGGCGCCTGCGGCGGGTAGCCGGCCTGCTGCGGGGGCGGGTAGCCCGGCTGCTGCTGCGGGTACCCGGGCTGCTGGCCGTACGGCTGCTGGGGCGGCGGCGGGTAGCCCGGCTGCTGGCCGTAGGGCTGCTGCGGGGGGTACGGCTGCTGCGGCGGGTAGGACATCAGAGCTTCTCCTCGCTCGCCTGGACGTACACCACACCGTGGCCCGAGAGCTCCAGCTGGAACGCCTCGCCGGAGCCGCGGCCCACCATGTCGCGCCACCCCAGCGAGGTGGACAGCTTGTTCTGCACCTGGCCGCGGTGGGCCACGTAGGCCTGCGGGTCCACGTGCACCGGCTGGCCCGGCTGGATCTGGAGCTCGACGAAGCCGCCGTGCGCCATCACCGCGACCGAACCCTGGCCGCTGAGCTGGGTGGTGAACAGGCCCTGGCCGCTCATCTGGCCGCGCACCATGCCCATCACGCCGCCCTGCGAGCCGAGGAAGACGGTGGACTGCTGGAGCGTGCCGTCGAAGGCCAGCAGCCGGTCGGCCTCCACCAGCAGGGTGTCGCCGGTGAGTTCGATGATCTGGACGTGGTGGCCGCCGTGGCCGAAGAGCACCGAGCCCTGGCCCTCGACGTTCATCAGCGGGGTGTCCTCGTTCGCCACCCGGCGTCCGATCATGCCCATCACGCCGCCCTGACCACCCATCACGTTGGGGGTGAAGGAGACCTCGCCGGTGTAGGCGATCATCGAGCCGCGCTGGCTGAGGATGCGCTGGCCGGGGAAGACCTTGGCCTCGATCAGCTTGGAGTTGACCTTGGTGAACGGCATCAGACGTCGCCCCCGATGGTGAGCCGCTCGGAGGGCTGGACGTAGACCAGGCCCTCACCGTTGAACTCGACCTGCACGGCCTCGCCCCCGCCCTCGCCGATCAGGTTGGCGGTCCAGCCGCCGCCGGACTTGAGCGCCCGGTTGAGGTTCCCGGTGTGCGCGATGTACGCGCCCGGGTCCACCCGCAGCGGCAGCCCCTGGGAGACCCGCAGGATGACCGCCGGGCCCTTGGAGGTGAGCGCGGCCCAGCCGTGGCCCTCCACCTTGGTGGTGAACAGGCCCGTGCCGGAGGCCATCCCGTTGAGGCCGGTGAAGCTGGTGCCGGTGCTGAGGGTCGCCTCGGTGCAGAGGAGGTTGTCCGCCTCCACGTAGAGGGTCTCGCCGTTCAGCCGGACGAGGTTGACCTCGGTGGCCCGGTCGGCGAAGTAGCAGGTGCCCTGCCCCTTTACCTCCATGACCTGCATCTGCTCGCCCGTCAGCCGGCGGGTGACCATGCCACGAAGGCCGTCACCACCGCCGCTGAGCTTCTTGAAGTTCATCTGCCCGGTGTACGCGACCATGCAACCGTTGCGGGCTTTGACCGAGTCGCCCGCCAGGTCGACGGCGAGCACTTTGGAGCCCTGGAGTCGAAACTGTGCCACGCGCTGAAGATAGCGGTCCGGTTCGCGTCGGCGGGAGGGGCCGCACGCCACTGGTACGAATCCGGTACACGGCCCCCCGGCTTCGGGGTGGAGGTAAAGGGCGGGTCATAATGTCCGGGCAGCTTTGTGCACCGGTTCACAAACTAGCTGTACAAACGCCGACGTTACGAGGTACCCACCGTGAAGAGCAGTGCCGTCCACCGCCTCCGCCTGGTCTCGGCCCCCGAGGGGCTGTCCTTCATCCTGCTGCTGATCTGCTCGGTGCTGAAGCGCACCACCGACTTCAACGCGGTCCCCGTGATGGGCATGGTGCACGGCGTGCTGTTCGTGCTCTACGTGGTCTTCCTGGCGCTGGCCTGGCAGAAGCAGCGCTGGGACGCCAAGCGCGGCATCGTGCTCTTCGTGCTCTCGGTGCTCCCCTTCGGCGGCTTCGCGGCGGAGCGGATGCTGGCCAAGGAGGAGCGCGGCGAGTACCCGGCCGGCGGGCAGCCCGCCACGGCCTGACCCGACGCGCGCGAAGGCCCGGTCCTCCCCTCCGGAGGGACCGGGCCTTCGCGTGTTCTCAGGTGCTAGCGGTGGTGACGGGGCGTCAGTTGACGTTGACCCCGGACCAGGCGGCCGCCACCGCGTTGTACTCGGCGCTGCCGGTGCCGTACAGGTCCGCCGCCGCCTTGAGGGTGCCGGTGCGGGCGCCCGCGTAGTTGGTGGTGGAGGTCCAGTACACGGTCAGGGCGCGGTACCAGATGGCCGCGGCCTTGTCCCGGCCGATGCCGGTCAGGGTGGAGCCGTTGGAGGTCGGGCTGTTGTAGGTGACGCCGTTGACGGTCTTCGTGCCGCTGCCCTCGGCCAGCAGGTAGAAGAAGTGGTTGCCCGGGCCGGACGAGTAGTGCACGTCGATCGAGCCGATGCCGGAGTACCAGGCGTCGGCCGAGCCGCCGTCCTTGGAGGGCTTGTCCATGTAACGGAGCGGGGTGCCGTCACCGTTGATGTTGATCAGCTCGCCGACCAGGTAGTCGCCCTTGTCCGCGGCGAGGTTCGCCGAGAACTCGACCATGGTGCCGAAGATGTCCGAGGTGGCCTCGTTCAGACCGCCGGACTCGCCCGCGTAGTTCAGGCCCGCGGTGTTGGAGGTGACGCCGTGGGTCATCTCGTGGCCGGCCACGTCCAGCTCGGTGAGCGGGTGGGTGTTGGAGGCACCGTCGCCGTAGGTCATGCAGAAGCACTGGTCGGACCAGAACGCGTTGACGTAGTTGCGGCCGTAGTGGACGCGGCTGAAGGCGCCGACGCCGTCGTTGCGGATGCCGAGGCGGCCGAAGGAGTTCTTGTAGTAGTCCCAGGTGGCCGCGGCGCCGAACTGGGCGTCCACGGCGGCCGACTGGCTGCTGGAGACCAGGCCGGTGCCCCAGACGTTGTCCGAGTCGGTCAGCAGGGTGCCGTTGCCCGAGGTCTTGTTGTTGAGCGTGGTGGTGTACATGTTGCCCCGGCTCGGGTCCTTCAGTTGGTACGTCGAGCCGGTGTAGTTGGTGGTCAGCGGGACGGAGCCGACGAAGACGCCCTTGCCCGAGCCGGTGGCGGCGGCCGCCAGGTACTGCTCGTGGGTGGAGAGCACCTCGCCGGTGGCGGCGTCGGTGACCAGCTTCTGCGCGGACGGGATGCCGTTCTCGCGGATGCCCTCGACCACGGTCTCGTAGGCCAGGCGCGGGGTGCCGGAGGTGGCCCAGACGACCAGCTTGGCCGCGGAGGAGCCGGTGACCTCCTTGATCGGGGCCTCGTCCTTGTCCACCGTCACGCCGACGGTCGCCTGCACGGCGCCCTTGGCCTGCTTGGCGGCGTTGTCGGCCGGCAGGGCCGGGGTCAGGCTGGGCAGCGCGATCGCGGCCTCGGTGGCCTTGTCCACGGAGAGGACCTTGCCCTTGGCGCTCAGGTGGGCCACCAGGTCGCCACCGAGCACGGACAGGCCGCCGAGGGTGCGCTCGAAGCGCAGGTGCTTGGCGCCGTTGGCGTCCACCACGGCGTCCTTGGCGACCAGGGCCTCGTCCTTGCCCAGGCCGAGCGCCTTGGCCACGGCCGGGGCGTACGACTGCGCGAGCGACTTGAGGTCGGCGCGCTGGGTCACGGTGGTGCCCTTGCCGCTCGCCGTGACGGGGGCGGCCTGCGCGACGGCGCTGACCTGGATGGCGCTGGCGAGGATCACCGAGGCGGAGAGAGCGGCTCCGACAGTCAGCGTGCGCTTCATGTGCGGGTTCCTTCCGAAGTTCAACCGCGTGTGCGCGGTCGCACCTCGCTCCGGGGCGCCGGGGTTGGCGGCCTGTGGGGCGGAACGGGTGCTGACGTGCTGCTCCGTGCGGTCACGCGGCACGGCCGGAGTGGTGGGGCGGCCGTGCCGTACGGGGCTGGCGAGAAGCATGACTAATGCAGGTGCTGAAATGACAGGTCTCAGTCGAGAGTTGGCCAGCTCCCGCCAGTTCCACACGCTCCGTGATGGCCGGATCGACGCCCTGACAAGAGGGACATATCGGTCAAATCCGGGCGCCGGTACGGAGTTTCGACCCGAACGGAAGCTGAACGGCGGTCGAAATCCGGCAACTGTCCAGACCAATCCCCGTGTTGCGGACAGATTGCGGGTAATCGGGACTCTGGTACGTACCAGAAGTGCCAGTGGCGGGACTCCGCCACTCCCGCGCCTTGTCGCCTTGTCGGTGTACCTGCTAAAAGCCGGACGGCCGGCCCCCGGGAGGGGGCCGGCCGTCGAAGCACCGCTGAGCGGACGTCAGTTGACGCCCACCGCCGACCAGGCGGCGGCGACGGTCTTGTACTCGGTGCTGCTGGTGCCGCCGTACAGCGAGGAGGCCGCGTTCAGGGTCGCGGTGCGGGCGCCCTTGTAGTTGGTGGTGGAGGTCATGTAGGCGGTCAGCGCCTTGTACCAGATCGCGGCGGCCTTGGCGCGGCCGATGCCGACGATGGTGGAGCCGTTGGAGGTCGGGCTGTTGTAGCTGACGCCGTTGATGACCTTGGCGCCGCTGCCCTCGGCCAGCAGGAAGAAGAAGTGGTTGGCCACGCCCGAGGAGTAGTGGACGTCGATGTTGCCGATGCCCGCGTACCAGGTGTCCTTGGACTTGCCGTCCTGGGAGGGCTTGTCCATGTAGCGCAGCGGCTTGCCGTTGCCGAAGATGTTGATCTTCTCGCCGATCAGGTAGTCACCCGGGTCGACGGACAGGTTGGCGGACCACTCGACCATGGTGCCGAAGATGTCCGAGGTGGCCTCGTTCAGGCCGCCGGACTCGCCGGAGTACACCAGGCCGGCCGTGTTGGAGGTGACGCCGTGGGTCATCTCGTGGCCGGAGACGTCGATGGCGGTCAGCGGGTTGGTGTTGCCCGAGCCGTCGCCGTAGGTCATGCAGAAGCAGCTGTCGCTCCAGAACGCGTTGACGTACGCGTTGCCGTAGTGCACCCGGCTCAGCGCGCCGACGCCGTCGTTGCGGATGCCGAGGCGGTTGAAGGAGTTCTTGTAGTAGTCCCAGGTGGCCACGGCGCCGTACTGGGCGTCCACGGCGGCCGACTGGCTGCTGGAGACCGTGCCGGTGCCCCAGACGTTGTCGGAGTCGGTGAACAGGGTGCCGTTGCCGGAGGTGCCGCCGTTCAGGCCGGAGGTCCGGGTGTTGCCCCGGGTCGGGTCCTTCAACTCGTAGGTGGAGCCGGTGTAGTTGGTGGTCAGCGTGACCGAGCCGACGTGCACGCCCTTGCCCGAGCCGGTGGCGGCGCCCGCCATGTACTGCTCGTGGGTGGAGAGCACCTCGCCGCTGGCGGCGTCGGTGACCAGCAGCTGGGCGGACGGGATGCCGCCCTCGCGGACGCCCTCGACCACGGTCTCGTAGGCCAGCCGCGGGGTGCCGGAGACGGCCCAGACCACCAGCTTGGCCGCGGAGGTGCCGGTGATCTCCTTGAGCGGGGCCTCGTCCGCGTCGATGGTCTGGCCCACGGTGGCCTGCACGGCGCCCTTGGCCTGCTTGGCGGCGTTGTCGGCCGGGACGGCCGGGGTCAGGCTGGGCAGCGCGAGGGCGGCCTCGGTGGCCCGGTCCACGGAGAGGACCTTGCCCTTGGCGCTCAGGTGGGCCACCAGGTCGCCACCGTGCACGGCGAGGCCGCCGTAGGTCCGGTCGAAGCGCAGGTGCTTGGAGCCGTCGGCCTCCAGCACGGCGTCCTTGGCGACCAGGGCCTCGGAGGAGCCGAGGCCGAGCGCCCTGGCCACCACCGGGGCGTACGACTGGGCCAGCGCCTTGAGCTCGGCGCGCTGGAGGGTCGACCCCTTGCTGCTCACGGAGACCGGCGCGGCCTGGGCGACGGCGCTGACCTGGATGGCACTGGCGAGGATCGCGGTGGCGGAGAGAGCGGCGCCGACCGTCAGCATTCGCTTCACGTACGGGTTCCTTCCGTGGGGGCCGACCGCGGGTCGCGGTCGCGGGCGGCACCGGCCTTGAGGGTGGGGTGGCCGTGCCGTACGGGATGGCCAGAAGCATGACAATCCATCAGGTGAAATGACAGGTCTCCGCCCGGTATTGGCCGGGGCTCGCCAGTGCACCGGGGCCGCACGGTGGCCGGATCGCACCGCCGGACGGAACGGACATACCGGGGCGGAACCGCCGCGCTCCCGGTCAGAGCCGCGACGCGGCCCGCCGCCGGACCGCCAGAATCGGCAACTCCCGTTCACCCCACGGCAGTTGCGCACCGTGTTGACGGGCTGCACGCTCGGTGGCGGCCGGGGTCGCCGGCTGGCGGGACCCCGCCAGGCGTGACCCTTGTCCACGATCGTGGACACCCGCTACCCACGGGCGGACTCGCGGGTACGGTGGGGCGATGCCCAAGCCGCTAGCTCTCGACTTCGACCCGATCGCCCGTGCCGAGGCCCACTGGACCGAGCGTTGGGGCAGTGCGCCCGCGATGCCGGCGATCACCTCGGTGATGCGCGCCCACCAGATCCTGCTCGGGCGGGTGGACGCCGTGGTCAAGCCGTACGGGCTGACCTTCGCCCGCTACGAGGCGCTGGTGCTGCTCACCTTCAGCCGGACCGGCGAGCTCTCGCTCTCCAAGATCGGCGAGCGGCTGATGGTCCATCCGACCAGCGTCACCAACACCGTGGACCGGCTGGAGCGGGCCGGCCTGGTGGCCCGCCGCCCCAACCCGCTGGACGGCCGCGGCGTGCTCGCCTCGATCACCGACCGGGGCCGCGAGGTGGTCGAGCAGGCCACCCGTGAGCTGATGGCGATGGACTTCGGACTGGAGGGCTACAGCGAGGAGCAGTGCCGGAAGATCGTCGAGGTGCTGCTGCCGCTGCGGGTCGCCGCCGGGGACTTCCAGGGCTGAGCACCGGGGTCCGACCCCCGGGAGGGGGTGCCCGTGAGGACGGCTACCCTCGATGCCATGAAGCAGAGTGTGCTGACCCGCTACCGGGCCCTGGCCTACGTCACCGGCGTCCTCCTGATCCTGCTGACCCTCGGCATGGTCGGGAAGTACGCGCTGGACATCGACGGCGCGGCCTCCTTCACCTCGGTGGTCAGCATCGCGCACGGGTGGCTCTACGTGGTCTACCTGGTGTTCGCCTTCGACCTGGGCTCCAAGGCCAAGTGGCCGATGGGCAAGCTGGCCTGGGTGCTGCTGGCCGGGACCATCCCGACCGCCGCCTTCTTCGTCGAGCGCAAGGTCTCCCGCGAGATCGCCCCGCTGATCGTGGCCGAGGGCCCCGCGCAGGCCTGACGCACCGTCGGCCGCCCCGGCCCGCTCCGACCCGACACAGCCCGGCCCCGCTCATCGGCAGCCATCGACATTTACTAGGACGTCCGAGTAAATTGTCGGGACAAGCCGAAGCTGTGCCCTGCCCCACAAGGGCGGCGGCCGTGAGTTGAGTGGAGTCCGGACGTGGACGCCGAGGACATCGAGGCAGGCCGGCAGCGCTGGCAGCAGCGCTACGACAAGGCCCGGAAGCGGGACGCGGACTTCACCACGCTCAGCGGTGACCAGGTGGAGCCGGTCTACGGCCCGGCCCCCGGCCAGCCCGTGGAGGGCTTCGAGCGGATCGGCTGGCCGGGCGAGTACCCGTTCACCCGCGGCCTGCACGCCACCGGCTACCGGGGCCGCACCTGGACGATCCGTCAGTTCGCCGGCTTCGGGAACGCGCAGCAGACCAACGAGCGCTACCGGATGATCCTGGAGGCCGGCGGCGGCGGCCTCTCGGTCGCCTTCGACATGCCGACCCTGATGGGCTACGACTCCGACGACGCCAAGTCGCTCGGCGAGGTCGGCCACTGCGGCGTGGCGATCGACTCGGCCGCCGACATGGAGGTGCTGTTCGACGGCATCCCGCTCGGCGACGTCACCACCTCGATGACCATCAGCGGCCCGGCCGTGCCGGTCTTCTGCATGTACCTGGTGGCGGCCGAGCGCCAGGGCGTCGACCCCTCGGTGCTCAACGGCACGCTGCAGACCGACATCTTCAAGGAGTACATCGCCCAGAAGGAGTGGCTCTTCGCCCCCGAGCCGCACCTGCGCCTGATCGGCGACCTGATGGAGTACTGCGCGACCGGCATCCCGGCCTACAAGCCGCTCTCGGTCTCCGGCTACCACATCCGCGAGGCCGGGGCGACGGCCGCGCAGGAGCTCGCCTACACCCTGGCCGACGGTTTCGGCTACGTCGAGCTCGGCCTCTCCCGCGGCCTGGACGTGGACGTCTTCGCCCCCGGCCTCTCCTTCTTCTTCGACGCCCACCTGGACTTCTTCGAGGAGATCGCCAAGTTCCGTGCCGCGCGCCGGATCTGGGCCCGGTGGATGCGCGACCGCTACGGCGCGAAGACCGAGAAGGCGCAGTGGCTGCGCTTCCACACCCAGACCGCGGGTGTCTCGCTGACCGCCCAGCAGCCGTACAACAACGTGGTGCGCACCGCCGTCGAGGCGCTCTCCGCGGTGCTCGGCGGCACCCAGTCGCTGCACACCAACGCGCTGGACGAGACGCTGGCGCTGCCCAGCGAGCAGGCCGCCGAGATCGCGCTGCGCACCCAGCAGGTGCTGATGGAGGAGACCGGCGTCGCCAACGTGGCCGACCCGCTGGGCGGTTCCTGGTACGTCGAGGCGCTGACCGACCGGATCGAGGCGCAGGCCGAGGAGATCTTCCAGCGCATCCTCGACAAGGGGACGGCCGACCACCCGATCGGGCCGATCACCTCCGGCATCCTGCGCGGCATCGAGGACGGCTGGTTCACCGGCGAGATCGCCGAGGCCGCCTTCCAGTACCAGCAGTCGCTGGAGAAGGGCGACAAGCGCGTGGTCGGCGTCAACTGCCACCCGCGCAGCGTCACCCCCGAGCTGGAGATCCTCCGGGTCAGCCACGAGGTCGAGCGCGAGCAGGTCCGGGTGCTCGGCGCCCGCAAGGACGCCCGCGACGAGGCCGCGGTGCGGGCCGGTCTGGACGCCATGCTGGCGGCCGCCCGCTCCGGCGAGAACATGATCCCGCCGATGCTCGACGCCATCCGGGCCGAGGCCACCCTGGGCGAGATCTGCAACGCGCTGCGCGGCGAGTGGGGCATCTACCAGGAGACGGCCCGCTTCTGAGCAACCGTCAGACGGGCCCCCGGCGGTCGAGGCGTACCCGGAAGGGTGCCCCGCCGCCGGGGGCCCGTTCCGCGTCCCGGCCCGGCGGACGTGGCCACCCCGGGGCGCGGTCACCCTCAGCGGACGTGGTCGCACCGGGGGCGCGGGGAACTGCGCGAGGCGGAAGAGGCTGACCCGTGTGCCGGGTACGGACACTCGCGTGCACGTGGAACTCCGTACCCGGCACACGGGTCGTCGCCTTCCGCTTCGCGCAGTTCCCCGCGCCCCTGGGGCCTCCGGCCCCGGAGCTCGGCCCCGGCCTAGGGCAGCAGGCCCGGGAGGGGGTTGAGGAGGAGGGTGGTGAAGCGGTGGATCCAGGCCTGGGTGATGGGTTCGCCGCTGACGAGCATGCGGTGCTCGACGGTGCCGGCGATGGTGTCGAAGATGATGGCGATCTCCTCGCAGGCGGTGGCCTCGTCCAGGTCCGGGCCGAGTTCGCCGCGGCGCTGCGCGTTGAGCCGCCCCTGCTGGACGAGGTGCTTCTGCGGGTCGACGATCCGTTCGCGGATGCGCCGCCGCAGCAGCGGGTCGCGGGTGCCCTCGGCGAAGAGGGCGAGCAGGGCGGCCTGGGTCTCGGGGCGGGCGAGGAGTTCGGCGAAGCGGAAGACCACCGCTTCGATGTCGGCGCGCAGGCTGCCGAGGTCGGCGACCTCCAGGTCGTCGAAGAGGCTGGCGACGGCGTCGACCACCAGTTCGTTCTTTGAGGGCCAGCGCCGGTAGAGGGTGGTCTTGGCGACGCCGGCCCGGGCGGCCACGTGGCCCATGGTGAGCCCGCCCCAGCCGAGCTCGGCGAGGGTGGCCCGGGCCGCGTCGAGGATGGCGGTGTCGGCGGCGGCGCTGCGCGGCCGCCCCTTGCCGCGCGGGTGCGCGGAGGACGGGGCGGGGGCCGGGGCGGTGTCCGCGTCCGGTTCCGGGGCGGGCTGCCGGGTGGTGGGGGCCACCGAGCCTCCTACGATTTACCTGCAAGTAACTTGGCCTGCACACGGTAGCGACAGACTGGCGGCAGCGGCATCCGCGGGCCGGGGGAAAGTGGGGCAGCTCACGTCCCCACCGGCCCGGTGGGGCTTGCGGCACCGGCCCTCGGAACAGATACGCTACGACTCGTAGCGAATAGAGCGACAACCACGCGTCCGGCCCAGGGATCGGGCGGACGCGGGGCGCGGATGGGGATCCGCGCCGGCACTCCTTCGACTACGCCGGGAGGCGACTCCCGCCGACGCCGGGGGGAACGCCCGGCGGTGCCGGGTGACCGGCAGCTCCACCGGGGCTTTTCCCGGCGGTTGGCACACGTCGGGGGCGCGGACGGGGGAGGATGGTGCCATGCAGCCACGGAATTCGCGTCTCAACAGCTCCGCCCTGCGCGGTGCGGTCGATCTCGCCGCAGTGAAGGCGGCCGGTGAGGCCGCGCAGAAGGCCGAGCAGGCCAGGGCCGAGCGGGCCCGCCAAGCGGCGGCCGGGGGTGCGGACGACACCGCCTCCGCCGCCTACCCGCTGGTGATCGACGTCAGCGAGGACACCTTCGAGGCCGAGGTGGTGCAGCGCTCCGCCGAGGTGCCGGTGGTGGTGGACTTCTGGGCCGAGTGGTGCGGGCCGTGCAAGCAGCTCAGCCCGATCCTGGAGCGCCTGGCCGAGGAGTACGCCGGCCGGATCGTGCTCGCCAAGATCGACGTCGACGCCAACCAGCTGATCGCCCAGCAGTTCGGCATCCAGGGCATCCCGGCCGTGATGGCCGTGGTGGCCGGCCAGCTGGTGCCGCTCTTCCAGGGCGCCGAGAACGAGGCCAACGTCCGCAAGGTGCTGGACCAGCTGATCGCGGTCGCCGAGCAGCGCTTCGGCATCGTCGGCGGCGCGGTCTCCGCGGACGGCGCCCCCGTCCCGGTGGCCCGTCCGGAGGACCCGGCGCTGTCCGCCGCGCACGACGCGCTGGACCGGGGTGACCTGGGCGGTGCGATCCAGGCGTACAAGAACGTGCTGACCGACCAGCCGGGCAACACCGAGGCCAAGCTCGGTCTCGCGCAGGCCGAACTCCTGCACCGGGTCGAGAAGTTGGACCCGCAAGCGGTCCGCTCGGCGGCCGCCGCCGGCCCCAAGGACGTGCCGGCCCAGCTGGACGCGGCCGACCTGGACCTGGTCGGTGGGCACGTCGAGGACGCCTTCGGCCGCCTGGTGGACACCGTGGGCCGCACCTTCGGCGAGGACCGGGACACCGCCCGGCTCCGGCTGCTGGAGCTGTTCGAGGTGATCGGGGTCGAGGACGAACGGGTCGTCAAGGCGCGTGCCGCGCTGGCCCGGGTGCTCTTCTGAGCACGACCCTGGCACGGCGTGTGACCTGCGGTGCCGTGGGAGATTTGGCGACATTGCGCAGGAATCCACAGGCGTTTATCAAATCTTGACCACACCTCTCACTCGTCACCCCTGGTGACGGTGGGGGGTGTTTCGTCCGTGTTTCCACTGGACGGCGCACCAGCTCGGAGCTGCGACGGTCACCCTGGGTGATGGCGCCTTGGATTCCATGATCAACGGGTGCCGATGTTGGATTACCCGTCAGTAACGCACCTCTTGTACTTCGCCTGGGATTCAAGCACGATCGGCGACGCCCGGTCCTCTCTCCAGAGGTCCCCGCCGGGCCGCCGCCGGTCCCCACCGGTGGTCGGAGGGCAGGGGGGTATCCGCAGATCCCACGCGCGGTTCCTGTCCTTCTTCGGCTGCACGCCCCGTGCGGTCGTTGGTTGTCGCCGCTACCGAGGACGCAGCTCTCTCCCATCCCAGGTCGGCACCGGGCACGGGTGGCCCGGCGCTGCCAGGAGATGTGCGTCCCAGAAGGAGGACACGCATGTCCCAGACTCACGGCAAGACCCGCTGGAAGCGCTTCGCGCTCGTGATGGTCCCCAGCATCGCCGCCACCGCCGCCATCGGCGTGGGCATCGCCAACAGCGCCCTCGCGGCCTCGTTCGCCGTCTCCGGGCAGCGCTTCAAGGTGACCGTCGACGAGCTGAACGGTGAGAAGTTCGCCCAGTTCGGCTCCTTCGACGCCGAGGTCAACGGCAAGGTCCACCCGGTCGCCATCTCGGCGTTCGACACGGCCCGCCTGAAGAACATGTGCCAGTCGGTCGTCACCAGCCCGAAGCTCCTCGGTCTGCCGCTGCCGGACGTCACCATGCGTCTGGAGGCCGGCAACAGTGACGACGCGAGCCGTCAGGTCGAGGCCCAGAACCTGCTGATCGACCTGGACAGCCTGCGTGGTGACGCGGAGTTCGGGAACATCAACATCGGCCAGGACGCCTCCACCCTCGACGGCACCGCCACCAAGGACTGGAAGAGCGCGCTCGGCACCGGCAAGCCCAGCGGCCCGATCGGCTTCTCGCAGGCCGCCAAGACCGCCAAGCTCACCAACGTGAAGCAGACCGCCTACGCCACCTCGGCCGGCACCTTCAAGCTTCGCGGCCTGTCGCTCGACCTGTTCCTGGGCAGCAACGGCAAGGGCAAGGAGTGCTTCTACGAGGACCCGAAGCCGGGCTCCGTGCTGGACCCGAACGCGGCCCAGCAGTAAGTAGAACCGGTTCGGACCCAGCAGTACCACGGTCCCACCCGGCCGGGGGGGGGGGGGGCCCCCCCCCCCCCCCCCCCCCCCCCCCCCCCCCCCCCCCCACCCCCCCCCCCCCCCGGGGGGGGGGGGGCCCCCCCCCCCCCCCCGGNNNNGTCCACCACCGGCCAGCACACCACCGTGATACCCGTCCCGATCATCATCCAGCCCAAGCGCCCGGCGCCGGGGGGGGGGCGGCCCCCCGCGGCCCCCGGCCGCACCACTCCGCTCCACCCACCTCGTAGACAGCACCGAGGAGTTGCATCGTGTCCAGCGCAACTGCCCAGTCGTGGCCCGAGAACGGGAGCACCTTCACCCGGGTGCGGCTCGCCTTCCGCAACTGGCGCCGTACCAGGCCCTTCTGGGGAGGCCTGCTGGCCATGCTCGCCGGGGTGCCGATCCTGTACTTCCCGTACGCGCACCTCAACCTGAACGGCATGACGGTCCAGATGGCCACCACGGCCGGGGCGGGCTCGATGGTCATCGGCCTGCTGATGATCGCGCTCGGCCTCACCGGGTGGTTCCAGCCCGCGGTCCGCATCTTCGCCGGGGTCGCCACCACCATCCTGGCCCTGGTCTCGATCCCGATCGCCAACTTCGGCGGCTTCCTGATGGGCCTGGTGCTCGGCCTGGTGGGCGGCGGCCTGCTGGTCTCCTGGGCGCCGATCGAGGCCGAACCGCCGGTGATCGGGGCCGAGTTCGAGGGACAGCAGCCGGACGGGTACCAGGCCGCGCAGTTCCAGGCCGCCCCCGAGCAGGCCGAGCCGGCCGCACAGACCGAGGCGCTGCCCGAGCAGCGCGCCGCCGAGGCGCCGGCCCCGCAGGCCGCACAGCCCGAGCAGGGGGAGCAGCGGTGACCGACGCAGTCGAGCCGGGCCCGGCCCAGGTGCCCGGCCCCCGGCACGCCGCGCCGCGCCGCACCGGGCGGCTGCGCGGACGGGCGTTCGCGCTGGCCGCGGTGCCGACCGCGCTGCTGATGGGCGCGATCCCGACCCTGGCGCAGGCCGAGCCCAAGACCTCCTGCGGCGCGGCCACCGCGCCGGACACCATCCTGGAGGAGACCCCGGTCCCGAAGAGCGAGTTGACCCCGCTCCCCGGCCCGGGCCTGCCCAGCGCGGTGCCCTCCACCAAGCCCGCCACGAAGCCCTCCGGCGCGTCCTCCGCTCCGGCGCGCCCGTCGGCGCCGTCCGCCTCGCCGACCGCGGCGGGTCTGACCGGCGACGGACGGACCGTCAGCAACGCGGTGGCGCTGGGGAGCGACAGCACCGCGAAGGTCTCCCAGGCCGGGCTCATCGACGACCTGCTGGGTGTCTTCACCCCGCCGAAGTCCCCGACCCCGACCCCGGCGCCGACCCTGAAGGCGGCCCAGGCCACGCCGAGCCAGTCGGCGGGCACCGCCCCGAGCGCCCCCGGCAGCCCGGCGGCCGAGAGCCCGTCCGCGAAGCCGTCCGCCGCGCCGTCCGCCTCGGCCCCGGCCACCGCCTCCGCGTCGGCGAGCCCGTCCGCGAAGGCCACGGACAAGGCCAAGCCGAGCGCTTCGGCCAGTCCCTCGGCCGATCCCAACTGCGCGGTGGACACCAGCTCCGCGAAGGCCCTGGCGGCCGGCCCCGGCCACGTGGTGCCGGAGCAGAACTGGACCCTGCGCTCCACCCTGCTGGCCCTGCACGGCTCGGTCTTCAACGGCGTCTACGACGTCCGGACGCCGACCGGCACCAAGCGGGTGCTCAAGTTCACCACCGCCAGCGTGGACATCGAGAACCTCGACATGTCGACGATCGAGATACCGGGCTGGACCTTCCACGTGAAGGGCGGGCCGGGCACCACCTCGACGATGCGCCAGGGCCCGATCACCATGTACGTGGAGAGCCTGTCCGGCCACCTCACCGAGGTGATCGGCCTGCCGATCCCGATCGACCTGGGCGAGATCACCCTCACCCCGGACACCCTGCCGCGCTGGCTCTGGGACATGCTCAGCACCGTCCCGATCCCGCTGGACCTCAAGCTGAGGGACGCCAAGGCCGTGCAGGCCGGGCAGTTCGGCGGCACGCTGAAGATCCCCGGCATGCGGCTCTACAACGACCAGACGCCGTACTAGCGGAAACGAACGGGCCGTCACCTCCGAGGAGGTGACGGCCCGTTCGGCGTTCCCGCGGGGTCAGGCGCGGGTGCCCAGGTGGTGGACCTGGACCATGTTGGTGTTGCCGGGGATGCCGGGCGGGGAGCCGGCGGTGACGATGACGGTGTCGCCCTCGTTCAGCCGGCTCAGGGCGAGCAGCTCCTGGTCGACCTGGGCGACCATGGCGTCGGTGGTCTCGACCTGCTCGGTGACGTACGCCTCGACGCCCCAGCTCAGCGAGAGCTGGGCGCGGGTCGCGGCGTCCGGGGTGAAGGCGATCACCGGGATCGGCGAGCGGTAGCGCGACAGGCGGCGGGCGGTGTCACCGGACTTGGTGAACGCGACCAGCGCCTTGGCGTTGAGGAAGTCGCCCAGCTCGCAGGCGGCGCGGGCGATCGAGCCGCCCTGGGTGCGCGGCTTGCGGCCCGGGTTGAGCGGCTGGAGGCCCTGCGCGAGCAGCTCCTCCTCGGCCGTCTCGGCGATCCGGCTCATGGTCTTGACCGTCTCGACCGGGTACTTGCCGACGCTGGACTCGGCGGAGAGCATGATCGCGTCCGCGCCGTCCAGGATGGCGTTGGCGACGTCCGAGACCTCGGCGCGGGTGGGCCGCGAGGCGTGGATCATCGACTCCATCATCTGGGTGGCGACGATGACCGGCTTGGCGTTGCGGCGGGCCAGGGTGATCAGCTGCTTCTGGACCAGCGGCACCTTCTCCAGCGGGTACTCGACCGCCAGGTCGCCGCGGGCCACCATGATGGCGTCGAAGGCGAGGACGATCTCCTCCATCGCCTCGACCGCCTGCGGCTTCTCGATCTTGGCGATGACCGGCACACGAATGCCGACCTCGTCCATGACCTTGTGCACGTCGTCGATGTCGGCCGCGTTCCGCACGAAGGACAGCGCGACCATGTCGACCCCGAGCTCCAGGGCGAAGCGCAGGTCCTCCTTGTCCTTCTCGGACAGGGCCGGCACGTTGACCGCCGCGCCGGGGAGGTTGATCCCCTTGTTGTTCGAGAGCACGCCGCCCTCGACCACCACCGTCTTCACCCGCGGGCCGTCGACGCTGACGACCTCCAGGGCGATGACGCCGTCGTTGATCAGGACCGGGTCGCCGGGCTTCACGTCGCCGGGCAGGCCCTTGTAGGTGGTGCCGCAGATGTGCTGGTCGCCCGGCACGTCCTCGGTGGTGATGGTGAACTCGTCACCGTTGTCGACCGTGACCGGGCCGTTGGCGAAGGTCGCCAGCCGGATCTTCGGGCCCTGGAGGTCGGCCAGCACACCGATGGTGCGGCCGGTGTCCTGGGACACCTGGCGGACCTTGCGGTACCGCTCCTCGTGCTCGGCGTGGGAGCCGTGGCTCATGTTCAGTCGGGCGACGTTCATGCCCGCTTCGACGATGGCCTTCAGCTGTTCGTAGGAGTCCGTGGCCGGACCCAGGGTGCAGACAATTTTCGCTCGGCGCATATCGGTCAGTCTATCCGTTCGTGTTATCGGTGCATTCGGCCCGAAAGCTGAGGAATCGTCAACGAACTGTCCCGAGGGGTGGGACGCTGATGGTTCGTCAGGTTTGGTGTACCAGAGCGAAGGACTGCCTGGCGATTTCCAGCTCCTCGTCGGTCGGCACCACCGCCACCGTGACCCGCGAGTACTCGGGCGAGATCACCCGGGCCTCGCCGGAGCGGACCGCGTTCAGCTCCGGGTCCACCGCGATGCCGAGCTCCTCCAGGCCGGCGCAGGCGGCCGCCCGGACGGGCGCGGCGTTCTCGCCCACCCCGGCGGTGAAGGCCACCGCGTCCACCCGGCCGAGCACGGCGTAGTAGCCGCCCAGGTACTTGCGCAGCCGGTGCACGTACGCGTCGAAGGCCAGCTTCGCCTCGGCGTCGCCCTCGTCCGCGCGGCGCATCACCTCGCGCATGTCGTTGTCCCCGCACAGGCCGAGCAGGCCGGAGCGGCGGTTCAGCAGCTCGTCGATCTGGTCGATGCTCAGGCCGCCCACCCGGTGCAGGTGGAAGACCACGCCCGGGTCGATGTCACCCGAACGAGTGCCCATCACCAGGCCCTCCAGCGGGGTCAGGCCCATCGAGGTGTCCACGCAGACCCCGCCGGAGACGGCCGAGACCGAGCCGCCGTTGCCCAGGTGCAGCACGATCACGTTGACCTCGGCCGGGTCCTTGCCGAGCAGCCGGGCGGTGGCCCGGGAGACGTACTGGTGCGAGGTGCCGTGGAAGCCGTAGCGGCGCACCCGGTGCTCGTCCGCGGTCCGCCGGTCGATCGCGTAGCGGGCCGCGTACTCCGGCATGGTGGCGTGGAAGGCGGTGTCGAAGACCGCGACCTGCGGGAGGTCGGGGCGCAGCGCCCGGGCCACCTCGACGCCGGTGATGTTGGCGGGGTTGTGCAGCGGGGCGACCGGGATCAGCCGGCGGATCTCGGCCAGCACCTCCTCGGTGACCAGGGTCGGCTCGGTGAACCGCAGCCCGCCGTGCACCACCCGGTGGCCGATCGCGGCCAGCTCGGGGGAGTCCAGGCCGAGGCCGTCGGCGGTGAGCTCCTCGGCAACGGCCTTGAGCGCGGCGGCGTGGTCGGCGAACAGCGCCGAGACCTCGCGCTTCTCCCGGCCGTGCGGGGCGTGCACCAGCCGGCCGCCGCTCTCGCCGATCCGCTCGACCAGGCCGGAGGCGAGCCGGGAGCCGTCCACCATGTCGATCAGCTGGTACTTGACCGAGGAGGACCCGGCGTTGAGGACGAGTACCCGGGTGGCTCCGGTCACGAGGCGGCTCCTTGGCTCTGCGCCGGTCCCTGGCCCTGGGCCTGGATGGCGGTGATGGCGACGGTGTTCACGATGTCCTGGACCAGCGCCCCCCGGGACAGGTCGTTGACCGGCTTGCGCAGGCCCTGGAGGACCGGGCCGACGGCCACGGCCCCGGCCGAGCGCTGCACGGCCTTGTAGGTGTTGTTGCCGGTGTTGAGGTCGGGGAAGACCAGCACGGTGGCCCGGCCGGCCACCTCCGAGCCGGGCAGCTTGGTGGCGGCCACGTTGGAGTCCACCGCCGCGTCGTACTGGATCGGGCCCTCGACCAGGATGTCCGGGCGCAGCTCGCGGACCAGCTCGGTGGCCTTGCGGACCTTGTCCACGTCCACGCCGGAGCCGGAGGTGCCGGTGGAGTAGGAGAGCATCGCGACCCGGGGCTCCACCCCGAACTGGGCGGCGGTCTCGGCCGACTGGATCGCGATGTCGGCCAGCTGCTGGGCGTCCGGGTCGGGGTTGACCGCGCAGTCGCCGTAGACCAGCACCTTGTCGGCCAGGCACATGAAGAAGACCGAGGAGACGATCGCGGCGCCGGGCGAGGTCTTGATCACCTCGAAGGCCGGGCGGATGGTGGCGGCGGTGGAGTGCACCGCGCCGGAGACCATGCCGTCGGCGATGCCCTCCTGGACCATCAGGGTGCCGAAGTAGGAGACGTCGGTGACCACGTCCAGGGCCAGCTCGACGGTCATCCCCTTGTGCGCGCGCAGCTTGGCGTAGAGCTCGGCGAACTGCTGGCGCAGCGGGCTGGTGGCCGGGTCGACGATCCGCAGCCGGGCGCCGTCGCCCCGGTCCAGGTCCTCGGCGGGGACGGCGATGCCCAGCGCGGCGGCCTTGCGGCGCACCTCGTCCGGCGGGCCGAGCAGGGTGAGGTCGCAGATGTTGCGGCGCAACAGCACCTCGGCGGCGCGCAGCACCCGCTCCTCGGTGCCCTCGGGGAGCACCACGTGCCGGCGGTCGCCGCGGGCCCGCTCCAGCAGCTCGTGCTCGAACATCATCGGGGTGACCCGATCGGACTTGCCGAGCTCGATCCGCTTGGTCAACTCGGCGGTGTCCACGTGGAGTTCGAAGAGCCCGAGGGCGATCTCGGCCTTCCGCGGGCTGGCCGGGCCGATCCGGCCCTCCAGGTGGGTGAGGGCGGCGGCGGTCAGCCAGCTGCCCTCGGGGACCACGGCGACGGGGGTGCCGGGGGCCAGCCGGCCGGCCAGCGCCATCACGTTCGGGCCGGGGTGCTGACCGAGCGTCAGCAGCACGCCGGCGATCGGCGGGGCGCCGGCCGCGTGGGCGGCCAGCGAGCCGATCACCAGGTCGGCCCGGTCCCCGGGGGTGACCACCAGGGCCCCGTCGGTCAGCGCGTTCAGGAAGGTCGGCAGCATGGCGCCGCCGAAGACGAAGCCCCGCACGTCCCGGGCCAGCCCGGCCGCGTCGCCGAGCAGCACCTCGGCGCCGGTCGCCTCGACCAGCTGGGCCACCGTGGGGGCCGCGAGGGCGGGCTCCTCCGGGAGCACGTAGGACGGCACGGGGAGCTTCTCGGCCAGCACCCGCTGGATCTGCTGCTTGGCGCCGGGGGCGACCCGGTTGGCGATCATCGCCAGCACCGAGCAGCCCAGGTCGCGGTAGGCCCGGTGGGCGTTGCGCACCTCGGCGACGACGGCGGTCGGGTCCTCGTCGTGGCCGCCGACCACCGGGAGCACCCAGGCGCCGAACTCGTTGGCGAGGCGGGCGTTGAAGGCCAGCTCGTCCGGGATGTTGGTGTCCGCGAAGTCGGTGCCCAGCACCAGGACGGCCTGGCAGCGGCGCTCCAGTGCGTGGAACCGCCCCACCAGGGTGGAGACCAGCTCGTCCTGCCCCTGGGCGGCCTGCAGTGCGGCGGCCTCCTCGTAGGTCAGGCCGTAGAGCTCGTTGGTCGGCAGGTCCAGCCGGTACCGGTCGCGCAGCAGCTCCACCACGTGGTCCGCGCCGGACTCGCCCGGCGCGCTCGCGTGGACCAGCGGACGGAAGACCCCGACCCGGTCCACCTGACGGGTGAGCAGTTCCATGACCCCGAGCTCGACCGCCTGCCGGCCGTCCCCCCGGTCGATCCCGGTCACGTACACGCTGCGCGCCACCTGGTGGCTCCTGTTCAGGTCGGCTGGGGTCCGGTCATATTGACCATACAGTCGCACCGCAGGCGGGTGTCCGCATGCGCGGACGCCCGTCGGAGGCAAGGGACCAAGGTCACCGGGCACCGGGTCGCAGGGCCCTGACGTGAGGTCAGGCCCTGGGGCCGGCGGCTTCATGATCTTGAAGGGGGAACTGCACGTGCGAACGGCACTCCTGCGCACCGGCCCGGGCGTCTGCCTGCTCGGCCTGGTGTTCTCGGTGCTCACCGGGTCACGGGCCACCGCGCTCGTCCCGGAGAGCTGCCGGGCCGGGTACTTCTGCGTCTACGGCGGGGAGATCCAGGCGATCCGCCCCCGCTCGACGGGCGTGGTGAACCTGACGGACAAGCAGCTCGCCGACCGGGCCGAGTCGTTCAAGCTCGCCAAGCCCAAGGCCGGCTGCTTCACCGGCTACGAGCGCTGCGCGCAGGGCTTCGTCTGCCCGTTCCAGGACGAGGGCAGACGGGGCTTCATGACCTCCGCCGGCGTCCCCGGGATCGCGCGGTACAACGGCGACTGGGACGACAAGGCGGCCTCGGTCTTCGACCACACCGCCCAGCACGTCTGCTTCTACGCGGACGCGGACCACGCGGTGAAGTTCCCCGGCACGGCGAACCGCACGTTCGTGGTGCTCAGCGGGGACAACGCCACGCTGCAGACGCCGTACGCCGGGAACATCAGCTCCCACCAGCAGGTCGAGGGACGAGCCAGTGCTGACGATCCGCCGTACCGCGACCCTCGGCCTGACGGCCGTCGTGCTGACCGGGCTCGGTGCCGGCCCCGGGGCGGCGTCTGCACGGACCCGTCGGAGGTCGTCGAGTGCACCCCCGAGTACGGCGCCCCGACCCCGGCCGCGGGCGCCCTGGGGGCGGCCGACACCGACGACGGCTACGAGGTGCAGGTCGACGCCGACGGCCAGGTCCACTGCAACGAGGCCCGGGGCGGGCTCCCGGTGCCCGCCGGCGGTGCCTCCTGCCAAGGCATCGGGGAGGGTGCGGCCTGGCTGGAGGCGAACCTCTGCGACCCGGTCATGACCGCGCCCACGGTGAGCCGGGCGGTCACCGACACCCGCTTCGGCGACCAGCTGGTGAGCCCGGGGCAGCCCGTCGACCCGGCGATGTACGTCACCCCCGGCGGCGACCTGCTGCCGTAGCGGCCGGTCTCCCCGGGAGCAGGCGTGCTCCCGGGGTGACGGACGGTCAGACCGCCGGGCGGAGCCAGAGGGTGGACAGCGGGGGCAGCACCAGTTCGGCGCTGCGGGGCTGGTCGTTCCAGGGCGTGGCCTCGGACTTGACGGGGTGGGAGTTGGCGACGCCGCTGCCGCCGTACTGCTCGGCGTCGGTGTTCACCACCTCCTCCCAGAGCTGCTCGTGGCCGGGGAGCTGGGGGAGGCCGATCCGGTGGCCGTGGCGGACCACGGGGGAGAAGTTGCAGACCGCGACCAGCGGGGTGCCGTCGGCCGCGTAGCGGACGAAGGAGAGCAGGTTGTCCTCCGCCGCTCCGCCGTCCAGCCAGCGGAAGCCGTCCGGGGTGGTGTCCTGCTCCCAGAGGGCGGGGGAGGCCAGGTAGGTGTGGTTGAGGTCGGCGACCAGGCGGCGCACACCGAGGTGGTCACCGGCCGCGGGCCAGTCCTCGCCGAGCACCCACCACTGCGGGCCGTCCTCGTGGTCCCACTCCGCACCCTGGGCGAACTCCTGTCCCATGAACAGGAGTTGCTTGCCCGGGTGGGCCCACATGAAGCCGAGGTAGGCCCGGTGGTTGGCCCGCTGCTGCCACCAGTCGCCGGGCATCTTGGAGACCAGGGCGTGCTTGCCGTGCACCACCTCGTCGTGCGAGATCGGCAGCACGTAGTTCTCCGACCAGGCGTACACCAGCGAGAAGGTGATCTCGTTGTGGTGGTGCTTGCGGTGCACCGGCTCCTTGGACATGTAGACCAGCGAGTCGTGCATCCAGCCCATGTTCCACTTCAGGCCGAAGCCCAGGCCGCCGGTGTCGGTGGGCCGGGTGACGCCGTCCCAGGCGGTGGACTCCTCGGCGATGGTGACCACGCCGGGGCAGCGCCGGTAGACGGTGGCGTTCATCTCCTGGAGGAAGGCGACGGCGTCCAGGTTCTCCCGGCCGCCGTACTGGTTCGGGGTCCAGGCCCCGCCCTCGCGGGAGTAGTCCAGGTAGAGCATCGAGGCCACCGCGTCCACCCGCAGGCCGTCGACGTGGAACTCCTCGCACCAGTAGACCGCGTTGGCCACCAGGAAGTTGCGCACCTCGGTGCGGGCGTAGTCGAACTCCAGGGTGCCCCAGTCCGGGTGCTCGGCGCGCAGCGGGTCGGCCGGCTCGTAGAGCGGCTCGCCGTCGAAGCGGGCCAGCGCGAAGGCGTCCTTGGGGAAGTGCGCGGGCACCCAGTCGACGATCACGCCGATGCCGTGCCGGTGCAGCTCGTCCACCAGGAAGCGGAAGTCGTCGGGGGAGCCGAGCCGGGAGGTCGGCGCGTAGAAGCCGGTCACCTGGTAGCCCCAGGAGCCGCCGAAGGGGTGCTCCATCACCGGCATGAACTCCACGTGGGTGAAGCCCAGGTCCTTCAGGTAGCCGGGGAGCTCGGCGGCCAGCTCGCGGTAGGTGGTCAACTCCGGCCGCCAGGAGGCCAGGTGGAGCTCGTAGACCGACATCGGGGCCCGGTGGTGCACCGTGCGCTCCCGGCGGGCCATCCACTCGGCGTCCTGCCAGACGTACTCCGAAGCGGTCACCACCGAGGCGGTGGCCGGCGGCACCTGGGTGGCCCGGGCCATCGGGTCGGCCTTCTCCAGCACCTGGCCGTGCCGGGTATGGATCTCGTACTTGTACGTGGTGCCCTCGGCCAGGCCCGGCACGAAGAGCTCCCAGACCCCGGAGGAGCCGAGCGAGCGCATCGGGTGGCCGGTGCCGTCCCAGTGGTTGAAGTCGCCGATCAGCCGCACGCCGGCGGCGTTCGGGGCCCAGACCGCGAAGGAGGTGCCGGCGATCCCGTCCACCGTGCGGAGCTGGCTGCCGAGCGCCCGCCAGAGCTGCTCGTGCCGGCCCTCCTGGATCAGGTGCAGGTCCAACTCGCCCAGGGTGGGCGGGAGTCGGTAGCCGTCCTGCTGCTCCAGCGGCTCGGCGCCCGGGTAGCCGACCCGGAGCGAGTACGCCGGGATCTCCGGAAGGCCCGTCAGCAGGCCGGTGAACAGGCCGCGCTGGAGGTGGGTCAGCTCCACCGGCCCCTGCCCGGTGAGCACCACCACGCGCTCGGCGAACGGGCGCAGCACCCGGATCGTCACGCCTTCGGCGGTGAGGTGGGCGCCGAGCAGGGAGTGCGGGTCGTGGTGCTCGCCGGAGAGCAGCCGGTCGATCTCGCCGGGGGGCAGCGGGGCCTCGGGCAGCCGGAGCGCGGCCTCCGGGCGGCGGGCGGTGACGGGTGCCGGGGCGGGGACGGGGGCCGCCTCGGGGGTGCTGTCGGTGCCGGGGTCGGTGTCGGTGCTGGTGTCGGTGTCGGTGTCGAGGGCGGTGTCGGTGTCGAGGGCGGTGTCGGTGTCGGCGGCGGACGGGGCCGGTGCGACCGCGGTGGGGCGGGGCGGGGCCGGCGGGTGGGTCCGCCCGGGGCGGGGCTTGACGCGGCGGTGGGCCGGATCGCCGGGCCGCTCGGGCAGGAAGGTGGCGGGCACGGGTGTGCTGCGGTCGCGCTTCTGGCCGGGCGGGGTCACGGCGGGGTCCTCCTGCGGGGGGTCGGGCGGATCGTCGGGGCGGGGCTGGGCGGGTCGGGGTGGCGCGGGAAGCGGACGCGGCGTCAGACGGTGAGGGACAGGCGGTTGATGGCGGCCAGCGGGATGGGGAGCCAGCTCGGCCGGTGCCGGGCCTCGTAGACCACCTCGTAGACCGCCTTGTCGATCTCCAGCGCACGCATCAGCTCGGGCGCCGAGCCCGGGTCCATCCCGCCGCCGGCGGTGTAGCCCGCGCAGTACGCGGTGCGGTTGCGGCCGGCCCAGGCGGCGGCCAGGTGGGCCAGCTCCGGGTCGGCCGGGGTGCCGGCCAGCAGGTGGGCGGCGGCGTAGTCGAAGGAGCGCAGCATGGCGGCCACGTCGCGCAGCGCGGGCTGCGGCAGTCTGCGCTCGGCCAGCGGCTTGGCCGGCTCGCCCTCGAAGTCCAGCAGCACCCAGCCGTGCGGGGTGCGCATCGCCTGGCCCAGGTGCAGGTCGCCGTGGATGCGCTGGACCGGCAGGCCGTCCAGGTGATCGGCCGTCAGGGCGCGGAAGGCCGCCCGCAGGGCGCTGCGGTAGCGGGCCAGGCCGGGGACGGCGGTGACCGCCCGGTCCAGCCGGTCGGCCATCCCGGCCGCCAGCAGGCTGGTCTGGGCGCGGTCCAGCCGGGCCACCGGCATGGAGCGGGCCAGCGCCCGGTGCACCTCGGCGGTGGCCCGGCCGAGCCGGTGCGCCTCGATCGCGAAGTTGCCGGGGGAGGGGTCGCCCTTGAGCCGGCCGACCTGGTCCAGGGCCAGCTCCCAGCCGTCCTCGGCGTCCGGCAGGTAGCGCTGGAGCAGGCCGAGGGTGGCCGGTTCGGCCCCCTCCATCCGGCTCTCGAACCAGGCGGCCACCCGGGGGATCCGGGTGGAGCCGGCCCGGGAGAGCGCGAGCGAGAGCTCCAGGTCCGGGTTGGTGCCGGGGCTGATCCGGCGGAACAGCTTGAGGATGAACTCGGTGCCGTAGATCACCGAGCTGTTGGACTGCTCGGCGGTGGAGGCCCGGCCGGGCAGGTGGGCGGGCAGGCCCGGGCCCGGGGTACGGCGGAAGGAGAGCGCGCCGAACCGGTCGCCGGTGGCCAGGTGTTCCAGCAGACGGCCCGTCAGCTCCGGGTCGTGCACCGCGTCGTAGAGCGCGGCGCCGTCGTGCTGGCCGCCGGAGAGCCGGCCCAGCACCGCGGTCGGCGGCAGGCCGGAGGAGTGCTGGGAGCGGATGCCGAGCATCAGCTGGTAGATCTCGCCGGGCGAGTCGTCGCCCGCGTACTCCACCCGCAGCAGCAGGTGCAGCAGGGCCGGGTCACCGACCTGGAGCGGGGTGCCGACCAGGGGTGTCAGCCCGGTGATCGCGCGCCCCTTGCCCGCGTACCAGCGCTGGCCCGGCAGCCAGGCCGCGATCAGCGGCAGGGCGGACTGGACCAGCTCGCTGACCCCGACAGCGGTTCTCCGGACCCCGGTGCTCCGCGCTCCGACCGGGGCGGCGGCCGCTCCGGTCGGATCTTGGTGCAGGTGGGCCTGAGAACGGGAGGTTTCGGACATGACTCCCTTTCCCCGGAAGCGGGCCGACTGCCCGACGGGTCTGGCCGGGTCCGTCAGTCTTCCGGATTTCGGCGGCGCGGCGGCGACGGCACGCGAGCCGGGCTCGGGTGTCACGCCATAGTGTGGGTGGCCGTTGGGCTGTTCTCCGTACGCGGTGGTGCAGAGCGGAGCCCGGGGGCGCGAGATCGTGCTTCGCGCCCCCGGGGCCTGTGGCGGGTGATCTGACTGATCGTTACTTCACTGCTTGCGAGGGTTGCGCAGCTGGAACCAGTAGAAGCCGTGCCCGGCCAGGGTCAGCAGGTACGGCCACTCGCCGATGGACGGGAAGCGCACACCGCCGATCAGCTCCACCGGGTAGCGTCCCCCGTACCGCCGCAGGTCCAACTCGGTCGGCTGTGCGAACCGCGAGAAGTTGTTCACGCACATGACCAGGTCGCCCTCGTGCTCGCGCACGAAGGCCAGCACCGCGGGGTTGCTGGAGGGCAGCTCGGTGTAGCTGCCGAGGCCGAACGCCGGATTGAGCTTGCGGATCTCGATCATGCGACGCGTCCAGTGCAGCAGCGAGCTCGAACTGCTCTGCTGCGCCTCGACGTTGGTCACCTGATAGCCGTACACCGGGTCCATGATGGGCGGCAGACTGAGCCTGCCCGGGTCGGCCGAGGAGAAACCCGCGTTGCGGTCCGGGGTCCACTGCATCGGGGTCCGGACGCCGTCCCGGTCGCCCAGCCAGATGTTGTCGCCCATGCCGATCTCGTCCCCGTAGTAGAGGACCGGCGAGCCGGGCAGCGAGAGCAGCAGGGCGGTGAACAGCTCGACCTGGTTCCGGTCGTTCTCCAGCAGCGGGGAGAGCCGGCGGCGGATGCCCACGTTGGCCCGCATCCGCGGGTCCTTGGCGTACTCCGCGTACATGTAGTCGCGCTCCTCGTCGGTGACCATCTCCAGGGTCAGCTCGTCGTGGTTGCGCAGGAAGATCCCCCACTGGCAGTTGCCGGGGATGGTCGGGGTCTTGGCCAGGATCTCCGAGACCGGGTAGCGGGACTCCCGGCGGACCGCCATGAAGATCCGCGGCATCACCGGGAAGTGGAACGCCATGTGGCACTCGTCGCCGCCGGAGGAGAAGTCGCCGAAGTAGTCGACCACGTCCTCCGGCCACTGGTTGGCCTCGGCCAGCAGCACGGTGTCCGGGTAGTCCGCGTCGATCTCCTTGCGGACCCGGCGCAGGAACTCGTGGGTCTCCGGGAGGTTCTCGCAGTTGGTGCCCTCGCGGGCGAACAGGTACGGCACCGCGTCCAGCCGGAAGCCGTCGATCCCGAGGTCCAGCCAGAACCGCAGCCCCGCGATCATCTCCTCCTGGACCCGGGGGTTGTCGTAGTTCAGGTCCGGCTGGTGCGAGAAGAAGCGGTGCCAGAAGTACTGCTTGCGGACCGGGTCGTAGGTCCAGTTCGAGGTCTCGGTGTCGACGAAGATGATCCGGGCGTCCGGGTACTGCTTGTCGTCGTCGGCCCACATGTAGAAGTCGCCGTACGGCCCGTCCGGGTCGCGGCGGGACTCCTGGAACCACGGGTGCTGGTCGCTGGTGTGGTTCATCACGAAGTCGATGATCACCCGCATGCCGCGCTTGTGCGCCGCGTCCACGAACTCCACGAAGTCGGCCAGGTCGCCGAACTCCGGCAGCACCGACTTGTAGTCCGCCACGTCGTACCCGCCGTCCCTGAGCGGCGAGGCGAAGAACGGCGGCAGCCAGAGGCAGTCCACGCCGAGCCACTGCAGGTAGTCCAGCTTCGAGGTGAGGCCCTTGAGATCGCCCACCCCGTCCCCGTTGCTGTCCTGGAACGAGCGCACCAGGACCTCGTAGAACACCGCCCGCTTGAACCACTCCGGGTCGCGGTCCCCCGGCGAGGTCTCGGCGAAGGTGTCGGGCACGGGATCGTTCACTGTCACTGAGGGTTCCTCCGAACCGTGAGGAGGTGGGCCGGCCCGGTGGTGGGGTCGAGCCGGACGTAGTTGTGGCGGTGCCAGGTCCAGGAGGCTCCGGTCAGTTCGTCGTGGACGGCGAGGGGGCCGTCCCAGGGGAGGGTGACGGTGGCTTCCTGGGGGTGGTGCGGGTCGAGGTTGACCACGGTGAGCACGTGGTCGGTGAGGCCGTCCTCGGTGGTGGCGGTCTTCGAGTAGGCGATCAGGTGGTCGTTGTCGGTGGGGTGGAAGGTGAGGTCGCGCAGTTGCTGGAGCGCGGGGTGACGGCGCCTCAGGCGGTTGAGGGTGGTGATCAGCGGGGCCAGGGTGTCGGTGCGGGACCAGTCGCGCGGGCGCAGCTCGTACTTCTCGGAGCTCGCGTACTCCTCGGAGCCGGGCTTGGCGGGCTGGTCCTCGTAGTGCTCGAAGCCCGCGTAGATGCCCCAGCTCGGGGCGAGGGTGGCGGCCAGCACGGCGCGCAGGGCGAAGGCGGCGGGGCCGCCCTCCTGGAGGTGGCCGGGCAGGATGTCCGGGGTGTTGGCGAAGAAGTTGGGGCGCATGTAGGAGGCGGCCTCACCCGTCAGTTCGGTGAGGTACTCGGTGAGTTCGTCCTTGGTCTCGCGCCAGGTGAAGTAGGTGTAGGACTGGTGGAAGCCGACCTTCCCCAGGGTGTGCATCATCGCCGGGCGGGTGAAGGCCTCGGCCAGGAAGACCACGTCGGGGTCGGTGCGGGCGATGTCGCCGAGCACCTTCTCCCAGAACAGCACCGGCTTGGTGTGCGGGTTGTCGACCCGGAAGATCCGCACGCCGTGCGCCATCCAGTGCCGCAGGACCCGCAGGGTCTCCTTGACCAGGCCGTCGAAGTCCTGGTCGAAGGCGATCGGGTAGATGTCCTGGTACTTCTTCGGCGGGTTCTCGGCGTGGGCGATGGTGCCGTCGGCGCGGTGGCTGAACCACTCGGGGTGCTTGTTGACCCAGGGGTGGTCCGGGGAGCACTGGAGGGCGAAGTCCAGGGCGACCTCGATGCCGAGCGCGGTGGCCTCGGCGACGAAGAAGTCGAAGTCCTCGATGGTGCCGAGGTCGGGGTGGACGGCGTCGTGACCGCCCTCGGGGGAGCCGATCGCCCAGGGGGAGCCGACGTCGTGCCGGCCTGCCGTCAGGGAGTTGTCGGGGCCCTTGCGGTAGGCCCGGCCGATCGGGTGGACCGGTGGCAGGTAGAGCACGTCGAAGCCCATCGCGGCCACCGCCGGGAGCCGTTCGGCGGCGGTGCGGAAGGTGCCGGAGACCGGCGGGTGGTTGCCGTCCGGGTCGACCAGGGCGCCCTCGGAGCGGGGGAAGAACTCGTACCAGGACCCGTAGAGCGCCCGCTGCCGGTCCACCTGGAGCGGCAACGGCCGGGTGGAGCTGATCAGTTCGCGCAGCGGGTAGCGCGCCAGCAGGGTGGTGACCTCGGGGGCCAAGGCCGCGGCCAGCCGGGAGAGCGGGGGGAGTTCGGTGTCGCGCAGGGCGTCGGCGGCGGCCAGCACGTGCGCCCGGCCCTCCTTCTTGGGGACGCCGGCGGCGGCCCGCTCCAGCAGGGCGGCGCCCTCCTCCAGCACCAGCGCGGTGTCGATCCCGGCCGGGAGCTTGATCGCGGCGGTCTTCCGCCAGTGGGCCACCGGGTCGCCCCAGGCCTCCACCAGGTAGGACCAGCGGCCGGGGGCGGTCGGGGTGACGTACGCGCCCCAGCGGTCGGTGCCCGGTGCGAGCTCCGTCATCGGGGTCCACGGGGCGCTGCGGCCGCGCGGGTCGCGGAGCACCACGTTGGCGTTGACCGCCTCGTGGCCCTCGCGGAAGACGGTGGCGGTCACCTGGAACCGTTCGCCCACCACCGCCTTGGCCGGGCGGCGCCCGGCGTCGATCTGGGGGGAGATGTCCAGGACGGGGATGCGGCCGATCACGGTGGGGCTCTCTGTCGTCTTGCGGGTGGTGGTCTTCCGAGGGGTGGCGGTCTTCTTGGCGGCGGTGCCGGTCTTCGTGGCTGTCGACTTCGTGGTGCCGGTCTTCGTGGTGGTGGTCTTGCGCGGGGTGGTGCTCTTGCGCGGGGTGGTGGTCTTCCGGGCCGCCCGAGGGGCGGGGAGATCCGGTTCCGACGGCGGTTCGAGGGCCGCCGCGCCGTGAGTCGGTTGATCCCGCGTGTCACCGTGCATGCCTGACTCCTGCCCGAGGGGGGACTGCGTGGGTGAGAGAGGACCTGCTCCGGAGACCTGCCCGCGCGCGTCCCGGCGCGCGTCGCATCGGGCGCGCTCCCGTGCGACCCAACCCAACCGAGAACGACGGGCAGGTGTACGAGGACACGCCTGATCACGAGCACACAGACCGAATGGGCTAAGGAAATTGAAAGATCGTCGCAAGGAGGGTTTCCGGACGTGAAGCAGACGGAGGAGGCGCCACCCGGATCGCACTCCCCGCCGCAGCTCCGACTTTTGTCCATCCTGGCACCCTCGGCAAGACCTACGGATGGGTAAGCGGGTGATTTCGGACGGTATGCAGGGGTGAATCGGCCAGCGGAAACGCGCGCGTTGCGGAGTGTTCACGTGCCCCCGGGGCGGGCGCGGAATTGAATGCGCCCCCGTGCGCCCCCATGCCGCCGAATGCGCCCGTTGCGATCTCATCAATGGTCCATCCGGGTGCCCAATACGACAGTTGACGGACCTTCAACTCGCGCTCCGGGTCTAGGCTGCACGCCGTGAAGGCAATCCGCAGATTCACCGTGCGCACCGTCCTGCCCGAACAACTCCAGCCGCTGCACGAGCTCGCGCTCAACCTCCGCTGGTCCTGGCACCCGGAGACGAGGGAGCTCTTCCGCTCCGTCGATCCGGAGGTCTGGGCGGCGGTCGGTGAGGACCCCGTGCGGCTGCTCGGCGAGGTGCCGTCCGAGCGGCTGGCCGCACTGGCCGCAGACCGGCGCTTCCTACGCCGGCTGAACGACCTCTCCGACGAGCTCCGCGACTACCTGACCGGACCGCGCTGGTACCAGTCCGCCCCGGCCGCCGGGGACGGCGCCGGCGCGCTGCCCGCCGCGATCGCCTACTTCTCCCCGGAGTACGGCATCGCCGCCGCGCTCCCGCAGTACTCCGGCGGCCTCGGCATCCTGGCCGGGGACCACCTCAAGGCCGCCAGCGACCTGGGCGTCCCGGTGATCGGCGTCGGCCTGTTCTACCGGCACGGCTACTTCCGCCAGTCGCTCTCCCGCGAGGGCTGGCAGCAGGAGCGCTACCCCCTGCTGGACCCGGACGAGCTGGCCGTCAGCCTGCTCCGCGAGCCCGACGGCACCCCCTGCCGGGTCGAGCTCGCGCTCCCCGCGGGCCGCAGCCTCACCGCGCAGATCTGGAAGGCCCAGGTCGGCCGGGTGCCGCTGCTGCTGCTCGACTCCGACATCGAGTGCAACACCGCCGCCGAGCGCGAGGTCACCGACCGCCTCTACGGCGGCGGCAGCGAGCACCGGCTGCTCCAGGAGATGCTGCTGGGCATCGGCGGCGTCCGGGCGGTCCGGACGTACTGCCGGCTCACCGGGCACCCGGCGCCCGAGGTGTTCCACAGCAACGAGGGCCACGCGGGCTTCCTCGGTGTCGAACGCATCCGCGAACTGGTCAACGGACCCGAGCGGTTGGGCTTCTCGGCGGCCCTGGAGGCGGTCCGCGCCGGGACCCTCTTCACCACCCACACGCCCGTCCCGGCCGGGATCGACCGCTTCGACCGGGAGCTGGTGGCCCGTCACTTCAGCGGCGACGCCGCGCTCCCCGGCGTCCCGGCGGAGCAGGTGCTGGCGCTCGGCGTGGAGAGCTGGCTCGGCGGCGACCCCAAGCTCTTCAACATGGCCGCCATGGGCCTGCGCCTGGCCCAGCGGGCCAACGGGGTGTCCACCCTGCACGGCGAGGTCAGCCGCGGCATGTTCAACGGACTCTGGCCGGGATTCGACGCCACCGAGGTGCCGATCACCTCGGTCACCAACGGGGTCCACGCCCCCACCTGGATCGACCCGGCGGTGGTCCGGCTCGCCGCCGGTGAGCTCGGCCAGGAGCGGATCGAGGAGGCCATGGCCACCGGCGAGGCCCGCCGCTGGACCGGCCTGGAGCGGATCGGCAACACCGAGGTCTGGGAGCTGCGCCGCACCCTGCGCACCCAGCTGGTCGAGGAGGCCCGGCTCCGGCTGCGCGCCTCCTGGCGCCAGCGCGGCGCCGGGGAGGCCGAGTTGGGCTGGGTCGACAGCGTGCTCGACCCGTCCGTGCTGACCATCGGCTTCGCCCGCCGGGTGCCCTCCTACAAGCGGCTCACCCTGATGCTGCGGGACCCGGAGCGGCTGCGTTCGCTGCTGCTGCACCCGACCACCCCGGTGCAGATCGTGGTGGCCGGCAAGGCCCACCCGGCCGACGAGGGCGGCAAGCGGCTGATCCAGCAGCTGGTGGCCTTCGCCGACGACCCGCAGGTGCGGCACCGGATCGTCTTCCTGCCCGACTACGACATGGCGATGGCCCGGCACCTCTACCCGGGCTGCGACGTCTGGCTGAACAACCCGCTCCGCCCGCTGGAGGCCTGCGGCACCTCCGGGATGAAGGCCGCCCTCAACGGCTGCCTCAACCTCTCCATCCTGGACGGCTGGTGGGACGAGTGGTACGACGGCGAGAACGGCTGGGCGATCCCCACCGCCGACGGCGCCTCGGCCACCCTCGACCCGGAGAGCCCGGAGGCCGAGCGGCGGGACGACCTGGAGTCGGCCGCCCTCTACGACCTGATCGAGCACCGGGTCGCGGCCCGGTTCTACGACCGGGGCGCGGACGGGCTGCCGCACCGCTGGATCGCCATGGTCCGGCACACCCTGGTCACCCTCGGGCCCAAGGTGCTGGCCGGCCGGATGGTCCGGGAGTACGTCGAGCGGCTGTACGCCCCGGCCGCCGAGGCCCAGCGCGAGCTGGCCGCCGGCGGGCACCTGGGCGCCCGGGAGCTGGCCGACTGGAAGGCCGCCGTCCGGGAGGCCTGGCCCGCGGTCCGGGTCGAGCACGTGGAGGCCGAGGGCTCGGCCGAGGCGCAGGAGCTGGGCTCGGCGCTGACCGTGCGGGTCCAGGTGGCGCTCGGCACCCTGGAGGCCGCCGACGTGGAGGTCCAGGTCGTCTCCGGCCGGGTGGACGAGACCGACGGCATCTCCGACGCCGTCACCCTCGCCCTCAAGCCCACCGGAGGCCCCGACCTCGACGGCCGCCACCGCTACGAGGGCACCCTCGAACTCTCCCGCACCGGCCCCTTCGGCTACACCGTCCGGGTCCTCCCGTCCCACCGCCTGCTCGCCTCCCCGGCCGAACTGGGCCTGGTGGCACTCCCGGCGGAGACCGCGGGGATGGACACGGGAGTGCTTCGCTGAGCCTGTGCTGAGCCTGTGCTGAGCCTTCGGCAGGGCAGCGACCCAGGGGCGCGAGGAACTGCGCGAGTCGGAAGGCGGCTCACCGGCAACTGAACCACCGTCAGCCGGTTGCAGGTGCTGCCTTTCCACTGCGCGCAGTTCCTCGCGCCCCTGCGGGGCGCTTCCGCCTAGACCAGGCTGTCGCGCCAGGCCTGGTGGAGGTCGGCGAAGTGGCCGCGGCCGGAGATCAGGGCGGCCGGGGTGCCGTCCTCGACGATGCGGCCCTGGTCGAGGACGAGGACCCGGTCGGCGATCTCGACGGTGGAGAGGCGGTGGGCGATGATCACCGCCGTCCGTCCGGCCAGGACGGTCCGCATGGCCTGCTGGACGGCCTGCTCGCCGGGCACGTCCAGGGAGGAGGTGGCCTCGTCGAGGACGAGGACCGCCGGGTCGGCGAGCAGGGCCCGGGCGAAGGCGACCAGTTGGCGCTGGCCGGCCGAGATGCGGCCGCCGCGCTTGCGGACGTCGGTGTCGTAGCCGTCGGGCAGGGCGGCGATGAACTCGTGGGCCCCGATCTCCCGGGCGGCCCGTTCGACCTCGGCGCGGGTGGCGCCGGGCCGGCCGATGGCGATGTTCTCGGCGACGGTGCCGGAGAACAGGAAGGACTCCTGGGTCACCATCACCACGCCCCGGCGCAGCTCCTCGGTGGGCAGGTCGCGCAGGTCGACGCCGTCCAGCCGGACGGAGCCCTCGCTCGGGTCGTAGAAGCGGGCCAGCAGCTTGGCCAGGGTGGACTTGCCCGCGCCGGTGGCGCCGACCACGGCGGTGGTCTGCCCGGCGGGGAGGACCAGGTCGAACCGCGGCAGCACCTCCGCACCGGAGGGGTAGGCGAAGCGGACGCCGTCGAAGGCGACCTCGCGGCCCTTGCCCTCGCCGGCGGGCAGCGCCCGGGGCTCGGCGGGTTCGGCCACGCTGGGTTCGTGGGCCAGCAGGCCGGCGATCTTCTCCAGGGCGGCCGCGGCGGACTGGTAGCTGTTCAGGAACATCGCCAGCTGGTCGAGCGGGTCGTACAGCCGGCGCAGGTAGAGCACGAAGGCGGTGAGCACGCCGAGCTCCAGGCTGCCGTCGGCGGCCAGTACGGCGCCGAGCAGGACGACGCCGGTGATCCAGGTGTTGGCGGTGGCGCGGGAGATGGTGACGTAGCGGGCCATCTCCAGCAGGCCGTCGGCGGTGGCGTGGGCGGACTGCCGGTTGACCACGTCGAAGGCCCGCTGGTTGGCGGCCTCGCGGCGGAAGGCCTGGACCGGGCGGATGCCGTTCATGGTCTCGGTGAAGCGGACGATCACCGAGGCGACCGCCGTCCGGGAGCGCCGGTAGACCTTGAGCGAGCGGCGGCGGAAGGAGCGGACGGTGAGGTACATCGGCAGGAAGGAGAGCAGCGCGGCCAGGCCGAGCCGCCAGTCCATCACCACCAGCACCGCGGAGATGTAGACGACCGAGAGGCCGACGGTGAGCAACTCCTGGAGGCCCTCGGCGAGCAGTTCGCGCAGCGCGTCCACGTCGCTGGTGGCGCGGGAGATGATCCGGCCGGAGGTGTAGCGCTCGTGGAAGTCCAGGCCGAGGCGCTGGGCGTGGCGGAAGATCCGGCCGCGCAGGGTGAGCAGGATGTCGTTGTTGATCCGGCCGCTGAGCCGGATGAAGGCGCGCTGCAGCACGGTGGAGAGCGCGGCGCAGCCGAGGTAGGCGGCGATCACCGCGACCAGCGGGCCGGCGTCGTGGTCGCGCAGGGCGGGGACGCCGCGGTCGATGGCGACGGCGACCAGCAGCGGGCCGGACTGCAGGGCGGCCTGCTGGAGCAGGATGACCAGCATGGCGAAGGCGATCCGGCGGCGGTGCGGGCCGAGCAGTTCGCCGAGCAGCTTGCGGGGGGCGCCGGCCGGGACGGGGATGTCCTGGTCGCCGGAGGGCGGCGGCGCCACCTCCTCCTCGGCCTCGGCGGGCGGGCTCTGCACGGTGGTGGTCATCGGGCGAGGCTCCGTTCCTGAGCGTCGTCGGCCAGGGCCTGACCGGTCATCAGTTCGCGGTAGGCGGGGGAGCGGTGCAGCAGCTCCTGGTGGGTGCCGACGTCGGTGATCCGGCCGTCGGCCAGCACCGCGACGCGGTCGGCCAGCAGCACGGTGCTGGGGCGGTGCGCGACCACCAGGGCGGTGGTCCCGGCCAGCACCTGGCGCAGGGCCCGTTCGACCAGGGCCTCGGTGTGCACGTCGAGCGCGGAGAGCGGGTCGTCCAGCACCAGGAACTCGGGGCCGCCGACCACGGCGCGGGCCAGGGCCAGGCGCTGGCGCTGGCCGCCGGAGAGGCTGAGGCCCTGCTCGCCGACCTCGGTGGCGGTGCGGTCGGGCAGCCGGTCGACGAAACCGGCCTGGGCGGTGGCCAGCGCGGTGGCGAGCTCCTGCTCGGTGGCGTCCGGACGGCCCATCAGGACGTTCTCCCGGACCGAGGCGGAGAACAGGGTGGGCTCCTCGAAGGCGACGCTGACCAGTTCGCGCAGCTCCGGCAGCGGGATCGAGCGGATGTCCCGGCCGTCCAGGGTGACGGTGCCGCCGGTGGTCTCGTAGAGCCGGGGGAGCAGGGCGGTGAGGGTGGTCTTGCCGGAGCCGGTGGAGCCGACCAGGGCCATCGTCTCGCCGCGCCGCACGTGCAGGTCGATCCCGTCCAGCAGGTCGGGGGAGCCGGCGGGCGCGTCGGGGTAGCGGAACCGGACGCCGGAGAAGCGGATGCCCCGGTCCTCGGAGGAGTGCTCCGGGCCGGTGGGTGCCCGGTCGTCCTCGGGTTCGTCCATCACCTCGAAGTAGCGGTCGGTGGCGGTGGCGGCCTCGTTGGCGTAGGCGAGCAGCCAGCCGAGCGACTCGACCGGCCAGCGCAGCGCCAGCGCGATGGAGAGGAAGGCGACCAGGGTGCCGACGGTCAGCTGGTCGTCGGCGACCAGGACGGCGCCGACCGCGAGCGCGACGCCGAGCGCCACCTCGGGCAGGCCGACGATGACCGCCCAGAGGTTGGCCAGCATGTCGGCCTTGCGGATCTCGGTGGAGCGCAGCTCCTCGGTCTGCCGCTTGAAGCGCTCGGCCATGGTCCGGTGGCGGCCGAAGGCCTTGAGGATGCGGATGCCGAGCACCGACTCCTCGATCACGGTGGCCAGGTCGCCGGTCTGGTCCTGGGCCTGCCGCGCGGCGGCGGCGTACCGGCCCTCGAAGTGGCTGGTCAGCAGCACCAGCGGGGCGGCCGGCAGCAGCATGATCAGCCCGAGCCGCCAGTCCAGCACGAAGAGCATCACCGAACCGGTCAGGAAGACCAGCGAGTTGACGATCAGGAAGACCAGCGGGAAGGCCAGGAAGAGCCGCATGGTGAACATGTCGGAGGTGGCCCGGGAGAGCAGCTGCCCGGACGGCCAGCGGTCGTGGAAGGAGACCGGCAGCCGCTGGAGCTTGGCGTAGAGGTCGCCGCGCATGGCGCTCTCGACCTCGGCCAGCGGGCGGGCCACGATCACCCGGCGGATGCCGAACAGCCCGGCCTCGGCCAGGCCCAGCAGCAGGAGCAGCCCGGCCAGCGGCCAGAGCGCGTCCATGTCGTGGTGGGCGATCGGCCCGTCGACGATCCGCTGGAGCACCAGCGGCACCAGCAGCACGCTGCCGGAGGCGAGCAGGGCGGCGGTGACCGAGCCGGCGATCCGCCAGCGGGCGGTTCGCGCGTACGGCCACAGGCGGAGCAGCGAGCGCACCGTGGAACGTCTCGGCGGGGCCTGTGCGGTGGGTGGTGACGGTGTGTCGGAGGTACTGAGCTGCTGTTTCTCGGCCACGGCCGAGAGGGTAAGCCGATCCGCTGACATTTCTCATCCGGTTTTACGGGCCTGTCGGTGAGAACCGGCCACCCGCGGGCGGGGGCGTGCCGGGGCGGGCCGCGGGGCCGGCGCGGGCGGCCGCGCGTGGCCGCGGTGGTGCGCGCCGGGCGTGGTCGCGAGGGCCCGGCTCGGCCGGGCCGGGCCGCGCGGAGACCGCACACCGGCCGCCTCTTGTGGGTGCCCCCGGCCGGTGCGATTCGATCACCTGGGAGCGTGACGCTCCGTGAGAGAGAGGAAGGACCAGGCGATGACGGTGGAGACCGAGCCGGCTTCCGAGTCGGCGGCCGTTCAGGCGCGAACCCGGCTCAGTCTGAGCACGGCGGCCGCGCGCACCCTCGCCACCACGACCAAGTCCGAACCGCAGAACCAGGACGTCAGCTCCCGCTGGCTGTCCCGGCTGCTGCCCTGCGGCAAGCTCCCGATCGGCCCCGGCCGGACCACCTCGATCCTGGCCGTGCGGGTCGGCGAGGAGGAGCAGGGCGTGATCGGCCTGCGGAAGACCGGCATCCCGGACGAGCTGGAGCCCGGGCTGAACCTGCGCTTCACGGGGATCGACGAGAAGGCGATCGTCTCCTACCCGGTCAGCACCCACCACTCCGCCGCCGTACTGGTCCCGGACGCGCTCGGCATCCTGGAGAACGTCCAGGTCCACGGCGCCCGGAGCTGAGGAGGACCGTCATGGTGTCACCCCTTGCCCGGGTCCTCGCCGGGGCGTCCGCCGGGGAGCTGGTGGCGCTGGCCGCCGAGGTCCTGGCCCGCCCCGTCCCGAGCCCCGTCCCGTCCCTGCTCCCGCCGCCGCCCGGCCTCGGCGGGGTGTCCCGGCCGTGGCTGGGCGGCCCGACCGGGATCGGCACTTCGGCCGCCCGCCCGTTCCGGCCGCGGGCCGCCCCCGGGGCCGCCGGTGACCGGTCGGGCCTGCCGCTGCACTGCCCGCCCCCGGTCCGGGACGACCCGGCGCTCGGCGAGGCGGTGAACGAGCGGCTGGTGGACTGGGCCGCCGACTGCGGCATCTACGCCGACCGGCTGGAGAAGCTGCGGGCCGCGAACTTCGGGCGGCTGCTGATGCTCACCCACCCCGACACCGAGGACCCGGACCGCCTGCTGGCCGCCGCCAAGTGCGCGCTGGCCGAGTGGGCGGTGGACGACTACTACTGCGACGAGGAGGACGACGGCGCCGACCCGGAGCTGGCCGGGGCCCGGCTGCTGCTGGCCAACGCCGCCGTCGACCCGGCCCACCTGCCGCTGCGGTACGCGCCCCGGCTGGAGCGCGGCATGCGGGAGGACCCGGTGCTGGTCGCGCTGCGCACCGCGCTGGAGCACCTCGCCCGGTACGCCACCCCGCAGCAGGTGGCCCGGCTCAAGCACGAGCTGGCGGCCATCTTCGTGGCCTTCGGGGCCGAGGCGGCCTGGCGGATGGCCGGTGAACTCCCGCCCGTCTGGCAGTACCTGGTGAACCGTCAGCCGAACAGCTTCCTGCCCTGCATCGCCCTGATCGACCCGGTCGGCGGCTACCAGCTGCCCGCCGCCGAGTACGCCGACCCCCGGATCCGCCGGGCGGTCACCACCGCCTCGCTGGCCAGCGTGCTGGTCAACGACCTCTACTCGATGGCGAAGGAGAGCCGCTCCGGCACGCTCGACTTCAACCTGCCCACCCTGATCGCCGCCGAGGACGGCTGCTCGCTGGAGGAGGCGGTGCGGCGCAGCGTCGAGGTGCACGACGAACTGGTGCGCACCTTCGAGGCCGAGGCCGCCGCGCTCCTCCCGGCCGGCTCCCCGGCCCTCGCCCGGTACCTGGCCGGCGTGTACGCCTGGCTGGGCGGGAACCACGAGTGGCACCGCACCAGCCCGAAGTACCGGGAGGACTGATCAGGCACCGCGTCCGCCGGCCGGCGCCCGCAGCAGCACCAGCGAGCGGGCGGCCAGCGTGACGGACCCGCCCCGCCCCGGGTCCTCGGCCCCGGGGCGGGCGGTGTCCACCACCGTCTCGTACCGGCAGGGCCAGGGGTCGCCGGGCAGTGCGAAGGTGACGTCGACCGAGCCGCCGTTGAGCAGCAGCAGGAAGCTGTCGTCGGTCAACTCGCAGCCGTGCTCGTCCCGTTCGGACATCGCGGAGCCGGAGAGCAGCATCCCGAGCACCCCCTCGGGGGCGTACCAGTCGCCCTCGGTCATCTCCTTGCCGCGCGCGTTGAACCAGACCAGGTCCCGCTGCCCGCCCGGGGCCGCGGCCCGGCCGGAGAAGAAGGCGCGCTGGCGCAGCACCGGGTGTCTGCGCCGCAGCCGGATCAACCGGCCGGTGAGCTCGGTGAGTTCGCGCCACTCGGGCCGGGCCAGCAGGGACCAGTCCAGCCAGCTGGTCCCGTTGTCCTGGCAGTAGGCGTTGTTGTTGCCGCCCTGGGTGCGGCCCAGCTCGTCCCCGGCGGTGATCATCGGGACGCCGGTGGAGAGCAGCAGGGTGCTCATCAGGTTCCGGAGCTGACGCAGCCTCAGCTCGCGGACGGCCGGGTCGGTGGTCTCGCCCTCCACGCCGCAGTTCCAGGACCGGTTGTCGTCGGTGCCGTCCCGGTTCTCCTCGCCGTTGGCCTCGTTGTGCTTGCGGTCGTAGGAGACCAGGTCGCGCAGGGTGAAGCCGTCGTGCGCGGTGACGAAGTTGACCGAGGCGTACGGGCGGCGGCCGCCGCGCTGGTAGAGGTCGGAGGAGCCGGAGAGCCGGTAGCCCAGCTCGCGCACGTCCAGCCGGGCACCGCGCCAGAAGTCCCGCACGGCGTCCCGGTACTTGTCGTTCCACTCGGCCCAGAGCGGCGGGAAGCCGCCGACCTGGTAGCCGCCGGGGCCGACGTCCCAGGGCTCGGCGATCAGCTTCACCCGGCTGAGCAGCGGGTCCTGGGAGACCGCGCCGAGGAAGGGGTGGTGCATCTCCACCCCGTCCGAGCCGCGGGCCAGTGCGGCGGCCAGGTCGAAGCGGAAGCCGTCCACGCCCATCTCGGTGACCCAGTAGCGCAGCGAGTCGGTGATCAGCCGGACGGTGTGCGGCTGGCGGGTGTCCAGGGTGTTGCCGCAGCCGGTGTAGTCGGCGTAGCCCCGGCGGCTGCGGTCCAGCCGGTAGTACCCGGCGTTGTCGATGCCGCGCAGCGAGAGCGAGGGGCCCATCACCCCGCTCTCGGCGGTGTGGTTGTAGACCACGTCGAGGATCACCTCGATGCCGGCCGCGTGCAGCGCCCGGACCATCCGCTTGAACTCGCCGACCTGCTGGCCCCGGCTGCCGGTGGCGGCGTAGCCGGCGTGCGGGGCGAAGAAGCCGAGGGTGTTGTAGCCCCAGTAGTTGGTCAGCCCGCGCTGCTGGAGGTGGTCCTCGTCGGCGTACTGGTGCACCGGCAGCAGCTCGACCGCGGTGACGCCGAGGTCGACCAGGTGGCCGATGGCCGCCGGGTGGGCCAGGCCGGCGTAGGTGCCCCGGAGTTCGCGCGGCACGCCGGGGTGCTTCATGGTGAAGCCGCGCACGTGCAGCTCGTACAGCACGGTCTCGGCCCACGGGGTCTTCGGGCGCTGGTCGTCGTACCAGTCGTCGTCGTCGTGGACCACCACCGCCTTGGGCACGTACGGCGCGGAGTCCCGGTTGTCCCGGACGGTGTCGGCCACGTCCTGCTCGGGCCAGCCCCGGACGGCGGCGCAGACCGCGTCGTGCGCGGTGTAACTCCCGTCCACCGCACGGGCGTACGGGTCGAGGAGGAGTTTGGCCGGATTCCACCGGGCGCCGGTCCACGGGTCCCAGCGGCCGTGCACCCGGTAGCCGTAGCGGGTGCCGGGCAGCACCCCGGGCAGGTAGCCGTGCCAGGTCTGGAAGGTCCGCTCGGTGAGCGGGTGCCTGGTCTCGGTGCCGTCCTCGGCGAACAGGCAGAGCTCGACCGCCTCGGCGTCCGGCGCCCAGAGCGCGAAGTTGGTGCCCCGGCTGCCGTCCTGGTCGGTCCGGAACCGCGCGCCGAGCGGTTGCCAGCTGCCGGGCCAGGGCACCGCGGGGTCGATCGCGCCGTGTTCCGCCCGTTCCCGCCGCTGCCAAGCCGTCATCGGCCGCACCTCTCCCAGCGCGGGACGTCCCGGGCCCCGCCTAGCTCTTGTTCCCTGATCGGCTGTCGCTGTCACGTGACGGATCGTGTCGCGAACGATTCTGTCGTGTGCCGATGCCTTCCGACGTCTCCTGCGCGAATCCGCTCCCACGTGTCCGGGCGGGACCAGGGTCGTTATGCCGGACGGTTGTTGACGGCACAGGTGGGTACGGAGGAACGGCATGCGCTCCCGGGTGGCGGTCGTGGTGGCGGTCGGGCTCTGTCTGCTCAGCGCCTGCACCAGCGGGCGGCAGGAGGCGCCGAGCACGGACACCGCCTCCGCGCAGGCCAGCCCGGCGGTCTCCCGGGCGGTGATCACCAGCACCCCGGCCGACGGGGCGCAGGAGGTCCCGGCCGAGGGGCCGGTCAAGGTGACGGCGGCCCAGGGCAGGCTGGTCTCGGTCCGGTTGGCCGACCGGAAGGGCACCGAGGTGCCGGGGAGGATCGGCCCGGACGGCGCCTGGACCCCGGAGGGGCGGCTCGCGCTGGCCACCGCGTACACCCTGGACACGGTGGCCGAGGACCGGGAGGGGCTGAAGGCGGCCCAGCACGTGGCCTTCGCGACGCTGGCCCCCGACCACACCTTCGCCGCCTTCTTCACCCCCGAGGACGGCTCCACCGTCGGCGTCGGGATGCCCGTCTCGCTCCGCTTCAGCCGCCCGATCACCGACCGGGCCGCGGTGGAGCGGGCGGTCTCGGTCACCGCCGACCCGCCGGTGCCGGTGGCCGCGCACTGGTTCGGCGGCCGGCGGCTCGACCTGCGCCCGGAGAAGTACTGGGCGGCCGGCACCAAGGTGACCCTCTCGCTGCGCCTGAAGGACGTGCAGGGGGCCCCGGGGGACTACGGGACCCAGTCCAAGGACGTGCACTTCACCGTCGGCCGCTCGGTGGTCTCCACCGTCGACCTGGACGCGCACACCATGACGGTCCGTCAGGACGGGCGGGTGCTGCGCACCCTGAAGGTCTCCGGCGGCAGCCCGGAGTTCTCCACCTACCTGGGCGCCATGGTGATCTCGGAGAAGTTCCCCGTCACCCGGATGAACTCGCAGACCGTCGGCCTGGGCGACGAGTACGACATCAAGGACGTGCCGCACGCGATGCGGCTGACCTCCTCCGGCACCTTCGTGCACGGCAACTACTGGGCCTCCAGGGACGTCTTCGGCACCGCCAACACCAGCCACGGCTGCATCGGCCTGGCCGACGTCAAGGGCGGCTCGGACACCTCCCCGGCCGGCTGGTTCTTCGAGCAGTCCACCGTGGGCGACGTGATCGAGGTGCGCGGCCGGCAGGGGGACCGGGTGCCGGCCGACAACGGCCTGAACGGCTGGAACCTCAGCTGGGACCAGTGGCGGGCGGGCAGCGCGCTCGGCGTCCACTGACCTCCCGCCGAACGTTCACCGGAACCCCCTGGATATCCTTCGCGAGCCACGACCCGGCCCGGGTGAAACCGAAACCCCGGCCGGAGCGTGTAGAGAGCGTGGACATCCGAAGGGGAGCGCAGGAGTGAAGCCGGTGCAGGCGGCTGACGCCGCGATAGTCAGAGGCCGACGGGCAGCCGTGGCGGTGCTGGTCGGAGGCGCGCTGCTGCTGACGGCCGCCTGCGGCGGCTCCACCGGCTCGTCGTCCGGCTCGGGGGGCTCCGGCGGGCAGGCCGCGAGCACGGACGGTTCGACCGGCTCCGGCAGCGGCGGCGGCTCCGGCCAGCCCTCGGGGGCCGCCTCCGGCCCCGCCGAGAGCGCGCCGAAGAACTCCGCCGCGGTGCTCACCGTCACCCCCAAGGACGGCTCCCAGGACGTCAACCCGAACGAGGCGCTGAACGTCGCGGTGGCCCAGGGCACCCTGACCTCGGTCGAGGTGACGGACAAGAACGGCAAGGCGGTGCCCGGCAAGACCGCCGCCGACGGCAAGAGCTGGAAGCCCGACGGCCCGCTCAAGGTCGGCATGGTCTACCAGGTGAGCGCCCAGGCCAAGGACTCCGACGGCCTGGTCTCCGCGACCACCTCCAGCTTCACCACGCTGACCCCGGCCAAGCTGGTCTCCAGCAACGACAACATCTCGGACGGCGGCACCTACGGCGTCGGGATGATCGTCTCGGTCAACTTCTCCAAGCCGGTGAAGAACAAGGAGGCCGTGGTCAAGGGCATCACCTTCGAGACCGGCAACGGCACCGTGGTCAAGGGCCACTGGTTCGGCACCCAGCGGCTGGACTTCCGCCCGGAGAACTTCTGGAAGCCGGGCACCAAGGTGACCATCAAGTACCGGCTGAAGAACGTCGAGGTCTCGCCCGGCGTCTTCGGCGACGTGGACCGGGACGAGCCGTTCACCATCGGCCGGGAGCAGATCAGCGTGGTCGACGCGGCCACCCACCAGATGACGGTGAAGCGGGACGGCAAGGTCTCCAAGACCATCCCGATCACCGCCGGGGACGACCAGAACCCGTCCTGGAACGGCACGATGGTCATCTCCAGCCGGGAGAAGGTCACCCGGATGAACTCGGCCACCGTCGCCAACATCAAGGGCTCGGAGTACGACATCTCCGACGTCCCGCACGCCATGCGGCTGACCAACACCGGCACCTACGTGCACGGCAACTACTGGGGCAAGGCCTTCGGCAAGTACAACGCCAGCCACGGCTGCATCGGCCTGGAGGACGCCAAGGGCGGCAGCGAGGGATCCACGGCCGGCAAGTTCTTCAACGACTCGATCGTCGGCGACGTGGTGAAGATCCAGAACGCCAAGGGCAAGACGGTCGCGGGTGACAACGGCCTCAGCGGCTGGACCATGCCGTGGAGCGCCTGGTAGGCCTCCGGAGCACCGGAAATGGGCTCAACTGTTCGGCCCGGACCCCTTTTCGGGGGTCCGGGCCGTTCTGCTGTGCGAGTCGCGGGCGCGGCGCGGTTGTCATATGCCAGTTGAATAGTGATCGTTTACTCATTGTCAGTACGCGGGCGCTCGCAGTCCGCAATGATTGGCGCATGGCGGGATGGGGCGAAGCAGAGTGGGCATCACTTCCGGCAGCCGGAGCGACTGCTGACGGCCCGTCGGACATCGCGGAAGGTGGGGTGCTCGCCCTGGAGACTCTGGAACGACTCAGCCCGCAGGAGGTCGAGCGCGTGCACTTCGGCCGACTCTGCGCCCAAGTCGCCGCCGAGGAGGAGGTGTTCCTGCCCTCCCGCCCCGAACTCGTCGGCACGGCCCGGCGGGTGGTCCTCACCGTCCTGCAGGGCTGGCGGCTCCACCAGTTACTGGAAGTCGGCGAACTGCTGACCGGCGAGCTGATGGCCAACGCCGTCCGCCACACCGGCGGCCGCACCATCGGCCTGCGCCTCACCCGCCGCCCCGGCTGGCTCCGCGTCGAGGTCCGCGACTCCTCCCGCGCGCTCCCCTGCCTGGTCCTCGCCGAGCCCGGCAGCGAGACCGGCCACGGCATGCTCCTGGTCAACACCCTGGCCGAGCGCTGGGGCGCCGACCTGCTGCCGCGGGGCAAGGGCGTCTGGTTCGAACTCAAGATCCGCGAGCGCACGTAGCGCCGGAGGGCCCGGAAAACAGTGCGGGGCCCCCGGGTGGCCGTGGTGCGGCGCGGGGGCCCCTGCAGATGTCACCGCGCCGGCCAAGGGGGTGCGTGCCGCGCGGGTGTCGATGGAACGACTATCGCACGGTCTCAGGATGTGGGCAAAATCGAACGAAAGGTTTGTAAGCTACTTCACCTTCGCTAATCGCATGGATTCGCCCACTGTCCTTTGATTATTCAGTCGACACCGCGTCCGGCCTCCGCCATGATGCGGCGCGATGACTCGAACCGATATGCCCCAGACCCTGGACGAGCGCACCACGCTGCTCACCTTCCTCGACTACGCCCGGGCCACCGCGTTGGCCAAGGTCGAAGCGCTGGACCCGGCGGACGCCGGGAAGGCGCCGCTGCCCGGGTCCCCGCTGATGACCCTGGGCGGGCTGATCAGCCACCTGCGCTGGGTGGAGCACTGGTGGTTCGACGTGGTGCTGCTCGGCGGCGAGGACCGGGGGCCGTGGACCCAGGACGACCCGGACGGGGAGATGCGGATCGGCGCCGAGGTGCCGATCGCCACCCTGGTGGCCGAGTACCAGGAGGAGATCGAGCGCCACCGCGAGCAGGTGGCCGGGCTCGACCTCGACACCTGGGCCGTCGGCACCGTCCGCAGCGGCACCCGGGTCAACCTCCGCTGGATCCTCTTCCACCTGGTCGAGGAGATCTCCCGCCACAACGGCCACCTGGACCTGCTGCGCGAGATCGCCGACGGCACCACCGGCGACTGACTTGGGCCGACCGGCGATCGGGGACCGGCGTCGCGCCGCCGGGGCACGCGCCCTCCTTGCCCGCCGACGGGCAGGAGGGGCCCTTCGCCGGCTTCTCGTCGGTCGCCGATGCTCCGCATGGACTCCCTCCTCGGCGCCGCCGAGACACGCACCCCAACGCCGCTCCTTCACCCGGCCCCCGATCGCCGGTCGGCCCGTCCGTCAGGGCATCAGCGCTCCACCGGGATCCAGAGCTGGGCCGTGGTGTCCGAGCCGTCCGGGAAGGACCCGAGCGCGAGCAGCTCGGGGCCCGGGCGGCTGCGGTAGGGGCCGGACGGGAACCACTGGGTGAAGACGTCCCGCCAGAGCTCCTGGAGGGCTTGCGGGAAGGGCCCGGAGGTCTCGAAGACGCCCCACTCGCCGGCCGGGACCACCAGGGTGTCCAGCCCCTCCGGCACCGGGGCCGGCGCCACCACCGCCTGGTAGTAGTCGAGTTCGGTCCCCTCGGCCCGGCTCGGGTCCAGGCCGTCGCAGACCGAGAGCATCCCGGCCGGCTCCGCCCCGGCCGCCGCCAGCCCGGCGATCCGCTCCAGCTCGGCCCGGCCGACGCCGCGCAGGAACTCGGCGATGTGCGGGTTCTCCCCGCGGTGCACCAGGGGCACCCGGGCCATCCGCCCCACCAGGGTGAACTCGGGCTTGTGCACGATCCGGTACCGCATGCTGCTGCTCCCTTCGACGACGAGTCGGAAGGAGAGCCGGGGCTGGGCCGTGAGTTCGGCCCCGCGGCGCCGGGCCTCGCCCGGCCCCACCCCGTGCACCGCCCGGAACGCGCGCGCGAACGCCTCGCCCGAGCCGTACCCGTACCGGACCGCGACCTCCAGCAGCGTCCGCTCCCCGGCCAGCACCTCGGCCCCGGCCAGCGTCAGCCGCCGGCGCCGCACGTACTCCGAGAGCGGCATGCCCGCCAGCGCCGAGAACAGCCGCCGGAAGTGGTACTCCGAGGTCATCGCGATCCGCGCCAACTCCGGCACGTCGAGCGGCAGTTCGGGCTGCTCCTCGATGTGCTCCAACGCGCGGTTGAGGCCGTCCAGCACCCGGGTCTCCTTCCCTGATGCCTCCACCGTAGAAAAGCGGAACGGGCCCGGACCCGACAGTCCGTGCCCGTTCCGGTCAGTTCGAGGTCAGCACTCGATGACGTTCACGGCGAGGCCGCCGCGCGAGGTCTCCTTGTACTTGATCTTCATGTCTGCGCCGGTCTCCTTCATGGTCTTGATCGCCTTGTCGAGGGAGACGTGGTGGCGGCCGTCGCCGCGCAGCGCCATCCGGGCGGCCGTGACGGCCTTCACGGAGGCCATGCCGTTGCGCTCGATGCAGGGGATCTGGACCAGGCCGCCGACCGGGTCGCAGGTGAGGCCGAGGTTGTGCTCGATGCCGATCTCGGCCGCGTTCTCCACCTGCTCGGGGGAGCCGCCGAGCACCTCGGCCAGACCGCCGGCCGCCATCGAGCAGGCCGAGCCGACCTCGCCCTGGCAGCCGACCTCGGCGCCGGAGATGGAGGCGTTCTCCTTGAAGAGCATGCCGATCGCCCCGGCGGCGAGCAGGAAGCGGACGATGCCGTCGTCGTCGGCGCCCGGGATGAAGTTGAGGTAGTAGTGCAGGACGGCCGGGATGATCCCGGCGGCGCCGTTGGTCGGGGCGGTGACGACCCGCTGGCCGGAGGCGTTCTCCTCGTTGACGGCCATCGCGTAGAGGGTGACCCACTCCATCGCGTTGGCCGGGCCGATGCCCTCGGCGCGCAGCGCGCGGGCGCCGGAGGCGGCCCGGCGGCGGACCTTCAGGCCGCCCGGCAGGATGCCCTCGCGGTTCATGCCGGCCGAGACGCACTCCTGCATGACCCGCCAGATCTCCAGCAGCCCGGCCCGGATCTCGGCCTCGGAGCGCCAGGCCTTCTCGTTCTCCAGCATCAGGCCGGAGATCGACAGGCCGGTCTCCCGGGTGAGGCGGAGCAGCTCCTCGCCGGTGCGGAAGGGGTAGCGCAGCGCGGTGTCGTCCGGGACGACGCGGTCGGCGCCGATCGCGTCCTCGTCCACCACGAAGCCGCCGCCGACGGAGTAGTAGGTCTTCTCCAGCAGGGTGGCGCCCTCGGCGTCGAAGGCCCAGAGGGTCATGCCGTTGGCGTGGTACGGGAGGGCCTTGCGGCGGTGCAGGACCAGCTGGGTGTCCGGGTCGAAGGCGATGTCCTGGACACCGAGCAGGTGCAGGCGCTTCTCGGCCTTGATCCGGTCCACGTCCAGGTCGGCCTGGTCCACGTTGACCGTGCGGGGCGAGTTGCCCTCCAGGCCGAGCAGGACGGCCTTCGGGGTGCCGTGGCCGTGGCCGGTGGCGCCGAGCGAGCCGAAGAGCTCGGCCCGGACGGAGACGGTCTGGGCGAGCAGGCTCTCGGACTTGAGGCGGCGGGCGAACATCCGGGCCGCGCGCATCGGTCCGACGGTGTGCGAGCTGGAGGGGCCGATACCGATGGAGAAGAGGTCGAAGACGCTGATGGCCACGGAGGTGACGTCCTTGTCTGGTCTCGTGGGTGGAACGGGGGCAGGCATGGCACGGGGCACCGCGCGCCACGTTTCCAGTGTGCGCGGTGCCCCGGAAAAGACGGGTGGCCGTCGGGCCACCTTCGGACTACAGCTCCGGGTAGAGCGGGTACTTCACGGCCAGCGCGGTGACCCGGGCCTTCAGCGACTCGGCCTTGGCCTCGTCGAAGGAGGGCAGCAGGGTCTCGGCGATGATGTCCGCGACCTCGCGGAAGTCGTCGGCCTGGAAGCCGCGGGTGGCCAGGGCCGGGGTGCCGATCCGCAGGCCGGAGGTGACCATCGGCGGGCGCGGGTCGTTCGGGACGGCGTTGCGGTTCACCGTGATGCCGACCTCGTGCAGGCGGTCCTCGGCCTGCTGGCCGTCGAGCGCGCTGTTGCGCAGGTCGACCAGGACCAGGTGGACGTCGGTGCCGCCGGAGAGCACGGAGACCCCGGCCGCCTTGGCGTCGTCCTGGAGCAGGCGCGCGGCGAGCGCCTTCGCGCCCTCCAGGGTGCGCTGCTGACGGTCCTTGAAGTCGTCCGAGGCGGCGACCTTGAAGGAGACCGCCTTGGCCGCGATCACGTGCTCCAGCGGGCCGCCCTGGAAGCCGGGGAAGACCGAGGAGTTGAGCTTCTTGGCGAAGTCCTGCTTGGCCAGGATGATGCCGCCGCGCGGGCCGCCCAGGGTCTTGTGCGTGGTGGAGGTGACCACGTCCGCGTACGGCACCGGGTTCGGGTGCAGACCGGCGGCGACCAGGCCGGCGAAGTGGGCCATGTCGACCCAGAGGTACGCCTCGACCTCGTCGGCGATCCGGCGGAACTCGGCGAAGTCCAGCTGGCGCGGGTAGGCGGACCAGCCCGCGATGATGACCTTGGGGCGGTGCTCCTTGGCCAGGCGCTCGACCTCGGCCATGTCGACCAGGCCGGCGTCGTCCACGTGGTACGCGACCACGTTGAACTGCTTGCCGGAGAAGTTCAGCCGCATGCCGTGGGTCAGGTGGCCGCCGTGCGCCAGGTCCAGGCCCAGGATGGTGTCGCCGGGCTGGGCGATGGCGAACAGCGCGGCCTGGTTGGCGGAGGCGCCCGAGTGCGGCTGGACGTTGGCGTACTCGGCCCCGAACAGCTCCTTTACCCGGTCGATCGCGATCTGCTCGGCCACGTCGACGTGCTCGCAGCCGCCGTAGTAGCGACGGCCGGGGTAGCCCTCGGCGTACTTGTTGGTCAGGACCGAACCCTGGGCCTCCATCACCGCGACGGGCGCGAAGTTCTCGGAGGCGATCATCTCGAGGGTGGTCTGCTGGCGGTGCAGCTCGGCGTCGACCGCGGCGGCGATCTCCGGGTCGAGCGCGTGCAGGGACTGGTTCAGGACAGTCATGTTGGGTCTTCCCGTAAGGCGGTGCGGGCAGTGGACCGGGAGGGTGACGGCCGCCGCGCTGCGGCCGTCACCTCGTCTACCAGTGGGTCAGGCGCCGATGAAGGCGTCGTACTCCGCAGCGGTCAGCAGCTTGCCGGTCTCGGCAACCTCGACCTTGAACAGCCAGGCGTCGCCGAACGGGTCGCTGTTGACCGAGGCCGGGTCGTCGATGACGGCCTGGTTGATCTCGGTCACCGTGCCGGTGACGGGCGAGAACAGGTCGCTGACCGACTTGGTGGACTCGAGCTCGCCACAGGACTCACCGGCGGTGATCTCGTCGCCGACCTCGGGCAGCTGGACGTAGACGATGTCACCCAGGGCGTCGGCGGCGTGCTTGGTGATGCCGACCGTCGCGACCGCACCGCTCTCGGCGGTGGTCAGCCACTCGTGCTCCTCGGTGTACTGCAGGTTCGTGGGGTTGCTCATGACGTCATTCTCCAGGATCGCAAGAGGGTAGGGCGAAGCCGTCCGCTGAGCGGACCGGGGGTTTCGAAAGGTGACGAGGGGTCAGCGGGCGCGCTTGTAGAACGGCAGCGCCACGACCTCGACCGGCTCGTGCTTGCCGCGCACGTCGACCGCGACCGCGCTGCCGGGGGCGGCGTGCGCCGCGTCCACGTAGGCGATGGCGATCGGCTTGCCCAGGGTGGGGGAGGGGGCGCCGGAGGTGATCCGCCCGATCGGGGTGCCGTCCGCGCTGACGACCGCGTACTCGGCGCGCGGGACGCGCTTGCCGTCCGAGACCAGGCCGACCAGCTTGCGCGGCGGGTTGGACTCGGCCTGCACCGCGGCGGCCTCCAGGGCCTTGCGGCCGACGAAGTCGCCCTCCTTCTCGAACTTCACCACGCGGCCGAGGCCGGCGTCGAAGGGGGTCAGCTCGGTGGAGAGCTCGTGGCCGTACAGCGGCATGCCGGCCTCCAGGCGCAGCGTGTCGCGGCAGGAGAGGCCGCAGGGCACCAGGCCCGCGTCGGCGCCGGCCTCGGTCAGCGCGTTCCACAGGTGCTCGGCGTCGGCCGGGGCGCAGAAGACCTCGAAGCCGTCCTCACCGGTGTAGCCGGTGCGGGCCAGCCAGACCTCCTTGCCCGCGACGGTGGCGGGCAGCAGGGCGTAGTACTTGAGGCCGGGCAGGTCGGCGTCGGTGACGGAGGCGAGGATGCCGTTGGCCTCCGGGCCCTGGACCGCGAGCAGCGCGTAGGCGTCCCGGTCGTCGCGGACCTCGGCGTCGAAGCCGGCCGCGCGCTCGGTCAGCGCGTCCAGCACGACCTGGGCGTTGGAGGCGTTGGCCACCACCATGTACTCGGACTCGCCGGTCCGGTAGACGATCAGGTCGTCCAGGATGCCGCCGTCCTCGCGGCAGATCATGGTGTAGCGGGCGCGCAGCACGCCGAGCGCGGAGATGTGGCCGACCAGCGCGTAGTCGAGCAGCTCGCCGGCCTGCGGGCCGGTCACGGTGATCTCGCCCATGTGCGAGAGGTCGAAGAGGCCGGCCTTGGTGCGGACGGCGAGGTGCTCCTCGCGCTCGCTGCCGTAGCGCAGCGGCATGTCCCAGCCGGCGAAGTCGGTCATGGTGGCACCGAGGGAGCGGTGCAGTGCGTCGAGCGCGGTCAGGCGAGGGGACATGGCGACGGGACTCCTTGGCCGGAAACGGGCATGCGGGGGTGGAGTCTCCCCGTCTGTCGTCACAACCTGAGAGCTTCACCGCCCATCCAAGGATGGCGGCTTGCACCGTGGGTGGGCGCACGGCGCGGCCGTGTCCACTTTCCAGATCTGCCTCGCCCGTGCGGTAGGGGTGCCTGAGAGATTCCGGGGAGGACTTGCTCCTTCGGCGCCGGCCCAGCGCACACGGCGCACTCCGGACTCTCCCGCGCGGGTTCGAGCGGCCAGTGTGAAGTTGTCGAGCGCGCTCATCATGGCACGAGACCGGACCGCGACGGGAGAGGGGTCCGCCCCGTGGGTCAGGTCCGCCCCCGGAGCACGCCACCTGGCCCTAGGCTTGGGGCCGCACAGCTACAGAGGGGCGCGACCGATGAACCAGCCGGGCGATACCGGAGTGCAGGGGTGGGCCGAGCCCGGGAGTGCGCCGGCCGGGGGGAGTTGGCCGGTCAACGAGTTGGAGCAGGTGCTGACGGCCGCGCTGGGGGATCCGGGGGCGACGCCGCGGGTGATCGAGGTGCTGGCGCGCAGCCAGGTCTGGATCCCGCTGCCGGCCGGGGCCGACCCGCAGGGGGAGGGGCTGGACCTGCCGACCATCGAGCTGGCCGGGTCCCCGTACGTGCCGGTGTTCTCCTCGCAGGAGCTCTTCCTCCAGATCGCGCCGGGCGTGCCGTTCGCGGTGGCCCCGGCCTGGGAGTTCGCCCGGGGCCTGCCGATCGGGGTCGGGATCGCGGTCAACCCGGAGGCGCCGGTGGGCATCCCGGTGCCGCCGGAGGGGGTCGGCGAGCTGCGCCGCGGGCCGCTCGCGGAGCGCTGGGAGCAGCAGCCCGAGGGCGGTGCCCGGGTGGCGCTGCGGGAGCCGGAGCCGGCCGAGGAGCCGTACGCCTTCCTCGGTGCCGCGATCACCGAACTGGCCGAGCTGCCCGGGGTCCTGACGGCCCGTCGGGCGCTGGCCGGGGTGGAGCTGGACGCCCCGGTGCTGTTCGTCGGGGTGCAGCTGGACCCGGCCTGGCCGGCCGACCCGGGGCAGGTCAACGAGGCGCTCGGCCGGGCGCTCGGAACCATGCCGCCGCCGTGGGGCGTCCACCTGGTGCTGCTCGACCTGGTCGCCGACCCGGTGGTGGAGTGGATGCTCACCCGGGTCCGCCCGTTCTACGTCAGGTCCGGCGCGGTCCCGGTCTGAGCCGGGTGGGGGGGCCGGACCGACCACCGAACCGTTACGCGCCGGTACGGGGCGGCGGTATGACGGCTGTCGGGCCGGGCCAATAGGCTTCCCCCGACAGACCACGTACGGCCACGGTCGGCCGAGGGCGAGACGGGACGGCGGGCGGAGCACGGCATGAGCGCGGGAGCGGCGGCAGACGGCGCGATCGAGCGCGCCCTCGGCGAGGTCGCGCCGGAGCGCTACGACGCCTACGAGCGGCTGCTGGGGGCGCTCGCGGGCGGCAGGGTCTGGATGCTGCTCTGGCACGGGCAGCCGGGGAGCCCGGACGCCCAGTACGGGAACATGGAGATCGGCGGGCACGGCTACGCCCCCGCCGTCACCTCGCCCGAGCAGCTGGCGCTCTGCGGCTGGACCAGGAGCCACGAGGTGATCTCCGGGATGGAGATCGCCAACGCGCTGTACCGGACCCGCTGGGGCCTGTGGCTCAATCCGCACGTCCCCGGTGGCGGGGTCGGGGTGCCCTGGGCCGACCTGCGCCGGATCGCGGGCGGGCTGGACCGGCTGCCGGCCGGGCCGCTCCAGCTGGCCGAGCCGGCCGTGCAGGCCCCGCAGTTCTACGCCCAACTGCAGCGCGAGGCGGCCGCGGTGCGCCCGCTGAGGGCGCTCCGGCAGGCCTGGGTGCGCCCGGCCGTGGGCGAGGCCTACCTGGCCGTCGGCCTGGACCTCTACGACACCTCGCCGCCGTCCGTGGAGGCGGCCCGGGCGCTGGTGCAGCGTGCGGTGGCGCACGCCCCGGCGGGGCTGGCGGTCTCCACCGTGCTGCTGGCCGACGAGCTGGACCCGGTGGCGATGTGGCTGCGCGCCTTCGCCCGTCCGTTCTTCGACCGCGAGTCGGCGAACCACCCTCCGCAGGGCTACTGGCCGCACCAGCCCTGGCGCTGACCAGGTCCCATGCCCGTGCCCGAAGGGGCAGTTGACGGAGTGTCCGGGCAATCCTTCGCACGCATCTTGACAGTCGAGTAACCCCTGTGTGAAGAGCCTTATTCGCCAGGACACGGCCGTGCATGCGGACAGATCACAGTTGGGCATCCTTCGGTTGTCAGGTCTGGCGTAAGGCCTCCCCGATGCCAGAGAGTCTGCGCAGTGCAGTGCGGGGCTTACCTGAGCTGCCCGGCAACTCCCTTGCTTCTCAGCACCTTTCGCAATCGCGATTCCGGACCTAATCCTGGCCCGGGCCTTACCAGGGCCCGGTGCTCGGCGTACGTACGGCACCGTGGCCGGCCACCGTCGGCGAGGGGAAACGAAAGACACATGAGCACTTCCACCAAGAGCACCGACGCTCCGGAGGCCCCCGCGGCCCCGGCCAAGCGGATCGAGGGCCGGTCGCCCGGCCGGATCGCCTGGGACCGTCTCAAGCGCGACAAGATCGCGCTGACCGGCGGCGTCGTCGTGCTGCTGCTGATCCTGGCCGCGGTCTTCGCGCCGGTGCTCACCTCGCTGTTCGGGCACCCCGTGGACGAACCGCACCCGGACCAGATCAACCCCGACCTCGGCCTCCCCAAGGGGGCGTTCGGCGGCATCAGCAGCGACTTCCTGCTCGGCGTCGACCCGACCTTCGGTCGCGACGTGTTCAGCCGGATCGTCTACGGCGCCCGGATCTCGCTCACCGTGGCCTTCCTGGCCGCCGGTGTGTCGGTGGTCATCGGCGTGCTGGCGGGCATCGCGGCCGGCTACTTCGGTGGCTGGGTCGACGCGGTGATCAGCCGGGTGATGGACGTCCTGCTGGCCTTCCCGCAGCTGCTGTTCTCCATCGCGCTGGTCTCGGTGATGCCCAACTCCGTTCTGGGGCTGGAGGGCAGCGCCGTCCGGATGGCGATCCTGGTCCTGGTGATCGGCTTCTTCGGCTGGCCCTACATCGGGCGCATCGTGCGAGGTCAGGCACTGTCGCTGCGCGAACGCGAGTTCGTGGACGCGGCCCGCAGCCTGGGCGCCGGCTGGCCGCACATCCTGCTGCGCGAGCTGCTCCCCAACCTGGTCGCCCCGATCCTGGTCTACGCGACCCTGATCATCCCGACCAACATCCTGAGCGAGGCCGCCCTCAGCTTCCTCGGCGCGGGCGTGAAGCCCCCGACCCCGTCCTGGGGCCAGATGCTCTCCGAGGCCACCCGGATCTACCAGGTCGACCCCACCTACATGGTGGTGCCGGGTCTGGCCATCTTCATCACGGTGCTGGCCTTCAACCTGTTCGGCGACGGTCTGCGCGACGCGCTCGACCCCAAGGGCAACTGACCCTCGGTTCCCCCACGAACCGCCCGCCGTACCAGGGCACTTCGAGACTGTTACACCCCAGTACGACCATCAGGAGGAAAGTACCCATGACGCGAAACCGGACGCTCGCCGCCGCCGCCCTGGTGGCCACGCTGGCCGTCACCCTCACCGCTTGCGGCGGCAGCGCGGACAAGAAGGACGGCGGCGACAGCGCTTCCAAGTCGGCCTCGGCCGGCGGCTTCAACGCGGCCGTCGACAAGGTGCTCAACCCGTCCGAGAAGAAGGGCGGCACGCTCAACCTCTGGAGCACCACCGACGCCGACTCCTGGGACCCGGGCCGCGCCTACTACGCGTCGATCTGGAACATGCAGCGCTTCTACGCCCGTACCCTGCTCGCCTTCGACGCGAAGCCGGGCAAGGGCGGTCTGGAGCTGGTGCCGGACCTCGCCGCCGCCAAGCCGGAGATCTCCGCCGACGGCAAGACCTACACCTTCAAGCTCAAGAAGGGCATCAAGTTCGAGGACGGCTCGGCCATCACCTCGAAGGACATCAAGTACGGCATCGAGCGCGTCTTCGCGCAGGACGTCATCTCCGGCGGCCCGACCTACCTGGTGAACACCCTCGACCAGGGCCAGGGCTACAAGGGTCCCTACACGGACACCACCCCGGACAAGATGGGCCTCAAGACCGTCGAGACCCCGGACGACTCCACCATCATCTTCAAGCTGGAGAAGCCCGACTCGGCCTTCCCGTACCTGCTCGCGATGGGCACCGCCTCGCCCGTCCCGCAGAAGTCGGACACCGGCTCCAAGTACGGCGAGAAGCCGGTCTCCTCCGGCCCGTACAAGTTCAAGTCGATCGAGCCCGGCAAGTCCGTCGAGTTCGTCCGCAACGAGAACTGGGACCCGGCCACCGACCCGTTCCGCAAGGCGCTGCCGGACGTGGTGAAGCTGACCATCACCACCAACGCCGACGACATGGACAAGCGCCTGCTCGACGGCTCGATCGACCTCGACTTCGCGCAGACCGGTCTCTCCCAGGCCGCCCAGGCCCAGGTGCTGACCAACGACAAGCTCAAGGCCAACACCGACGACCCGTACAACGGGTTCATCCGGTACATCGCGATGGTCCCGAAGATCGCCCCGTTCGACAACGAGCACTGCCGCAAGGCGGTCATGTTCGCGGCCGACACCACCGCGCTGCAGACCGCCCGCGGCGGTCAGGTGGCCGGCTCGCCGTACGGCTCGATGCTGCCCCCGAACATCCTCGGCTCGGACAACTACGACCCCTTCACCCTGGTGGACGGCAAGCCCGACCTGGCGAAGGCCAAGGAGGAGCTGGCGGCCTGTGGCAAGCCGGAGGGCTTCAAGGCCACCATCGCGGTCCGCGGCAACAAGGACAAGGAGGTCAAGTCCGCCGTCGCCCTGCAGACCGCGCTGAAGGCGATCAACGTCGACGTCACCATCGACCAGTACGACGGCAAGCTGCTGGCCTCGGTCGCCGGTTCGCCGGAGGTCGTGAAGAACAAGAACTACGGCCTGATCGTGGCCGGTTGGGGTGCCGACTACCCGACCGGTGCCGGCTACATGCAGCCGCTGATGGACGGTCGCTTCATCACCGCCAACGGCAACAGCAACTACCCGGAGACCAACGACCCCGCGGTCAACGAGCTCTTCGACAAGGCCGGTGCCGAGCCGGACGCCGCCAAGGCCGCCGAGATCTACAAGCAGATCAACCACAAGGTGACCGACATGGCCGTCTACCTGCCGGTGGTCGCGGACCGCGCGCTCAACTACCGCAACCCGCGCCTGACCAACGTGTTCATCAACGACGCGTTCGGCATGGTCGACTTCCAGGCCCTCGGTACCAACGACGGCAAGTGACCTGCCCAGTCCCGTAGTTCGCACAGCTAGTCCGAAGGGCAGGTGAAGACGCCGCCCGGGCCGGGCGCCCCACGAGGGCGCCCGGCCCGGGGGCGGCGTCGACCGCAGTGCTCGTGTACATCATCCGACGACTCGTCAACGTCGTCGCCATGCTGGTGGTGGTTGCGGCCGTCACCTTCGGCATCTTCTTCATGGTGCCGAAACTGACCGGGAGCGACCCGGCGCTGCTCTACGTCGGCAAGATCGCCGACCCCGCGGCGATCGAGGGCATCCGTCACAAGATGGGCCTCGACAAGTCCGTCATCGAGCAGTTCTGGCTCTTCCTCAAGGGTCTGGTCCTCGGACGCGACTACAGCACCGGCGTGGACGTCACCCACTGCTCCGCGCCCTGCTTCGGCTACTCCTTCAAGACCGAGCGCGAGGTCTTCCCGGTGCTCCTGGACCGGCTGGGCGTCACCGCCTCGCTGGCCCTCGGCGCCTCGATCATCTGGGTCCTGTTCGGCACCATGACCGGCATGATCTCCGCGCTCAAGCGCGGCTCGCTGCTCGACCGCTTCACCATGACCACGGCCCTGGCCGGCGTCTCCCTGCCGATCTACTTCACCGGCATGCTGGCCAGCGCGGTCTTCGTGTACCAGCTGGGCGTCTTCCCGAACGACTACGTGCCGTTCGCCGACGACCCCGTCGCCTGGTTCCAGAACCTGGTGCTCCCCTGGGTCACCCTGGCCTTCCTCTACGCGGCCAACTACGCCCGTCTCACCCGGGCCACGCTGCTGGAGGTGCTGGGCGAGGACTACGTCCGCACCGCCCGGGCCAAGGGCCTCGGCGAGGGCACGGTCATCCGCAAGCACGCGATGCGCTCCACCCTGACCCCGATCCTGACCGTCTTCGGCATGGACCTCGGCGGCCTGATCGGCGGCGCGGTGCTCACCGAGTCCACCTTCAACTTCCGTGGCCTGGGCTACGAGGCGGTCTCCTCGATCGCCGCCAGCGACCTCCCGGTGATCATGGGCGTGACGCTCTTCGCGGGCTTCTTCATCATCCTGGCCAACCTGCTGGTTGACATCCTGTACGCCGCTGTCGACCCCCGGGTGAGGCTCGCATGACCGAGATCCAGATCGACAAGTCCGCCTCGGTGAAGCCCGGTTCGGCCTACCTGGAGGTCAAGGACCTCCGGGTGCACTTCCCCACCGACGACGGCCTGGTCAAGTCGGTGGACGGGCTCACCTTCTCGCTGGAGAAGGGCAAGACCCTCGGCATCGTCGGCGAGTCCGGCTCCGGGAAGTCCGTCACCTCGCTCTCCATCATGGGCCTGCACCGGATGGGCAAGCGCGGTGCGCCGCGGATCACCGGCCAGGTCTGGCTGGACGGCGAGGACCTGATCGCGGCCGGCCCGGACCGGGTGCGCGAGCTGCGCGGCCAGAAGATGGCGATGATCTTCCAGGACCCGCTGACCGCGATGCACCCGTACTACACGGTCGGCGCCCAGATCATCGAGGGCTACCGCGCCCACCACCCCGGCACCTCCAAGAAGCAGGCCCGCACCCGGGCGATCGAGATGCTCGACCGGGTCGGCATCCCGCAGCCGGACAAGCGGGTGGACGCCTACCCGCACGAGTTCTCCGGCGGCATGCGCCAGCGCGCGATGATCGCGATGGCGCTGGTCAACGACCCCTCGCTGCTGATCGCGGACGAGCCCACCACCGCCCTGGACGTCACCGTCCAGGCGCAGATCCTGGACCTGATCCGGGACCTGCAGAAGGAGTTCGGCTCCGCGGTCATCATCATCACCCACGACCTGGGCGTGGTGGCCGAGCTGGCCGACGACATCCTGGTCATGTACGGCGGCAAGTGCGTGGAGCGCGGGCCGGCCGGGACCCTCTTCGAGTCTCCCGAACACCCGTACACCTGGGGCCTGTTGGGCTCGATGCCGCGCCTGGACCGGCCGCTCCAGGAGCGCCTGGTGCCGGTCAAGGGCACCCCGCCCAGCCTGATCAACGTGCCCTCCGGCTGCGCCTTCCACCCGCGCTGCCCGTACGCGGACCGCACCGACGGCCGCTCCACGTCCGAGGTGCCGAAGCTGGCCGAGGCCGCACCCGGCCACCACGCCGCGTGCCACCTGCCGATCGCCGAGCGGCACCGCATCTTCACCGAAGAGATCGCGCCCCGGCTGTGAGCGTCGTCCGTACCACCCCTCAGGAGAAGACCCCATGACGGACTCATCGACGACGGCGGCGACCGTGCCCGCTCCCGCGCCGGCCTCCGACCGTGAGCCGCTGCTCCGGGTGACCGGTCTGACCAGGCACTTCCCGATCACCAAGGGGCTGCTGCGCCGTCAGGTCGGCGCCGTCCGCGCGGTGGACGGGATCGACTTCGAGGTGCGCGCCGGGGAGACCCTCGGCGTGGTCGGCGAGTCCGGCTGCGGCAAGTCCACCATGGGCCGCCTGGTCACCCGGCTGGACGAACCGACCGGCGGAAAGATCGAGTTCGAGGGCCGGGACATCACGCACCTGGGCGTCTCGGCGATGCGTCCGCTCCGCCGCGACATCCAGATGATCTTCCAGGACCCGTACTCCTCGCTCAACCCCCGGCACACCGTGGGCACCATCGTCGGAGCGCCGTTCCGGCTCCAGAAGGTCTCCACCGAGCAGGGCGTGAAGCGCGCGGTGCAGGACCTGCTGGAGCTCTGCGGCCTCAGCCCGGAGCACTACAACCGCTACCCGCACGAGTTCTCCGGCGGCCAGCGCCAGCGCATCGGCATCGCCCGCGCGCTGGCCCTCAAGCCGAAGATGATCGTGGCGGACGAGCCGGTCTCGGCCCTGGACGTCTCCATCCAGGCCCAGGTGGTCAACCTGCTCGACGACCTCCAGAACGAGCTCGGCCTGACCTACCTGATCATCGCGCACGATCTCTCGGTGGTCCGGCACGTCTCGGACCGGGTCGCGGTGATGTACCTCGGCAAGGTGGTGGAGATCGCCGACCGGGACTCGCTCTACTCGGCGCCGATGCACCCGTACACCAACGCGCTGATGTCCGCCGTCCCGGTGCCGGACCCCCGGCGCAAGGAGCAGCGCGAGCGGATCCGGCTGACGGGTGACGTGCCGTCACCGATCAACCCGCCGAGCGGCTGCCGCTTCCGCACCCGGTGCTGGAAGGCCCAGGACATCTGCGCCACCGAGGAGCCGCGCCTGGTCGCGCCCAAGGCCGGGCACCAGGTGGCTTGCCACTTCCCCGAAGGGGACAACGGGTAGAGCCCCGAGAACTCCTGATCGTTTCCGCCTAGACTGCCCGTCGGCACGGCCGGGTCACTCCGGTCACAGATGGGCTGTTCAACACGTGGTGGATTTCCAGGAGTTCGAGCGCGGCGGCTGGGCGCGGCGCAGCGGTACCTACGACGGCGGCTTCGGTGTGATGACGGCGGGACTGCACTCCCGCCTGCTCGCCGAGGCCGCCGTCGGCGCAGGTGTGAAGGTGCTCGAAGTGGGTTGCGGGACCGGTCGGCTGGGGCTGGCCGCGATGCGGCTCGGGGCCGAGGTGACGGCCACCGACGTGGTCGAGGAGATGGTGGCCGAGGCGGCCCGGGTACTGTCCCGGGCGGTCACCGCCGGGCTGCCCGGACTGCCGTTCGGCGCGGGGGAGTTCGAGGCCGCGGTCGGCGCCTTCGTGATCAACCACGTGCCCGATCCGCCGGCCGCCGTCCGCGACCTGGCCCGGGTGGTGGCCCCCGGCGGCCGGATCGCCCTGTCCTGCTGGGACTCCCTGGCGGCCAACCGGGCCCAGGGCCTGTTCTTCGACGCCTTCGCCGAGGCCGGGGCCACCCGCCCCGCCGGTCTGCCGGGTGACGCCCCGTTCGCCCCGTACGCCGCGCCGGAGCCCTTCGCGGAGCTGCTCCGCTCGGCCGGGCTCACCGAGGTGGCGGTGCACCGGGTCGGCTGGACCCACCGGGTCGAGCCGGGCCGCTGGTGGAAGGACGTACTGGAGGGCACCGTGCTCACCTCCTCCCTGATCGAGGGTCAGCCCCCGGAGACGGCCGCCCGGATCGAACGGGCGTACCTGCGGCTGGCCGCCGAGTACCAGGCCGGGGACGGCACCGTGGAGCTCCCGGTGGCCGCCCTGCTGGCCGTCGGCCGGGTGGCGGCCGACTGACCTACGGGGCGGCTCGTCCTCGTACGGGTGACGGCGCGGTAAGAATTGACGGTGACTTCGCAGCTCTTCCCGCCCGACGTGCAGCAGACCCTGGACCTGATCGGCATCTTCGTCTTCGCCCTGTCCGGGGGTCTGCTGGCCGTCCGCAAGAACATGGACATCTTCGGCATCTGCGTGCTGGCCGAGGCCACCGCGCTGGGCGGCGGCGTGATGCGCGACCTGGTGATCGGGGCCACCCCGGTGGTGGCCTTCACCAACCTCGGGTACTTCCTCACCCCGCTGCTGGCCGGCCTGGTGGTCTTCTTCCTCCACCCCGAGGTGGAGCGGATCAACCGCAGCGTGCAGACCCTGGACGCGCTCGGTCTCGGCCTGTTCTGCGTGACCGGCACGGCCAAGGCCCACGACTACGGCCTCGGCTCGGTCTCCTCCGTCGCCCTCGGCATGCTGACCGCGGCCGGCGGCGGGGTGATCCGCGACGTCCTGGCGCACGAGACGCCCTCGCTGCTGCGCTGGGACCGGGAGATCTACGCGGTGCCCGCCCTGGTCGGCGCGGCCATGGTCGCGGTGCTCACCGCCACCGGCACGCTCACCACCGCGACCGGCACGGCCGCCGCGCTGACCGCCTTCGTGCTGCGGATGCTGGCGCTCAAGTTCGGCTGGCGGGCGCCGCGTGCTTGGCACCGCAACGGTTCTCGCACCAGCGAGGAGTAGGGGAGCCGCCGTAGGCCAGCGAGATCGCCTCGGCGGTGCAGAGCAGCTCCGGCACCAGCTTGCCGAGCTCGGTGACCGGGGTGCTGCCCGCCGCGGCGGAGATCGAGAAGGCGGCGATCGCGGTGCCCTCGGTGCCGACGATCGGGGCGGCGATGCAGTTCACCGTCTCCTGGTACTCGGCCTCGTCCACCGCCCAGCCCAGGCGCCGCACCGAGGCCAGCTCGGTGCGCAGCTCCTCGGCGGTGCGCAGCGGACGGCCGGCCCTGGCGGTGAAGTCCTGCCCGTCCAGAAAGGCCGTCAGGTGATCCTCCGGCAGATCGGCCAGCAGCACCTTCCCCACGGCGGTGGTCATCGCGGGCACCCGGCGGCCGATCCGCACCGAGGGGTCCGCCCAGGAGCCGGGCCGGTCGGAGTGGCGGCTCTCCACCTTGTCCAGGTAGAGCACCTCGCCCTCGTCCAGCACCGCCAGCTGCACGGTGTGCCCGTACCGCTCGTTCAGCGCCGCCAGGTACGGGGCCGCCACCTGGCGCACGTCGATCCCGTCCAGGGCCTGCTGGGCCAGCGAGAACAGCCGCCCGCCGAGCCGGTAGCGCTGGTCGGACTGGCGGTGCACGAAGCCGTGCTCCTGGAGGGTGCGCAGCAGCCGCAGCGCGGTCGACTTGTGCACCCCGATCCGGGACGCGGCCTGCTCCAGCGAGGCAGGACCCTGGCCGAGCGAGGCCAGGATGGTCAGTGCCCGGTCCACCGTCTGCGACATGGCAGCCCCTCCCTGAACGGGCTGGCGTGTGCCCGGATGCCGCAGGAGGCTAACGGCGCGTTGCACGGGGTGCAATGGCCAAATCGTGATACTGCACGGCCGATCGGCAAGGCGGTGCCCGCCCGGCCCCTACACTTGAGCCGCTATGCCATACCTGGATCACGCGGCCACCACTCCGATGCTGCCCGAGGCGATCGCCGCCATGAGCGCGCACCTCGGGGTGGTCGGCAATGCCTCCTCGCTGCACGCGGCCGGACGCCGGGCCCGCCGGGTGGTGGAGGAGTCCCGTGAATCGCTGGCCGCCTCCCTCGGCGCCCGCCCCAGCGAGATCGTGCTCACCGCCGGCGGCACCGAGTCCGACAACCTCGCGGTCAAGGGCCTCTACTGGGCCCGCCGGGACGCCGACCCGGCCCGCCGCCGGGTGCTGTGCAGCCCGGTCGAGCACCACGCGGTGCTGGACGCCGTGCACTGGCTCTCCGAGCACGAGGACGCCCAGGTCGAGTACCTGCCGGTGGACGCGTACGGCCGGGTGCACCCCGACGCGCTGCGCGAGGCCGTCGAACGTGACCCCGCGTCGGTCGCGCTGATCACCGTGATGTGGGCCAACAACGAGGTCGGCACGATCCAGCCGATTCGCGAACTGGTCGACGTGGCCAGGGAGTTCGGCATCCCGATGCACGCGGACGCGGTGCAGGCGCTCGGGCAGGTCCCGGTCTCCTTCGCCGACTCCGGACTGGACGCGCTCACCGTCACCGGGCACAAGATCGGCGGCCCGTACGGGGTCGGCGCCCTGCTGCTCGGGCGCGGCGTCGGCCCCGTCCCGCTGCTGCACGGCGGCGGCCAGGAGCGGGACGTCCGCTCCGGCACCCTCGACGTCCCGGCCGCGGCCGGCTTCGCGGCGGCGGCCGAACTGGCCGTCGGGCGGCGGGCCCCGTACGCGGCCGAGGTCGGCGCCCTGCGGGACTCGCTGGTCGCGGCCGTCCTGGCCGAGGTGCCGGACGCCGTCCTCAACGGCGACCCGTCGGGGGAGGGACGGCTGCCCGCCAACGCCCACTTCTCCTTCCCGGGCTGCGAGGGCGACGCCCTGCTGATGCTGCTCGACGCCCAGGGCATCGAGTGCTCCACCGGCTCCGCCTGCTCCGCCGGCGTCCCCCAGCCCAGCCACGTCCTCCTCGCCATGGGCGCCGACCCCCTCCTGGCCCGCGCCTCCCTCCGCTTCTCCCTCGGCCACACCTCCACCCCCGCCGACGTCGCCGCCCTCGCCACCGCCATCGCCCCGGCCGTCCACCGCTCCCGCAACGCGGGATTGGCAGCTGCTGCGCGACGTTAGTGGCCACGCCGGGGGCGCGGGGAACTGCGCGAGTACGGAAGGCGGACCAGCGTGAGGTCGGGGCAGGCGAGCCAGTTGCACGCGTTGCCGTTCCCCCGCGCGCAGTTCCCCGCGCCCCCGGGGTAACCGCTTTCGCCTTGTACGCTGGTCGCATCATGACTGACTTCCCTGGTGCCCCGTCCTCGCCCGGCAGCGGCCGGCTGCGCGTGCTCGCCGCGATGTCCGGCGGCGTCGACTCGGCCGTCGCGGCCGCCCGCGCGGCGGAGGCCGGTCACGAGGTGACGGGCGTTCACCTGGCGCTGTCCTCGAACCCGCAGTCCTTCCGGACCGGCGCCCGCGGCTGCTGCACCATCGAGGACTCCCGCGACGCCCGCCGGGCCGCCGACGTGATCGGCATCCCGTTCTACGTCTGGGACCTGGCCGAGCGCTTCCGCGAGGACGTGATCGACGACTTCGTCGCCGAGTACGCGGCCGGCCGCACGCCCAACCCCTGCCTGCGCTGCAACGAGAAGATCAAGTTCGCCGCGCTGCTGGACAAGGCGATCGCCCTCGGCTTCGACGCGGTCTGCACCGGCCACTACGCCCGGATCGTCGATCTCCCCACCGGGGAGCGGGAGTTGCACCGCGCGGTGGACGCCGCCAAGGACCAGTCCTACGTGCTCGGCGTGCTCGACGCCGACCAGCTCGCGCACTCGCTCTTCCCGCTCGGCGACACCACCAAGGACGTCATCCGCGAGGAGGCGGAGCGCCGCGGTCTGGCCGTCGCCAAGAAGCCGGACAGCCACGACATCTGCTTCATCGCCGACGGCGACACCCAGGGCTTCCTGGCCAAGCACCTCGGCACCGCCACCGGCGACATCCTGGACACCGACGGGACCAAGCTCGGCGAGCACGAGGGCGCCTACGGCTTCACCATCGGCCAGCGCAAGGGCCTGCGGATCGGCCGCCCGGCGGCCGACGGGAAGCCCCGCTACGTGCTGGACATCTCGCCGGTGAACAACACCGTCACGGTCGGCCCGGCCGAGGGCCTGGACGTCCTCGGTCTGACGGCCATCCGCCCCCGCTGGTGCGGCGAGCCCCCGGCCGGCCCGGGGGAGTACACCGCGCAGCTGCGCGCCCACGGCGAAGAGGTGCCCGTCACCGCCGAACTGACCGACGGTCAGCTCCACGTGAAGCTCGCCGCCCCGGCCCGCGGCATCGCCCCGGGGCAGGCCGTCGTGCTCTACGACGGGACCCGGGTGGTCGGTTCGGCCACCATCGCCACCACCGAGCGGCGGCAGGTCACGGTCTGACCTCCGGTGCCGGGGCACCTGCTCCGGGCTGGCATCCTCGTGTTCGTGAACGAACTGATCTACCGCTCCGGCCACCCCCACATGACCCCGGTCTCCCTGGTCCTGGGGGCGGTGCTGACCGTCGGGGGCCTGGGCTGGTGGATCGCCGTCGCCTCCGGCCCAGGGCCGTGGCCCGTCACGGCCCTGGTGTGCGGGGTGGTGCTGCTCTACTCCGCGTTCGCCAACGCCTCCTGGACCAGGGCGGAGCCCGACGCCCTGCGGCTGCGCAGCCCGCTCCGCGAACGGGTGCTGTCCTGGGACGAGCTCGCCGACTTCCGGGTGGTCCGGGTCAAGCAGCTCCGGGGCGGGGACTTCCTGCGGGTGGCGGTGGTGCTGACCGACGGCCGGGAACTGCTGCTGCCGCAGCCGCGCCCCCACCAGACGGGCGGGCAGGACTTCGAGAGCCAGGTCCGGGCGCTGCGCGGGTACTGGCGGCAGCACCGCGGCTCCGGCCCGCTGCCCGCCCCGGCCGCGCTCTCCGAGGTCAGCCGGTTCTACGGCTCGGGCACCGCGACGGCGTACCTGGTCCACCTGCTGGTGCTGGGCGCCGCCGCCGCGGGCGTGGCCTGGATCGCCGGGATCGAGACGGAGGCCCGGCAGGCCGCCGGTGACCGGGTGGCGGCCGCGGTCCTCGGGCTGGCGGCCGGGTACTCGGCGGCCCAGCTGACGCTCTGCCTGCGCCACCGCCGGCGCCCGCCGACCCGGCGGCGGCCGTCCGCCGGGCCGTTCGTGGCGGCCCTGGCCGGCACCGCGCTCTGGCTGCTGCCGCTCTGCTGGCTGGACGCCCTCACGCCGCCCTCCGTCGGGGCGGGGGCGCTGCTGACGGCGGGTCTGCTGGCGTGGGCCTGGCGGGCCACCGGGCCGGCCGCCCTGCGGGAGGTGTCCCGGTTCGAGGAGGCCACCGCGGTGCGGGCCGGATAAACCGGTGGGCGTCCCGCGGCGGTGACCTGGTAGACCTGGGGGCACTATGAACATCACCGTCTTCTGTTCCGCGTACTCGCTCGACGAGCGGTACACCGCCCCCGCCGCCGAGTTCGCCCGCCTGCTGGGGGAGCGCGGGCACACCCTGGTCTGGGGCGGCTCGCACGCCGGGCTGATGGGCCTGCTGGCCGACGAGGTCAAGGAGGCCGGGGGCCGGCTGGTCGGCATCTCGGTCGACTTCCTCGCGCACAAGGCGTACGAGGGGGCCGACGAGATGGTCAGCACCCCCGACCTGGCCACCCGCAAGGCCCAGCTGCTGGAGCGGGCCGACGCGCTGGCCGTGCTGGTCGGCGGCCTCGGCACGCTCGACGAGATCACCGAGGTGCTGGAGCTCAAGAAGCACGCCCGGCACGACAAGCCGGTCGTGGTGCTGGACACCGAGGGCTTCTACACCGGGATGCGGGTGCAGCTGGAGCGGATGGACGCCGAGGGCTTCCTGCCCCGGCCGCTGGCCGAGCTGGTGCACTTCGCCGCCACCCCGGCCGAGGCGATCGCACTTCTGGAGAGGACGAACTGATGGGTGCTCACCTGATCACCGGGGCAGGCTCCGGCATCGGCGAGGCGGTCGCGGAGCGGCTGTCCGCGCGCGGCGAGCAGCTCTGGCTGCTGGCCCGGGACGCCAAGCGGGCGGCCCAGCTGCGCGAGCGCTTCCCCGGCGCCCGCACCCTGGTCGGCGACCTGGCCGACCCGGCCAAGCTCTCCTGGGCCTTCGGCCACCAGGAGCTGCCGGTGGAGCTGGACTCGCTGCTGCACGTGGCCGGGGTGGTCCAGCTGGGCGAGATCGGCGACCTCCCGGTCAAGGCCTGGCAGGAGCAGCTGAACGTCAACCTGGTCGCGCCCGCCGAGCTGACCCGGCTGCTGCTGCCCTCGGTCCGGCTGGCCCGGGGCCACGTGGTCTTCGTCAACTCCGGTGCGGGCCTGCGGGCGGACGCCACCTGGGGCGGCTACGCGGCCAGCAAGTTCGGCCTGCGCGCGCTGGCCGACTCGCTCCGCCTGGAGGAGCAGCCGCACGGCGTCCGGGTCACCACCGTCTACCCGGGCCGCACCGCCACCCCGATGCAGGTGAAGGTCCACCAGCAGGAGGGCAAGGAGTACGACCCCACCCGCTGGATCGCCCCGGAGTCGGTCGCCACCGCGATCGTCACCGCGATCGACCTGCCCCGGGACGCCGCCCTCACCGAGATCACCGTCCGTCCCGGCAGCTGACCCCGGCAGCCGACGGGGGCACTAGGCTCGTCGCGTGACTGGACACGTGTTTCCCGAGCTGACCGGTGCCGCCACCGGGGTCGGCTCGCTGCCCGGGACGGACGCCCGGGAGGCGGCGAAGACCTCGGTGGGGGCGCTGGAGTTCCTGCCGCACCTGCCGGAGCTGCCCGCCCGCGGCCCGGGCGCCGACATGATCGGGCGCTCGGCCGGGATGCTGGTGGAGCTGTTCGCCCAGACCGAGCCGAGCGGCTGGCGGTTCGCCGACCGCCCCGGCCGGGACACCCGGCGGGCGCACTCCTGGCTGGGCGAGGACCTGGACGCCCTGGAGGAGTTCACCCAGGGGTACACCGGCGCGCTCAAGCTGCAGGCGGTCGGGCCGTGGACGCTGGCCGCCGCCATCGAGCTCCGGCACGGCGAGAAGGCGCTCTCCGACCTGGGCGCCTGCCGGGACGTCGCGGAGTCCCTCACCGAGGGCCTGCGCCGCCACCTGGCCGAGGTCCGCAAGCGGGTGCCCGGTGCCGAGCTGGTGCTCCAGCTCGACGAACCGTCACTTCCGGCCGTGCTGGCCGGCTCGGTGAAGACCGCCAGCGGCTTCCAGCGGCTGCGCGCGGTGGACCGCCAGCACGCCGAGGAGACCCTGCGGGAGCTGGTCCGCGGCCTGGACGCCCCGGTGGTGGTGCACAGCTGCGCCCCGGACGTGCCGCTGGCGCTGCTGCGCCGGGCCGGGGTGGCCGGGATCTCGCTGGACTTCGGTCTGCTGACGGAGCGTGAGGACGACGAGATCGGTGAGGCGGTCGAGGCGGGCACGGTGTTCCTGGCCGGTGTGGTGCCCTCCACGGACACGGGAATGACGGACCCGGCCGGTAGTGTCCAGGGTGTCAGGACGTTGTGGCGCAGGTTGGGGCTGTCCCCGGAACTGCTCGGCCACCGCGTGCTGGTGACACCGACCTGTGGTCTGGCGGGTGCTTCGCCCGCGTACGCCCGCAAGGCGCTGTCACTCAGCGCGAGGGCCGCGCAGAGTCTGGTGGACAACCCGGAGTAGTGGACTGGGAGGTCGCGGTGGCGGTCGAGGGCTGGGCGGACGTACCGGCGGAGGTGCGCGAGCGGCACGCCGAGCTGGCGGACGAGATCGTCGGCCACCGGGTGCGGTACTACGAGCAGGACGCCCCGATCGTCACCGACGCCCAGTTCGACCTGCTGCTGCGGGAGTTGGAGGCGATCGAGGCCGCGCACCCGGTCCTGGTCACCCCGGACTCGCCGACCCAGAACGTCGGCGGTGCCCCCACCGGGCTGTTCGCCGCGGTCGAGCACCGCGAGCGGCTGCTCAGCCTGGACAACGCGATGGACGACGAGGAGCTGGCCGCCTGGGCCGAGCGCGTCGCCCGCGAGCTGGACGGCATCGAGTACCACTACCTGTGCGAGCTCAAGGTGGACGGCCTGGCCGTCAACCTCACCTACGAGAACGGGCAGTTGACGCAGGCCGCGACCCGCGGCGACGGCCGGGTGGGCGAGGACATCACGCCCAACGTCCGCACCATCAAGGAGATCCCGCACCAGCTCCAGGGCGAGAACATCCCGGCGTTGGTGGAGATCCGCGGCGAGGTCTACCTGCCGACCGAGGCGTTCGCCGAGCTGAACGCCTCGCTGGCGGCCGAGAACGAGCGCCGGGAGAGGATCAACGAGGAGCGGGCCGCCGAGGGCAAGCGCCCGATGGCCCTGGTCAGACTCTTCGCCAACCCCCGGAACGCGGCGGCCGGTTCGCTCCGCCAGAAGGACTGGCAGGTCACCGCCTCCCGCCCGCTGCACATGGTGGTGCACGGCATCGGCGCCCGCGAGGGCTTCGACATCGACTGCCAGTCGCACGCCTACCAGCTGCTGCACGACTGGGGCCTGCCCACCGCCCGGCACAACAAGGTGGTCGGCACCCTGGACGAGGTGCGGGCCTTCATCAAGCAGTACGGCGAGCAGCGCCACTCGGTCGAGCACGAGATCGACGGCGTGGTGGTCAAGGTGGACGAGATCGCCCTGCAGGGCCGGCTCGGCGCCACCTCCAAGTCCCCGCGCTGGGCGATCGCCTGGAAGTACCCGCCGGAGGAGGTCAACGGCAAGCTCGCCGAGATCAAGATCGGCATCGGCCGGACCGGCCGGGCCACCCCGTACGCCGTGCTGGAGCAGCCGGTGAAGGTGGCCGGCTCGATGGTCCAGTACGCCACCCTGCACAACCAGGACGTGGTCAAGGCCAAGGGCGTGCTGATCGGCGACACCATCGTGCTGCGCAAGGCCGGTGACGTGATCCCGGAGATCCTCGGCCCGGTCGAGGAGCTGCGCCCGGACGACGCCTACGCCTTCACCATGCCGGAGAACTGCCCGGAGTGCGGCACCCCGCTGCGCGCCATGAGCGAGGGCGACATCGACCTGCGCTGCCCCAACGCGCAGTTCTGCCCGGCCCAGATCCGCGAGCGGATCGCCTACCTGGGCGGCCGCTCCTCGCTGGACGTCGAGGGCCTCGGCTACGTGGCCGCCACCGCGCTGACCCAGCCGCTGGAGCCCGCCGAGCCGCCGGTCGGGAACGAGGGGGACATCTTCGCCCTGACCATCGAGCAGCTGCTGCCGATCAAGGCCAAGGTGCTGGACCCGAAGACCGGCATGCCCAAGCCGGACGACCGGACCGGCAAGGAGAAGGTGGTCACCTTCTTCGCCAACCTCAAGGGCGAGCCCAAGAAGTCCGCCACCCTGCTGCTGGAGAACCTCGACAAGGCCAAGGACCGTCCGCTCTGGCGCTACCTCAACGGGCTGTCGATCCGTCACGTCGGCCCGGTCTCCGCGCAGGCGCTGGCCCGCGAGTTCCGCGACCTGGACCGGATCTTCGCCGCCACCGAGGAGGAGCTGGCCGCCACCGAGGGCGTCGGCCCGATCATCGCCAGGGCGGTGAAGGAGTGGTACGAGGAGGAGTGGCACCGGGAGATCCTGGAGAAGTGGCGGGCGGCCGGCGTGCGCTTCACCGAGGAGGCCGCCGAGGACGAGGGCCCGCGTCCGCTGGAGGGCCTCACCGTGGTGGTCACCGGCACCCTGGCCGGCCACACCCGGGACGGTGCCAAGGAGGCGCTCACCTCGCGCGGTGCCAAGGTGACCGGCTCGGTCTCCAAGAAGACCCACTTCGTGGTGGCCGGTGACAATCCCGGCTCCAAGTACGACAAGGCCGTCCAGCTCGGCCTGCCGGTGCTGGACGACGCCGGCTTCACCGTCCTGCTGGAGCAGGGCCCCGACGCGGCCCGGGCCCACCTCGGGATCGAGCCGATCGTGGCGGAGGAGGCTCCGGCGGCCGAGCCGACCGAGGAGGGCTGATACTCCGTTACCTTCCTGATGCCTCGTCAGCGGGGTCTGTCCGAAAGAAACCGGGCATTCTGTCACTGGGCGGCAGTCCGAAAGGATGTTCCGCCGGTGCGGCGCCCAAGGTTGTCCGAAAGTCCGCCTCACGGGTCGGAGGCGGGCATACCCTTGGGTCGACACTGCGTCAGCAAGGGTGGCCGGCCCCGGGAGCACCAGCCGGGGCCGACGGGGAAGCCCGCACGCTGACCTCCACCGCACCGGGGGTGTCGTACCGAAAGGCGGCCTGAACGGGGCGGGCCCGACGGAGGACAGGGCTTATGGATCGTACGACCGGCGGCGCGCCCACACGCCCGCCGCAGGGGGTGGCGGGTGCGGTCCTGCTGCTCGGCGTGCTGTTGGCCGGGGCAGCGCCGCTCATCCCGCTCGCCGTCCTGGTCTACCGGCACGAGCCAGAGCTGCTGCCGCTGTTCGCGGTGCCGCTGGCGGTCCTGGTGGCCGCCTGGCGGATCGCCCGGGACCGGGCCCGGGACCAGCTGACCGACCCGCTGACCGACCTGCCGAACCGTCACGCCCTGCTGCTGGCCGCCCAGGAGGCGATCGCCGAGGGCGAGGGCGAGGAGGACTGGAACGTCGGGCTGATCCTGCTCGACCTGGACCGCTTCCGCTCGCTCAACGACGCGCTCGGGCACACCGCGGGGGACCGGCTGCTGGTGCACATCGCCCGCCGCCTGCACCGGGCGCTGCGCTCCGGCACGCACAACCCGGGGCGGGACGATCCGGACGACGTCTTCTCCTCCCTCCCGGTCTCCATCCAGCGCAGCCACCGCCCGGTGGTGGCCCGGATGGGCGGCGACGAGTTCGCCGTGCTGCTGCCCGGGGTCGGCCGCGCCGACACCCTGGAGCGGATGGCCAAGGCGCTGATCGCCGAACTCGCCGCGCCCATCCGCCTGGACGGGCTGCTGCTGGTGCTGGAGGCCAGCGCCGGGGTCTGCGTCTACCCCGCGCACGCCCAGGACGCCGAGGCGCTGCTGCGCCGGGCGGACGTGGCGATGGGCCACGCCCAGCGCCGCCGCAGCGGGGTCGAGCAGTACGACGAGACCCGCGACCTGGACACCCCGTACCGGATCGGCCTGCTCGGCGACCTGCGGCGGGCCCTGGAGACCCGCGAGGTGCAGCTGCACTACCAGCCGAAGGTGGCCTTCGACGGCCGGGTGGTCGGCCTGGAGGCGCTGCTGCGCTGGGAGCGGCCGGGCCAGGGCCGGGTGCCCCCGGACGAGTTCATCGGCCTGGCCGAGTCCAGCGGGCTGATGCCCCGGCTGACCGACTACGTGCTGGAGGCCGCGGTCGGCCAGCTGGCGCTCTGGCGCGCGCAGGGCCTGGAGGTGCAGGTCGCGGTCAACGTCTCGCCCCGGGACGTGCTCAACCCGGGCTTCGCCGACCGGGTGGCCGGCCACCTGACCAGGCACCAGGTGCCGGCCGGGGCGCTCCAGTTGGAGATCACCGAGCGGCTGCTGCTGGACGACTCCCGGCTGGCCGCCGACACCCTGGCCGAGCTGCGCCGCTACGGGGTCGGGATGTCGCTGGACGACTTCGGCACCGGGCACTCCTCGCTGGTGCGGCTGCGCTCGCTGCCGGTCGGCGAGTTGAAGATCGACCGGTCCTTCGTCTCCCGGATGGTGGCCGACGACCACGACGCGGCGGTGGTCCGCTGCTCGGTCGAGCTGGCCCACTCGCTCGGCCTGACGGTGGTCGCCGAGGGCGTCGAGGACGACGAGACCTGGGAGCGGCTGCACTCCCTCGGGGTGGACGCGGTGCAGGGCTGGCTGGTCTCCGCCGCCCTCCCGGCGGACCAGGCCACCGCCTGGCTGATGGTCCACCGGACCGGCGCGCCCGAGGTCGAACTGCTCTAGCGGCGCACGGCGCCTGAGCCGCGACGAGCTCAGGCGCCCGGCGCTGCCCATAGGATGGGCCTGGAAAGATGGGCCGTCACACATGTCTCGTGGCGGTCTGACCAGAACTCACCCTTGAGGATCGCTGCATGCCTGGCATCACGCGCGAGGAGGTCGCCCACCTCGCCCGGCTGTCGCGTCTGGAGCTGCGGGCCGAAGAGTTGGACCACTTCGCCGAGCAGCTCGACGTGATCATCGGCGCGGTCGCCCGCGTTTCCGAGGTCGCCGGACAGGACGTCCCGCCGACCTCCCATCCGCTTCCGCTGACCAACGTCATGCGGGCGGACGAGGTGCGCCCGTCGCTCACCCCGGAGCAGGCCCTGGCCGGTGCGCCGGCCGCCGAGGAGCAGCGTTTCCGCGTCCCCCAGATCCTCGGGGAGGACTGATCCCATGACCGAGCTCATCAAGAAGACCGCCGCCGAGACCGCCGCCGCCATCGCGGCCGGAGAGGTCTCCGCCGTCGAGGTCGCCCAGGCCCACCTGGACCGGATCGAGGCCACCGACAAGAAGGTCAACGCCTTCCTGCACGTGGACACCGAGGGCGCCCTCGCGGCCGCCCGCCGGGTGGACGCCAAGCGCGCGGCCGGCGAGCAGCTGAGCCCGCTGGCCGGCGTGCCGCTGGCGCTCAAGGACGTCTTCACCACCGAGGGCATCCCGACCACCTGCGGGTCGAAGATCCTCGAGGGCTGGGTCCCGCCGTACGACGCCACCCTGACGGCCCGTCTGAAGAACGCCGACGTGGTCATCCTCGGCAAGACCAACATGGACGAGTTCGCGATGGGCTCCTCCACCGAGAACTCCGCCTACGGCGTGACCGGGAACCCGTGGGACCTGTCCCGCATCCCCGGCGGCTCCGGCGGCGGCTCGGCCGCGGCGCTGGCCGCCTACCAGGCCCCGCTGGCCATCGGCACCGACACCGGCGGCTCGATCCGCCAGCCCGGCGCCGTCACCGGCACCGTCGGCGTGAAGCCGACCTACGGCTCGGTCTCCCGCTACGGCCTGGTCGCGTTCTCCTCCTCGCTGGACCAGGGCGGCCCGTGCGCCCGCACCGTGCTGGACGCGGCGCTGCTGCACGAGGCCATCGCCGGGTACGACCCGCTGGACTCCACCTCCATCAACGCCCCGGTCCCGGCCGTGGTCGAGGCCGCCAAGCGGCGCGACGTCCGCGGCATGCGGATCGGCGTGGTCAAGGAGTTCGCCGGCGAGGGCTACCAGGCCGGCGTGATGCAGCGGTTCAACGAGTCCGTGGAGCTGCTGCGCGAGCTCGGCGCCGAGGTGGTCGAGGTCTCCTGCCCGTCCTTCACCCTCGCGCTGCCCGCCTACTACCTGATCGCCCCGAGCGAGGCCTCCTCCAACCTGGCCCGCTTCGACGCGATGCGGTACGGCCTGCGGGTCGGCGACGACGGCACCCGCTCGGCCGAGGAGGTCACCGCCCTCACCCGCGAGGCCGGCTTCGGCCCCGAGGTGAAGCGCCGCATCATCCTCGGCACCTACGCCCTCTCCTCGGGCTACTACGACGCCTACTACGGCTCGGCCCAGAAGGTCCGCACCCTGATCTCGCGCGACTTCGACACGGCCTTCGCCGACGTCGACGTGCTGGTCTCGCCGACCACCCCCACCACCGCCTTCCCGATCGGCGAGCGCGCCGACGACCCGATGGCGATGTACCTGGCCGACCTCTGCACCATCCCGTCCAACCTCGCGGGCAACGCGGCCATGTCGCTGCCCTGCGGCCTGGCCCCGGAGGACAATCTCCCGGTCGGCCTGCAGATCATCGCCCCCGCGATGGCGGACGACCGCCTGTACCGCGTGGGCGGCGCCGTCGAGGCCGCGCTCAACGACAAGTGGGGACACCCCCTGCTCGAGGAGGCACCGGCACTGTGAGCAGCATCGCGAAGGCCAAGGCCCAGTCTTCATCAATCAAGGGCTGGAAGAAGTCCAAGCCCGGCCTCTGGCTGTCCATCGGGACCAGCGCGTTCGGCGCGATCTCGATCTCCAAGGACATCCGCAAGGCCCGGACCGAGAACGACAACCTCCTGCTCCTCAACGCCCTGGTCGGTGCCGCCGCGCTGATCACCGGCACCGCGCTCCTCGTCCGTGAGCTCAAGCGGCTCGGCGACGACGACGTGCTGCTGGGCTGACGGACCGCCAAGACTCAAGTGAAGGGGACGCTGTGAGCGTCATTAGCCTGGTCTCGTACGAGGACGCACTCGCCTCGTACGACCCGGTGATGGGCCTTGAGGTCCATGTCGAGCTGGGTACCAAGACCAAGATGTTCTGCGGCTGCTCGACCGAGCTGGGCGCGGAGCCGAACACCCAGACCTGCCCGACCTGCCTCGGCCTGCCCGGCTCGCTGCCGGTGGTCAACGCGATCGGCGTGGAGTCGGCGGTCAAGATCGGTCTCGCGCTGAACTGCGAGATCGCCGAGTGGTGCCGGTTCGCCCGGAAGAACTACTTCTACCCGGACATGCCGAAGAACTTCCAGACCTCGCAGTACGACGAGCCGATCGCCTTCAACGGCTACCTCGACGTGCAGCTGGAGGACGGCTCGACCTTCCGGGTGGAGATCGAGCGCGCCCACATGGAGGAGGACACCGGCAAGTCCAGCCACGTCGGTGGCGCGACCGGCCGCATCCACGGTGCGACCCACTCGCTGCTGGACTACAACCGGGCCGGCATCCCGCTGATCGAGATCGTCACCAAGCCGATCGAGGGCGCCGGCGAGCGCGCCCCCGAGGTGGCCAAGGCGTACGTGGCCGAGCTGCGCGAGCTGATCCGGGCGCTGGGCGTCTCCGAGGCCCGGATGGACAAGGGCCAGATGCGCTGCGACGTGAACCTGTCGCTGCGTCCGAACGGCACCGAGAAGTTCGGCACCCGCTCGGAGACCAAGAACGTCAACTCGCTGCGCAGCGTGGAGCGGGCCGCCCGGTTCGAGATCCAGCGGCACGCCACGGTGCTCACCGACGGCGGGACGATCGTCCAGGAGACCCGGCACTTCCACGAGGACAACGGGACCACGACGAGCGGCCGGATCAAGGACAACGCCGAGGACTACCGGTACTTCCCGGAGCCCGACCTGGTCCCGATCGCCCCGAGCCGCGAGTGGGTCGAGGAGCTGCGGGCCGGGCTGCCCGAGCTGCCCCGGGTCCGCCGGGCCCGCCTCCAGGCCGAGTGGGGCGTGTCCGACCAGGACATGCAGTCCATCCTGAACGCCGGTGCGGTGGAGCCGATCCTGGACACCATCGCGGCCGGTGCGCCGGCCGACCAGGCCCGCAAGTGGTGGCTGGGCGAGCTGGCCCGCCGGGCCAACGAGACCGGCACCGAGCTGGCCGACCAGCCGATCACCCCGGCCCAGGTGGCCCGGGTCTGCGCGCTGGTCGCCGAGGGCAAGCTCAACGACAAGCTGGCCCGTCAGGTGATCGAGGCCGTACTGGCCGGCGAGGGCGAGCCGGACGCCGTGATCGAGGCCCGCGGCCTCGCCGTGGTGTCCGACGACTCCGCGCTCAGCGCGGCGATCGACCAGGCCCTGGCGGACAACGCCGGCGTCGCGGACAAGATCCGCGGCGGCAAGGTGGCCGCGGTCGGCGCCCTGGTGGGTGCGGTCATGAAGGCCACCCGTGGCCAGGCCGACGCCGCGAAGGTCAAGGACATGATCTTCGAGAAGCTCGGCGTCTCGCCCGAGTGACCCCGGGTACCTAAGTACCTAGGACTGCCCGCTCCGTACCCACGGGGCGGGCAGTCGGCGTCTAAGGACCTGACGCCCCGGGAGATGCGGCATGCTCCCGATGTGGCCACCCCCCTTACCGGAGGAAGCTCTTACCCAGGACGAAGAGCCCGCAAGGGAAACCAGGGGAGACCACGATGTTCGAGTACGAGCTCATCCAGGCCCGCTCGCAGGAGCTGCAGCGCCAGGCCCGCCACGACGCGCTGGTCCGGGAGGCCCTGGAGGCCGACCGGGAGGCCGCCCCGGCGCTGCGCCTGGGCCTGCTGAGGGCGCTGCGACAGCGCCGGGTACGGGCGCTGAGTCCGCGCCCGCAGCTCAAGCACAGCTGAGTCAGAGCAAATGCTGACAGACCGTCACAGGCCGCCGACGCCCGGTCCGAACCGCGAGATACTCGCTCGGACCGCGTCGGCGGCCTGTGGCATGCTCAGCGCCATGGAGCAGACATCGGTGAGCCCGGTCTTCGTCGGTCGCGGCCCCGAGGTCGGCGCGCTGGAGGCGGCACTGCGCCGGGCGGACGAGGGGAAGCCGCAGGCGGTGCTGATCGGCGGCGAGGCCGGGGTCGGCAAGACCCGGCTGATCGAGGAGTTCCTCGGCAGCGCCTGCCGGGGCGGCGCGGTGACCACCCTGGGCGGCTGCCTGGAGGTCGGTGCCGAGGGCCTGCCGTTCGCACCGCTGGCCACCGCACTGCGCCGGCTGCACCGCGGCCTGGGGGCCGAACTCGAACGGGCCGCCGAGGGGATGGAGGGCCATCTCACCCGGCTGCTCCCGGACTTCGGCGCCGACGACGCCGAGCCCAACGACGAGTTCGGCCGGGCCCGGCTGTTCGAGCACACCGCCCGGCTGTTCGAGCGGTTGTCCGACGGGCAGACCATCGTGCTGGCGATCGAGGACCTGCACTGGTCCGACCGCTCCACCCGCGAGCTGCTCGCCTACCTGATCCGCACCCTGCACCGGGCCCGGGTCCTGATCGTCGCCACCTACCGCACCGACGACCTGCACCGCCGCCACCCGCTGCGCCCCTTCCTGGCCGAGCTGGACCGGCTGCGCACCGTGCAGCGGCTGGAGCTGGCCCGGTTCGGCCGGGCCGAGGTGGCCGCGCAGCTGGCCGGCATCCTCGGCACCGAGGCCCCCGGCCGGTCGCTGGTGGACCGCATCCACGAACGCTCCGAGGGGAACCCGTTCTTCGTCGAGGAGCTGGCCACCGCCCACCAGGAGGGCTGCCACACCGGCCTCACCGAATCGCTGCGCGACCTGCTGCTGGTCCGGGTGGAGGCGCTGCCGGACGAGACCCAGCGGGTGCTGCGGATCGCCGCCGAGGGCGGCAGCTACGTCGAGCACGGCCTGCTGGAGGCGGTGCTGGACGAGGGCGAGGAGTCGCTGACCGAGGCGCTGCGGACGGCCGTCGGCGCCAACGTGCTGCGCCCGGACACCGACGGCGAGGGGTACCGGTTCCGGCACGCGCTGGTCCGCGAGGCGGTCTCCGACGACCTGCTGCCCGGCGAGCGGTACCGGATCAACCGCCGGTACGCGACCGTGCTGGAGCAGCAGGGCGAGCTGGTCTGCGGGAACGGGCTGGCCGCCCGGCTGGCCAACTACTGGTACCAGGCGCACGAGCCCGCCAAGGCCCTGCCGACCGCCCTGGAGGCGGCCCGGGCGGCCCGCCGCCGCAACGCCTTCGCCGAGCAACTGCGGATGCTGGAACGCGCGTTGGAGCTCTGGGACGAGGTGCCGGAGGAGATCCGCGACACCACCGTCCGGCCGCACGACTGGGCCGGCACCTTCCCGGCCTGCGGCTGCGACGGCGCGCACTGTGCCGGGTTGTACCTGGTCGACGTGCTGGCCGAGGCGGTCACCGCCGCGCGCCGCAGCGGGGACCGGGACCGCGGTCTGAGCCTGGCCAAGCGGGCGCTGAAGCTGGTGGACGAGGAGGCCGAGCCGGAGCGGGCCGCCTGGTTCCTGATCCAGCGCGCGCAGATGTTCGGTCACCTGCGGCGCGGGGGAGCGCAGGAGGAGATCGACCGGGCCCAGCAGCTGGTGGCGGGCCTGCGGCCGTCCCCGGTGCAGGCCGAGGTGCTGGCGCTGGCGGTCGGGCACGTGATGCTGCTGGACCCGTCGGCGGGGGACATGGCGATGGCCGAGCGGGCCGTCGAACTGGCCCGCGCGGTGGACGCCCCGATGGTCGAGCTGCACGCGCTGACGACCCTGGGCACCCTCCGGGCCAACCTGGGCGACCCGGAGGCCGGGCTGGCGCTGCTGCACGAGGCGGTCGAGCGGGCCCGGCCGGCCGGGGTGGTCGACGTGCTGTGCCGGGCGCTCAACAACCTCTCCAGCATGGAGCTCAGCCTCGGCCGGGCCGAGGAGGCCGCGGCGCTGGCCCGGGAGGGGCTGGCGGTGGCGCAGGGGAACGGGCTGCTGGCCAACACCGGCGCCATCCTGGCGGGGAACCTGGTGGAGGCGCTGCTGGTGCTCGGCCGCCGCCAGGAGGCCGAGGAGCTGCTGGCCGAGTGGGACGACTCCCGGGCCGGCACCTTCCACGCCTTCCTGGACCGGCTGCGCAGCGAACTCGCCCTGGACCGGGGCGACTTGGCGGCTGCCGAGGAGTACTTCCAGCGGGCCCGGCAGGCCGGGAAGGTGGTCCAGCAGCCGCAGCACGACCTTCCGGTGGCCCGGCTGGCCATCCGGCTCGCGATGCGGGCCGGGCGCCCGCTCGACGCCAGGGCCGAACTGCTCGCGGTGCTCGACGGGTTGGCCGACCGCCCGGGCGACGTCGGGCTCTCCGACGGCTGCGTCAACGGACTGCTGCCGGTGCTGGTCGAGGGCGCGGCCGCCGAGGCGGACTCGCGCGGGGTGCCCAGCGCCGACCTCGGCCGCCCGGTGGTGCTGCGGCGGATCGCCGAGGTGGCCGCCGGACTGCGGCCCGGCACCGAGCTGCACCGGGCCTGGAGCGAGCTGCTGGCGGCCGAACTCGCCCGCGCCGAAGGCGCCGACAGCCCCGGCCAGTGGGCGGCGGCGGTCGGCTCGCTGCGCGCCCTCGGGCTGGGCTGCCCGCTCGGGCAGGCGCTCTACCGGCAGGCCGAGGCGCTGCTGGCGGCCGGCCGCCGGGAGGAGGCCGCCGGGCTGCTGCGCGAGGTGGACGAACTGGTCACCTCCGGGCGCTACCTGCGGCAGGACGCGGCCCTGCTCACCGCCCGGGCCGGCCTGGCCGCCGCCCGCCCGGTCCCGGTGCCCCGGGCCGCCGAACCGGCCGATCCCGCCGAGGAGTTCGGCCTCACCCCGCGCGAGCGCGACGTACTGGACCGGCTGGCGCTGGGCCGGACGAACCGTCAGATCGCCGAGGAGCTCTACATCTCGCCGAAGACCGCCAGCGTGCACGTCTCGAACATCCTGGCCAAGCTCTCGGTCGGCAGCCGGGGCGAGGCCGCCGCCCTGGCGCACCGGCTCCAACTCCTCGGCCAGGGCGCCTGACAGCCGGCCCGGACCTCGGGCGCACGGGGGCGCGGAGCCCCGTGCGCCCCTCGTGCGCTGCGGCCAACCGGGGCGATCCGTCCCGAAACGCGACACGTCGTCACCCGCCGCCATTACTCTAAGTGGAGTGTGCGTGTCATTGAGTGACGGAATTGGTGTAGGGTCCGGACCGGGAACACCGGTACGGCGTGGGGGAGAGGTCGAGTGAACTTCCGCGCGGTCCGTCCCCCCGGCGCCCTGCTGGCGGTGCTCTGCCTCGGGTACGCGGTGGGTGCCGCCCTCGGCTGGGGCTCCCCCCGACTCGCCCTGTTCATGGGGGACTTCGGCCTCGCCGGGGCCGCGCTGGCCGCCGCGCTCTCCTGCCTGCTGCACGCCTGCACCACGGCCGGCCCGGCCCGCCCGGCCTGGCTGCTGTTCGGCCTCTCCTCCTCGATGGTCGCCTTCGGGAACGGCACCTGGGGCTGGTACGAGGTGGTGCTCGGCACCACCCTGCCGCCGGACTCGCTGGCGGAGTACGCCTTCCTGCTCTTCGCCCCGCTCGCCATCACCGGCCTGCTGGTACTGGCCCAGCGCCCGCGCACCGCGGCCGGCTGGCTCTGCCTGCTGCTGGACGGCTGGCTGGTGGCCGGCTCGCTGTTCACCCTGAGCTGGAGCCTGGCGCTCGGCCGGGTCGCGGCGGGGGAGGGGGACGACCCGCTCAAGCTGGCCCTCGGCCTGGCCTACCCCGTGCTGGACATCCTGCTGGTCAGCCTGGTGGTCGGCCTGCGCTTCCGCCGCCGGGACGGCAACCGCGCGGCGGTGCACACCGCGATGGTCGGCCTGGCCCTCACGGTGGTCTGCGACGCCCTGTTCACCTCGCCCGAGCTGCGCAGCACCTACCACTCCGGCGGCCTGCTGGACGCCGGCTGGTTCGCCGGCAGCGTGCTGCTGGCCTGGGCCCCCTGGGCACCCCGGGGGGCTGGCGCGCCCAGCCGCCTGCACCCCTCGGTCGGCGGCGCCCCGCGCCGCCGGGTCTCCACCACCTTCAGCGCGCTCACCCCGTACGTGGCGGCCGCCGTCTGCACCGTCGGCATCCTCTACAACGCGCTCGGCGGCCACCACCTGGACCGGGTGGTGGTGGCCGCGGCCTGCACCGTCGGCCTGGCGCTGATCCTCCGTCAGGGCGTCACCCTGCTGGACAACCTCTCGCTGGCCCAGGAGCTGGCCCAGAAGGAGGCGCACTTCCGCTCCCTGGTGCAGGGCTCCAGCGACGTCATCATGATCTCCGGCGGCACCGGCGTGCTCTCCTACGTCTCCCCGGCCGCGCTCGGCGTCTACGGCCGCGACCCGGAGGACCTGGTCGGCGGGAACCTGCTCAACCTGGTCCACCCGGAGGACGTCGACCGGGTGCTGGCCGAGGTCAAGCGGCTGATGAAGGGCCTGCCGGACGGCATCTCCGAGCCCTCGGCCCGGGTCGAGTGCCGGGTCCGCTCCGGCGGCGGCGAGTGGCTGCACGTCGAGTCCACCGTCAACCGGTACCGGGACGGGCTGATCCTGAACAGCCGGGACGTCACCGAACGGGTCATGCTCCAGGCCCAGTTGCAGCACAACGCGTTCCACGACCCGCTCACCGACCTGCCGAACCGGGCGCTGTTCACCGAGCGCCTGGGAGCCGCCCTGGCCGGCGGCCAGGACGGCGAGACGGTCGCGGTGCTCTTCCTCGACCTGGACGGCTTCAAGGCGGTCAACGACTCCGCCGGGCACCAGGTCGGCGACGAGCTGCTGGTGCAGGCCGCCCGGCGGCTCCAGGGCGCCGTCCGGGCCGGGGACACCGTGGCCCGGTTCGGCGGCGACGAGTTCGCCGCGCTGGTCTCCGGCCGGCTCGGCCGGGTCCAGGTGCAGGAGCTGGCCGACCGGCTGCGCTCGGCGCTCTCCGAGCCGTACTGGATCGGCGGCGCCGAGCTCGGCGTGGCGGCCAGCATCGGCATCGCCTTCGCCCCCCCGGCCCCGGGTGCCCACGAGCACGGGCCGGACGGGCTGCGGGCCGACGAGCTGATGCGCGACGCGGACCTGGCGATGTACCGGGCCAAGTCCGAGGGCAAGGGCCGGGTGGTGCTCTACCACCCGGCCATGCGGGCCGAGTTGGAGCGCCGGACCGAGCTGGAGGACCGCCTGCGGCTGGCCGTCCGGGAGGGCACCTTCACCCTGCTCCACCAGCCCCTGGTGGACCTCGCCACCGGCGCCGTGACGGGCGTCGAGGCCCAGGCCAGGTGGCGCTCCGCCCAGGGCCTGCTGCTCACCCCCGCCGAGTTCCTGCGCACCGCCGAGCAGGGCGACGCGGCCACCCGCTTCGCCCGCTGGATGCTGCACGAGACGGTCACCGCGGCGGCCCGCCGCGGCGGGCCGCGGATGGTCGCGGTCCCGGTCGCGGTCCGGCTCTCGGCCGAACGGCTGTGCGCCCCCGGCATGTACGAGGCGGTGGTCGCGGTGCTCCGCGAAACCGGCCTGCCCGCCCAGCAGTTGGTGATCGAGCTGGCCCGCACCGGGCCCGACGCGCAGGCCGACGAGCTGGGCCGCCGGCTCGACGCGCTGCGCCGGCACGGGGTGTCCACCGCGGTGGCCGGCTTCGGCGCCGGCGGCGGCTCGCTCGGCGCGCTGGCCCGGCTGCCGCTGGACGCGCTCAAGCTGGACCGCTCGCTGGTCCAGGACGTGGCCGACTCCACGCTCACCCGCGCGCTGGCCGGGCACGCGCTCCGGCTGGGCCGCGACCTCGGCCTGGTCACCTCCGCCGAGGGGGTGGACCACCCGCGCCAGGTCGCCGTGCTCCAGGAGTTGGGCTGCCGCCAGGGGCAGGGCCTGGCCTTCTCCCAGCCGCTGGACGAGCACCGGCTGCGCCGGGCGCTGCTGCGCCGGGTCTACCCGCTGCCCAAGCCGCTCGGCCCGCTCTCCGCGCGCCGCGCCTACCTGGCCGCAGACGCCCGTTCGGGTGGCCACCCGGAGATCACCGGGAGCCGCCCCGCGCACCACCAGAACGTCTCCGACCTGCCCGGACGCCTCCCGCTGCCCGGTCCATGGGCCCGTCCGCATGATGAGACCTCCGTCCCACCTGCTTGACACGTCACCCCGCCGAGGAGGAAGGTCGGTGCCATGCGCACCCGAATTCTCGTACTTGGCGGGCGCGTCGGCTAGAGCGGGCACACCACGCCCCGCTCGGGAGAGACCGACGCGCCACCCCTCGCATGCCCTTGGCACGAGGGGTTTTTTGTTGCACTGGAACTGTTCGAAGAGGCAATACCCCGGCCGATTCGCCCACGTACGAGCCCCTCACACGGGCCGGGTGGACGATGGAGGCAGGACCGGCGACCGCCACCAGGTCCCTCACCTGGCGGACGGCAGAACCCGAGAAGAGACAGGCAGATGACCGAGCACGCCGCCCCCCGCCGCGGGGACACCCCGGCCGCCCACGCTCCCGCGCCCAGCGTGGTCGAGACCATGACCGGTGCGCAGTCCCTCATCCGCTCGCTCGAGGCCGTGGGCGCGGACACCGTCTTCGGCATCCCGGGTGGCGCCATCCTCCCCGCCTACGACCCGCTGATGGACTCCCAGAAGGTCCGTCACATCCTGGTCCGGCACGAGCAGGGCGCCGGCCACGCCGCCACCGGCTACGCGCAGGCCACCGGCCGGGTCGGCGTCTGCATGGCGACCTCCGGCCCGGGCGCGACCAACCTGGTCACCCCGATCGCCGACGCCTACATGGACTCCGTCCCGATGGTCGCGATCACCGGCCAGGTCTCCTCCAAGGCGATCGGCACCGACGCCTTCCAGGAGGCGGACATCTGCGGCATCACGATGCCGATCACCAAGCACAACTTCCTGGTGACCGACCCGGCCGAGATCCCCCGGGTGATCGCCGAGGCCTTCCACATCGCCGCCACCGGCCGCCCCGGCCCGGTCCTGGTCGACATCGCCAAGGACGCGCTGCAGGCCACCACCACCTTCCGCTGGCCGGTGGAGACCTCGCTGCCCGGGTACCGCCCGGTGACCAAGCCGCACGCCAAGCAGATCCGCGAGGCCGCCAAGCTGCTGGTCAACGCCAAGCGCCCGGTGCTCTACGTCGGCGGCGGCGTGCTCAAGGCGCAGGCCAGCGCCGAGCTGCGGATCCTGGCCGAGCTGACCGGCGCCCCGGTGGTCACCACCCTGATGGCGCTCGGCGTCTTCCCGGACAGCCACCCGCAGCACCTGGGCATGCCCGGCATGCACGGCTCCGTCCCGGCCGTCACCGCGCTGCAGAAGTCGGACCTGCTCTTCACCCTGGGCGCCCGCTTCGACGACCGGGTCACCGGCAAGCTGGACAGCTTCGCGCCGTTCGCGAAGGTCGTGCACGCCGACATCGACCCGGCCGAGATCGGCAAGAACCGCCCGGCCGACGTGCCGATCGTCGGTGACGCCCGCGAGGTGATCGCCGATCTGATCGTCGCCGTCCAGGCCGAGTTCGACGCCGGCCACAAGGGCGACTACACCGCCTGGTGGGAGAAGCTCAACGAGTGGAAGACCACCTTCCCGCTGGGCTACGAGGCCGCCCCCGAGGGCGGGTTGTCCCCGCAGCAGGTGATCGAGCGGATCGGGCAGCTGGTCGGCCCGGACGCCATCTACGCGGCGGGCGTCGGCCAGCACCAGATGTGGGCCTCGCAGTTCATCCGGTTCGAGAAGCCGGCCACCTGGCTCAACTCGGGCGGCGCGGGCACCATGGGCTACGCCGTCCCGGCCGCGATGGGCGCCAAGGCGGGCAAGCCGGACACCACGGTCTGGGCGATCGACGGTGACGGCTGCTTCCAGATGACCAACCAGGAACTGGTCACCTGCGCGCTGAACAACATCCCGATCAAGGTCGCCGTCATCAACAACGGCTCCCTCGGCATGGTCCGCCAGTGGCAGACCCTCTTCTACAACCAGCGCTACTCCAACACCGTGCTGCACTCCGGCCCGGAGCACGACGGCATCGAGGCGCCGGCCCAGGGCACCCGCATCCCGGACTTCGTGATGCTCTCCGAGGCGATGGGCTGCGTCGGCCTGCGCTGCGAGCGCCCGGAGGACCTGGACAAGGTGATCGAGCAGGCGATGGCGATCGACGACCGCCCGGTCGTCATCGACTTCATCGTCCACCAGGACGCCATGGTCTGGCCGATGGTGGCCGCCGGCACCAGCAACGACGAGATCCTCGCCGCCCGGGACGTGCGCCCGGACTTCGGCGACGACCTCGACTGACTGCCCTGACCAACCGATAGAGAGTCCATGACCACCATGTCCAAGCACACCCTCTCCGTCCTGGTCGAGAACAAGCCCGGCGTGCTCGCCCGCATCGCCGCCCTGTTCTCCCGTCGGGGCTTCAACATCGACTCGCTCGCGGTCGGCCCGACCGAGCACCCGGACATCTCCCGGATGACCATCGTGGTCAACGTGGAGGACCTCCCGCTGGAGCAGGTCACCAAGCAGCTCAACAAGCTGGTCAACGTGATAAAGATCGTCGAACTCGACCAGGCCGCCGCCGTGCAGCGCGAGCTGGTCCTGGTGAAGGTCCGCGCCGACGCCGAGTCGCGCTCGCAGATCGTCGAGATCGTCCAGCTGTTCCGCGCCAAGACGGTCGACGTCTCGCCGGACGCGGTGACCATCGAGGCCACCGGCAGTTCGGACAAGCTGGAGGCCATGCTCAAGATGCTGGAGCCGTACGGCATCAAGGAGTTGGTGCAGTCCGGCCTGGTCGCCATCGGCCGCGGCGCCCGTTCGATCACGGACCGCTCGCTCCGGGCGCTCGACCGCAGCGCCTGACCGGCCCCGCAAGACCTCTGACGACCCGTCGTCTCACACCCTGAAGCACCGCCCCACACCCCCGCCGGGTCCACGTACGGTAGGACCTGCAGGACCCGGCATCACCACCACGCAAGGAGATGTGCCCCCGTGGCCGAGCTGTTCTACGAAGACGACGCCGACCTCTCGATCATCCAGGGCCGCAAGGTCGCGATCATCGGCTACGGCAGCCAGGGCCACGCCCACGCGCTGTCGCTGCGCGACTCCGGCGTGGACGTCCGGGTCGGCCTCAAGGAGGGCTCCTCCTCCAAGGCGAAGGCGGAGGAGGAGGGCCTGCGCGTGGTCACCGCCGCCGAGGCCGCCGCCGAGGCCGACGTCATCATGATCCTGGTGCCGGACCCGATCCAGGCCGACGTCTACGAGGCGGACATCGCCCCGCACCTGAAGGCCGGCGACGCGCTGTTCTTCGGCCACGGCCTGAACATCCGCTTCGGCTTCATCAAGCCCCCGGCCGACGTCGACGTCTGCATGGTCGCCCCGAAGGGCCCGGGCCACCTGGTCCGCCGCCAGTACCAGGAGGGCCGCGGCGTCCCCGCCATCGTGGCCGTCGAGCAGGACGCCACCGGCAAGGCCTTCGACCTGGCGCTCTCCTACGCCAAGGGCATCGGCGCCACCAAGGCCGGCGTCATCAAGACCACCTTCACCGAGGAGACCGAGACCGACCTGTTCGGTGAGCAGGCCGTCCTCTGCGGTGGCACCGCCGCCCTGGTCAAGGCCGGTTTCGAGACCCTGGTCGAGGCCGGCTACCAGCCAGAGATCGCCTACTTCGAGTGCCTCCACGAGCTGAAGCTCATCGTCGACCTGATGTACGAGGGCGGCCTGGAGAAGATGCGCTGGTCCATCTCGGAGACCGCCGAGTGGGGCGACTACGTCACCGGCCCGCGCATCATCACCGCCGACACCAAGGCCGAGATGAAGAAGGTCCTCGCGGAGATCCAGGACGGCACCTTCGCCAACACCTGGATCGCCGAGTACAAGGCGGGCCTGCCGAAGTACAACGAGTACAAGAACGCCGACTCCGAGCACCTGCTGGAGACCACCGGCAAGAAGCTGCGCAAGCTGATGAGCTGGGTCGACGAGAACGCGTAACCCGCACAACCCGCTTGTACACAACGGCTGTTCCCGTCCGGGTGATTTCGCCGGACGGGAGCAGCCGATGCGCATCACCGTCGATACACTTCCGAGTGCGCGTCAGGCCCACAGCGTCGTGCGTCTACCTACGCGGCATGCCACCTTCCCCCGCCCTGCCACGCCACCTTCGTGAGGGCCCTGGGAACCGGACAGTTAAGGACAACACTGTCGTGAGCAAATCCGTAGTACTCATCGCCGAAGAGCTGTCTCCCGCCACCGTCGACGCGCTGGGCCCGGACTTCGAGATCCGGCAGTGCAACGGCGCGGACCGCACCGAGCTGCTGACCGCCATCGCGGACGTGGACGCCATCCTGATCCGCTCCGCCACCAAGGTGGACGCCGAGGCGCTGGCCGCCGCCAAGAAGCTCAAGGTGGTCGCCCGCGCGGGCGTCGGCCTGGACAACGTGGACGTCTCCGCCGCCACCAAGGCCGGCGTGATGGTCGTGAACGCCCCGACCTCCAACATCGTCACCGCCGCCGAGCTCGCCTGCGGCCTGCTGATCTCGGTCGCCCGCAACATCGCGCCCGCCAACGCCGCGCTCAAGCAGGGCGAGTGGAAGCGCAACAAGTACACCGGCGTCGAGCTGAGCGAGAAGACCCTCGGCGTGGTCGGCCTCGGCCGGATCGGCGTCCTGGTCGCCCAGCGGATGTCCGCCTTCGGCATGAAGATCGTGGCCTACGACCCCTACATCCAGGCCGCCCGCGCGGCCCAGATGGGCGTCAAGCTGCTCTCCCTCGAGGAGCTGCTGGAGGTCTCCGACTTCATCACCGTGCACCTCCCCAAGACCCCCGAGACGATCGGCCTGATCGGCGACGAGGCGCTGCACAAGGTCAAGCCGAGCGTGCGCATCGTCAACGCCGCCCGCGGCGGCATCGTGGACGAGGCGGCCCTGGCCTCCGCGCTGCGCGACGGCCGGGTGGCCGGCGCCGGCCTGGACGTCTACGCCAAGGAGCCGTGCACCGACTCCCCGCTGTTCGGCTTCGACAACGTGGTGGCCACCCCGCACCTGGGCGCCTCCACCGACGAGGCCCAGGAGAAGGCCGGCATCGCCGTCGCCAGGTCGGTCCGCCTCGCCCTCGCGGGCGAGCTGGTGCCGGACGCGGTCAACGTCCAGGGCGGCGTGATCGCCGAGGACGTCCGTCCGGGCCTGCCGCTGGCCGAGAAGCTCGGCCGGATCTTCACCGCGCTGGCCGGCGAGGTGGCCGTCCGCCTCGACGTCGAGGTGCGCGGCGAGATCACCCAGCACGACGTCAAGGTGCTCGAACTCTCCGCCCTGAAGGGCGTGTTCGAGGACGTGGTGGCCGAGACGGTGTCCTACGTCAACGCCCCGCTGTTCGCCCAGGAGCGCGGTGTCGAGGTCCGCCTCACCACCTCCAGCGAGTCCCCCGAGCACCGCAACGTGATCACCGTCCGCGGCACCCTGTCCGACGGCTCGGAGGTCGCCATCTCCGGCACCCTGGCCGGCCCGAAGCAGACCCAGAAGATCGTCGGCGTGGACGCCTTCGACGTGGACGTCGCGCTCACCGACCACATGGCCTTCTTCAAGTACGAGGACCGCCCCGGCGTGGTCGGCACCCTCGGCAAGATCCTCGGCGACGCCGGCATCAACATCGCGGGCATGCAGGTCGCCCGCGACGGCTCCGAGGCGCTCGCCTCGATCACCGTGGACAGCGAGGTCTCCCAGGAGGTCCTGGCCGAGATCTCCACGGCGATCGGCGCGCGCTTCGCCCGTTCGGTGAACCTCGGCTGACAGCACGTCAGAGGGCCCGGTCCGCTGCGGCGGACCGGGCCCTTTCCGTCTCCCGGGTGAGTCCCGTCTCAGATACTAGGAAATCCAACTATCCGTGCAGACAGGAACCGCCGGGCGTCGTACCGTGAAGGAGTCATACGGTGTGCCACCCCTCCAACGAGGGTGCGTGGCCCGTGTGTCCGTACGCACCCATGGCAGGCGACCCCTGCCCGGCGTACCCGAAATCCCTCACCCCACGCGTACGACTCAAGGAGTTCGGTATGCCCACCACCACCGACCGCCACGCCTCCGCCGCCGAGACCACGGCCCCCCGCCGCCGTCGCCGCGCCCAGTCCGACCCCCGCGCCAACGCCGCCCTGCAGCGCTCGCTGGACCGCCGCGACAACGGCGGCTCGACCGGGCACTGAGCCCCGCGAGCCGGTCGCAGCGCCGGGTCGCGCCGCAGGTCACGGGCGCTGCGCCGAACGCCTGACGATCCGTCACCCACAGGAGTGCAACCGCGACTCCAAGGAGGGACGGTGCTCGCCGGACCCGGCGCGATGATCCTAATTTGGTGCCTCCGGAAGGGTGATCGAGCTCCGCACGGCGCGGGCCTACCGCAACCCCTGCCGGGGGAGACAGGCCCTTGCGCACCACCACCCTCGTCCGGCTCGGCACCCTGCTGCTGACCGGCTCGCTCGCCCTCGCCGCCGTACCGCTCTCCGGTGCGGCGGCCGAGCGCGCCACGACCGACCACGACCCGGCGGGCCGCCGAAGCGTCCTGCTGGAGCTCGACACCGAGTCCGCCGCCGCGGCCTGGCAGCAGGCCACCGCGGAGGCCCGGCGCCAGCGCCGCGGCCCCGAGGCGGTCCGCCGGGCCGGGGCCGAGGCCGGCGCCGAACGGCGCCGCGCCACCGACCGCGCGGCCGGCCGGCTGGCCGACGCGGTACGGCGGTCGGTGCCCGCGGCGCACGAGCTCTACCGCACCCACACGCTGCTCTCCGGGATCGCGGTGAACGTGCCCGCCGCCGCGGTGCCCGGCCTGGCCCGGCTGCCCGGGGTGCGCGCGGTGCACCCGATCGCACTCAAGGAACGGGTCAACTCCCACTCGGTCCCGCTCACCGGCGCCCCCGCCGTCTGGGCCGGCCCGGAGGGCTCCACCGGCTCCACCGGACGCGGCGTCAGCATCGGCATCATCGACTCCGGCCTGGACTACACCCACGCGGACTTCGGCGGCCCCGGCACCGAGGCGGCGTTCAAGGCCGTCGACGGCGCCAGGACCGCACCGAAGGAGCTCTTCCCGACCGAGAAGGTCTTCGGCGGCAAGGACCTGGTCGGCGACGCCTACGACCCCTCCTCGGACGAGGGCAGCCACCCGGTGCCCGACGACAACCCGCTGGACTGCGCCCTCAACGGCCACGGCACCCACGTGGCCGGCACCGCCGCCGGCTACGGCGTCACCTCGGCCGGCGCCACCTACCACGGCCCGTACCGGCCCGGCCTGGACCCGGCCGGCTTCAAGGTCGGCCCCGGCGCGGCCCCCGAGGCCCGGCTCTACCCGATCCGGGTCTTCGGCTGCTCCGGCTCCACCGACCAGCTCACCGAGGCGCTCGACCTGGCCGCCGACCCGGACCAGGACGGCGACCTGACGGACCGTCTGGACGTGGTCAACCTCTCGCTCGGCAGCCCGTTCGGCGGCCCCGACGACGCCGACGCCCTCACCGCCGACCGGCTCGCCGCGCTCGGCACCGTGGTGGTCGCGGCGGCCGGCAACGAGGGCGACGTGTACGCCATCGGCGGCAGCCCCGGCACCGCCCCCCGGGTGCTCACGGTGGCCGCCTCGGTCGACCCGCACGGCGACGCCGACGGCCTGCGGGTGCTCGCCCCCGAATCCCTGGCCGGTCTCGTCCCGGCACACTGGAGCGCCAAGTACCAGCACTGGGACGACCGCGAGGTGCAGGGGCAACTCGCCCTGCCCGCCGACCAGTCGGACGGCTGCAAGCCCTTCTCCGCCGCCGACGCGGCCCGGCTCAAGGACCGGATCGCCGTGCTGGCCTGGAGCACCCGCGAGCCCGACCGGGCCTGCGGCTCCGCGCCCCGGGCCAACAACGCCGCCGACGCCGGAGCCGTCGGCACCCTGTTCGCCGCCGACGGCGACCACCTCGGCGAGATCGCCGGGAACGACCGCATCCCGGCCGCCATCCTGGCCAGGGCCGACGGCGAGCGCCTGCGCAAGGCCGCCGAGGCCGGCCCGGTCACCGTCCAGCTGGCCACCCCGGGCAACCCCCTGCACGGCGCGGTGGCCCAGGAGCAGCCGCAGCGCACGGACACCCTGACCTCCTTCACCTCCCGCGGCATCGGCCTGCCCGGCCTGGTCAAGCCCGACCTCGCCGCCCCCGGCGAGACCATCTGGTCCGCCAAGGTCGGCTCCGGCTCCGGCGGCATGCGCGAGGACGGCACCTCGATGGCCTCCCCGCACGTGGCCGGCCTGGCCGCCCTGGTCCGCGACGTCCACCCCGACTGGACGGTGGCCCAGGTCAAGGCCGCCCTGATGAACACCGCCGGGGACACCTGGCTCGGTGACGGGCAGTCGGGCCCGGTCCACGGCCCCGAACGCACCGGCGCCGGACGGGTCCGGGTCGACCGGGCCGTCGCCACCCCCGTGGTCGCCTACGCGGCCGGCGAGGCGGTGGACGGCGCGGTCGGCCTCTCCTTCGGCCCCGTCCCGGTCACCGGCCCCACCGCGCTCACCCGCGAGGTGGAGCTGCACAGCTTCGCCGACCGCCCGCTGGAGTACCGCACCGGCTACGCCGCCGCCACCGAAGTACCCGGCACCGCCTTCGAGTTGACCCCCGCCCGGGTGACCGTCCCGGCCGGCGGCACCGCCCGGGTCAAGGTCACCCTCCGGGTGCCCGGCCGGCTCGACCGCGCACCGGACCCGACCCTGGACCTCATCCAGGGCGGCAAGGCCCGCAGCTACCGCGGCGAGCTCTCCGGCCGCCTGCTGCTCACCCCCGCGGAGGGCACGGCGCCGGAGCTCCGGGTGCCGCTGTTCGCCGCGCCGCGCGCCGCCTCCGACCTGACGGCCGGTCAGCAGGCCCGGCTCGGCCGGACCAGCTCCCTGCTCACCCTCACCGGCACCGCGGCACCCGCCGCCGTCGGCGGCCTGCTCTCCGCCTTCGCCCTCGGCGGCGAGGCCCCCCGCTGGCCGGACTGCCCGCCCGGGGCCGCCGCCGAGCAGGCTGCGGTCAAACAAGACGTGAGCCCGGACCTCTGCGTCACCCGACCCGCCGACCGGGCGGCCAACCTCCGGGCCGCCGGGGCCGCCAGCGACGCCCCCGCGGTCGGCGGCGAACCCCTGGAGAACGGCACCCTCTACCTGGCCGCCGCGCTCTGGGCCGCCGCCCCCACCCCCGTCGGCCAGTTCGCCGTCCGGGCCTCGCTGGACACCGACGGCGACCAGCAGACCGACGTGGTGGTCGCCGCCGACCGCCTCAAGGGCAGCGACGTCCTGGTCGCCCGGACCTACGACGCCAAGAGCGGGGAGGAGCTCGACGTCCAGCCGCTGAACGCCCGTTGGGGCGACACCGACACCGACCTGCTCGACACCGACGCCCTGGTCCTCCCCGTCCGGCTCGCCAAACTCCCCGGCCTGCGGCAGTCCACCTCCCGGATCCGCTACGCCCTCTGGACCGGCTTCGCCGCCCCCGGCCTGCCCGACGCGGCCGAGGCCCTCTCCTCGATCGGCCTCAAGGACGGCCGCCCCACCCTGGCCCTCGACGTCCTGGCCCCCGCCCTCGACATCCGCGCGGGCGCGGCCGGCCCCGCCGCCGTCGCCACCCCCGAACAGCCCGGCACCGCCCTGGAGATCCGCCGCCGCAACCCCGCCGCGGACCGGCTCCTCCTGCTCCACCACCTCAACCCCGACGGCCGCCGCACCGAGGTGGTCCGGCTTCGGTAGGTGGAGCATCGCTGGTGAGACCCTCCGGGCAGCCGGAAGGCGGCGACCCAGGGGCGCGAGGAACTGCGCGAATCGGAAGTTGACGACCCGTGTGCCGGGTACGGAGGCTCACTTGCAAGTGGCTGTCCGTACCCGGCACACGGGTTTCGTCCTTCCGCAGCGCGCAGTTCCCCGCGCCCCTATTCGCCCTCCGGGCGGTTCCGCTGCGGGCGCCGCCGGGCCAGGGAGAGCAGGACGACCGCGGCCAGCACGGCCAGTGCGGCCGCGCTGATGGCCAGGCCGTCGGTGAGGCCCGGTGGGCGGTAGGAGCACGAGACGGTGGTGGCGGCGTCGCCGAGGGGGACGGCGATCAGGCCGAGGTAGGAGCCGGGCACCCGCTCCGGCCCGCCGTTCACGCGGCAGGTCCAGCCCTCCACCGCCGGGGCGGCGACCACCGCGGTGCCGATGGCCCCGACCGGCAGCTCGGCCGTCAGGGTGTGCCCGCCGGCCGTCACCCGTTCCGCCGCGGTCAGTCCCGCCACCGCCCGTTCCAGGGCTCCCGGCGCCAGGCACCCGAGCGGCCGCTCCGGGACCTGGGTCACCGCCCCGGCCCGCAGGAGGAGCCGGATCCGTCCGTCACCCGGGACGGTCCCGAGCGGGTGCACCGGTTCCGAGACCACGGGCTGCTGCCCCGCGCTGACGTACTCGGTGCCCAGGGCGCTCACCGTCCCCGCGTACCAGGGCCCGTGGAAGTACGCCGTCGAGCCGGGGGAGCAGCTCGCCTCGAACCCCGCCCCGCCGGCCGGCACCGACCACCCGCTGCTGCCGTGCGGGGTCGGCCCGGCGGAACCCCCCACCGGCGTCAACTCCGGTACCTCGTACAGGTTCCGGGCATCGAGCAGCGATCCCTGACGGGCCCACACCGAGGACCCGTCCACCACCGGCACCCCCGCCCGCACCGTCACCAGCGGCGCCGCGGCACCCGCCCGCCCCACCACGAACCCGCCGCCCCCGTCCGCCAGGAAGGTCCGCACCCCGAACACCGCCCGCCCGACCGGGTCCGCCGGGCTGAGCGTCTGCCGCCCGCCGGAGTACCAGCCGGCCCCGAGGTCGTGCAGCAGTTCCGCGGTGACGCGCGGCAGCCGGTCGGAGCGGTAGCCGCCGCCCTGGCCGTCCAGCAGCATCGGGTCGTTGTCGGTGAACGCGTGCGGCCCGGGGTCGGCCCGCCCGTCCGGCCAGGTCCGCTCCGCCCGCAGGACCCGGTACGCCTCCCGCGCCTGCCCCGCGTCCACCTGTGCCCCGCCGGTCGGAGCGCCCGCGTACGCCGCGTACGAGGCCCCCGCCACCACCGCCACCGTCAGCCCGGCCGCCACCGCCCGTTCGGCCCCGCCCCGCCGCAGCAGCCACAGCCCGGCGGCCACCACCGCCCCGCCCGCCGTGACCAGCACCCACGTGGCCCCGGTCAGCCCGCCGCCCCCGACCTGGGCCACCGTCACCACCACCGCCACCACCCCCGCCCCGCCCGCCAGCGCGGGCAGGTCGGGCGGCCGGGAGAGCGAGACCCAGGCCGCCATCACCAGCAGTCCGCTGAGCACGAAGGCGGCCAGGTACGGGGTGCCGGTGCCGGTGGTCAGCCCGGGGTCGTGCCAGAGCAGCACCTCCGGCCGCCAGACCAGCCCGGCCCCGGCGAGCACCAGCAGCAGCGGCCAGCCGATCCGTTCCCGCCGCGCGAGCCCGCGGTTGAACGGCAGGGTGGCCGCCAGCAGCAGCCCGAGCATCCCCACCGAGACGTCCGGCAGCGGCAGCCCGGGGCGCCCGCCGGGCAGCAGTTGGCCCAGGTAATCGGCGAGGCCGGGCGCGCCCCGGTAGCCGGTGAGCGGCCCCGGCTGGGCGGCCCGGGCGGCCTTCAGGCCCACCGTCACCACCGGCGCGGCCAGCAGCGCCCCGAGCAGTCCGGCCGAGCCGGCCCGCCAGAGCGCGCCCAGCCGGGCCCGGGGCGGACGGTCCGTCAGCACCAGCTGGAGCAGCAGCACCAGCCCGGCGCCCGCCATGGCGGCCACTCCGGTCGGCAGGTTCCCGGCCAGGGCGACGGTCACCGCCAGGATGCCGACCAGCCGGTGGCGGCCGCGCAGGCACCAGTCCCCGGCCAGGCAGAGCAGCGGCAGCGAGACGGTGCCCCAGAGCCAGGCGGGCGTGGTCACGCCGTCCTGGACCACCCAGGCGCAGAGCCCGTACCCGGCGCCGAGCAGGGCCCGCTGCCAGCCGGGCCCGGGGTGCAGCCGTCCGAGCAGACGGGTCGTCAGGGCGGCGGCCAGGCCCAGGCTGAGCAGCGGGACCAGGAAGGCGGCGAGCGCGATCGAGCCCCGGGGGAGCAGGGCGGCGGCCGGCCAGGAGAACGGGTTGGCCAGGTAGGCGGCGAGGTCGGGCAGGAACGGGGCGCCGTAGCCGCTGCCCCAGTTGAACAGCAGGTCCCCGGTGGTGGAGCCGTGCAGCAGGTCCCGCAGGTGCGCGTGGTACGGCACCGACTCCGCCCCGGCCACCGCCGTTGGGCCGAACGGGTACTCCTGCCGCGCGGCCACGGCGGCCGTGTAGGCCGCCGCCGTCAGCCCCGAGGCCCCCAGCTCCGCACGGCGCCCACGCGCCGATGTCCAGCCGCTCACCGACCAGGCACCCCTGACGTTCCGTCATGATTTGTCCGGATCCGAGCATAGGGCGGCGGGGGCCCGGACCGGCCCGCCAAGCGCCGTCCGAATGGTGGACATCGGATGTCACCGCTTGGGACGCGGAGTACTGTCGAGCGCATGTCTCGCAGCCTTCGTCTCGCAGTGATCCCCGGTGACGGCATCGGCCAGGAAGTCGTGGCCGAGGGCCTCAAGGTGCTCGCCGCCGCCCTCCCCGCCGACGTCAAGGTGGAGACCACCGAGTACGACCTCGGTGCCCGTCTCTACCACCGCACCGGTGAGACCCTCCCGGACGCCGTGCTGGAGGAGCTCAAGGGCGCCGACGCGATCCTGCTCGGCGCCATCGGCGACCCGAGCGTCCCGTCCGGCGTGCTGGAGCGCGGTCTGCTGCTGAAGCTCCGCTTCGCCTTCGACCACCACATCAACCTCCGCCCGGGCAAGCTCTTCCCGGGTGTCCAGGGCCCGCTGGCCGGCGCCCCGGAGATCGACTTCGTGGTGGTCCGCGAGGGCACCGAGGGCCCGTACGTCGGCAACGGCGGCACCCTGCGCACCGGCACCGAGCACGAGGTGGCCACCGAGGTCAGCCTGAACACCGCGTTCGGCATCGAGCGCGTGGTCCGCGACGCCTACAGGCGCGCCGCCGCCCGCCCGCGCAAGAAGCTCACCCTGGTGCACAAGAACAACGTGCTGGTGCACGCCGGCCACCTCTGGTCCCGGATCTTCGCCGAGGTCGGCCAGGAGTTCCCCGAGGTCACCACCGACTACCTGCACGTGGACGCGGCGACGATCTTCTTCGTCACCCAGCCCGAGCGCTTCGACGTGATCGTCACCGACAACCTGTTCGGCGACATCCTCACCGACCTCGCCGCGGCCGTCACCGGCGGCATCGGCCTGGCCGCCTCCGGCAACATCAACCCCACCGGCGCCTTCCCGTCGATGTTCGAGCCGGTGCACGGCTCCGCCCCGGACATCGCCGGCCAGGGCAAGGCCGACCCGACCGCCACCGTGCTCTCGGTCGCCATGCTGCTGGACCACCTCGGCTTCGCCGAGGAGGCCGCCAAGGTCGAGGCCGCCGTCGCCGCCGACCTCACCGAGCGCTCGGGTGCCCGCTCCACCAGCGAGGTCGGCGACGCGCTCGCCGCCCGAGTATCCGGCTGACGGGCCGGAACCAGACGAACCACAGCCCGACCGGCTGTTCGGCACGGCCCTCTGGATGCGAGTATCGACAGTGGGCCGTGCCTTCGTGTGTTCATTCACAGTGGTGGGTACCGGCCCGGACCAACCCCACGGTGAAGGACAGACAGTCATGAGTACGCCCACCCAGGCGCCCATCACGTTCGACCTCAAGCCCTCCGCGCACCCGCTCTCCGACGGTGAGCGCGCGGCCCGGCTGACCAGCCCCGGCTTCGGACGGGTCTTCACCGACCACATGGTCACCATCCGGTGGACCGAGGGCCGGGGTTGGCACGACGCCCAGCTGACGCCCTACGCGCCGCTGGAGATCGACCCGGCCAACATGACCCTGCACTACGGCCAGGCGATCTTCGAGGGCATGAAGGCCTACCGCCAGCCCGACGGCTCGGTCGCCTCCTTCCGCCCGACCGCCAACGCCGAGCGCTTCGCCGCCTCCGCCCGCCGCCTGGCCATGCCCGAGCTCCCGGTCGAGACCTTCGTCGAGGCCGTCGACCTGCTGGTCCGCCAGGACGAGGCCTGGGTGCCCGAGGAGGCCGAGCAGAGCCTCTACCTGCGGCCCTTCATGTTCGCCACCGAGGTCGGCCTGGGCGTCCGCCCGGCCAACGAGTACCTCTTCATGGTCATCGCCTCCCCGGCCGGCGCCTACTTCCCCGGCGGCGTGAAGCCGGTCTCCGTCTGGCTCTCCGAGGAGTACGTCCGGGCCGCGCCCGGCGGCACCGGCGCCGCCAAGTGCGCCGGCAACTACGCCGCCTCGCTGGTCGCCCAGGCCCAGGCCGCCGAGAAGGGCTGCGACCAGGTCGTCTGGCTCGACGCCGCCGAGCACCGGTGGATCGAGGAGATGGGCGGCATGAACCTCTACTTCGTCTTCGGCGAGGGCAAGGACGCGAAGATCGTCACCCCCGAGCTCTCCGGCGCCCTGCTCCCCGGCATCACCCGGGCCTCCCTCCTCACCCTCGCCGCCGACCTCGGCTACGCCGTCGAGGAGCGGAAGATCTCCACCGACGAGTGGCGCGAGGCCAACGCCGACGGCACCCTCACCGAGGTCTTCGCCTGCGGCACCGCCGCCGTCATCACCCCCGTCGGCTCGGTCAAGTCCGCCCGCGCCGACTGGACCGTCGGCAAGGGCGAGCCCGGCCCCGTCACCATGGAGCTCCGCAAGACCCTCCTCGCCCTCCAGGGCGGCCAGCTCCCCGACACCCACAACTGGCTCCACAAGATCCTCTGACCCACCCTCAGGGCGCCCCTCCCCGGGGCGCCCTGGCTCCGGTGACCTCGATCCGCCCCCCCGGCTGACCTGACACGTCCCGGATGGCGAGACGCGGGGGCCGGATCGCGGATGGTGTGCCAGACTGCGAACGTGTCCTCGCTTTCGCTGATTATTAGCAGCAGGCGCGCCGGTCCGCAGTGACCGCTCCCGTACCACCACCACGCGGAGCGCCCACCAGCGTCCAGACCCGCGCGCAGACCTCTCGCACCCGCGAGGGGTCTTTTCGTTTTCCCGGACCGGCCACCGGCCCCTCACGAGGGGGCTCGGGGACACCGGGAGGCGCGCGGGATGCTGGACAGTGGAGCCGGATTCGTATCCCGGCAACCAACCGAGCAGTACCTCCCCGAAACGGAGAACCGACGGCCATGACCGAGGCCAGCAACGCCAGCAGCCGACCCAACGACGAGTTCCACGTCTTCGACACCACGCTGCGCGACGGCGCCCAGCGCGAGGGCATCAACCTCAGCGTGGCCGACAAGCTGACCATCGCCCGGCACCTGGACGAGTTCGGCGTCGGCTTCATCGAGGGCGGCTGGCCCGGGGCCAACCCGCGCGACACCGAGTTCTTCGCCCGCGCCGCCGCCGAGCTGGACCTCAGGCACGCCCAGCTGGTCGCCTTCGGCGCGACCCGCCGCGCGGGCGGCAAGGCCGCCGACGACCCGCAGCTGGCCGCGCTGGTCAACAGCGGCGCCCCGGTGGTCACCCTGGTGGCCAAGTCGCACGACCGGCACGTCGAGCTGGCCCTGCGCACCACCCTGGACGAGAACCTGGAGATGGTCCGGGACAGCGTCGAGCACCTCAAGGCCCTGGGCCGCCGGGTGTTCATCGACTGCGAGCACTTCTTCGACGGCTACCAGGCCAACCGCGACTACGCGCTCGCCGTGGTCCGCACCGCGCACGAGGCCGGCGCCGACGTGGTGGTGCTCTGCGACACCAACGGCGGGATGCTGCCCGGCGGTGTCCGGGAGATCGTCGCCGACGTGATCGCCGAGACCGGCGCCCGCCTCGGCATCCACGCCCAGGACGACACCGGCTGCGCGGTGGCCAACACGCTGGCCGCCGTGGACGCCGGCGCCACCCACGTGCAGTGCACCGCCAACGGCTACGGCGAGCGGGTCGGCAACGCCAACCTCTTCCCGGTGGTCGGCGCGCTGGAGCTGAAGTACGACCGCCGGGTGCTGCCCGCCGGGAAGCTGGCCGAGATGACCCGGATCTCGCACGCGATCGCCGAGGTGGTCAACCTCGCGCCCTCCACCCACCAGCCGTACGTGGGCTTCTCGGCCTTCGCGCACAAGGCCGGCCTGCACGCCTCCGCGATCAAGGTGGATCCGGACCTCTACCAGCACATCGACCCCGAGCTGGTCGGCAACACCATGCGGATGCTGGTCTCCGACATGGCCGGCCGGGCCTCGATCGAGCTCAAGGGCAAGGAACTGGGCTACGACCTCTCCGCCGACCGCGACCTGGTCGGCCGGGTGGTGGCCAAGGTCAAGGAGCAGGAGAACCTCGGCTTCACCTACGAGGCGGCCGACGCCTCCTTCGAGCTGCTGCTCCGCGACGAGGTGCGCGGCGCCAAGGTGCGGTTCTTCACCCTGGAGTCCTGGCGGACCATCAGCGAGCAGCTGGCGGACGGCACCCCGGGCAACGAGGCCACCGTGAAGCTCTGGGCCCAGGGTGAGCGCAGGATCGCCACCGGTGAGGGCAACGGCCCGGTGCACGCGCTGGACCAGGCGCTGCGTACGGCGCTGGAGCACATCTACCCGCCGCTGGCCAAGATGGAGCTGGTGGACTACAAGGTCCGCATCATGGAGGGCGCGCACGGCACCAGCTCGCGCACCCGGGTGCTGATCGAGTCCACCGACGGGGTGGCCACCTGGTCCACCGTGGGCGTGGCGGACAACGTGATCGGCGCCTCCTGGCTGGCCCTGGAGGACGCCTACACCTACGGCCTGATCCGGGCCGGCCTCGACCCGGAGGGCTGACCGGCCGTCAGCCGGACGTCAAGGAGTCAGAAAGGGCCCGCCACGGGGGTGGTGGGCCCTTTTCCGTGCCCCCATCAGCGGAGTCGGGCGAGGAGGGCGTGTTCGACGAGGGTGATGAGGGCGCTCTTGGCGCTGTCCCGGCGGCGTGCGTCGAGGGTGATGATGGGAGTGTCGGGGCCGAGTTGGAGTGCTTCTCGGACTTCGTCGGGGGTGTGGGGCTGGTGTCCGTCGAAGCCGTTGAGGGCGACGACGAAGGGGAGTCC
>NZ_JBITBY010000010.1:347218-396934 GCF_044452665.1 Kitasatospora sp. NPDC051853 | reverse complement strand
GGCGGGGCGTCAACGTTGGCGCAGGAGTTGCCGAACGACGGGTTCAGCAGGGCGATCACGTTCACGGTGTTGCCGCAGACGTTGACCGGGATGTGGATCGGGACCTGGACGTTGTTGCCCGAGAGCACGCCCGGGGAGCCGGCCACGACGGCCTCGGCCTCGGAGCTGGCGAACGCGCCACCGGCGGAGCCGAGCACCAGGCCGGCCGCGGCGACGGAAAGGACAGCAGCCTTCTTGAAGCTACGCATGGGAAATCCTCCGTTTGAGCGGGCGAGCGGGAATGTCGCCCGAGAATTGGGGGGTGTACCGTGTGGTGTCGCAATAGCGGCCCAAGTCCTGTGCGTCGCCCGTGGCTTGGGCGGTTCCGCGCGGCCGCTTCGTTCACGCCGCCCCCGTCATCAGTTCTCGCACGGTCGAGAACCGGACGCAATCGCGGCGCGCCCAGGAGGGTTCGAATTGCCCCACCTGGAAGTCAGGAGAGCTGACTGGCCGTCAGTCTCAGGCGTTCAGGCAGGAGTTGCCGAAGGCCGGGTTGAGCAGGCCGACCACGTCCACGGTGTTGCCGCACAGGTTGACCGGGATGTGGATCGGGACCTGCACGTTGTTGCCGGAGAGCACACCGGGCGAGCCCGCCACGACGGACTCCGCCGAGGCGCCGCTGGTGTGGCCGTGACCGTGGCCGTGGGCGGCGGCGGCAGCGGCGCCGCTCAGCAGCAGGGCCGCGGTGGCGGCGGTGCCGAGGGTGCCGTAGGCGAGCTTGCGCATGGTGCGAGTCCCATTCCTTGCGGTGGTTCGATGCTTCGGTGTGGAGCCTGTTTCGCCAGGAAGAACGACGCAGCGTCCAGGGGGAAACGGGCGGATCCGAGCGGTGCGGGAGATCACCCGAATGCCGCCACTGCTGCAAGTGGGTGAATGTCGGGAGCAGCGCGCAACCCGTCCGGCCAGGGCTCGTTGGAGTCGACGCACGCCCGTGCGCTTCCATGCTCGTCCGCTGTTGGTACGGCACCTGGAAGAACTGATCTACGAGGAGACTCACATGAGCGTCAAGAAGGTCGCCACCGTCGGCGCCGCTGTTGTCGGCATCGTCGCGGCCGGTGCGGGCACCGCGCTGGCGAGCAGCTCCGCCGAGGGCGTCACCGCGGGTTCCCCCGGTGTCATCTCCGGCAACTCCGTCCAGGTCCCGGTTCACGTTCCGGTCAACCTCTGCGGCAACTCGGTCAACGTGATCGGCGCCCTGAACCCGGCGTTCGGCAACTCCTGCGCGAACGTCGGCTGAATTCAGCCGCGTAGCACCTGAGTTGTACCCGAACAGCGCCTGACGCCCCACGCGTCGGTCGCCTCTCGGTCGATTCCGCCGTACCCGAGCCGCCGTCCCCGCCTCCCCTCCTGAGGCGGTGGGCGGCGGCTCCGCGTCGTTCAACCGCCGTGTGCACGAGGCTTGTTGCGTTACCTGTCAGTACCTAGCATGTGAGCCGGGCTCACCTTTTCCGGGCCTGCACCACGCACCAACTCCGGTCCCCCACCTTCCAGGAGTCACGCGTGCTCAGCTCACCACGCCGTACCGCCCTGCTGGCCGCAGCGGGGCTGCTGGCCACCCTCGCGGCGGGCGTCCCCACCGCCACCGCCGCGCCCGCCGCCCCGGTCGGCGCCAAGCCGGCCGCCATCGTCGCCCTCGGCGACAGCGCCATCTCCGGCGAGGGCGCCGGGACGGACACCAACGACGCCTACACCCCCGGCACCGACACCCCCACCAACTACTGCCACCGGCACGGGAAGTCGGAGATCTTCGTCACCGACATCCCCGGCGTCACCCCGGTCAACCTGGCCTGCTCCGGCGCGCAGACCGGCGACCTGGTCAGCGACCCCGAGCTGGCCAGGATCACCGGCCCCGGCAGCGGGGACTTCGGCGAGGAGAAGCAGGACGTCCAACTCGCCCGCACCGCGGCCCAGTACGACGTCAAGATGGTGGTCGTCACGATCGGCGCCAACGACGACTTCGACTTCAGCGGGATCATGATGAGCTGCCTGGAGCAGTACTTCCCGATCCCCAAGGACAAGGGCTGCCGGGACACCATCGGCAGCGACGCGATCACCGCCCGGGCCGAGCGGGTCAAGCCCAAGGTGGTGGCCGCGCTCACCGGCGTGCGCAACACCATGCGGGCGGCCGGGTACGCCGACTCCGCCTACCAGTTGGTGTACCAGTCCTACTTCACCCCGATCACCCCGGACATCCGGCGCAACGACTACGTCGGCAAGGTGGCCGACGGCTGCCCGGCCTTCCCCGAGGACCTCGCCTGGGGGCACAACTGGGTGGTGCCCACGCTGAGCGACGCGCTGCGCGAGGCGGCCTCCCGGGTGCCGGGCGTGCGCTACCTGGACCAGCGCCGGGTCTCCTACGGTCACGAGGTCTGCGCGGGCTGGACCAGCTCGCCGTACGAGTACACCAACGGCGACGTGATCGACCTCTCCGAGCGGGAGCGCAACGGCTGCGACCACGAGATCGGCATCCCGGGCGTCTGCATGAACATGGTGCGGCAGTCCTACCACCTGCGGGTCGCGGGCTACCGCGGCGAGGGCGTCTGCCTCGGCCAGTTCTACCAACGGCCGGAGCTCACCGAGGCGTTCTGCACCCTCAACCCGCAGAACACCACCTCGATCGTCCCGCTGACACCTGGTCAGCCCTTCCCCGACCGGCCCGAGGCGGGCTCCTGGTACCAGCTCACCAACCTGGCCACCGGGCAGGTGCTGGACATCGCCGGGGGCGGCACCTACGGCGACTCCACCAACGGGCGGGCCGCGATCGGCTACCGGGCGACCGGCGGGCTGAACCAGTCCTTCGTGCTCAACTCCCGCCCCGCGGGCGGCTTCTCGCTGGCCTTCAGCGGCAACGAGTCCATGTGCCTGGACGCCACCGGCGGCTCCACCGCCCCCGGCACCCGGCTGGTCCAGTGGGGCTGCCACGGTGGCGACAACCAGCGCTGGCTGTTCCGCCCCGCCTCCGCCGGGGGCTACGAACTCGCCTCCCCCGCCGACCCGTCCAAGGTGATGGCGCTCTCCACCGCCAAGGACCCCCAGGGCAACCGGGTCGTCGAGCTGGCCACCGCCACCGGCGCCGCCGAGCAGCGCTGGCGGATCACCAAGCTGGGCATCGCGTACCTGCCCTGATGCCCGGTCGTCTCCTCGGTGGGGCCGGGGAGACGGCCCCGAGGTCGGGGCCCGGCCCGTGGGGGGTCGGGCCCCGGCCGTCACACCGCCTCGCCGACCACCCGGGGCAGCCAGTCCGTCAGCTCGGAGAAGTCGTGACCGAGTTCGCGGGCCCGGGAGTTGTCCATCCCGTAGTAGTGCCCGAAGGAGAACGGCGAGGTCTCGGGGAGCTCGGCGAAGCGGGCGGCGGGCAGGCCGTGCCGCTCCAGCAGGGCGCAGAGCTCGAAGACGTCCGCCTCGCCGCCGGAGCAGGCGTTCACCGGGCCGGTGAAGTCCTGCTCCGCCGCCCAGGCCAGGAAGCCGGCGATCTCGCCGTACTCGGCGAAGGTGGCCGGGGCGGCCGGGCGGTGCACGGCGATCTCCTCGCCCGCACGCATCCGCCGCGCGTAGTGCGCCAGCCGTCCGGTGAAGTCGGCCGCGCCGCCGCCCAGGACGTGCGCGGTGCGCACCGCCGCGTACGGCAGCCCGGTCTGCCGGGCCAGCACCGCCTCGGCCCGCCGCTTGCCCTCGGCGTAGCCGTCGCCGACGGGCTCCGCGCCCGGCCAGGCCGCCGCGTCGAACTCCCGCTCCGCCAGCGGCTTCCCGGGCACGCCGTGGACCTGGTCGTAGACCTCGCAGGTGGAGGTCATCAGGTACCGGCCGGCCCGGCCGCCGAACACCCGCAGCGCCGCCTCGGCCTGCTCGGGCCGGTAGAGCACCTGGTCCAGCACCACGTCGAAGGAGGCGCCGCCCAGCGCCGCGGCCAGCCCGGCCTCGTCGTCCCGGTCGGCCAGGACGTGCCGTACCCCCGGCGGGGCCCCGGCCGATCCCCGGTTCACCAGGGTCACCCGGGCGCCGCCGTCCCGGAGCAGCTCCACCACCCGCCGGCCGAAGTACCGGCTCCCGCCGATCACACAGATCTCTCGCATGGACACCTCCAACCCCGCCGGGCCCCGCGGTCTTCCGGGAAGCGCCGTCCGAAAAGCGGTTCACCTGGTGGACAACTCTGCGGGCCCGGTGGCGGATCGAGCAGGATCGGTCACCACCTCGCCCACCGGGAGCCAGTGATGACCAGCCCTGCCCACTCCGAGCGGACGGTCGTCGCCGCCGACCGGATCGCCGCCGTCGCCGAGGAGCACGGCACCCCGGTCTGGATCTACGACGCGGAGACCGTCCGGGGCCAGATCGCCAAGCTCCGGAGCTTCGACACCGTCCGGTACGCGCAGAAGGCCAACTCCAACACCCACCTGCTGCGGCTCATGCGGGAGCAGGGCGTGGCGGTCGACTCGGTCTCGCTGGGCGAACTGGAGCGCGCGCTGCGGGCGGGGTACGAGCCGCACGGCGAGGACGAGCCGGTGGTCTTCACCGCCGACCTGCTGGACCGGGCCACCCTGCGCCGGGTGGTCGAGCTGGGCGTGCCGGTCAACGCGGGCTCCCCGCAGATGCTCGACCAACTGGGCCAGGCCTCCCCGGGCCACCGCGTCTGGATACGGATCAACCCCGGCTTCGGGCACGGCCACAGCCGCAAGACCAACACCGGGGGAGAGCAGAGCAAGCACGGCATCTGGCACGAACACCTGGCCGAGGCGCTGGAGCTGGTGGACCGTCACGGGCTGGACCTGACCGGCTTCCACATGCACATCGGCTCCGGGGTGGACTACGGCCACCTGGAGGCGGTCTGCGAGACCATGGTCAAGCAGGTCCGGCTGGCCGGGCGGGACGTCCGGGCGATCTCGGCCGGCGGCGGGCTCTCGGTGCCGTACACCCCGGGCGAGCCCGAGGTGGACACCGAGCGGTACTTCCGGATCTGGGACGCGGCCCGGCAGGAGCTGGCCGCCGAACTCGGCCACCCCGTCCGGCTGGAGATCGAGCCCGGCCGCTTCCTGGTCGCGAACTCCGGAGTACTGGCGGCCGAGGTACGGGCCCACAAGCCGGTCGGCTCCAACCACTTCGTGCTGGTGGACGCGGGCTTCAACGACCTGATGCGGCCCGCGATGTACGGCAGCGCGCACCGGGTCAGCGTGATCCGGGACGGCGCCCCGCTGACCGCCCCGGCGGTCGACACCGTGCTGGCCGGCCCGCTCTGCGAGTCCGGCGACGTCTTCACCCAGGCACCGGGCGGGGACGTGCTCCCGGTGCCGATGCCCCCGGTGGAGGTCGGCGACCTGGCGGTCTTCCACGACGCCGGGGCGTACGGGGCGAGCATGTCCTCCAACTACAACAGCCGCCCGCTGATCCCCGAGGTGCTGGTGGACGGCGCGGAGACCCGGCTGATCCGCCGCCGCCAGACCGTCGAGGAACTGCTCGCCCTGGAGAGCTGATCCTCCTCCGGATCGGGCGGGGCCCGGGAAATTGGTCACCCCGGGGGCTCTGCGGGTCCGCCGCGCAGGGCCGGGCCGGCGAGAGTGGCTACACCGGGGGCGCGGGGAACTGCGCGGGTCGGAAGGCGGCCCACCGGCAACTGACCCACCGTCAGCCAGTTGCAGGTGCTGCCGTTCCCCTGCGCGCAGTTCCTCGCGCCCCCGGTGTAACCACCTACGCCGAGCGCTGGTTCGCCTGCCGGACCCGCGCAGTTCCTCGCGCCCCCGGTGTAACCACGTACGTCCCCATTTCTTACTCGTGCCGCAGCGCGCTGGGCCGGACCAGCCGGACCACGGAGGGCAGGCCGGCTGCCGTGACCAGCAGCACCGCGGCCGCCGCGCAGCCGGTCAGGGCCAGCATGGAGCCCCAGTCCATCAGGAACTCCACCCCGGCGGTGTACTGGAGCAGCGCGCCCATGCCCAGCCCGGCGAGGGCGGCCAGGGCGAGGCCGAGTGCCATCGGGATGGCGGTCTGCCAGAGCACCGAGGCGGCCAGCACCCGGCGCCGGGTGCCGAAGGCGTACAGCACCCCGAGGATCCGGCGCTGCTCGCGCAGCCGCTCCAACTGGCCGACCAGCAGGCTGACCGCGACCAGCAGCAGGGTCAGCCCGGCTCCGGCGGTGAGCACCCGCTTGACGGCCAGGTAGGTCGGGTCGCGCTCGGCCGCCAGCGGGTGGCCGGTCTCGGCCTGCGGGGAGATCACCATGGCGTCGGTGGTCAGCCGGGCCAGCGGGTCGGCCACCGAGGGGTCCATCGCGACCAGCACGGTCGCGGGCTGGCCGCGCAGGATGCCGGCCGGGGCCGCGCCGGGGGTGAGCAGCAGGGTGCCGCCCGGCTGGTACACGTCGTCCGGGTTGACGCCGACCCTGCTCGGTACGGTCGCGGTGATCGGCGGCACGGTCCACTCGGGGGCCTGTCCGTCCCCGTGGAAGGTCATCGCCCGGACCTTGGCGCCGGGCTCCAGTGCCGATCCGGCCTCCGGGCGGCCGACGCCGGTCGGGCCGGTCAGGAAGGCGTCGCCGTCCTGGCAGGAGGGCAGGGTGGCGAACTCGGCCAGCACCGCGCAGCCGGCCACCCGGACCTCGCCGCCGTCCCACTCGCGGCCGGGCGGGCCGTAGAGCGGGAACTCGGTGAAGCCCGCGGTCCTGGCCACCCCGGTCGAGCGGGCGAGCCGCTCGGCCAGTTCCTGGGAGCGGGCGGCCGCGCCGGGGAAGTCCACGGTGTGCTGGTAGACGAAGTCCCGGTTGGCCGGCTGGCGCGCCGTGAAGGCGCCGCTGACCCCGAAGAACAGGGTCTGCAGGGCGATCGCCCCCGCCACCGTGACCACCACGCCGCTGACCGCGGTGGCCGCCGGGCCGGCGCCCAGCTGGAGCCGGCGGACCGCCAACTGCCAGGAGAGCGGCCCTCCGTGGGCCCGGCGGATGAGCGCCTCGACCAGCCAGGGCAGCAGGGTGCAGACGGCCAGCAGCATCAGCAGCACGCCGAAGGAGACCAGCAACGAGCCGAAGGTGCTCTGCACGGGGTTGAGCAGGCCGTCGCGGTCGAAGTGGCCCGGGCCGGTCGGCCCGGGCAGCATCATCGCCCCGGCGGTCACCAGCAGGCCGAGGGCGGCCAGCGACAGCCGCCACCAGATCCGCCGCCGCTCCCGGCCGGTGCGCCGGACCACGCCCAGCGGGTCCACCGTGACGCGGCGCATCGCGCTGAGCGTCACCAGCACCGCGAGCGCGGGCACCGCCAGGGCGACCGCGAGGGCGATCGCCGGGTGCGGGGAGATGTCCCCGGCGTAGAAGCTGAAGCCCGCCACGGTGACCTCCTCCACCAGCTGACGGCAGCTCAGGAAGAGCAGCAGGCCGAGGGCCAGCCCCAGCACCGAGCCGACCAGTGACTCGCCGGCCGCGAACCAGGCGGTCATCCGCCGGTCCGCCCCGGCCAGCCGGAGCGCGGCCAGCCGGCGGTCCCGGCGCTCGCCGCCGAAGCGGGCGGCGGCGGCCAGGAAGACGCCGACCGGGGCCAGCATCACGATCAGGCCGACCACGTTGAGCAGCACCAGCCGGGAGTCCATCGGCTTGGCCGGGGCGGAGTACCCGTACCGCTCGACCCGCAGGGCGCCGCCGTCCACGGTCAGCGTGTCGGAGCCGAGCGCGAAGGCGTACTGGCCGGGGCCGAGCAGGCCGTCCGGGCCGATGGTGCCGGTCACCGGGTAGGGCAGCCGCTCCCGGAGCAGTTCGCTGCCGGGCTCGGCGAGCAGTCGGCCGAGCGCGGGCGAGACGGCCATCCGGCCCGGCTCCGGGAACGCGGCCAGGCCCGGGGGGAGGGCGGCGCGGGCGCCTTCGCGCTGCACCACCCGGCCCCGGACGGGGGCACCGTCGAAGGTGGTGTCGGCCTCGGCGAGGAGCACGCTGCGGTCGGTGGGGGCGGTGATCCCGTCGTCCCCGAAGGTGTCGTTCTGGACGTACAGCCGCTGGTTCCGGTGCTCGACGATGCCGGGAAAGGAGGCGGTGAAGAAGAGCAGCGCCACGCCGAGGGCGACCCCGGCGGCGGTCAGCAGCAGGCGGCCCCGGCCCTCCCGTCCGCTGCCCAGCGCGAGCCGGGCGCCGAGTGCCAGCTGCGCGCCGGCGCGCAGGCGGCCGGGCCGCTCCGGGGGAGTGGTGGTGCTGTTCACGCGGCGGTCTCCAGGTCGGTGGTGCGGCCGTCCCGGACCACGATCTCGCGGTCGGCGTAGGCGGCCACCCGGGGCTCGTGGGTGACCAGCACCACGGCGGCGCCGGTCTCCTTGGCGGCCGAGGCCAGCAGGGACATCACCCGCTCGCCGTTGAGCGAGTCCAGTGCGCCGGTCGGCTCGTCGGCGAAGACCACCGACGGACGGGTGATCAGCGCCCGTGCCACGCCGACCCGTTGGCCCTGCCCGCCGGAGACCTCGCCGGGCCGCTTGGCGGCCAGCTCGGCGACCTGGAGGCGCTCCAGCCACTCGGCGGCCTCCTGTTCGGCGGCCGCCCGGCGGACGCCGTTCAGCCGCAGCGGCAGGGCGACGTTCTCCAGGCAGCTCAACTCCGGTACCAGCTGGCCGAACTGGAACAGGAAGCCGAACTCGGTGCGGCGCAGCTCGCTCAGCTCGGCGTCGCTGCGGCCGGTCAGCTCGCGGCCCCGGTGGCTGACCGAGCCGGTGTCGGGGCGGGTGATCCCGGCCAGGCAGTGCAGCAGGGTGGACTTGCCGGAGCCCGAGGGGCCCATCACGGCGAGGATCTCGCCGGCCCCGACGGTGACCGAGGCGTCGCTGAGGGCGTGGGTGGGGCCGAAGGCCTTGGCCAGCCCGCGAGCGGAGAGAAGCGTGGCAGGGGAGGTCATGGGGCTGACTATACACACGATGTATACACCTGGTGCATACGGCCTCGCGGACCGGCTCGGAAGGCGTCCGTGCGATGCGTCCGTGCAGGTCAGGCCGGGTAGTGGCCCTCGGGAGGGGTGGCCAGCAACTCGCGGACGGCCTTGGCCTCGGGGGCGCCGAGCCGGTCGAAGAGGGCCAGGGCGGCGTACAGCCGGCCGCGGTCCCCGGTGGCCCGGCCGAGCACGGTCTGGGCCAGGGCCTGGCCGTAGGTGCGGCCGACCTCCTCGGTGATCTCCAGTGCGCGGGCGGCCAGCCCGACCGCCTCCGGGCGGCCCTGGTCGAGGCGGCACTCGGCCAGCCGGGCCAGGGTCAGGCCCTCCCAGTCGCCGGTGCCGTGCGAGCGGAACAGCTCCAGTGCCTCGGTCAGCCGCTCGGCCGCAGCCGCCGGTTCGCCGGCCTGCCGCAGTACGCAGCCGTACTGGTAGAGCACCCGGGCCAGCCCGGCGCCGTCGGCCACCTCCCGGGCGTCCCGGACGGCCCGGTCGGCGTCCGCCACCGCCCGTTCCGGGTCGCCCAGCGCCAGCCGGACCCGGGAGATCGCCGAGAGCACCCGGGCGGCGCTGCCGCGGTCCCCGGTCCGCTCGGCCAACTCCCGTGCCTTCAGCAGGAGTTCGAGGGCCTGCTCGGGCCGGCCGGTGGCCAGTCGGAGCACTCCGAGGGCGTTCGCCGCCAGGTGCCGGCCGACCGTGTCGCGGGCCCGTTCGGCCAGCTCCAGGCTCCGGACCAGCTGACGCTCCGCCACCCCGTAGGCGTCGGTGCCGTAGTGCAGCACCCCGGCCAGGTAGTGCGCCCGGCCCTCGGCGGCGGGCGTGTCCTGCTCCCAGGCCGCCCCGGCCGCCAGTTCGATCAGCCGCTGGAACTCCTGACGGTGGGCCGGCCCCTCGACCAGGCCGTACCAGACCAGCAGCAGGTCCACCGCGGCCCGGGCGCCCGAGGGGAGTTCGCGCAGCGCCCGCTCCACCGTCCCGGCCAGCAGGGCGTGCCGCTCGCGCAGCCAGCGCCGGGCCGCCGCCGCGTCGGCCAGCGGCAGCCCCGGGCCCTCGGTGGGGTGCAGGCCGTGGTGCAGCGCGTGGTCCGGCTCGATCAGCCGGCCGGCGTTCACGGTGGTGGCCAGCAGGTGGTCGAGCAGCCGGGCCAGCGCGGCCTGCCGGTCCTCGACCGGGTCCAGCTGCTCGGACAGCCGCCGGGCGTACTGCCGCAACAGGTCGTGGTAGCGGTAGCTGCCCGAGCCGTACGGCTCCAACAGCCCGGCTTCCACCAGGAGTTCGGCCAGGTCCTCGGTCTCCTCCGGGTCGTGCCCGAGCAGGGCGGCGAGCGCGTCCAGCGGCAGCTCGACCGCCTCGGCGACGGCCGCCAGCCGGAAGGCCCGGGCCGGTCCGGCCGCCAGCTCGGACAGGCCCAGCTCCAGCACCGCCTCCAGGGCGGGGCCGCCGCCGGTCCTCGGCTCGCCCGGCCAGCGGTGCGCCGCCCGCAGCCGCTCCGCCAGCTCGGCCACCGACGGCCCGGTGCCGTCCCGCTCCAGCCGGCCGGCCGCGATCCGCACCGCCAGCGGCAGGCGGCCGCAGAGCTCGGTCAGTTCGCGGGAGGCCCGCGGCTCGGCCGTCACCCGCTGCTGGCCGGCCACCGCCGCCAGCAGCTCCACCGCCTCCCCGGGCGGCAGCGCCGCCAGCTCGAACTGCCGTGCGCCGGGCGGCCGCAGCGACCGCGCCCGGCTGGTGACCAGCACCGCGCAGCCGGCCCCGGCCGGCAGCAGCGGACCGATCTGCCCGGCGCCCCGGGCGTCGTCCAGCACCACCAGCACCCGGCGTCCGGCCAGCAACGACCGGTAGAGCGCCGCCCGTTGGTCCACGTCCTCCGGGATCGAGGCGGGCGGGGTGCCCAGGGTCCGCAGGAAGCCCGCCAGCACCGCCCCGGCATCGGCCGGGGTGGTGCCGGAGCCGTGCAGGTCGGCGTGGAGCTGGCCGTCCGGGAAACGTTCCTGCACCCGGTGCGCCACGTGCACCGCCAGGGCGGTCTTGCCCACCCCGCCCGGACCGGTCACGGTGCAGACCGGCACCGCGCCGTCCGGATCGGGCCGCAGGTGGCCGTCGAGCTCCTCGACGGCTTCCCGGCGCCCCGTGAAGTCGGCCACGTCGGCGGTCAGTTCACGGGGCGTCGGCAGGCCGGGGGCGGCGGCCGGGCGCAGGGCCAGGGGGCGGCGGGGCGGCGCGGGGCGGCCGAGCGGGCCCCGCGGGGCGGGGACGGAGGGCGCGGGACGCGGAGCACCGCCCAGGTGCGCCGCGCCTCCCGGGGGGACCGGCGGGTCGGCCGGCCCGTTCGAGCACTCCGGGCCGGGGACGTCCAGGGTCGGGCGGTCCAGCGGCGGGCGGTCCAGCACCGGGCCGTCCAGGGTCGGGTCGGCCGTCAGGATGCGCCGCTGGAGATCGGCCAGCCGCACCCCCGGCTCCACCCCGAGCTCGGCCCGCAGCAGCCGCCGGGCGTCGGCGAACACCCCGAGCGCCTCGGCCTGCCGTCCGCTCCGGTACAGCGCCAGCATCAACTGCGCCCGGGGCCGCTCGCGCAGCGGGTGGGCCGCCGCCAGGGTCTGCAGCTCGGCCACCGCCTCGGCCGGGCGGCCCGCCGCGAGCAGGCAGTCCAGCACCTCCTCCTGGGCGCGCAGCCGCAGTTCGGTCAGCCGGGTGCGCTGCGCCTCGGCGTACGGGCCGGGCACCCCGGCCAGCGCCGTGCCACTCCACTCCGCCAGCGCCCGGCTCAGCGTCAGTTCGGGCCGCGGCCCGTCCGCGGCGGGGCGGCCACGGGGCGTCGTCGCGCGCCGGGCCCCGGCGGCCTCCGTCAGCAGGCGCTCGAAACGGTGCGCGTCCACCGTCTCCGGCGCCACGGCCAGGACGTGACCGTCGGGCACCGACCGCAGCACGGCACCCGGCGCACTGCCCGCCCGGGACGGCTCCAGGACGGCGCGCAGCCCCCGGACGTACCGGCGCAGCGCCTCCGCCGCGCGCTCGGGCGGGCACTGTCCCCAGAGCGCCTCGACCAGCTCCCCGGGGCCGACGGGCCGGCCCGCCCTCAGCAGCAGGACGGCCAGCACCGCCCGCTGCAGCGGGGGCCCGAGCTCCAGCTCGCGGCCGTCCAGGCGGCCGCGCACCGGGCCCAGCAGCTGGAAGCAGAAGCCCTCGTCCGGGTCCGGCCACTCCGGCCCGGCCGGGCCGTGCCCGGGCACGGCCGGTACCGGTGCCCCCTCGCGCTGCCCGGCCCGGGCGGTGCGCTCCGCCATGTGGTCCCCCCACTGTTCGCTCCGCCCACGTCCTATCCCCGATATCCGGAGCGGGCGGCCCCACGGTACACCGGAGTCCCGGCGTTGATCGTTTGATGATCGGCGGTCAGCGGAACGGCCCGGTCCGAAACCCCGACCGGGAGGGAACCCGCGTCACGGGCCGGCCCCGGCCCCCGCCCACCACGACGGAGTCCGGGGCCGGCCCGGCCCGCAGGACCGCGGACCACCGTCCAGGTCCGGCCGGTGGCCGCCCGCCGCACACCGATGCCCCCGAGGAGGAGAAGCGCCGACGGAGCCGATTCCGTCACACCTCCACCGACTGACGGATCGTCACCTCCCGTCCCGTGCGCCGGGGTCGGCGCGGAGTAGCTGACGGAGTCGCCGGCCGCCCCTGTCGGCGCGTGCTCCGGCGTCGGCAGGCTGGGCCGGACCACGCAGGAACCGACGGGGAGCCGGGACATGGTGCAGAAGAACGTACGACGAGGACTGGTGGGCTGTCTGGCGGCGGCCGCCCTGCTGGCGACCACGGCCGTGCTGCCGGCCGGGGCGGCGGGCGGAGCGGTGGGCGGCGCGAGCGAGGACCAGGCCGCGGCCACCGGCTACCTGAAGTTCCGGGACACCTTCCAGGGCGGCTTCAAGTCCGAGGGCCCGGACGCCAAGTGGAAGCTGTTCGCCACCGGCGACCTGCCGAACGGCGACGGCGTCCCCACCACCTCCGCCCAGGGCCTGACGGTCGCGCCGAGCGGCCGCAACCCGCTCACCGGCAAGCCCGCCTTCACCTACACCACCGGCCAGGAGCACACCGGCGGCGCCGGCACCGCCGACCACGTCAAGTGGTACGCCTACGCCAACAACACCGCCTCCACCGGCTACCCCGGCTTCGACGCGGTGCCGGGCCAGAAGCTCACCTGCGGCTCCCGGATGGCCGCCCGCACCTACGGCAACGAGCAGCACCCGTTCGGCGCGGCGGTCACCGACCCGCAGAGCGACCTGCGGCTGTCCGCCGGAGCGGTCTCGATGGTGGACTTCGAGTCGCTGATGGTCTTCGACTTCTTCGTCACCAACAGCAAGCTGTACGCCTTCTACGAGCGCCTCCCGCAGCCCGGCCGCAGCTACGCCGCGTTCTCCTACGCGGTGCCGGTGGCCGACCGGTGGCCGGGCCAGAAGCACGACCTGTCGATCTCCTACGACCGCGCCGCGGGCACCGTCTCCTACCGGGCCGACGGCCGCGAGGTGTACCGGGCCTCCGACCTCGGCCTCCGCCCGGCCGACCGGAGCAACCTGGTGCTCGACCTCGGCGGCACCGAGGAGAGGGTCACGCCGCGCCAGCTCTCCTGCGGCATCGCGATGTTCGCCATCCTGGACGGCGGCAGCGCCACCGGACCGGGCCTGGTCCGGCTGACCGACCGGCCGGACACCTACTACGCCCCGTCCGCCGGCGCGCCGACCCCGCAGACCTTCGTGGACGAGCAGAGCCTGCCGGGCAGCCGCCTCTGGGGCCAGGGCGCCCGCCTGGACGTCGAACGGGTCACCGTCACCTCGTTCTGAGACGGCCCGTCGCGGGCCCGCGACCGGTTCCGGCCACCGCCGGGGCCGGTCGCGTCCGTTCCGGGACCGCCGACGCTCCGTCAGGTCAGGCCAGGTCAGGTCAGGACGGCCCGGGTCGGGTCAGGGCCAGACGAGGCAGTACAGCTGGTGGCCGGCGTCGTGCAGGCGGTTCGCGAAGTCCTGCCACTCGTGCAGCATCGTGTAGATGACGAAGGCGTCCCGGGGGCCGCGGCGGTCGGGCACGGTGGACCAGATGAAGGCGGCGGCGCCGAGTTCGGTCTCGTCGGCCTTGCGCAGCGGCTCGACCACGGTGTGCGGGAGCTGGACCACGGCGTAGTCGGGGTGCAGGACGACCAGCTCCAGCGGCGGGACCTGGTGGAGCGGCACGCCCTGGATGCCGGTGAGGACCATCGCGGACATGGTCTCGGGCTTGATCTTGGTGGAGAGGTGCCCGTTGGGCGATCCACTGGTCTCCATCAGGTCGCCGAGGCGGCCGAGCGAGCCCAGCTCGCCGGCGTCCAGGCCGAGGCCACCGGGGCCGAGGGCGGTGGGGACTCTGGCGGCGGTGGCCCGGTCGGGTGCTCCGAAGTACTTGTAGGTGACTCCCACGCTGCCTTCACCCCGCTTTCCCCTGCCCGAACCCGTACCCCCACCAGCAGCACCGGCCCGCCAGGCACGCCGACGGGAGCCACCCGCGGCCTCCTCGTGGCCGTCCTGCGCCTCGGACACTCGGACCATCCTCACCGGAATTCGCCGGAATCGACAGACCCCCGCACGCTCGGTGTCCCTCCGAACGTGCCAACTACCCGCTCCACGCCGCCGTACACGGTTCGCCGGTCAGTTTCCGACGTGCGTGTGCAGCGGCGGACGGACCGTCAGGTGCGGGGCGGTACGGACAACCGTACCGACGACACTACAGACCGTACAGTCCGGTTCGGTCACACCCCGACACATCCCCGATCATCGTTCCAGATGATCGGGTCCGACATGCGGAGGTCCAGGACACGATTTGAGACCATGTCCGGGTGACCAACCCGAAGAGCTACCCCTACGAGGCCCCGCAGAGCCAGTCGCTGTTCGACCGCGCGTCGGTCGTGACCCCCGGCGGCGTCAACTCCCCGGTGCGCGCGTTCCGCGCCGTCGGCGGCACCCCGCGGTTCATGGTGTCCGGCACCGGCCCCTACCTGACCGACGCGGACGGCCGCGAGTACGTGGACCTGGTCTGCTCCTGGGGGCCGATGATCCTCGGCCACGCCCACCCGGCGGTGATCGAGGCGGTGCAGCGGGCGGTGGCCCTCGGCACCTCCTTCGGCACCCCGGGGCAGGGCGAGGTCGAGCTGGCCGAGGAGATCGTCGACCGGATCGCCCCGGTCGAGCAGGTCCGGCTGGTGTCCAGCGGCACCGAGGCGACCATGTCGGCGATCCGGCTGGCGCGCGGCTTCACGGGCCGGGCCAAGGTGGTGAAGTTCGCGGGCTGCTACCACGGTCACGTGGACGCGCTGCTGGCCGCGGCCGGTTCCGGCGTCGCCACCTTCGGCCTGCCCGACACCCCCGGGGTGACGGGGGCCCAGGCCGGCGACACCATCGTGCTGCCGTACAACGACCTGGCGGCGGTCCGGGCGGCCTTCGAGCAGCACCCGGGCCAGATCGCCTGCGTGATCACCGAGGCCTCCCCGGGCAACATGGGCGTGGTGCCCCCGCTGCCGGGCTTCAATAAGGGCCTCTCCGAGCTCTGCACGGCCAACGGCGCGCTCTTCATCTCCGACGAGGTGATGACCGGCTTCCGCACCTCCAAGGCCGGCTGGTACGGCGTCGAGGCGGCCCACGAGGGCTGGGCGCCGGACCTGCTGACCTTCGGCAAGGTGATGGGCGGCGGCTTCCCGGCCGCGGCCTTCGGCGGCCGCGCCGACGTGATGGCCCACCTGGCCCCGGCCGGCCCGGTCTACCAGGCGGGCACCCTCTCCGGGAACCCGATCGCCACCGCGGCCGGTCTGGCCCAGCTGCGGCACTGCACCGACGAGGTGTACGCCAAGGTCGACGCGGTCTCCGCGGAGATCTCCGGACTGGTCTCCGCGGCGCTGGCCAAGGAGGGCGTGGCGCACCGCCTGCAGACCGCGAGCAACATGTTCTCGGTCTTCTTCACCGACGAGACGGTCACCAACTACGACGAGGCGAAGCGTCAGGAGTCCTTCCGCTTCACCGCGTTCTTCCAGTCGATGCTGTCGCAGGGGGTCTACCTCCCGCCGTCGGCCTTCGAGTCCTGGTTCGTCTCGGCCGCGCACGACGAGCGCGCCGTGGAACTGATCGCCGCCGCCCTGCCCGCCGCCGCCCGCGCGGCGGCCGAGGCGCAGGCCTGACCCGGGGGAGCCCGAAGAAGTGAGCAGCAAGGACATCACCGTCGTCCACCTGATGCGCCACGGTGAGGTGCACAACCCGGAGGGCATCCTCTACGGACGCCTGCCGGACTACCACCTCTCCGAGCTCGGCCGGCAGATGGCCGACCGGGTGGCCGAGGACCTGGCGGGCCGTGACATCACGTACGTGGTGGCCTCCCCGCTGGAGCGCGCCCAGGAGACCGCCGAGCCGATCGCCAAGTCGCACGGGCTGACCGTCGCGACGGACGAGCAGCTGATCGAGGCGGACAACATCTTCCAGGGCAAGACCTTCGGGGTCGGTGACGGCTCGTTGAAGAACCCCTCGCACTGGAAGTACCTGACCAACCCGTTCCGCCCGTCCTGGGGCGAGCCGTACCTCGAGCAGGCGGTGCGCATGATGGGCGCCCTCGCCAAGGCCCGGGACGCGGCGCGCGGCCACGAGGCGGTCTGCGTCAGCCACCAGCTGCCGATCTGGATCGCCCGGTCCTTCGCCGAGCGCCGCCGGCTCTGGCACGACCCGCGCCGCCGGCAGTGCTCGCTGGCCTCGCTGACCAGCTTCACCTACGAGGGCGACAAGATCGTCTCGATCGGCTACCGGGAGCCGGCCCGCGACCTGCTGCCGGCCCACCTGATCGGCAAGGGCAAGAAGGGCGACGCCCCCGTCGGCAAGAGCTTCGGCGCCTGACGGGACGTCAACACCGCTTTGTCCGTTTTAAGCGGATCATAAGCACGATCGCCGCAGGTCAAGGGGGGTCCCACGGACAACGTAGGACCCCCCTAAAACGGACCCAAGTGCCATGCGAAACTTTTCACATGTCTGGGACGACCCGCCGCTTCCTCCGCCCCGCCGCCGCCCTCGCGGCCGCCGCCGCCCTGGCCCTCACCGGCTGCACGGCGGACTCCGCCAGCTCCGACGGCCAGACCGGCTTCGTCACCGGCAAGGGCGGTCTCGACACCGCCAAGGCCGGCTCGCGGCAGGCGGCCCCGGAGATCGGCGGCACCCTGCTGGACGGCGGCAGCGCCAAGCTCGCCGACTACAAGGGCAAGGTCGTGGTCCTCAACATCTGGGGCTCCTGGTGCGGTCCGTGCCGGGCCGAGGCCAAGGGTCTGCAGGAGGTCTGGGCGAAGTACCAGGACCAGGGCGTGCAGTTCCTCGGCATCAACACCAGGGACGCGGTGCCGGCCAACGCGGTTGCCTTCGAGAAGAACTTCGGGGTGACCTACCCGAGCATCTTCGACCCGGACGGCACCCAGATCCTCAAGTTCCCCAAGGGCAGCCTCAACCCGCAGTCCATCCCGACCACCATCGTGGTGGACCGCGAGGGCAAGCTGGCCGCCCGGGCGATGCGCGCGCTGTCCTCCGAGGACCTGGAGAGCCTGATCAAGCCCGTCGTGGACGAGGCGAAGTGAGCGCCGTCCTCCTGGCGGTCGGTCAGAACGAGACCGTGGCCAGCGGCGCGATCCTGCTGGCCCTGCCGATCGCCCTGGCGGCCGGCCTGGTCTCCTTCTTCTCCCCGTGCGTGCTGCCGCTGGTGCCCGGCTACCTGAGCTACGTCACCGGCTTCTCCGCCGCCGACCTGGCCGAGGCCAAGGGCGGCAAGCGCGGCCGGATGCTGCTCGGCTCGCTGCTCTTCATCCTCGGCTTCACCGCGGTCTTCGTCTCCGGCGGCGCGCTGTTCGGCTACTTCGGCTCGACCCTGCGCGAGCACCAGCGGACCATCAGCGTGGTGATGGGCCTGCTCACCATCGGGATGGGCCTGGCCTTCATGGGCCTGCTGCCCGGCTTCTCGATGCGCGAGCTGCGCACCCACCGCCGCCCGGTGGTCGGCCTGGCCGGGGCCCCGCTGCTCGGCCTGGTCTTCGGCATCGGCTGGACCCCGTGCATCGGCCCGACCATGGCCTCGATCAACTCGCTGGCCATGAACCAGGCTTCGGCCTGGCGCGGCGGACTGCTGATGCTCGTCTACTGCCTGGGCCTCGGCGTACCGTTCGTGCTGGCCGCCCTCGCCTTCCGCCGGGCGCTCGGCGCCTTCGGCTGGGTCAAGAAGCACTACCAGTGGGTGATGCGGATCGGCGGCGGCATGCTGGTCGCCGTCGGCCTGCTGCTGGTCACCGGTGTCTGGGACACCCTGGTCACCGAGCTCCAGTCGCTCACCGCCACCACCTCGATCGGAATCTGATGAGCACCCACACCGACGTCGAGAACGAGGCGGAACGGCTGACCTCCGCCCCCGAGGAGGGGGAGCAGGGCCCGGTCGGCATCGGCCTGCTCGGCTGGCTGCGCTGGACGTGGCGCCAGCTCACCTCGATGCGGGTCGCGTTGATCCTGCTGTTCCTGCTCTCGCTGGCCTCCATCCCCGGCTCGCTGATCCCGCAGAACGGCAAGAACGCCTTCAAGGTCGCCACCTGGAAGGCCCAGCACCCGACCGTCACCCCGGTCTACGAGAAGCTCCAGCTGTTCGACGTCTACAGCTCGGCCTGGTTCTCGGCGATCTACATCCTGCTGTTCGTCTCGCTGGCGGGCTGCATCGTCCCGCGCACCTGGCAGTTCGTCGGCGTGCTGCGCTCCAACCCGCCGGCCGCCCCGCGCAACCTGACCCGGATGCCGGTGCACGCCGCCTGGCACACCGGCGCCGACGCCAAGGCCGTCAACTCCGCCGCGTACGCGCTGCTGAAGAAGCGCGGCTTCCGCACCCACCTGGCCGACGGCTCGGTGGCCGCCGAGAAGGGCTTCCTGCGCGAGGCGGGCAACCTGCTCTTCCACCTGTCGCTCTTCGCCCTGCTGGCCGGCTTCGCCTGGGCCAGCCTGGCCAGCGGCACCGGCGGCAAGCTGGTGATCGAGGGCCAGGGCTACTCCAACACCGCGACCCAGCTGGACGACTTCACCGGCTCCGCCTTCTACGGGGTCGAGGACCTGGACGCCTTCGGCTTCAAGCTGGACAACTTCACCTCGAAGTTCGCCACCTCCGGCCCGCAGGCCGGCTCGGCCCGCCAGTTCACCGCGCACGTGCGGTACTGGAGCGGCAGCGACCAGTCCAAGCTGACCAAGGGCGACATCGAGGTCAACCACCCGCTGGAGATCGGCGGTTCCAAGGTCTTCCTGATCGGCCACGGCTACGCCCCGGTCGTCACCGTCAAGAACGCGGCCGGCGAGAAGGTCTACTCGGGCCCGACCGCCTTCCTCCCGCAGGACGGCAACCTCACCTCCACCGGCGTCATCAAGGTCAGCGACTACGGCCAGAAGGACGGCGAGCGGACCCAGCTCGGCTTCAACGGCTACTTCCTGCCGACCGCGCCGGAGAGCTTCGAGAAGACCGGCCCGGTCTCGCTCTTCCCGGCCGCCGCCGACCCGCTGCTGGTGCTCACCGCCTACGCCGGCGACCTGGGCACCGACTCCGGCCTGCCGCAGAACGTCTACCAGCTCGACACCAGGAAGCTCACCCAGCTCAAGCAGGACGGCGACCTGGCCCGCGCCAAGCTGAAGCCCGGTCAGGCCTGGACCCTGCCCGACGGCTACGGCACCCTCACCTTCGAGGGCTACCAGCAGTGGGCCAGCTTCGAGGTCTCGCACCGCCCCGGCAACGCCGTCGCCCTGGTCGGCGCCGTCGCCGCCATCCTCGGCCTGATCGGCTCGCTGCTGATCCAGCGCCGCCGGATCTGGGTCCGTGCGGTGGCCACCCCCGACGGCCGCACCCTGGTCGAGCTGGCCGGCCTGGCCCGCAGTGAGTCCGCCAAGATCGCCGAGGAGCTGGCCGAGCTGGCCGTGGAGCTCCAGGACGACGCCCCCGCCGTCGAGGACGAGGACGCCTCCGACGAAGCGTCAGAAACCCCCGCCCGCACCGCACAGGACTCCAAGGAGTAGACGGTGAACCTCGCCGCATCGGTCGACCCCGGTCTGGCCGACCTCTCGAACAAGCTGATCTACTCGGCCATGGCCGTGTACGTCATCGCCATGTTCGCCCACATCTTCGAGTGGACCTTCGGCAGCAAGGGAGCGGTCGCCGTCCGCTCCACCGAGCAGGCCGGCGTGGCCGCCGCGGTGGCCGCCGCCGAGCGGCAGGGCAAGGCCAAGAAGGTCACCGTCACGGTCGCCTCGGCCGGCGGCGGCACCACCACGCTGACCCGCACCGCCCTGGCCGACGCCGGGGCCACCGTGGTCACCAGCGGCCGCGGCGAGCAGGACGAGGACGGCCCCGGCGCCGCCGGCGGCAACGAGAAGGGCGACCTGGCCGGCCGCATCGCGATCTCGCTCGCCGCCCTCGGCGTCCTGCTGCACGCCGGCGGCGTCATCACCCGCGGCCTCTCGGTGATGCGCTGGCCGTGGGGCAACATGTACGAGTTCTCCTGCGCCTTCGCCCTCGCCATGGTGGTCGCCTACCTCGGCCTGCTGGTCGCCAAGAAGCCGGTCCGCTGGCTCGGCCTCCCCGTGATGGTCGCCGTCGTCCTCACCCTCGGCCTCGCCGTCACCGTGCTCTACACCGAGTCCGAGCAGCTCGTCCCCGCGCTCCACTCGTACTGGCTGGCCATCCACGTCTCCACCGCCATCTTCTGCGGCGGCGCCTTCTACGCGGCCTTCATCGCCACCGCCCTCTACCTCGGCAAGGACTCCTTCGACCGCCGGATGGCCGACGGCAAGGCCACCGGCCCGCTCGGCACCTCCGCCTCGATCTGGCGCCGCCTGCCGGCCGCCGCCACCTTCGACAAGCTCTCCTACCGGATCAACGCGATCGTCTTCCCGCTCTGGACCTTCACCATCGTGGCCGGGGCGATCTGGGCCGAGGCGGCCTGGGGCAAGTACTGGGAGTGGGACCCCAAGGAGACCTGGTCCTTCATCACCTGGGTCTTCTACGCCTGCTACCTCCACGCCCGCGCCACGGCCGGCTGGAAGGGCCGCAAGGCGGCGTACCTGGCGTTGTTGGCCTTCGCCTGCTGGCTCTTCAACTACTACGGCGTCAACATCTTCGTGACGGGGAAGCACTCCTACGCCGGCGTCTGACGCCCGGTCACATCCATCCATCTGTACGAAGAGCGCGAGGAGGGCCGCACCCATGCCGGAGTGCGACGAGGTCATGCTGACCGTCCGAATCACCGCTGCGGAGAGAGCGCTGCTCCGGCGGCTGGCCCAGGGCCACCGGAGCGACGTCTCCGAGGTCGTGGCGGACGGTCTGCTCGACGTCCTGCCGACGCTGCACCGGCCCGCGGACGCGTTCAAGCTGCTGGCCGCGCTCGCGCCGCCGGCGCCGTGCGCCCAGACCGTCTGGCTGCCGGCCCCCCTGGCCGACCTCCTGGTCCTCGCCGCCGCCCGGGTCGCCCAGCTCACCGGCGTCCGCCTCGGCTCCGCGAGCGCCATCCTGGGCGCCACCGTCCGCCTCTGGCTCTCCCAGGACCCCCAGCACCTGGCCGCCAACCTCAGCGTCATGCACGCCGGCCGGGGGGCTTTGGCGGTCGTTGCGTAGGAAATCGGCCACCCCGGGGGCGCGGGGAACTGCGCGCGGGGGAACGGCAGCACCGGCAACTGGCTGACGGCGGTTCAGTTGCCGGTGGGCCGCCTCCCGACCCGCGCAGTTCCTCGCGCCCCCGGGGTGACCAATTGCCCTTGCGCCCCCCCGGGAGGTCAGATGGTCAACGTCGGGGGAATCCAGGGGTCGGTGCGGGGCTTCGTCGAGGTGATGCCGTAGTCGGCCTTGAGGTCCTCGGGGATGGCGTACTGCATGACGCGGCCGCGGGTGAGGGAGCTGAGCTCGAAGCGGGTGGTCAGCTCGCCGAGGTGGTCGAGGGCCCAGGCGGCCAGCGGGGAGGCGTCCTCCAGGCGCTCCAGGGCGCCGAGGGCGGCCGGGGCGAGGGTGACCAGGCGGTCCCAGGGGGAGCGGGGGACCTGGAGCCAGTCGGCGCTGGTGTCGCCGATCAGGAAGCGGATCAGGGCGGCCACCACCGGGTCGAAGAAGGTCCCCGGCACGACCTCCTCGTAGAGGTCGATCAGCTGCCTGGTGAGCAGCACCCCCTCCTCCGACGGGCCCATGTGGCGGGCCATGTAGCGGTCGGAGAACTCCCGGGCCCGGTCCAGGTCCGCCGGCATCGCGTCGAGTTCGATCCCGAGGATCGCCCCGACCACCTTCCAGGCGTAGAAGTAGGCCTCGGCGCCTTCGTCGGACATGTGGATGCCCATCCGGTGCAGTGCGTCGAGCACCTGCACGGAGAACATCATCTGCCCCCCGATCATGTCCTCCTGACAGATCGGCACCCCGAGGGCGGCCTCGTCCCACCGCCCCTCCCGTCGCAGGTGGTGCCGGATGGAGGCGTGCAGCAGCCGGACCTTCTGGGCGGCGGGCAGGAAGCGCCCGCCGGCCTCGAAGGCGTCGGGTCGCATCAGGTAGAGGGTGAACTGCCCGGTCTCGGCCATCCGCTTCGACGGGTAGGCCAGCGAGTGCGTCGCGCTGAGCAGCCTGGCGATGTGCGGGACGACGTAGCAGGCGGGCATCGAGGCGAAGGAGAGCGCGGTGGAGATGTGCACGTTGTTGTCGATGAAGAAGAGCCGGGCCTTCTCCATCTGCTCCCAGTCGACCCAGGAGGGCGGCACCGCCGTGGCCTCCAGGTAGGCCCGCGCCTCCTCGGGGACGTCGTCCGGCAGCGGCTGGCCGCTCTGCGCGAACCAGCGCATCAGGGTGTTGAACGTGCCGACCTCGCCGCGTTCGAAGAGCGCGGCGACCACGGAGTCGGCGAGCGGGTCGCCGAGCAGCCGCAGGGCGTCCATCCGTTCGGGGGTGTACGTCATCGGGTCCTCGAATCGATTCGACGGAGGGTCAGGAAGTCCGCGCGGTGGCGGTGTCGACCAGCTCGCGCAGGGCAGCGGCGGCAGGCCCGGGGAGGGCGGTCGCGGCCAGGGCGGAGCGCGCGGCGGCGGTGCGCTCCTCGATCAGCTCCTCGACCCGGGCCCTGGCGCCGGAGCGGACCAGCAGGCCGCGCAGCTCGTCCAGCTGCTCGTGGCCGGGGCGGTCGAGCAACCGCCGCAGCCGGGCCCGGTCGGCGGGGCCGGAGCGCTCCAGGGCGAGGGCCAGCAAGGCGGTGGGCTTGGCCCCGGCGAGGTCGTCGAGGTTGGACTTGCCGGTGTGCGCGGGGTCGCCGAAGACGCCGAGCAGGTCGTCGCGGAGCTGGAAGGCCTCGCCGAGCGGCAGCCCGTACGCGGTGAAGGCGTCGAGCAGGGGCGGGGGCGCACCGGCCAGCAGGGCACCGAGGTGGAGCGGGTGCTCGACGGTGTACTTGGCGGTCTTGTAGCGGACGATCTCCAGCGAGCTCGCCTCCGAGGCGGCGGCGCCCCGGGTGCGCAGCACCTCCAGGCACTCGCCGGCCACCAACTCCCGGGCCAGGGTGGCCCAGAGCGGACGGGCCCGGGCCAGGTAGCCCGACGGCAGGCCGCAGGAGGCGAAGAGCTGGCCGGCCCAGGCCGTCAGCAGGTCGCCGACCAGCAGGGCCAGCGCCCGTCCGGCGGCCTCCCGGCCGGGCCCCTCGGGGACGGCCCGGCGCAGCGCCAGGTGGGCGGTGGGGGCACCTCTGCGGACGGGGCTGTCGTCGATCAGGTCGTCGTGCACCACGGCCGCCGCGTGCACCAGCTCCATGGCGGTGGCGGCCCGCACCATGGCCTCGCTGTCGGGCTGCCCGGCCGCCCGCCAGCCCCAGTAGGCGAAGGCGGCCCGCAGCCGCTTGCCGTCGGCCACGGCAGCGGTCAACTGCTCGGCGACCGGCTTGAGTTCGGGGTCGATGGCGGTGAGCAGGGCGGTCTCCCCGGCGACGAACGCGTGCAGCTCGCCGTCCACCCGGGCCTTCAGTCCGCCGTCCCAGGCCGCAGCCGGCTCACCCACCGCCCGCGGCCTTCCGGTACGCGGCCGAACGGCGGGCCACCGCCTCCATGTGCGGCTCGGAGCCGGTGGCGAGCCGGCCGAGCAGCAGCTCGCCGCGGGCCCGCAGGTCCTCCTGGCCGTCCGTCAGGAGCTCGTTCAGGTCGGAGCGGCCCATGGTGCCGCGCAGCCGCCGCAGCAGCCCCTCGGCCTGCTCCAGCCCCAGGTCGACCACCCCGGCGAGGAGTCGGACCGCCTCCGCGCCCCGGTCCGCCGGCTTCCCGTTCCCGCTCGCTGCCACCACGCCGATCCCTCCACCCCGGTGCGTCCACGAATGGACCGAGCCTGGCAGGCGGAGCGGCCCGCTCCGAGTGGACTTCACCGGTCCGGGTGGCAGCGTGCCGAAGCCCCGGCGCCCACCAGCACTGGCGTGCTAGTACGGTGCCGGGGCCTCGTGAGGGTGCGTCAGGCCGCCTGCTGCCAGCTGACGGGGGAGAAGTACGCCGGGCGGCGCTCGATGCGCGACCAGGTGGCGATCGGCTCGACCGCCGGGGCGGCCGCGGCGGCGGTCTGGGCGGCGGCCGCACGGGCCATCAGGACGGCGGTGAGGGCGGCCAGTTCCTCGTCGGAGAGCGAGCCGCGGACGATGCGGACAAGCGGTTCGGTGCTCATGGGTTCTTTTCTCCCCCGGCTTGGCGTCTGGTGGGTTCCGAGCGGCGAAACGCCGTGTTACATCGGCGGGTTGCCGTGCTTGCGGCTGGGAAGGTCGGCGTGCTTGGTGCGGAGCATGGCCAGCGCCGAGGCGAGCACGGCCCGGGTCTCGGAGGGGTCGATGACGTCGTCCACGAGGCCGCGCTCGGCCGCGTAGTACGGGTGCATCAGCTCGCTCTTGTACTCCTTGATCTTGTGCGCGCGCATCGCCTCCGGGTCCTCGGCCCCGTTGATGTCGCGGCGGAAGATCACGTTGGCCGCGCCCTCGGCGCCCATCACGGCGATCTCGTTGGTCGGCCAGGCGTAGGACAGGTCCGCGCCGATGGAGCGGGAGTCCATCACGATGTAGGCGCCGCCGTAGGCCTTGCGCAGGATCAGCTGGATGCGCGGCACGGTGGCGTTGCAGTACGCGTACAGCAGCTTGGCGCCGTGCCGGATGATGCCGTCGTGCTCCTGGTCCACGCCGGGCAGGAAGCCGGGCACGTCCAGCATGGTCACCAGCGGGATGTTGAAGGCGTCGCACATCTGGACGAAGCGCGCGGCCTTCTCGCTGGCGTTGATGTCGAGCACGCCGGCCAGCGACTGCGGCTGGTTGGCGATGATGCCGGTGACGTGGCCGTCGATCCGGGCCAGCACGCAGAGCACGTTGGTCGCCCAGCGCTCGTGGACCTCCAGGAACTCGCCGTGGTCGACGATCTCCTCGATCACCTTGCGCATGTCGTACGGGCGGTTGCCGTCGGCCGGGACGAGGTCCAGCAGCGACTCGTTGCGGCGCTCCACCGGGTCGTCGTTGGGCGCGACCGGCGGCATCTCGCGGTTGTTCTGCGGCAGCAGCGAGAGCAGGAAGCGCACCTCCTCGATGCAGCTCTGCTCGTCGTCGTAGGCGAAGTGCGAGACGCCGGAGACCGAGGAGTGCACGTCGGCGCCGCCCAGGCCGTTCTGGCTGATCTTCTCGCCGGTGACGGCCTGGACCACGTCCGGACCGGTGATGAACATCTGCGAGGTCTCGCGGACCATGAAGACGAAGTCGGTCAGCGCGGGGGAGTACGCGGCACCGCCGGCGCACGGGCCGAGCATCACCGAGATCTGCGGGATCACGCCGGAGGCCCGGGTGTTCCGCTGGAAGATGCCGCCGTACCCGGCCAGGGCGGTGACGCCCTCCTGGATGCGGGCGCCGGCGCCGTCGTTGAGCGAGACCAGCGGGGCACCGGCCGCGATGGCCATGTCCATGATCTTGTGGATCTTCTGCGCGTGGGCCTCGCCGAGCGCGCCGCCGAAGATCCGGAAGTCGTGGGCGTAGGTGAAGACGGTGCGGCCGTGCACGGTGCCCCAGCCGACGATCACGCCGTCGGTGTGCGGCTTCTTGTGCTCCAGGCCGAAGCCGGTGGCGCGGTGGCGCCGGAGCGGCTCGACCTCGTGGAAGGAGCCCTCGTCCAGCAGGAGTTCGATCCGCTCACGGGCCGTCAGCTTGCCCTTGGCGTGCTGGGCCTCGGTGGCCTTCTCGCTCGGGCCGTTCAGGACCTGGCCGCGCAGTGCGTGCAGCTCCGCCACCCGGCCCCGGGCGTCCGCCGGGGTCTCGATGGCCTGGCCACCGGCAGGAGCCTCGGGCACAACCGTCATCTCGAACCACTCCAAGTCTGGGGGAACTGTCCGGCTACGGGGCCGCTGTGGGCGGGCCGATCACTGCGAACACTTCTTCACCTACGACACTACGAGGGATCACGGGTCCGTCTCGGCGTCGATTCCGTACAAGGTCGAGCGCCAGAAGCTGTCAGGGCTGCACAGAAAACGGCCCGACCAAGTATGTGGTCGGGCCGTTCGAGGTTCTCCGGAGTCCGGCTGGAGCGGGGGTGAAAGAGCAGGTCAGGGCCGGTTCGAAGACGTGTTGCGGGAAGGTTGCCGGAGGGTGTCGCAGGGCCCCGTGGCTCGTAGGGATGCGCCAAAGCGGTCCGTCAGCCCTGGTCGGGGCGGTCCGGTTCGTCCTTCTGGTCCCGCAGCTCCTGCTCGCGGCGGCGCAGGTCGGCCTCCCACTGCTTGAGGTGCTCGGCGTCCCGGTCGGCCTGCTGCTTCTTCAGCGAGGCGAGGAAGTCGGGGTTGTCGTCGGGGGCCACCGGCGCGGCGGAGGCCCGGACCGGGCGGGGGACGCCGCGCTGCTTGCCGACCACCAGCCAGGCGATCGAGCCGACCAGCGGGAAGAGCAGCACGATGATGACCCAGATCACCTTGGGCAGGTACCTGACCTCCTCCTCCGGAGTGGTCAGGCAGTCGATGAACGCCCAGATCCACAGGGCGAGTACGAGCAGGGGCGGCAGGATCCTCAACACGGTGCGTCTCTCCCCGGAAGTGGCGGACGGGGCCCTCTTGGCGTGGCCAGACTAGCCAGTATCGGATACTGGCCCACATGGCATACGACGATCTCCGTTCGTTTCTCCGGGCCCTCGAGCGTGAGGGCGACCTCAAGCGGATCAAGACCGAGGTCGATCCGTACCTGGAGGTCGGTGAGATCGTCGACCGGGTGCAGAAGGCCAAGGGCCCCGCGCTGCTCTTCGAGAACGTCAAGGGCGCCTCGATGCCGCTGGCGATGAACGTCTTCGGCACCGAGCGGCGGCTCTCCAAGGCGCTCGGCCTCAAGGGCCCCGAGGAGATCGCCGACAAGATCGCCGGGCTGCTCAAGCCCGAGCTGCCGCAGGGCTTCACCGGCTTCCGGGACGCCTTCGGCAAGCTGGCCTCGATGGCCCACGTGCCGCCGAAGAACGTGAAGTCCGCCGACGCCCCGGTGCAGGAGGTGGTGCTGACGGGCGATCAGGTCGACCTCGACCAGCTGCCCGCGCTCTTCACCTGGCCGCTGGACGGCGGCTCCTTCTTCAACCTCGGCCTGACCCACACCAAGGACCCGGAGACCGGCGTCCGCAACCTCGGCCTCTACCGGCTGCAGCGCCACGACAAGCGCACCATCGGCATGCACTGGCAGATCCACAAGGACAGCCGCAACCACTACGCGAAGGCCGCCAAGCGCGGCGAGCGGCTGCCGGTCGCGATCGCCTTCGGCTGCCCGCCGGCCGTCACCTACGCCTCCACCGCGCCGCTGCCCGGCGACATCGACGAGTACCTGTTCGCCGGCTTCGTCTCCGGCAAGCGGATCGAGATGGTGGACTGCAAGACCGTCCCGCTCCAGGTGCCGGCCAACGCCGAGGTGGTGCTGGAGGGTTGGCTGGAGCCCGGGGAGATGCTGCCCGAGGGCCCGTTCGGCGACCACACCGGCTTCTACACCCCGCAGGAGCCCTTCCCGGCGCTCACCATCGACTGCGTGACGATGCGCCGGCGCCCGCTGCTGCAGTCCATCGTGGTCGGCCGGCCGCCGACCGAGGACGGGCCGCTGGGCAAGTTCACCGAGCGGTTCTTCCTGCCGCTGCTCAAGATCATCATCCCGGACATCGTGGACTACAACCTCCCCGAGGCCGGCGGCTTCCACAACTGCGCGATCGTCTCGATCGACAAGAAGTACCCCAAGCACGCCCAGAAGGTGATGCACGCCATCTGGGGCGCCCACATGATGTCGCTGACCAAGCTGATCATCGTGGTGGACGCCGACTGCGACGTGCACGACTACCAGGAGGTCGCCTGGCGGGCCCTGGGCAACGTCGACTACAGCCGCGACCTGAGCGTGGTCGAGGGCCCGGTGGACCACCTGGACCACGCCTCCTACCAGCAGTTCTGGGGCGGCAAGGCGGGCATCGACGCCACCCGCAAGCTCCCCGAGGAGGGCTACACCCGGGACGGCGGCTGGCCCGAGATGGTCAGCTCCGACCCGGCCACCGCCGCGCTGGTCGACCGCCGCTGGAAGGAGTACGGCCTGTGACCTCCGTCGCCGCCGTCCCCCCGAACAAGGTCCGGGCCTTCCTCAACCTCGTCCTGATCGAGCACTCGGTCTTCGCCCTGCCGTTCGCCTACATCGCCGCCTTCACCGCGATGTACCTCCACGACGGCCGGATGCACTGGGGCACCCTGGCGCTGGTCACCGTCTGCATGGTCGGCCTGCGCACCTTCGCGATGGCCGCCAACCGGATCATCGACCGCGAGATCGACGCCCGGAACCCGCGCACCGCCAACCGCGAACTGGTCACCGGCGCCGTCTCCATGCGCACCGCGTACGTCGGCTCCGCCGTCGCCCTGCTGGTCTTCCTCGGCTCGGCGGCCCTGCTCAACCCGCTCTGCCTGGCCCTGGCCCCGGTCGCCGTCGTCCCGATGGTGGTCTACCCCTACGGCAAGCGCTTCACCGACTTCCCGCACGCCATCCTCGGCCTGGCCCAGGCCATGGGCCCGGTCGGCGCCTGGCTCGCCGTCACCGGCAGCTGGTCCTGGGACGCCGTCGTCCTCGGCCTCGCCGTCGGCATCTGGATCGGCGGCTTCGACCTGATCTTCGCCACCCAGGACGTGACGGCCGACCGCGCCGAGGGCGTCCGCTCCTTCCCCGCCCGCTTCGGTGTCCCGGCCGCCCTGTACGGCGCCCGGATCTGCCACACCGTCACCCTGGGCCTGCTCGTCTGGTACGCCCTCCTCACCGACGCGGGCCCGGCCTTCTGGGTCGGCCTGGCGGTGGTGGCCGGCGCCTTCGTCTACGAGCACACCATCGTCAAGCCGCACGACCTCTCGAAGCTGAACCGCGCCTTCTTCACCACCAACGGCTTCGTCGGCATCTCGCTCTTCGTCTTCGCCCTGCTGGACCTGGTCCTGCGCGGGCTCACGCTCTGACACTTGGTCTGACACCGGGCGGGCCCGAGGACGGAGTCCGCCCGGTGTCAGGTGTTGTTCAGTCGAGAATGCCGTCCGCGCTCGACTGGGGGGCCTGAAGGATTCGACGGACCCGGCTCGCCATTCCGCGGACTGGCAGGTAGATCCGGGTGCCACTGGTACGTGCCGGGGTGACGAGCCCTGCGGCAACGAGCCGTTGGACCGCCTCCGGGACGAGCTCACGGTGCTTGGCATCCAGCCCGCGGAAGAGCGCGGACTCCTTCCGACCGGAACCCCGTTGCGCGTAAACCTTCTTCAGGATCGTAAGCAGGACCTTGTTCATCGGCGTGGTCTGCAGGGCGAGAATGCCCTTGGAAGTGGACATTTGCGCGTCGAACTGAGCGACTTCGCAGTCGATAAAGTTCCCTTCCTGGAGCGCTGACCAGCCGGCCACCCCGGTCATCTGCCCGATGAGGCAGTCCTGGAAATGCGGTAGGGGGTACCCGTCGTGATCGGTGAGGTCCAATTCCTGGATGACGCAGTCGTGGAAGCTCAGCCAGTCGTAGCTCGTCGCCTCGGCAGTCAGTGAGAAGCCATGGAGCTCGATCTCGTGAAGCGAGATCGGGGTCCTGGACGACTCGCCCGGCCAGAGCCGCTCGGCCACACGGACGATGTCCGCGATGACCGCATCCGAGATGCCGCGGCGTTGGAGCGCGGTGGCTGACGAATACGCGCGACCGGGGCTCGCGGTACCGTCCTGCTCCAGTCGAATCGCAGCCACGTCGACACCGACCTCGTCCAGGCAGGCGACGCTCCCCGACATGTCCTGCAGAGGATTTGCGGTGTTGGGAGCCAGGAGACATTCGACCAGGTCGCCGGCTCTGGCAGCGTCGGCGAGCGAGACGTCGACGAAGCGTCGGGAGCCGTCGACGCTGTCCATCGCGCCCAGTCCAGGAAGGCGTTGCAGGAGTTGGTATGAGCCTTCGTCCGGGGAGTAGCCGCACACCGACTGGAAGACGGAGGTCAGCTCGTCCTGTGAGATGGGTCCGAGTCCGTCCGTGGAGCGCCGGGCGTGGGTCGCGAGCCGTTCCAGCACCTTGCGAATGGTGAACCCGTCCACCCCCACCTCCATGCTGGCCTCGCGCTCGGCGATCCGGTCCAGCATCATGTGCCAGCCTTCTCCAGCCGAGCGGCCGAACGTGCCCTCCATCGACCCCTGGAGGGCACTCGACGAGCCGAGGTAGCTCAGCAGAAGTGGACGTGAGGGCAGCCACTCCGGCAGAGCGTCGTTCCAGCCGTACGCATCGAGGATCTTCTTCGCCTGCTCCTCGGTCGGCTCACCTGCCATTAGGAAGAGCGAGTTCTCCCTGGCGCCGAGTGCCGTGCGCATCTCACGCTCGCTGTCGAAGAAGTGCGCGCGCCCGGCCAGTACGACAGCGGTCGTGGCGCGGGATTCATGACAGAAGCGTCGGACGAGTTCCACGGAGCGGCGGCGGATGTCCCGCATCGCCGATGTCTTGCCGATCCAGCCAGGGGTGGCAATCTCGTCGAAGCCGTCGAGGATGAGTGTGACGTCTCCCGCCCGCCAAGCGCGCACCAGCTGTGAAGGAGACGGAAACCCGATGGAGCGCGCGTGGCGCTCCAGCGCCTCGACGGGATACACCTGCCCTTGGTGGTCCCGCAGGTTCAGGAGGACTGGGAAGGGACGGAACGGATTCGCGCGGTGGGTCTTGGCCAGGCGTCGGTGAAGTTCACGCAAGAACATGCTCTTGCCAGCACCGTAATCCCCGTAGAGGAGAACGGACTTGCCGTCCTTCACCTCCTGGGCCACCCGGACGACCGGGAACGGGTCGCCACTGCTGTTCTCCACCGGGTCGACGGATACGTACGGTTTGAGGTCGCCGTGGTCACCACTGCTGGGCTCGCGCGCGCTGCCGAAAGGATATGACTCGCGCAGCTCGAGATACCTCAAGGAGTCGACCAGTTGGCTCCGCAGTTGACTGAAGCTGCAAGCGATCAGTGGCGGGCCTAGTGACTTGATGGCCGAGCGCTGGTCGGCGGTGGGTTCGTCGCGTGTCACGAAGAAGCCCTTGACCGACTTGAACGGGTACTGGCGTGCTTTGACCAGGCAGGCTTCGGACAGCTTGCGGCCATCCTTCTCGGCCTTGTCCTTGCGCCGCGAGACGGTGCACTCGACGATCGTGACCGAGTCCGGCCCGATGAAGACACCGTCGCGCTCTGCGGTCCCGATGTAGGTGGACCCCTGGAACTCGTTCTCCGGCGCGAACAGTGCGCGGGAGACCCGCAGAACCTCGGCCTCGAACTCCGACTCCTCTTCCTGCTGTTCCGACGGCACCGGCCAAACCCCCAAGATCTGTGTTTTTGGTCACACTATCCTACTTGTGATGCCCTGGGTGGATCCTAGGTAGCGCTCCGTCACCCGATGCTTGATGGATGTGGAGAGGGAGTTTCGGTGGGCGCCTTGCCGGGGCGCTCCGTGTCGGGCGCGGCTGGTGTCGGGGGCGGCGGGATGCTGGAGGCCTACGACTCAGGGTCAGGAGCGGATGATGATCGGCAAGCTGCAGTGCGTGGTGCTGGACTGTCACTACCCGGCCGGGCTGGGCCACTTCTACGCCGAGCTGCTCGGCGGCGAGCTCGACCGGCCGGACCCGCGCTGGTCGTTGGACGAGGAGTGGTCCACCGTGCACCTGCCGGGCGGGATGGTGCTGGGCTTCCAGCGGGTGGAGGACTACCGCCCGCCGATGTGGCCGGACCCGGCCCACCCCCAGCAGCTGCACCTGGACGTGGAGGTGGAGGACCTGGACTCGGCCGAGGTGAAGGCGCTCGCCCTGGGGGCGGTGCGCAAGGACGTGGAGACCGGCTGGCGGGTCTACGTGGATCCCGCGGGCCACCCCTTCTGTCTGGTGCAGGCGCACTGATCGTTCGGGTGTTCCCCGCGCACGGCCCGGTGTACGGCGCGTTCCGAGCGGCGCGCGCTGGTCGAATTCCTGCGGGCGCCTCCTGCTGCGAGCGCTGTGGCCAGTGAGACTGCTGGGGCTCTGATCGACTCATGGGGCGTGCCCCGCCCCGCCCGTACCGGCGGAGCGAGGCGTGCCGGTGCTGTGGACGTGTGGTGGTGAAGGTGTGGCGGCCCGCCGGTATCCGGAGTTCGATGGACGCGCCCCGCGCGGGCCGCCTACAACGGATGGCGTCCAGCGGAGGTCGCGTCAACTGTCCGACGGGCCACCGCCGTTGACGCCACAGCTGACGACCAGGCGTCCGAGCAGAGAGACCATCCATGCCCATATCCGCTGTACTGCGCCGTCCGGCCGCAGCCCTCACGGCGCTGCTGCTGACCGCCCCGCTCGCCGCGGCCGCCACCCTGGCCGCCCCGGGCGCCGCGCACGCGGCCGCGGCCGCCGGCACCGGCCACCTGTACGTGGCCAACTCCGGCACCGACGACGTCTCCGTGGTGGACACCGCCACCGGCACGGTGACCGCCACCGTCCCGGTCGGCGACGCCCCGCGCGGGGTGGCCGCCGCTCCGGACGGCAGCCGGGTCTACGTCGCGGACAGCGGCTCGGACGCGATCTCGGTGATCTCCACCGCGAGCAACACGGTGACGGCCACCGTCCCGGTCGGCGACGGGCCGACCGGACTGGCCGTCAGCCCGGACGGCTCCCGGGTCTACGTGGCCGACTTCAACGCCAACACCGTCTCGGTGATCTCCACCGCGGGCAACACGGTGACCGCCACCGTCCCGGTCGGCTCCCAGCCCTACGGCCTCGCGGTCACCCCGGACGGCTCCCGGGTCTACGTGGCCGACTCCGACTCCAACACCGTCTCGGTGATCTCCACGGCGAGCAACACGGTGACCGCCACCATCGCCGTGGCCCAGTTCCCCGAGGCCGTCGCGGTCAGCCCCGACGGCGCCACGGTCTACGTCGGCGGCTACAGCAGCGCCACCCTCAACACCATCGACACCGCCACCAACACCGTGGTCGCGGCCCTGCCGGTCGGCGCGGGCACCAACGCGGCGGTGGTCTCCCCGGACGGTGCCAGCCTCTACCTCGGCAGCTTCAACGCGGCCGCCAACCTCACCGTGGTGGACACCACCACCCAGACCGTCAGCGGGAGCCTGGCGGCCGGCAAGGTGCGCGGCGTCGCGCTGGACCCGAGCGGGGCCACCCTCTACGCCACCGACTACCCGGGCGACCGGATCTCCGTGGTGGACACCGCCACCCGCACCCTGACCGCCGTGGTCCCGGTCGGCACCGACCCGTACGGCCTGGCCTTCGTCCGGGCGCAGGCCCCGGTGCCCGCCCCCGTGGTCTCGGGCATCAGCCCGGCGAGCGGCCCGGCCGCCGGCGGGACCGTGGTGACCGTCGACGGCAGCGGCCTGGCGGGCGCGAGCTCGGTCAGGTTCGGCGCCGCGGAGGCCACCTCGTTCAGCGTCGCCTCCGACGGGCGCCTGACCGCGGTCGCCCCGGCGGGCAGCGGCACCGTCGACGTCACCGTCACCACCCCGGGCGGCACCAGCGCCACCGGTGCGGCCGACCGCTTCACGTACACCGTGGTCACCGACCCGGGCACCCCGCACTCCACCGCGCTGAGCGCCGCACCCACCCTGTTCTCGGTCGGCGCGGGCGGGCTCACCGTCGGGCTGACGCTCTCCGCCACCCTGACCGACACCACCGCGCACACCCCGGCGGCCGGACAGACCGTCAGGTTCTCCGTCGGCGGCGGCACCGTCTGCACCGCCGTCACCAACGCCCACGGCACCGCCACCTGCAGCGGCCTGGTGCCGCTGCTCACCGTACTGCTCTCCGGCGGCTACCAGGCCTCCTTTGCGGGCACCCCCGCACTGAAGCCCGCCACCGCCCGGGCCGGCCTGATCCGGATCGGCTGACCCTCCCGGCGCCGCAAGCCGCAAGCCGCGCGCCGCCCACCGCACGCCGCACGGGGGCCGACGGGGAAACTCCGTTGGCCCCCGTGCCGTCGCGCACTAGTGTCATTTCACATGGCACAGCCGCGCGGCCCGCTGCCGCTCTTCCTGGCCGTCGGCCTGCTCGCGGCCGCCGCCCGCTACCTGCTCACCCTCGCCCTGGCGGTCTGGGTCCAGCAGGCCACCGGCTCCTCCGGCGCGGCCGGACTCACCACGCTGTTCGTGACCGCGGGCGGCCTGACCTCGCCGCTCACCGGGGCCCTGGTGGACCGGCTGCCCGCCCGGACGGCGCTGATGCTGCCGCTGCTGACCGGTGCCGCCGTGCTGACCGTCCTCCAGCCCGCCGACGGCGGACGCCCCGTGCTGCCGCTGCTCTACGCGGTCGCCCTCCTCTACGGCGGGCTGGGCGCGATGGCGGACACCGCGCAGTCGGTCGCCGTCGCCGGGCTGTTCGGCGGGGACGAGCTGCTCCGGGTCAACGCGCTGCAGCAGACGGTCAACCGCGGCCTGCGGGTGGCCATGCCGCTGGCCGGGGTCGGGATGTACGCAGCCGCCGGGATCGGGCTCACCGCGGCCGCGGTCTGCCTGCTCCACCTGGCCGCCGCCGCCCTGGTCCTGACGCTCCCCCGGACGGGCCGGGCGGCCGCGCCGGAGCCCTTCTCGCTCCGCGCGCTGGGCCGCGACGTCCGGCGCGGGCAGGCGGTGATCCACGGCGACGGGCCGCTCGGGGCCGTGGTGTACGCGGTGGCCGGCTCGCTCTTCTTCCTCGGCTTCTTCGAGTCGGTGGGCCTGGCCATGGTCACCGAAGGGCTCGGCCGCCCGGCCACCGACCTGGCTTGGCTGATCACCCTCCAAGGGGTGGCCACCGTCCTCTCCGGCGCGCTGCTGGCGCGGTACGGCCAGGGCGTCGGGCTCGGCCGACTGATGCTGGCCGGGCTGCTCTGCTTCGCCCTCTCGGCGCTGCTCCAGGGCACCGGGGCGCTGCCCCTGGTGGTGACGGCGATGGTGGTGGCTGGGGCCGGGCTGCCGATGTGCGTGGTGGCCATGGTGACAGCCGTTCAGACCCGGTCGCCGCGCGAGCAGTTGGGGCGGGTGCACGGGGCGGTGCAGTTCGTGACCGGGGTGCCGCAGGGCCTCGGGGTGGCGGTCGGGGCCTGGCTGGTCTCGGCCGCCGACTACCGGATCGCCTGCGGCGTGATCTGCGCCGGGCTGCTGGCCACCGCGCTGGCCCTGGCCGCGGCCCGCTGCCGTCCGCTGACCGCCGTCGCCTGGGCCGGGGCCCGTGAGGCTCCGGGTGTGGCCGGGCCGGTCAGTCCTGCAGGGTGAGCCGGTCGCCGACCCGCAGGCGGCCCGGCTGTGCCACGGTGGCCAGTGCGTCCAGCCGCCCGTCGTGCACCTGGGTGATGGTCTTCAGGATCTCGGGGGCGTGCGGCAGGCCGGGCTGCGCGCTGCCGGACATGACGCACCGTTCGCTGGAGCGGACGAAGTCCAGCACCAGCCCGGTGGGGGCGGCCACGCTGCGGCCGAACCAGGCGTCCTCGGCGAACGGGGCGGTGCCCGGCGGGGTGCGCAGCAGCACGTTCGGCCGGAAGCGGCGCTCGTCCACCGCGGTCAGCGGGAGCCGGCCGCGCAGCCAGTCCAGGGTGGCGGTGGTCAGCACGCTGACCGGCAGCTGGTCGAAGTGCGAGACGGTGTCCTCCCGGGCCAGTTCCACGTCCTCGCGCTGGAGGTAGGCGCGGAGGAAGGCGTCCGGGTCGGCGACCGGTTTGCCCAGCGGGTCCAGCAGTTCGGGGGCGGTCAGCCGGGTGCCGAGCCGCGAGCCCAGCCGGAGCAGTCCGTCCATCCGGCGGAACCTCCGGGTGGACTTCCCGGAGCCGAGCTTCCCGGCCCCGTCCCGGACGGCGTACAGCCGGTCGCCCGCCAGCCCGCGCTCGTCCACCTCCACGGAGTCGAGCCGCTCGCCCCCGGTCGACTTGACCGGGTAGCGCCACAGCCGCTCGATCACGCCGATGATCTCTGCCATGACGAGAGCGTAGCGGCGGCACCGGAAGTTGGTCTAGACCATGACAGGGCGGGGGTGGGGCGGGCGGCCCGGGCGGCGTCGGGGCCGGCGGCTCAGCCCAGGCGGGCGACCGCCCGGACGGGGGCGCCGTCGGCGGCGGTGAGGCGGATCGGGAAGAAGGAGACCGCCACCGGGAGGCCGGCCTCGCGGGCCTCCAGCAGAGGGGTGAGGTCGGTCAGGTTCTCGCAGACCACCGCTCCGCCCGGGGCTCCGAGCAGGGCCCGGTGGGCGGCCAGCGAACCGGTCTCCGGGGCCGGGTCGTGCTCGTCGGCGAGGGCGTCCAGCAGGGCCGCCACCGCGGGGTCGGCCGGGGCCGGGTCCGGGGTGAGGTCGATGCTCAGCGCGTCCACCCCGATCGAGCGGATGCCGGCCGCGACCACCGCCTCGGCGGCCTCCGGGGTGAGGTACGGGTGCGCCAGGTAGTGGTCGGTGCCCCAGTGCCGGGCCCAGCCGGTCACCAGCAGCAGCACCGAGCCCTCCGCCGCCCCGGCCAGCGCCGGCGCCAGCTGATCCGCCGTCACCCCGCTGCGCGGCTCCAGCCCGCGCAGGTCCGCCAGCACCGCCGGTCCGGTGAACAGTGCCAGCGGCAGCCCGTCCAGCGTCGGCCAGGTGACGTCCACGTGGTACGGCGCGTCCACGTGCGTGCCGGACTGCGAACCGAGGTGCAGCGCCAGCACGTTGACCCCGTCGGAGGCGGTCGTCAGCGCGGGCCGCACCACCACCTCCGGGTCCCCGGGGTAGACCGGCATCCCGGTGGTGACCGGATGGGTGAGGTCGATCAGCGTCGCTGTCATGCCCACCATCCTGGCCCATCGGAGCCGCCCGGCGCGGTGGCCCGGCCGCCCGGCGGCGGCGCCCCGTCCCTTGCCCGGCGATCAGGCGGTCGGTAGGTTACCGGGCAAGCCGGACGGGGGTGCGAGCCCCGGACGGATCGTCAACACCCTTGCGGTGCACGGTGGTTCGAGTACGCCGGAGCCCCGCGAGACCCGGACCCTCCCGGCCGTCCGCCCGGTACGCGGCACTCCAGTCGAGTCACGGGGCGGTTCCTCCTGCCGCCCGGAGGGACGTCCGGTGAAGACCGAAGCCGAAGCCGAAGCCGCCACCCTGTGGGTCAGCTGCACCGGGGCCCGCAGCGGCGAGGGCCCCGTCACCTGGGGCCAGTACGCGATCTGGCACGCGCTCCGGGCGCTCCGCCCCGGTGACCACGCCTACAACGTCCCGGTGGACGGCCCGGTCTCCCCGCCGCTCCCGCTGGAGACGGTCCGCCAGGCCCTCGGCGGGCTGCTGTACGTCCACGACGCCCTCCGCACCCGGGTGGTGGAGGCCCCCGACGGCGAACTGCGCCAGCAACTGGACGGCGAGGGCGGCGCCCCGCTCCACCTGCGCCCCGGCACCGCCGACACCGCCGCCGGGATCGGCGCCGAGCTGCGGCAGGAGCTCTGGGGGCGGGCCTTCGACTACGCGGGGGAGTGGCAGGCCCGGTTCGGCGTGGTGGTGGAGGACGGGCTGGTGCACCACCTGGCCGCCGTCTTCTCGCACACCGCCGCCGACGCCTGGGGCCTGCCCCGGCTGATGGAGGACCTCATCGCGCTCTCCACCGGCGCGAGCCGCGAGCAGGTCCGGGAGGACTCCGCCGCCGAACTCCAGCCGCTGGAGCAGGCCGCCGAACAGCGCTCCGCCCGCGGGCAGCGGCTGGACGCGGCCGCCCGCCGGCACTGGCGCTCCGCCGCCGCCGGGGCCCGCGCCCCCGAGACCCGGCCCCGGCCGGCCCCCGCCCCCGAGGACCCGCCCTACCGCCGGGCCCACCTGCTCTCCCCGGCCCTGCCGCAGGCCCTGGCCCGGCTCTGCCCGGCCGTCCGGGCCACCCCGCCCACCGTGCTGCTCGCCGCCACCGCGCTCACCCTGGCCGAGTGGGCCGGCACCGGCCGCTGCGGGCTCCAGTTGATGGTCAACAACCGCTTCCACAGCGGCCTGGCCCGGGCCACCGGCCCGCTCGCCATGGAGGGCTACCTCGCCATCGACACCGAGGGCGCCGACTTCGCCGAACTCCTCGGCCGCACCAAGCGCGCCTCGCTGGCCGCCTACCGCAGCGCCTACTACGACAAGAGCGCCCTGGAGGCCGAACTCGCCCCGTACGCCGGGGAGCCGGGCGTGCTCTTCGAGCGCTCCTGCTGGTACAACGACCAGCGCGTCGCCCCCCTCCCGGCCCCGGACCCCGCCTGGACCGCGGCCGCCTCCCCCGCCGCCACCCTCAGCTGGCAGCCCGCCACCGACCACGGCGGCCGGGTCAGCTACGTCCTCCACATGGCCGACCAGCCCGGCGGCCTGGAGATCGCCATGACCGCCGACTCCCGCCTCTTCACCCCGGCCGAGACGGAGCGCCTGCTGCGCGCCATCGAGCGGACCGTGATCGACAAGGCCACCGCGGCGCCGCTCTCCTGACGTACCCTCACCTTCACACGAACGAATGTGCGGTGGGGGAGACGTGGGGATGACGGCTGAGCCGGTACGACGGGGAAGAGCCGCGCGGGGCCTCTTCGCGCTGGCGGTGCTGCTGCTGGTGGCCGGTGCGCTGGGGCTGCTGGCCGGGGGAGTGGACGGCCTGCCGGGGGTGCTGCGGACGCTGAACCAGCCCCTGGCGGCCCTCCTGGCCAGTGCGGCGGCCTTCGCGGCGGCGCTCGTGCTGTCCGGCGCGAAGGCGGGGCGATGGGTGCGGGGGCGGAAGTGACGGGGCGTCGGACGAAGGTGCGGGCCCTGCTGGCGCTGGCCGGGCTGGTCCTGGTGGCCCAGGTGATCGGCAGCATCGCCACCCACCGGGGCGGGCTGGTGCTGATCCAGGAGCTGGACCGGCCGGTGCACTGGGGAGCGGCGCTCGTCCTCCTGCTGACGGCCGCCGTGGTGGTCGGCAGCCGGGACGACTCGGTCAGGTCCACGGTCCTGATCGCGGTCGTCGTGCTCGGGTTCCTCGCGATTCCGGCCGTCCAGTTCACCAAGCACGACTGGAAGCTGGCCGAGCGGCACCGGGCACCCGCCCGGGCCGACCGCGAGCTGGTGGTGGAGACGGGCCGCGACATGATCGACCCGCTCTGGATGGTCTACCTGGAGCAGGGCAGCGGGCTGACCGAACGGCGCTGGCACCTCGGCCGGTTCAACGGCGACGCCGAGGACGGTGCCCTGGTCGAGGCGGCCTGGGACGGCCCGGACCGGATCCGGATCAGGACCGGCGACGGCCGCGTCCAGCTGATCGAGCTCGCCCCGGACGGCACCCCCCGGAGCCGGGCCGAGTAACCCGAACGCCGGACGGGCCGGGCCCCGGGCTGATGGGATGGCGGGCATGTCCACTCATGGCACCGACTCCTACGCGGACCGGACCGAGCTGCCGCCGCTGGTCCGCCGGGCGCTGGCCGTCGCGCGGGCGCACGGCTTCGCCCACTCCTGCCGCCCCGAGCAGGGGCGGCTGCTGCACGCACTGGCCGCCGGGGCGGCCGGGCGGATCACCGAGACCGGGACGGGGTGCGGGGTCGGGCTGGCCTGGATGGCGAGCGCGGCCCGGCCCGGGGTGGAGCTGCTGAGCGTGGAGCGGGACGCCGGGCGGGCGGCGCTGGCGGCGGAGGTGTTCGCGCAGGTGCCGCACGTCCGGGTGGTGCACGGGGACTGGACCGAGATCTACCGCCACGCCCCGTCCGACCTGCTGGTGCTGGACGGCGGCGGGAACGGCAAGCAGACCGAACCGGCCGACCCGGAGCGGCTGCTGACGGCCGGTGGGGTCCTGGTGGTGGACGACTTCACGCCGAGCGACGGGTGGCCGCCCCGCCACCTGGGCGAACCGGACCACGCCCGGCTGCACTGGCTGGGCCACCCGGCCCTGCGCGCGGTGGACCTCCGGCTGGCCCCGGACCTGAGCACCGTGGTGGCGACCCGGGTCCCGCCCGGGTGAGGACCGCCGCGGGCACCCCCTAATGTGCCCGGTATGAGCACAGACCAGCAGAACGTCCGCCGGCCCTGGGTGGTCGGGGTGTCCGGAGCGTCCGGGACGCCGTACGCCGCCTCCGTGATCCGGGCGCTGCTGGCGGCCGGGGAGGCCGTGGACCTGGTGGTGAGCCGGGCGGCCCGGCTCACCATCCTGGACGAGACCGGCATCTCCTTCCGGGACGCGCACTGGCGGGAGGACCTGGCCGCGTGGCTGGGGAGCGAGGACCTCGACGACGTCCGCTACTGGCCGGCCGGCGACTTCGCGGCCGGCCCGTCCAGCGGCTCGTACCCGGCCAAGGGGATGCTGGTGGTGCCGGCCACCACCGGCGCGGTGGCCGGGATCGCGCTGGGCCTGAGCAAGGACCTGCTCCAGCGGGCCGCCTCCGTCACCCTCAAGGAGCGCCGGCCGCTGGTGCTCTGCCTGCGCGAGACCCCGCTCAGCGGGGTGACGCTCAAGCACCTGGTGGAGCTGGACGCCCAGGGCGCCGTGGTGCTGCCGGCCTCGCCGGGCTTCTACGCCGGCGGCTCGACCGCCCGCGAACTGGTCGATTTCGTCGCCGGGAGGGCGCTGGACGCGGTCGGTGTGCCGCACACGCTCTACCGGCGTTGGGAGGGAGAGTTGGGCGACGGCGGGAAGGTCGGGTAAGCGGACGCTCGTTGGGAAGGTATGTTCTCTGAGATATCCGGGTCGATCTGAGCATGTCGCCTTCGAAACCGGATAATGATCTGTGGGTCTGGAGAGGTTCGGAAGGACGCGGGCGGATACATGGACACGGTGGACAGACAGCTCATCCAGGCCCTGCGGGAGAACGGCCGGGCCTCGTACGCCGAACTCGGCCGCCTGGTCGGCCTGTCCGGGCCCAGCGTCACGGACCGGATCAACCGGCTGGAGCAGGCCGGGGTGATCACCGGGTACCGGGCCACCGTCAACCCGGCCTCGCTGGGCTTCGGAGTCACCGCGCTGATCGGTCTGCAGCTGACCGACGCGGCCGACCACGAGGACGTGGCGCACCGGCTGAAGGACCTCGGCGAGGTCGAGGACTGCTGGTTCATCGCGGGTGACGACTCGTACATGCTGAAGGTCCGGGTCTCCGACGTGGAGGGCCTGGAGTCGGTGGTCAAGCGGCTCTCCGGCACCAAGGGGGTGGCCCGCACCAGGACCACCGTGGTGCTCTCCACCAAGTGGGAGAACCGGGTGAGCGAACTGCCGTTGGATTCGGGGGAGTAGAGCGATGGCACTGGTCGGCCTGGAGGAGCTGCGCGCCGCGCAGCAGCGCATCGAGGGAGTGGCGGTGCGCACGCCGCTGCTGCCCGCCCCGTGGGCGGAGGACGGCACGCGCCGGCTCTGGCTCAAGCCGGAGAGCCTCCAGCCGACCGGCGCGTTCAAGCTGCGCGGGGCGTACAACCGCCTCTCCGCGCTGAGCGAGGCCGAGCGGGCCCGCGGCGTGGTCGCCCAGTCCAGCGGCAACCACGCCCAGGCGGTGGCCTACGCCGCCCAGCTGCTCGGCATCAAGGCCGTGATCGTGATGCCGGACGTCTCGCCCGCCGTCAAGGTCGAGAACACCCGCTCCTTCGGCGCCGAGGTGATCCTGGTCGCCCCCGGCGAGCGGGACACCCTGCCGCAGGAGCTGGCGGAGCGTCACGGGTACGTCTGGGTGCCGCCGTACGACGACCCGTACATCATCGCGGGCCAGGGCACCGTCGGCCTGGAGATCGCCGAGGACGCTCCCGACGAGCTGGACACCGTCCTGGTGCCGGTCAGCGGCGGCGGCCTGATCAGCGGCACCGCCGCCGCGCTCAAGCTGGCCTGCCCGGGCGTGCGGGTGATCGGCGTGGAGCCCGAGCTGGCCGCCGACGCGCAGGCCAGCTTCCGGGCCGGCGAGCGGCTCAGCTGGTCCACCGACCTCACCTACCGCACCATCGCCGACGGGCTGCGCACGCCGAGCGTCGGGGTGCTGCCCTTCGACCACATCCAGGCCTACGTGGACGACATCGTGACGGTCTCCGAGGAGGAGATCCGCTCCACCGTCGCCCGGCTGGCCCGCCGCGGCCGCCTGGTCGCCGAGCCCTCCGGAGCGGTCGCCCCGGCCGCCTACTTCCACCGCGCGGCCGAGCTCGACGGCCGGGTCTTCGCCGCCGTGGTCAGCGGCGGGAACGTCGACCCGGGGCTGCTGGCCGAGCTGCTGGCCGCATAGGCGTAGGCTCGTTCCGGTCGATATCCGAGGCACGAGGAGGCGGGGCACCGCATGGACGCAGGGCTCAAGCGCGAGCTGGAGGCGAAGGTCTACGCGGGTGAGCGGCTGACCCGCGAGGACGGCATCGCCCTCTACGAGAGCGACGACCTGGCCTGGCTCGGCGGTCTGGCGCACCACGTGCGGACGCAGAAGAACGGCGACGTCGTCCACTTCAACGTCAACCGCCACCTCAACATGACCAACGTCTGCTCCGCCTCCTGCGCGTACTGCTCGTTCCAGCGCAAGCCGGGCGAGAAGGACGCGTACACCATGCGGATCGAGGAGGCGGTGCGGCTCGCGAAGGCGATGGAGGTCGAGTCGCTGACCGAGCTGCACATCGTCAACGGCCTGCACCCGACGCTGCCCTGGCGCTACTACCCGCGGAGCCTGCGCGAGCTCAAGGCCGCGCTGCCGAACGTCTCGCTGAAGGCCTTCACCGCCACCGAGATCCACTGGTTCGAGCGGATCAGCGGCCTGACGGCCAGTGAGATCCTGGACGAGCTGATCGACGCCGGCCTGGAGTCGCTCACCGGCGGCGGCGCGGAGATCTTCGACTGGGAGGTCCGCCAGCACATCGTCGACCACGAGACCCACTGGGAGGACTGGTCGCGGATCCACCGCCTGGCGCACGAGAAGGGCCTCAAGACCCCGAGCACCATGCTCTACGGTCACATCGAGGAGCCCCGGCACCGGGTCGACCACGTGCTGCGGCTGCGTGAGCTCCAGGACGAGACCGGCGGCTTCCAGGTCTTCATCCCGCTGCGGTACCAGCACGACTTCCACGACTCCAAGGACGGCGTGGTCCGCAACAAGCTGATGGCCCGTACGGAGATGGCCACCGGCGCCGAGGCGCTGAAGACCTTCGCGGTCTCCCGGCTGCTCTTCGACAACGTCCCGCACGTCAAGGTCTTCTGGGTGATGCACGGCGTCACCACCGCGCAGCTGGCGCTCAGCCACGGCGCCGACGACATGGACGGCTCGGTGGTCGAGTACAAGATCACCCACGACGCGGACAACTTCGGCACCCCGAACAAGCTGGGCCGCGACGACCTGCTCGACCTGATCCGCGACGCCGGCTTCCGCCCGGTGGAGCGCAACACCCGCTACGAGATCATCCGCGAGTACGAGGGCCCCGACCTGAACCGCCGGGAGACCCCGCAGGCGATGCGCCTCTGAGCCGTGCGTCACACCGTCCCCCGGGAGGCAACCCCGCCCGGGGGACGGTGCGTATCCGAGGCGCGTATGCTCACAGGCTCACCACACGCCAAGGGTTCCGTTCCGGCCCGAGGCTTTGGAAGGATCGCTCCATGTCCGGTTCCCATCGCGCCAAACCTCGAGGCGGGGCAGCAGCGGCCCCCGTGACCCTGGAGGAGGGGGCGCGTCCGAGAGGGCACCGGCGCAAGCCCAAGAAGAAGAGCCACGGCGGCAAGGCCGCGCTCGGCTCCACCGCCTTCCTGCTGGCCGCCGTCTCCGGCTGGTTCACCGTCGGGCCGGGCAACGCCGAGCCGCGGGTGACCGCCGCCGGGGTGCCGGACCGCCCGCTCCCTGACGGCCCGTCGGGGGCCACCCCGTCCGCCGACCCGGTGCAGGCCAAGGCCGACCAGCGGACCGAGCAGCCCGCCGCCGACCGCTCCGACCGGGGCGACGGCACCTTCGCCGCGATCCCCGGCATCGGCCCGAAGTTCGCCGCCCAGATCCCGGCCGACACCCGGCAGCTGCTGGTCGCCACCGGCAAGGCGGCCGACGCCTCCGAGACCGCCGTGGTGCTCTGGACCCGGACCGCGGACAACCGCTGGAAGCCCGGCGCCACCTGGCAGGGCCACAACGCCTACAAGGGCTGGACCGCCGCCGGCGACAAGAAGCAGGGCGACCTGCGCAGCCCGATCGGCGTCTACGCCCTGACCGACGCCGGCGGCCGCAAGGCCGACCCGGGCTCGAAGCTCCCGTACGACCAGGACAAGGCCTTCGTCATCGGCGGCACCGGCTTCAACGGCGAGCAGCTGGCCGGCTCCTTCGACTACGTGGTGGCGATCAACTACAACCGGGTGCCCGGCACCTCCCCGCTCTCCACCAAGTACCCGATGGGCGTGGGCCGGGGCGGCGGCATCTGGCTGCACGTGGACCACGGCGGCCCGACCCACGGCTGCGTCTCGCTGCCCGAGGCGCAGATGGTCGAGCTCATCAAGGCGCTCGACCCGGCCGCCAAGCCGGCCATCGTGATGGGCGACGCGGCCTCGCTCGCGTCCTGAGAGGGGCTTGACGACGGGGGAGTTGTCCAGCCCCTACAGCTTCCGACCTCGTACGTTGTACCGGTGCGCGACCGGGCGACCGGCCGGTAACGCTGTTGAGTGGGTGGTATGACCGCCTCCCGCATCGTGGCGCTCGGCCACTACCAGCCGCCCAAGGTCCTCTCCAACGACGACTTGGCGACGCTGGTCGACACCGACGACGAGTGGATCCGTTCCCGGGTCGGCATCCGCACCCGCCACATCGCGGAGGACGAGACCCTGGTCGACCTCGCCACCGGGGCTGCCCAGAAGGCGCTGGCCAACAGCGGTCTGATGCCCGACCAGATCGACCTGGTGGTGGTCGCCACCTGCACCGCCACCGAGCGCAGCCCGTACACCGCCGCCGCGGTGGCCGCCCGGCTGGGCGTGAAGAGCCCGGCCGCGTACGACATCAACACGGTCTGCTCCGGCTTCTCCTACGCACTGGCCACCGCCGACCACGCGATCCGGGCCGGCTCCGCCACCCGCGCGCTGGTGATCGGCGCCGAGCGGATGTCCGACACCATCGACTGGTCCGACCGCACCACCTGCGTGATCTTCGCGGACGGGGCCGGGGCCGCGGTGCTGGAGGCCGTCCCGGACGAGCGCGCGGGCATCGGCCCGGTGCTCTGGGGCACCGAGCCGGACAAGGGCGACGCGGTGGTCATCACCGGCTGGGACCCGACGATCAGTCAGCAGGGCCAGACCGTCTTCCGCTGGGCCACCACCCAGCTCGCCCCGCTGGCCCGCCAGGCCTGCGCCAAGGCCGGGCTGGAGCCCTCCGAGCTGCGCGGCTTCGTGGCGCACCAGGCCAACCTGCGGATCATCGACGCCATCGCGGCCAAGCTCGGCCTGGCCGAGGACGCGGTGGTGGCCCGGGACGTGGTCGAGTCCGGCAACACCTCGGCCGCCTCGATCCCGCTGGCGCTCTCCAAGCTGGTCGAGCGCGGCGAGCTGCGCAGCGGCGACCCGGTGCTGCTGTTCGGCTTCGGCGGCGGGCTGGCCTACGCCGGCCAGGTGGTCCGCTGCCCCTGACGCCCCCTCGGCGTCGGCCACCCCTCGGCGTCACCGCCCCTCGGACACCCGGGACGCACCCCCGGGACGGCGAAGGACCCCGGGCCCTCACGGGCCCGGGGTCCTTCGCATCGGTCGGGCGTGCTGCGCGGTGTGGCGGTCGGCCAACCTCCCCCGAGGACACGGCCGGCGTCCGGCACGTCCCGGACAGGAAACCGGGACGGAGCACGCGTGGACGGGTGGTTTACTTCGGCGGCTTCTTCCCCGTGACGCCCAGGTAGATCTGGAGCGCCAGCGTGGGCTTGAGGTCCTTGGCCTTCACCCCCCAGGAGGTGAAGGCCTTGGCGTGCTCGGCCGCCGAGGCGAGCAGCGAGACCAGGGCCCCGGAGAGTCCGGAGGCGTCGACCGTCTTGTCGGTCTTCCCCTGGTTCGCCGAGATGGCCTCGGCGAGGGGCCCGGCCACCGAGTTGAGGACCTTCATGCGGATCTTGAAGAACCGCTTGTCCCCTTCGGCCGCACCGAGAGTGACGACTCGGAGAATGGCATCGTGCTTGCGCCAGAAGGCGAGAAAACCCTCGACCAGGTCTTCCGACGTGGTGAGACCGGTCTTTCCCGCCCAGGACTTTCCATCGACGAGCTCCTTGAGCTCGGCGCTGTCCTCGGCCATTTCCTCGGCGATTTCGAGGACTGCGCCCTCGACGTCCGGGAAGTACTGGTAGAAGGTCGCGGGGGAGGTGCCTGCCATCCGGGCGACGTCGATGACCTTGACGTCCCGGTAAGGCGACGTGCTGAGCATCTCGCGGAGGCAGTCGAGCAGCTTCTGCCGCGTCTCCTGTCCGCGTCGCCCGGCGACGCGACCGTCGACGGTGCGAACTTGTCCTGTCATGCCGTCAGCTTACCGTGGCAAGATCTTGGCGCGATTCGGTGATGCGACTATTAGGCCGCCCGTGTTGATGGATATTCAGATCCGGAAGGCGGGGTCGTTCCCCCCCGTGATCTGACGGGACCCCAGCGTGACGGGTCGTCGGCTGAGGCTCCGTCGGGTGGCGCAGAGTGACCGTACCGGAGCCTCCTGTTCCGGATGGCCGCCGGCCGGCCACCCGTCGGCCGTCGGTCCGTCAGATCCCTGACAGGACGGCCGGAACCCGCCCCGGCCGGGGCTGCGGCGGGGGAGATTGGATCAGGCGGGGCGGGCATTGGAGAATCGGGGGCGTCGCGCCCCCGACCGGGTGGCGGCAGGACGGGGAGGTGACTGCGGAGTGGACCAGCTTTCGGCGCACGATCCGAGGCGGATCGGGCCCTTCGAGGTGCTCGGGCGGCTCGGCGCGGGCGGGATGGGACTGGTCTACCTGGCACGCTCCGCCTCCGGCCGCCGGGTGGCGATCAAGACGGTGCGGGCCGAACTGGCCGAGGACGACCTGTTCCGGGTCCGGTTCGCCCGGGAGATCGCGGCGGCCAAGACGGTCGGCGGCTTCTACACCGCCGCCGTGGTGGACGCCGACGCGGACGCCAGGGTGCCCTGGCTGGCCACCGCGTACGTCCCGGCGCCGTCCCTGGAGGACCTGGTCGCCCACTGCGGACCGCTCCCGGTGGACGCCGTCCGCTGGCTGATCGCGGGCATCGCCGAGGCGCTGCAGTCCATCCACGCGGCCGGGCTGGTCCACCGCGACCTCAAGCCCTCCAACGTGCTGGTGGTCGAGGACGGCCCCCGGGTGATCGACTTCGGCATCGCCGCCGGCGTCTCCAGCTCCCGCCTCACCATGACCAACGTCGCGGTCGGCACCCCCGCCTACATGTCGCCCGAGCAGGCCAAGGACAGCCGCAGCGTGACGGGCGCCAGCGACGTCTACTCGCTCGGCTCGCTGCTGGTCTTCTGCGCCACCGGCCACGCCCCCTACCGGGGCGCCAACCCGGTCGAGACCGTCTTCCAACTGCTGCGCGACCAGGCCGACCTGACCGGCCTTCCGGCCGAGCTGCACGACCTGGTCCGGGCCTGCATGCGGCAGGAGGCCGACCAGCGCCCGACCCCGGCCCAGATCCAGGCCGAGCTGGCCCCGCACCTGTTCTCCCGGGACGACGCGGCCGGGGAGGCGGGGGACTGGCTGCCCGTCAGCGCGATCGACCTGATCGAGCAGAAGCGCAACCGCCGGCCCACCCCGCCGCCCGCGCCGGTCCCCGCCCCGCAGCCGCAGCCCCATCCGCAGGGGCACCCGGCCCCGCCGGTGGGGCCGCCGGTGGGCCGGCCCGGCCACCCGGGGCACCCCGGGCAGCCGCAGCACGAGCGGGCCACCGAGAAGCTCTCCGGGCGCCCGCCGCAGGGCGTCCCCGGCCAGGGTGCCCCGGGCCACGGCGCGCCCGCCCAGGGGGCCGTCCGGCTGGCCGGGGCGGCGGTGCCGATAGGGCCCGGCCCCCGGGCCGAGGCGGCGCCCGGCGGGATGGCCGGGCCCGGCACCGACTGGGTGCGCCGCGCGACGCCCTCGGGGGCCGTACCGCCCGCCGAGGCCGAGCCGCCCGCCCCGCGCTGGCGCCCCTGGCGGTTCCGGATGTCCAACGACGTCTGGGGCACCCCGGTGGTCGCCGAGGGCACCCTGTTCGTCTCCAGCTTCGAGGTGCACGCCCTCGACATCGGCTCCGGCCAGCGCCGCTACAAGACCCGGGACGTGGCCTGGGCGCTCGCGGTGGACTCCGGCCGGGTGCACGCCGCCGACGGCCCGCACCTGTACACCGTCGACGTCCGGGACGGCACCGAGCGCTGGCGCAACTCGCTGGACGGCTGGATCTACTCCCTGGACGCCGCCGACGGCGTGCTCTGCTGCGGCGTCAGGGGCGGTGGCGTGCAGCTCCGTTCGGCCGCCAGCGGGGCCGAGCTCTGGCGCGCCGACGACGCCCAGCAGGACTACGAGAACCCGCAGTCCGGCCCGGCCCTGGTGGCCGGCGCGATGTACTACCACGGGGGCGGACGGCTGCGCTGCGTCGACCCGCGCGGCGGCGGCATCCGCTGGGCCATCCCGGTCGGCGAGGGCGTCCCGTCCCGCCCGGTCGAGCACGCCGGCACCCTCTACCTGACCTCCGGCACCCGGGTGTTCGCCCTGGACGCGGCCACCGGCGCCGAGCGCTGGCGGTTCGAGGCGGCCGTGGTGCTCTTCACCCCGCCCGCGGTCGACAACGGCGCGGTCTACGTCGCCGACTACCTCGGCACCGTCTACTCGCTGGACGCCGCCACCGGCCGGGACCGCTGGCGCGGCCGCACCGGCAGCCGTCAGGGCGCCGAGCCCGTGGTGGTCGCGGGCGGCACCGCCCTGGTCGGCGCGGGGGACACCCTGCACGCCTTCGACACCGCCTCCGGCCACGAGCGCTGGCGCTACCGGGCCCGGGGCGACCTGGTCGGCACCCCCGCCGTCGCCGACGGCCTGGTCCACCTCGGCAGCCGGGACCACTCCCTGCACACCCTGGACCTGACCACCGGTCAGCTCCGCTGGGAGCTCGGCACCAAGGGCGAGCTCACCGGCTCCCCGGTGGCCGTCGGGGGGAGGGTCTTCGTCGGCTCCAAGGACCGGTGCGTCTACGCTCTGGACGCCTTCTACGGCACGGCCGTGCCGAGCTGACGGGCGCGACGGGGGGATGACGGAGATGAAGACGGTGTCGGGGGTCCTGGAGAGGCCGGAGCTCCCGGATCTCGCCGAGCAGTTGGAACAGGCGGAGCGCCGGGGGGGGGGGCGGGGGCCCCCGCCGGGGGGGGGGGGGGGGGGGGGGGGGGGGGGGGGGGGGGCCGGGGGGGGGGCCGGGGTCGGTTCGGCGGGGCGGGTGTTACCGCCGCCCCGGTTGC
>NZ_JBITBY010000010.1:0-347210 GCF_044452665.1 Kitasatospora sp. NPDC051853 | reverse complement strand
GGGGGGGTTTGCGCGTATTCCCTGCGGGGGGGGGGTTGGGTGGCGGGCCGTGCGCCCCTCGTTCGCCCGGGGGGGGGCCCCCCGGGGGCGGGGGGGGGGGGCCCCGGGCCCCCCCGCGGCCGGGAGGGGTGGGCGCTGGGCTGCGTCGGGGTGGCCCTGCTGCCGGTGCTGGCGGCCGGCGGCTGGGTGGTGTCCTCCGCCGTGCAGGAGCGGGACGCGAAGTCCCGGGCGGCGGCGGAGGCGGACCGGGCGGCTGGGGCGTTCGTCGCCTCGGTCGCGGGCCTGGACTACACCCACGGCGTGCCGAAGGACGGCCTGGAGGCCGCGGCCGCCGCCGGCAAGGTCCGGCTGAGCGAGGTCCGGCCCGGGCCGGGCTGGACGGCCGAGGTGAAGCTGCGGGTGGAGCGGGGCTACACCTCGTCGCCCGTGCCGATGCACCTGACCGCCAAGCGCTGCTACCGCCTGGTGCTGGGCGTCCCGGGCCCGGCCCCGGTGCTCGCCGGGGCGGACTGCTGAGCCTCCGTCAGCCGCGGCGCCGCCAGACCTCCGTCAGCCGCGGCGCTGCCAGGCCTCCCAGGCCGAGCCGATCATCGAGTCCAGGTCGTGGGCGGCCTTCCAGCCCAGCTCGCGGTGGATCAGCTCGGCGGAGGCGACCACGCTGGCCGGGTCCCCGGCACGGCGCGGGGCGATCTCCGGCGGGGTGTCCAGGCCGGTGATCCGGGCGATCGCGGTGATCATCTCCAGGACCGAGACGCCCTCGCCCCGGCCGATGTTGAGGGTCAGCGCGAGCCGCTCCCCGGTGGCCTCCAGCCGCTGCACCGCGGCCACGTGGGCGGAGGCGATGTCCGCGACGTGGATGTAGTCGCGGACGCAGCTGCCGTCGGGGGTGGCGTAGTCGTCGCCGAAGACCAGCGGGGCCCGTCCGTCCGTCAGCCGCTGGAGCACCATCGGCACCAGGTTGGAGACCCCGTCGTCGGCCAGCTCGGGGGCGGCGGTGCCGGCCACGTTGAAGTAGCGCAGCGAGACGGTGGACAGGCCGTGGGCCCGGCCGACGGCCTTCACCATCCACTCGCCGGCCAGCTTGCTCTCGCCGTACGGGTTCATCGGGTCGCAGGGGGTGGACTCGGTGACCAGGTCCACGTCCGGCATGCCGTAGACGGCGGCCGAAGAGGAGAACAGCACGTGCCGCAGGCCGCCGTCCACGGCCGCCTCCAGCACGGTCTGCAGGCCGGTGAGGTTCTCCCGGTAGTAGCGCAGCGGCTGCTCGACCGACTCGCCGACGGCCTTCTTCGCGGCGATGTGCACCACGCCGGTGACCGCGTGCTCGCGGATCACCGCGTCCAGCGCCGACCGGTCCAGCGTGGAGCCGACCACCAGCGGCACGCCCTCGGGCAGCCGGGACGCCGCACCGCTGCTCAGGTCGTCCAGCACGACCACCCGCCGTCCGGTCGCGACCAGCTCCCGCACGACATGTCCGCCGATGTAACCGGCTCCGCCGGTGATCAACCAGGTCATGTCCGAGAGCCTATGCCGCCGGCCCGGCGCTCCGGGAGCGGACTCTGACAGCGCGTCGGTTCGCGATATCGGGACATAAAGGTGCAATCCTGCCAAAGCTGCCCACGCCCGCCGGCAGTCGACCGCGCACGGAACCGGAGGAAACCCAGGTGCACCCCAAGAAGGAACCCACCCGCCCGGTCCCGGCCGGACCCCGCCCCACCGGGCCGCGGCTACTGCTCCCCGGCGCGGCCCTGCTGGCCGCCGTCGCCCTGGTCAGCGGCTGCACCAGCAGCAGTTCCTCTTCCTCCTCGTCCCCCTCTGCGTCCGCCTCCGCCTCCTCCACCTCGGCCGCGCCCACCAGCTCCAACTCGCTCCAGGACGACTACCAGAAGGTGATCGCCAACGTGCTGCCCTCGGTGGTGCAGATCACCACCGGCACCGGGCTCGGCTCCGGCATCGTCTACGACGACAAGGGCCACGTCGTCACCAACGCCCACGTGGTCGGCAGCGCCAAGACCTTCACCGTCACCCTGGCCAACAGCAGCAAGCCCCTCGACGCCACCCTGGTCGCCAGCTACCCCGAGTCCGACCTCGCCGTCATCAAGCTCACCAACGCGCCCAGCGGCCTCAAGCCCGCCACCTTCGGCGACTCCGGCAAGGTCGAGGTCGGCCAGATCACCCTCGCCATGGGCAGCCCGCTCGGCCTCTCCTCCTCCGTCACCCAGGGCATCGTCTCGGCCACCGGCCGGACCGTCTCCGAACCCAAGGGCGGCGACTCCCCCGGCGCCACCATCGGCAACATGGTGCAGACCTCCGCCGCCATCAACCCCGGCAACAGCGGCGGCGCCCTGGTCAACCTCTCCAGCCAGGTCATCGGCATCAACACCCTCGCCGCCACCGACCCCGACATGAACGGCAGCGCCGCCCCCGGCATCGGCTTCGCCATCCCCGCCGCCACCATCACCAGCATCGCCGACCAGCTCATCAAGGACGGCAAGGTCACCAACTCCGGCCGCGCCGCCCTCGGCATCACCGCCCGCACCTACTTCGACGCCGACTTCCGCCCCGCCGGCGTCGTCATCGCCTCCGTCACCCCCGGCGGCCCCGCCGCCAACGCCGGCCTCCAGCCCGGCGACGTCATCACCAAGCTCGGCGACACCCCCATCACCACCATGAACACCCTCTCCACCGCCCTCGCCTCCCTCCAGCCCGGCGCCCAGGTCCCCGTCACCTACCAACGCGACGGCAAGACCACCACCACCAACGTCACCCTGGGCACCCTCCAGAACTGACACCCCCTCACCCAGACCCCGGGCCCGGCAGGCCCACACCCGCGCAAGGGCAGGCCTGCCGGGCCCGGTCACGCCGATACGCTCGTTGCGCACCCGGACGGCACACCGGGAGGGCTGCGCTTCGCCGAGGAGGGTCCATGAACCATGCCGAGTGGAAGCGTTGGCCCCGGAAGTCCGTCGAGGCTGCGGCCGGGACGTCCCTGCACTACGTGGAGGCCGGGTACGCGTTCGCCCTCGGGCAGGCCGTGTACGACCGCCGGACCGAGCTGGGGCTGTCGCAGGCGGAGGTGGCGCGGCGGGCGGGGATGACCCAGCCGCAGGTCTCGAACGTCGAGGGCGGCGATTCGGTGCCGACCCTGCCGGTGCTCATCCGGCTCGCGAAGGCGCTGGAGGCCTCGCTGACGATCGCCCTCGACGGTGACGCCTCGGCCTTCGTGTTCACCGCGCACGACACCCGGGGGCCCGACGAGGCACCCCCGGGCGGGCGCACCGCCGCTGCCTGACCGTCAGCTCCGGTGGGTGCGGGTGTGCCAGGGGAGTTCGACGGTGACGGTGGTGGGGCCGCCGGTGGGGCTGTCGATGAGGAGGAGGCCGTCGACGGCGGTGACGCGGTCGGTGAGGCCGGCCAGGCCGGAGTTGGGGTGGGGGGTGGCGCCGCCGTGGCCGTCGTCCTTGACCTGGAGGATGAGGCGGTCGTCGGAGCGCCAGGCCTCGACGGTGGCGGTGGTGGCGCGGGCGTGCTTGGAGATGTTGGTGAGCAGCTCGCTGACGGTGAAGTAGGCGATGCCCTCGACGGCGGAGGCCGGGCGGTCGGGGAGGTCGACGTGGACGGTGACGCCGCCGGGGACGGTGCAGCGGGCGGCGACGGCGGAGAGGGCGGCGTCCAGGCCGCGGTCGGTGAGGACGGCGGGGTGGATGCCGCGGGCGAGGTCGCGGAGCTCCTGGAGGGCGAGCTTCACCTCGCCGTGGGCGGCGTCGACCATGACGGTCGCGGCGGCGGGGTCCTCGGTGAGCTTCTCCTTGGCCAGGCCGAGGTCCATGGCGAGGGCGACCAGCCGGGCCTGCGCCCCGTCGTGCAGGTCGCGCTCGATGCGGCGCAGGTCGGCGGCGGCGGTGTCGACGACCACGCCCCGGTCGTCCTCCAGTTCGCGGACCCGCTCGGAGAGCGCGCTGGGCATCAGCAGACTGTCCGTCAGGACCCGGTCGGTGGCGAAGAGGAACCGCATCGCCCAGGGCAGGATCGGCCAGCCGATGACCAGGAGCACCAGGGTGAGGACGAAGGAGAGGATCCCCCAGGGAACCATCACCAGGCAGTAGAGCGCCGAACGCCAGGAGAGCGAGTCGGTGATCTGGGCGGTGACGCGACCGGCCGCACCGGGGCGGGTGATCCGGGCCGGCGGGGCGATCACCGGGGGCGTGCCGAGCACCAGGGCGGAGCGGCGGCGGCCGAGCGCGCCGAGGGAGCGGCTGACGCCGAGGCCGAAGGCGAGCAGTGGCAGGCCGATGACGGTGACGGAGAGCCCGAGCCCGGCGACCAGCAGGACCGAGGTGACGGCGAACCCGAGGACCCCCACCGGCAGGTTGAGCAGCAGGTGCTGGACCTGTCGCCACATCAGCTTGCCGTACAGCGGGGGGCGGAGGTTCTGGTTCTCCTTCATCACGTGCCCAAGCCTCTCAGTAGATCTTCCGGGTCGAGCATCGCGGGTCGGGCGGGCAGGAGGCCATGAGGGCTGTGGGTGTCCACAGGGTGGGGATATCCCCACCCCCTCCGCGTCCACGGACCGTCTTGCTGGTCGGGCACGGTCTGGCGGGACAGGGCGGTGCACATAGACTCACGCTCTGACATTGCTGGGACGCGTGAGTAGTAGAAGAAGAGAGGCGGACGCATGGAGGGGCAGTTGGCCGCTGCCGACCCTGCTGCGGGAGCCGGCTATTTCGACGCCTACGCGGCCGTCGGGCTGCTCGCCGTGGTCGGCGCGCTGTTCGTCGCGGTCTCGTTCACGGTGAACCGCCTGCTCCGGCCGGTGGTGCACTCGCCGGAGAAGCTGCTCGCGTACGAGTGCGGCGTCGATCCGGTGGGCGAGGGCTGGGCGCACACCCAGGTCCGCTACTACGTCTACGCGTTCCTCTACGTCATCTTCGCGGTGGACGCGATCTACCTCTTCCCGTGGGCGACGGTCTTCGCCGACCCCGGGTACGGCGCGGCCACCCTGATCGAGATGTTCGTCTTCATCGGCTTCCTGGCGGTCGGTCTGCTGTACGCCTGGAAGAAGGGCGTTCTGGAATGGACCTGAGCCACAACCACGGCGGCCCGGTGCCCCTGGGCATCCCGGACCCGGCCAACCCCGGGGCGGTGGAGGTCCGCAAGGTCGGCCCGCTGGCCCGGCTGGCGCCGGACCCGGTCAAGGTGGTGCTCAACTGGGGCCGCCGGTACAGCCTCTGGTGCTTCAACTTCGGACTGGCCTGCTGCGCGATCGAGTTCATCGCCGCCTCGATGGCCAAGCACGACTTCATCCGGATGGGCGTGATCCCGTTCGCCCCCGGCCCGCGCCAGGCCGACCTGATGATCGTCTCCGGCACCGTCACCGACAAGATGGCCCCGGCCGTCAAGCGGCTGTACGAGCAGATGCCCGAGCCGAAGTACGTGATCTCCTTCGGGGCCTGCGCCAACTCCGGCGGCCCGTACTGGGACTCGTACTCCGTCACCAAGGGCGTGGACCAGATCATCCCGGTCGACGTCTACGTGCCCGGCTGCCCGCCGCGGCCGGAGGCGCTGCTGCAGGGCATCCTCAAGCTCCAGGAGAAGATCGCGGCCGAGTCGCTGCCGCAGCGGTACGCGGCGCCGGACGCCGCCCTGCGCCGCCCGCTGGTGGCCGGCCCGGAGGCTGAGCAGAAGTGACGCACCCCCAGATCACGGCCCCGCTCACCGCCGAGAACGCCGCCGAGGTGTTCGGCGAGTGGGCCACCGCCGCCGAGGCGTACCAGCTGCTGACGGTCGACGTGCCCGCCGAGCGCTGGATCGAGGCGCTCACCACCGCCCGGGACGTGCTCGGCCTGGCCTTCTTCGACTGGCTGAGCGCCGTGGACGAGCTGGCCGACGGCTTCTCCGTCGCCGCCCACCTCGCCGACGCGGGGTCGGGGCCGGTCCGCCACCTGCTGCTGCGCACCCGCGTGCCGCGTGCCGCCGCCACGCTGCCCACCGCCGTCGGCGTGTACGCCGGGGCGGGGTGGCACGAGCGGGAGACGGCCGAGATGTTCGGCATCGACTTCACCGGGCACCCGCACCTGATCACCCTGCTGCTGCCGGACGGCTTCGAGGGCCACCCGCTGCGCAAGGAGTTCGTGCTCGCGGCCCGGGTCGCCAAGGCCTGGCCGGGCGCGAAGGAGCCCGGCGAGAGCGAGGGCGACGGCCCGGCCCGGCGCAAGATGCAGCCGGCCGGCGTCCCGGACCCGAACGAGTGGGGCCCGCTCAAGGGCACCCTGCCGCCGGTCGCGGAACGCCCCGCCCGGGCGGCCCGTACGCCGCGCGCGGCGGCAGCCGGTGCGGCCGGTGCCGCGGGCTCCGCGGGTGCGGAAGGCGCCGAGGCGCGTCCGCGCCGGACCCGCTCGATCAGCGACGGCTCGGTCAGCCAGGCCGCGGAGGGCGCACCGGCCACCGAGGCCGCACCCCGCCCGCGCCGCACCCGGTCGATCAGCGACGGCTCGGTGAGCCAGACCGCGGGCGCGACCCCGGCACCTGAGGCACCGTCACGTCCGGCCCCCCGTTCGTCGGACGCCCCGTGGCACAACCCGGCCCCCTCGACCGACCAGCCCGCCGCCGCCCCGGCCCGCCCCGCACCCCCGGCCCCGCCGGTCAGCGGCGGCCCGGGCGCCCCGGCCGTCCCGGCAACGCCCACACCCGCCGCCGAGCCCGCTCCGGAGGCAAAGCCCGCCGCCGAGTCCGCTCCCACGCCGGAGGCGAAGCCCGCGCCGAGCGCCACTCCCGCGCCGGAGGCTGCCCCCGCGCCGGAGGCGAAGCCCGCCGTCGAGCCGAAGGCGAAGCCGGACGCCGAGTCCGAGCCGCAGGAAGGAGAGGGCGCGTGAGCCTCCTCGAGATGCTGCTGCGCTGCGTCGCGGTACTGGTGGTGTTCCTGGTCGCCCCGCTGGTGATCGGTCAGACCGAGCACAAGGTGATGGCGCACATGCAGGGCCGCCTCGGCCCGATGTACGCGGGTGGTTTCCACGGCTGGGCCCAGCTGGTGGCGGACGGCGTGAAGTTCGTGCAGAAGGAGGACGTGGTTCCGGCCGAGGCCGACCGCCGCGTGTTCCACCTGGCGCCCGCCGTCGCGCTCCTGCCCTACCTGATCGTGCTCCTGGTCATCCCGGTCGGCCCGGACGGCTTCGTCGGCCAGTCCGTCGACGCGGGCATCTTCTTCGTGCTCGCGGTGATGGGCATCGGCGTGCTCGGCTCCCTCATGGCGGGCTGGGCCTCGGCCAACAAGTTCTCCCTGCTCGGGGGCCTGCGCACCGCCGCCCAGCTGATGGCGTACGAGCTGCCGATGCTGCTCGCCGCCGCCTCCGTGGCGATGGCGGCCGGCACCCTCTCCCTCCCCGGGATCCTGGAGGGCTTCCAGTGGTGGTGGGTGCCGTGGCAGATCACCGGCGCCTTCGTCTTCTTCGTGGCCGGTCTCGCCGAGCTCCAGCGACCGCCGTTCGACATGCCGGTGGCCGACTCCGAGATCATCTTCGGCGCGTACACCGAGTACACCGGCATCCGCTTCGCGTTCTTCCTGCTCTCCGAGTACGCGGGCATCCTGGTCGTCTCCGCGCTCACCGCCGTCCTCTTCCTGGGCGGCTGGCACGGCCCCTTCTCGGACCAGCTCGGCTGGCTCTGGACGATCGTGAAGACCTTCGCCCTCGCCCTGGTGGTGATCTGGCTGCGCGTCACCTGGCCCCGCCTGCGCGAGGACCAGCTGATGAAGTTCGCCTGGACCACGCTGATCCCGCTGGCCCTGGCCCAGCTCGCGCTGACCGGCATCGTGAAGGTGGCGATCCAGTAAATGAAGCTTCCCGGCTCCGGCCTGGCCAAGGGCCTCGCCGTCACGCTCCGCACGATGACGAAGAAGACCGTCACCGCGCAGTACCCGGACGTCCAGCCCGAGCTCGCTCCCCGCACCCGCGGTGTGATCGCGCTGCTGGAGGAGAACTGCACGGTCTGCATGCTCTGCGCCCGCGAGTGCCCGGACTGGTGCATCTACATCGACTCCCACAAGGAGACGCTGCCCGCCGCCGACCCGAACGCCCGCGCCCGCACCCGCAACGTGCTGGACCGCTTCGCGATCGACTTCTCGCTCTGCATGTACTGCGGGATCTGCATCGAGGTCTGCCCCTTCGACGCGCTGTTCTGGTCCCCGGAGTTCGAGTACGCGGAGACCGACATCCTGGAGCTCACCCACGAGAAGGAGCGGCTCCGCGAGTGGATGTGGACGGTGCCCGCACCGCCCGCGCTGGACCCGGCGGCCGAGGAGCCCAAGGAGATCGCGATGGCCCGCAAGGCCGCCGAGAAGGCCGCGGCAGCGCTCGCCAAGGAGGCTGACGAGCAGTGAGTCTGCTGACTGCGGCCGGTTCGCTGGAGCCGGCCACCCGTTCCTTCCTCTCCCCGACCGGGGCGGAGATCGTCTTCCTGCTGGTCGGCGTCGCCGTGCTCGGCGCGGCCGTGCTCACCGTGACCACCCGTCAGCTGGTGCACGCCGCGCTCTGGCTGGTCGTGGCACTCGGCGGCCTCGCCGTGGAGTTCCTCCTGCTCACCGCCGAGTTCATCGCCTGGGTGCAGGTGCTGATCTACCTGGGCTCGGTGGTCGTCCTGGTCCTCTTCGGACTGATGCTCACCCGGGCCCCGATCGGCCGCTCCCCGGACGCCGACTCGGGCAACCGCTGGGCCGCCCTGGCGGTCGGCCTGGGCAGTGCGGCCGTCCTGGTGACCCTGGTGGTGGACGCGTTCCGCACCACCTGGATCGACCTCGGTGCGGGCGGCGGCAGCGCGCGGGCCACCGGCCAGTACCTGTTCCGGCACTGGGTGCTGCCCTTCGAGGCGCTCTCGGTGCTGCTGCTGGCCGCGCTGGTCGGCGCCATCGTGCTCTCCCGCGGCAAGGACGGCGGCAGGCCCAGGCCCCGCCCCGGCAAGTTGCGGGCCGGCAAGGCGACCAGCGCCAAGGCGACCACCCCGAAGGAGCGCTGACGCGATGCACCTCGCCTACCCCGTCGTGCTCGCCGCGCTGCTGTTCAGCGTCGGCGTCTACGGCGTGCTCGCCCGGCGCAACACCATCCTGGTCCTGATGTCCGTCGAGCTGATGCTCAACGCCGTCAACCTCAACCTGGTCGCCTTCGACGTCTGGCTGCGGGACACCCTGCACGCCGGTCAGGCGCTCACCCTGTTCACCATCACGCTGGCCGCCGCCGAGATCGGTCTCGGCCTGGCCATCGTGCTGCTGGTCTTCCGCACCCGCGGCACCGCCGACGTCGACCGGGTCAACGGCCTGGGTGACGACGCGTCAGGCGACGCGTCAGGCGACGCGTCAGGCGACGCCGCAGCAGACGCAGAGCCGGCGGAGGCCGCCGCATGAACCTCGCCCTCCCGATCCTGGTCCCGGTGCTCCCCGCCCTGGGCGCCGCCGCCACCCTGGCGACCGGCAGGCGCGCCCCCGGCCTGACCCGGCCGCTGGCCGTGCTGCCGGTGCTCGCCTCGGCGGTGCTGGCCCTGCTGGTCGCGCTCGACCTCGGCACCACCGGACGGCTCGACGCCGCCACCCGGCTGGCCCCGACCGGCGGCCCGGACCTCTCCCTCGCCCTCCACCTGGACGGCTACAGCTCGCTGATCTCGGTGCTGGTCGGCCTGGTCGCCACCTGCGTGCAGGTGTACTCGACCGCCTACCTCAAGGACGACCCGCGCTACCCGTCCTACGCCGCGCTGGTCTCGCTCTTCACCGCCGCGATGTTCCTGGTCGTCTACTCCGGCGACCTCGTCGTCCTGCTGGTCGGCTGGGAGGTGATGGGCATCTGCTCGTACTTCCTGATCGGCCACCACTGGGAGACCGCCGACGCCCGCTCCGCCAGCCTCAAGGCCTTCCTGGTCACCAAGCTCGGCGACGTGCCGTTCCTGATCGGCATCTTCCTGCTGGGCGCCGACGCGGGCACCTTCCGGATCGAGGGCGTGCTCAGGGCCGCCACCGAGGGCCAGCTCTCGCACCCGACCCTCACCGCGCTGCTGCTGCTCGGCGGCGTCGCGGGCAAGAGCGCGCAGTTCCCGCTGCACACCTGGCTCCCGGACGCGATGGCCGGCCCGACGCCGGTCTCCGCGCTGATCCACGCCGCCACCATGGTCGCGGCCGGCATCTACCTGGTGGCCCGGCTGCTGCCGGTCTTCCTGGCCTCCACCGCCGCGCTGGTGGTGCTGGCGGTGATGGCCGCCGTCACCATGGTCGGCTCCGCGCTCTGCGCCCTCGCCCAGGACGACCTCAAGCGGGTCCTGGCCTACTCGACGGTCGGTCAGCTCGGCTACATGGCGGGCGCGCTGGCCGCCGGTGACCGGCAGGCCGCCGTCTTCCACCTGGTCGGCCACGGCGCCTTCAAGGCCCTGCTCTTCCTGGCGGCCGGCGTGGTGATCCACGCCGCGCACACCAACTCGCTCTCGGCCATGGCCCGCATCCCGGACCTGCGCAAGAAGGTCCCGGACGCCTACTGGACGATGGGCATCGCGCTGGTCGCCCTGGTCGGCCTGCCGCCGTTCACCGGCTTCTTCACCAAGGAGTCGGTGCTCACCGCCGCCGAGCACGCCGCCACCGGCGAGGCGCTGACCAACGGCCTGGGCCCGGCGAGTGCCGTCCCGGCCGTCGCCGGGTGGATCGTGCTGGTCTCCGCCGGTCTGACCGCGCTGCTCACCGCGGCGTACGCGGCCCGGCTCTGGCTGCTGGCCTTCCACAGCTCGGACGTCCCGCTCACCCGCCCGGCGCAGGCCCCGTACTCCCCGGAGGTCGACGAGGCCGACCCGGAGCACGCCGAGCCCGCCGCGATGCGCTGGCCGCTCTGGGTGCTGGCGGTGCCGACCATGGCCTTCGGCATCGCGGGCCTGCGCACCGACTGGCTGCCCGCGCTGCTGGACGGCGGCGAGCTCCGCCCGTCCACCGTGACGGCCGTGATCGGCACCGGCCTCGCCGTCGCCGGTCTGCTGATCGGCTGGGCCGCCTGGCGGACCGTCACCTCCCGGGCGATCGACGCCGCCGTCCGGGTGCCCGAGCAGCCGGGGGCCCCGGCCGCCGAGTCGCTGACGCCCGCCGCCCCCAAGCCCGCCCCGGCCACCGACCCGGGCCGCCTGCTGCTCGGCCCGCTGTACGGGCCCGCGCTGCACGGCTTCCACGTGGACGCGCTCTACTCGGCGCTGTTCGTCCGGCCGACCGCGGCCGCCGCCCGGCTGGTTCGCTTCCTGGACCGCGAGGTCGTCGAGACCTACGTCCAGGGCAGCGGCCAGGGCGCCAAGCTGCTCGGCTGGGCCGTCCGCCGCGCCCAGACCGGCAACGCCCAGACCTACCTGAGCGCGCTGCTCGCCGCCGTGGTGCTGCTCACCGTCCTGGTGGCGGTGGGCACGTGACCCTCTCTCACCACTCCGTCGGAGGCCGTCGGTGAACGTGCTCCTCATCGCCCTCCTGGCCCTGCCCCTGCTGGGCGCCGCCGCCACCCTGGCCCCGCTCGGCGAGCGGGCCGCGCTGCGGCTCGGCGTCGGCGTCACCGGCGCGGTGCTGCTCGGCTCGATCGGCCTCGCCGCCGCCTTCGACCACGACGAGCCCGCGCGGATCCAGGGCGTCACCGATGTCGCGTGGATCCCGGCCATCGACGTCCGCCTCCACCTCGGCGTGGACGGCATCTCGCTGCCGCTGGTGGTCCTGACGGCGCTGCTCACCTTCCTGTGTGCCGTCTACTCCACCAAGCGCCTGCCGGACGGGCCCGGCGCCCGGGCCTTCACCGGCCTGGTCCTGCTCCTGGAGGTCGGCATGCTCGCCACCTTCCTGGTGCTCGACCTGGTGCTGTTCTTCCTGGCCTTCGAGATCGTGCTGATCCCGATGTACTTCCTGATCGCCCGCTGGGGCAGCGGTCAGCGGGTCCCGGCGGCCAACCGCTTCATCCTCTACACCCTGCTCGGCTCCGCCGTGATGCTGCTCGGCTTCCTGCTGATCGGCCATCAGACCGGCACCTTCGACATGACCGAGCTGGCGCAGCGCCACGGCTCCGGCCTGAGCCACGGCACCCAGGTGATCGCCGCGCTGGCGATCCTGGTCGGCCTGGCCGTGAAGGCCCCGGCCTTCCCGCTGCACAGCTGGCTGCCGGACGCGCACACCGCCGCGCCCACCGCCGGCTCGGTGCTGCTGGCCGGCGTGATGCTCAAGATGGGCACCTACGGCCTGGTCCGGGTGCTGCTCCCGGTGGTCCCGGACGGCACCGCCACGCTGGCCCCGTACCTCGGGGCGCTGGCCGCCGTCGGCATCGTCTACGGCTCGCTGGCCTGCCTGGCCCTGGCCCGGCCCGGTGCCAAGGGCGACCTCAAGCGCCTGATCGCGTACTCCTCGGTCGGCCACATGGGCTTCGTGCTGCTCGGGATCGCCTCGCTCACCCCGAGCGGGGTGAACGGCGCCCTGTTCGCCAACATCGCCCACGGCCTGATCACCGGCCTGCTGTTCTTCCTGGTCGGCGCCGTCAAGGACCGCTACGGCACCGCCGACCTGGACACCCTCGCCGGTGCCACCGGCGCCGCGCTGTACGGCCGGGCGCCCCGGATCGGCGGGCTGCTGGCCTTCGCCGCCGTGGCCAGCCTCGGCCTGCCCGGCCTGGCCGGCTTCTGGGGCGAACTGCTCGCCATGTACGGCGCCTTCGAGCCGGCTGCCGGGCTCTCCCGCCCCGCCTTCCTCACCTACCTGGTGCTGGCCGGGCTCGGCACCCTGCTCACCGCCGCCTACCTGCTGATCGTGGTCAAGCGGGTCTGCATGGGCGATCCGAAGCAGGACGGGCCCGAGCTTGCGGACATCAAGGCGTACGAGGCGGTCAGCTGGACCCCGCTGGCCGCCCTCACCCTGCTGGCCGGGCTCTGGCCCGCCCTGCTGCTCGGGCTCTCCGACCCGGCCGTCAAGCACCTGCTCGGGGGTGGCTGACCCGTGCTCACCCTCCCCACCTCCCTGGGACGGACCGCCATGACTCCTCTCGCCGCCGCCGACCCGGGCTCGCTGATCCAGTCCGTCGACTGGGTGGCGATCGCCCCGACGCTGATCGCCGCGCTCGGGGCCCTGGTGGTGCTGGTGGCCGACCTCTTCCTGAAGGGGAGTCAGAAGCGGCTGCTCTCCTGGCTGGCGGGCGGGGCCCTGGTGCTCGCGCTGGCCGCCCTGCTGCCGCTCGCCCTCGGCGACCCGCGCTCCACCTTCTGCATCACCGGCACCGGCTGCTCCTACGTGGCCGACGACTTCACGCTGGTCTTCCAGCTGCTGGCGCTGGCCGGCGCCCTGCTGGTCACCCTGCTCTCCGTCCACACCGTCAGCTCCGAGCAGCTGCCCGGCGGCGAGTACTGGTTCCTGCTGCTGAGCAGCGCCGCCGGCGCCGCCCTGCTGCCCGCCTCCCGGGACCTGGCCACCCTGGTGGTCGCCCTGGAGGTCGTCACCCTGCCGTCCTTCGCGCTGGTCGCGCTGCGCCGGGACGGGCGGGGCGCCGAGGCCTCGATGAAGTTCTTCCTCTCCTCCGTCACGGCCACCGCCGTGATGCTGCTGGGCGTCGGCTTCGTCTACGCCGCCTCCGGCAGCCTCCACTTCTCCGCCGTGGCCGAGGGCCTGACGCAGGCCCCGGCCCAGCTGCGCCACCTGGCCGAGGCGGGCGCGGTGCTCACCCTGGTCGGCTTCGCCTTCAAGACCGCCGCCGTGCCGTTCCACTTCTGGGTGCCGGACACCTACGTCGGCTCCCCGGTGCCGGTCGCGGGCTACCTCTCGGTGGTCGGCAAGGCGGCCGGTCTGGCGGGCCTCGCCCTGGTCACCACGCTGGCCTTCCGCCCGTACGGGCACACCTGGGGCCTGGTGCTCGCGGTGCTGGCCGCCGTCACCATGACCGCGGGCAACGTGGCCGCGCTCCGCCAGCGCGGCGCGGACCGGGACGGCGCCGTCCGGCTGCTGGCCTGGTCCTCCGTCAGCCAGGCCGGGTACCTGCTGGTGCCGCTGGCCGCCGCCGGGTATGCGGGGACGGCGGAGCCGGTCGGGGCGGCGGCCGCGTACGCGCTGATCTACGGGGCCGTCAACCTCGGTGCCTTCGCCGTGGTCGCGGTCTGCGGCGGCGGCGCGCTGGACTCCTACCGGGGCCTGTTCGCCCGCAACCGCTGGTCCGCGCTGGCGCTGGCCTTCTTCCTGCTCTGCCTGGCCGGGCTGCCGCCGGGCGTGGTCGGCCTGTTCGGCAAGGTCGTGGTCTTCCAGGCCGCGGTGGACGCGGGCCTCGGCTGGCTGGCCGTGGTGATGGCGGTCAACGTCGTGATCGCGCTGTACTACTACCTCACCTGGACCGCGAAGCTCTTCGCCCCGGGCGAGGGGACGGCCCGTCAGGTCCCGGGCCCGCTGAAGGCCGGCATCGCCCTGACGGCCGCAACCGCGGGCGTCCTCTCAGTGGCCCCGCAGCTCGTTCTCCAGGTGGTGTCGGGCTCCCTGTTCTGACGTACCGGCGGTCCTCAGGGAACGAAGGGCCCGTGCGGGCACGTTGATCCCGTAGTAGGGATGGGGTCAGAAGGGCTTCCCACCGCACCACCTGGAGGGCCTGCGTGCACCGGCACAACGGGTTGAGGACGGCCGCACTGCTCGGCGGCCTGTCGGCGCTGATCCTGGTGATCGGCAGCTTCTTCGGCCGGGCGGGCTTCGTCCTCGCACTGCTGGTCGCCCTCGGCACCAACGCCTACGCGTACTGGAACAGCGACAAGCTCGCGCTGCGCGCCATGCGGGCCCGCCCGGTCAGCGAGATCGAGGCGCCGCAGCTGTACCGGATCGTCCGCGAGCTCTCCACCTCCGCCCGTCAGCCGATGCCCCGGCTCTACATCTCGCCCACCGAGGCGCCGAACGCCTTCGCCACCGGCCGCGACCCGCGGCACGCCGCCGTCTGCTGCACCGAGGGCATCCTGCGGCTGCTGGACGAGCGCGAGCTGCGCGGGGTGCTGGGCCACGAGCTCAGCCACGTCCACAACCGGGACATCCTGATCTCCTCGGTGGCCGGCGCGCTGGCCTCGGTGGTGATGTTCCTGGTCAACTTCGCCTGGCTGATCCCGTTCGGCCGCAGCGAGGACGACGACGGCCCGGGCCTGTTCGGCATGCTGGCGATGATGATCCTCGGCCCGCTGGCCGCCTCCCTGATCCAACTGGCCGTCAGCCGCTCCCGGGAGTACCAGGCCGACGCCGACGGCGCCCGGATCACCGGGGACCCGCTCGCCCTGGCCGGCGCGCTGCGCAAGCTGGAGAGCGGCACCCAGCTGCGCCCGCTGCCGCCCGAGCCGGGCCTGAAGACCGCCAGCCACATGATGATCGCCAGCCCGTTCCGCACCGGCGAGGCCGGCACCCGGCTGTTCTCCACCCACCCGCCGATGGCCGAGCGGATCGCCCGGCTGGAGCGGATGGCCGGGGAGCGGCTGGCATGACAATCTGATCCCCGCCCTCAACACAGCGACCGCAGGAGCACATCCGCATGAGCAGCGCAGCACACTACGACGTCGTCGTCCTCGGTGCCGGTCCCGGCGGCTACACCGCAGCCGTCCGCTCCGCCCAACTGGGCCTGCGCACGGCCGTGATCGAGTCCAAGTACTGGGGCGGCGTCTGTCTGAACGTCGGCTGCATCCCGTCCAAGGCGCTGCTGCGCAACGCCGAGCTGGCGCACATCTTCACCAAGGAGGCCAAGACCTTCGGCATCAAGGTCGAGGGCTCGGTCAGCTTCGACTACACCGAGGCGTTCAAGCGCAGCCGCTCGGTGGCCGACGGCCGGGTCAAGGGCGTCCACTACCTGATGAAGAAGAACGGGATCACGGAGTACGACGGCCGTGGCACCTTCGTGGACGAGCACACCCTCCAGGTCGCGCTGAACGGCGGCGGCTTCGAGGTCGTCACCTTCGACCACTGCATCATCGCCACCGGCGCCTCCACCCGCCTGCTGCCCGGCACCAGCCTGAGCGACCGGGTGGTGACGTACGAGGAGCAGATCCTCACCGACCAGCTGCCCGGCAGCATCATCATCGCGGGCGCCGGCGCGATCGGCGTCGAGTTCGCCTACGTGCTGCACAACTACGGCGTGCAGGTCACCATCGTCGAGTTCCTGGACCGGATGGTGCCGCTGGAGGACGCCGAGGTCTCGGCCGAGCTGGCCAAGCAGTACAAGAAGCTGGGCATCCAGGTGCTCACCTCCACCCGGGTCGAGTCGATCGACGACAGCGACCCGGCGGCCAAGGTGAAGGTCACCGTCACCAAGGACGGCGTGCAGCAGGTGCTGGAGGCCGACAAGGTGCTCCAGGCGATCGGCTTCGCCCCCCGCACCCAGGGCTACGGCCTGGAGAACGCAGGGGTCAAGCTCACCGACCGGGGCGCCATCGCGATCGACGGCCGCGGCCGCACCAGCGTGGACCACATCTTCGCGATCGGCGACGTGACCGCCAAGCTGATGCTGGCCCACGCGGCCGAGGCGATGGCCGTGATCGCCGCCGAGACCATCGGCGACGCGGAGACCATGGAGGTGGACTTCGCGATGATCCCGCGCGCCACCTACTGCCAGCCGCAGATCGCCAGCTTCGGCTACACCGAGGCGCAGGCCCGGGAGCTCGGCTACGACGTCAAGGTCGCCAAGTTCCCGTTCACCGCCAACGGCAAGGCCCACGGCCTCGGCCACCCGGTCGGCTTCGTCAAGGTGATCAGCGACAACACCCACGGCGAGCTGCTCGGCGCCCACATGATCGGCCCCGAGGTCACCGAGCTGCTGCCCGAGCTGACGCTGGCCCAGCAGTGGGACCTCACCGTGCACGAGGTGGCCCGCAACGTGCACGCCCACCCGACCCTCGGCGAGGCCGTCAAGGAGGCCGTGCACGGCCTGGCCGGCCACATGATCAACATGTGACCGGCCGGTTGGTCTGGGCCCTTCGCGGGCCTGCCGCGCGTCAGTCGCGGTAGGTGCAGAGGGCCCAGACCACGAAGGCGTCGATCGCGATGGCGATCAGCGACCAGAGCGGGTAGTAGGGCAGGAAGAGGAAGTTCAGCACCAGGTGCAGCGAGACCAGGGCGATGCCGACCACCCGGGCCCAGGCCGCGCCGGTGAGCATCCCGAAGCCGACCAGGGCGAGCACCGCGCCGAGCAGCAGGTGGATCCAGCCCCAGGACGTCAGGCTGAACGAGAAGGTGTAGTTCGGGGTGGTCAGGTAGACGTCGTCCTTGGCCAGCGCCACCACGCCCTGCAGGACCCCGATCACCCCGCTGACGGCCATCATCACGCCGGCGAACAGCACCAGGCCGGTGACCGCCCCGGAGTTGGACCGGCGCGCACCGCCCGGGGCGGGTACGGGGCCTGACGGATCGTAGAGCGGGCCGGATGCCTGGGCCATGGCTGCCTCCTGGGCTGAACTGACGGAGTGCCAGTTTTGTCCCATTATGTGAGGGCCGTCGGTGCACGGCACCCCGGACGGGGCGGCGGGTGGACGGCGGATGGACGGCCCTCCGGGGGCGCGGGACGATGGAGGCGGCAGGAGAGAGGGGCCCGGGATGCGCCAGCACCGATTCCACCGCGACCACGGCGAGCACTCCGTCACCGTCTTCCTCCGGCAGGGCCTGCACACCGAGGCCGAGCTGCTGGTCGACGGCAAGGAGGTCGGCAACCGCCGCCTGACCGGCCGGGGCCCCTGGGCCCTGGACGACTCCCTCCCCGAGGACCCGCCGGTGCCGTTCACCGTCCGGATCACCCCGAGCGACCCGCCGGCCTGCGTCCTGGAGATCGCCGGGGCCGTGCACCCGATGCCGCCGGTGCAGCCGGCGCCGCCGGCGCCGCCGGCGACCTGAGTCAGCCGGAGAGCTCCGCGGCGGTCGGCGGATTGGCACCGGCCCGGGAGACGGTGAGGGCGGCGGCGCGGCCCGCGTAGCGCAGCAGCCAGGCCAGCTCCCGCTGGTTCAGCACCGACAGCGCCGGGCGGGCCGCCGCACCCAGCAGCCCCCGGGAGGCCAGCCGGTCCAGCACCGCCGCCGTGAACGAATCCCCCGCCCCGACCGTGTCCACCACCTCGGCCGGGGCGGCGGCCTGCTCGGCCTCGGCGTACCGGGTGTACGCGGCGGAACCGGCGGCGCCCCTGGTCACCAGCACCACGGCCGGGCCGAGGGCCAGCCAGTGCCCGGCCACCTCGCGCTCGCTCCTGCCCGGGTAGAGCCAGGCCAGGTCCTCGTCACTGGCCTTCACCAGATCGGCCACCGCGACGCAGCGCTCCACCCGCGGGAGCGCCTCGGCCGGGGAGCCGAGCAGAGCGGGGCGGACGTTGGGGTCGTAGCTGACGGAGGAACCGGCGGCACGGGCCCGCTCCGCGAGGGCCAGCACCGTCGCGGCCCCCGGCTCCAGCAGGGCGGAGACCGAGCCCAGGTGCAGGTGCTCGGCCGGCGCCACCTCGGTGTCGGCCAGGCTCCACCGCACGTCCAGCTCGTACGAGGGCTGCCCGTCCGGGCCGAGGGTCACCACGGCGGTCGGGGTCGGCACCCCGGCCTGACCGTCCGTCAGCAGCTCCACCCCGGCCCCGCGCAGATGACCCGCGATCAGCTCCCCGACCGGGTCCGCCCCGAGCTGGGTCAGCAGCGCCGCCCGCCGCCCCAGCCTGGCCAGCCCGTACGCGACGTTCGCCGGACTCCCCCCGGCGTGCACCACGTCCTCCCGCCCGTCCACCCGGACGACGTCTGCCACGCTCTCCCCGACCACCACGAACGAACCCATGACCGCCAACCTACCGGCCCGCCCTGACCGCCCTCCGGGCGGTCAGGGGCGCGAGGAACTGCGCGAATCGGAAGAAGGCGACCCAAGTGCCGGGTACGGAGACCCAGTTGCAAGTGAACCCCCGCCCCCGGCAACCAGGCCGGCCCCTCCCGCAGCGCGCAGCCACCCGGGAGGCCCGCCCGCGCCGCGCGCCCGGACCGCCCTCCGGGCGGTCAGGGGCGCGGGGAACTGCGCGAATCGGAAGGAGGTGACCCAAGTGCCGGGTACGGAGACTCAGTTGCAGGTGAACCCCCGTACCCGGCAACCAGGCCGCCGCCTCCGCCGCGCGCAGCCACCCGGGAGGCCCACCCGGGGGTGCGGGGAACTGCGCGAATCGGGAGAAGGTGACCCAAGTGCCGGGTACGGAGACCCAGTTGCAGGTGAACCCCCGTACCCGGCAACCAGGTCGTTGTCTCCCGCAGCGCGCAGTTCCCCGCGCCCCCGGCCTCACCACCTTGCGGCTACCCGTGCCTCCCCCGCGTGCCCCGCGCAGCGGCTCCACCAGCTCTCCAGATGCTCCGTCGTGCGCCCCGCGCAGCGGAAAAACGGGCCTGGTTGGGGTGGGGTGGGGGCGGTTATGTTGGTCGCTCCTGGGGCGGGAGGGGCGTGGGTGGTGAGCATCGAGGAGGCGGCGGCCCGGCGGTACGGGGCGGCCGGGGCGGCGGAGGGGGCCGGGCTCGCGGCGGTGCTGGCGGGGTACCGGCGGGCGCACCCGGGGGAGGGGCCGGTCGAGCTGGTGGCGGCGTTGGTGCACGGGCACCGGGAGGTGCTGGCGGCCCGGGAGCGGTTGGTGCGGCTGGCGGCGGGTGCGGGGCCGGAGGGGGAGCTGCGGGCGGGGGCGGAGCGGGCCGGGTTCGATCCGGCGGCGTCGTTCCAGGCCTGGCTGGCGGGCCGGGCGGCGGCCGCCCCGGGGGAGGAGGGGGCGGAGCGGCTGCGGGAGCGCCTGGGCCGGGTGCCGGGCCGGTTCGCGGTGGAGGCGCCGGAGCCGGGCCGCTGGCTGGTCCTGGGGCAGGGGGCGGAGGAGCAGGCGGTGACGGCGCTGCTCGGCGGTGGCTGTCTGGCCGTCGGCCTGGAGCGGATCGGTCCGGAGGCGGCCCGCCGTTCGGTGCGTGACGCCCGCGCCGCGCACCGCCTGGCGGCGGGCCGTCCGGGTGTCTGGCGGTACGCGGAGCTGTGGCCGCTGGCGGTGACGGCCGCGGCCGTGGACCGGCTGGATCCGCTGCTGGCCCCGGCGGTGGCCGCCGCCCGTACGTACCCGTACCTGGCGGAGGCGGTCCGGGCCTTCGCGGACCACGGGTTCGACCCGCCGAGGGCGGCCCGCGCGCTGCGCCTGCGGCCGGAGGAGCTGGAGCGGCAGTTGCACCGCTGGCGGCAGCTCACCGGTGCCGACGTCCGTACCCTGCCCGGCCTGACGGCCTCCCGGGCCGCCGTCGAGCTGGCCGCCGTCGAGCCGTCCGCGGTCGAGCCGTCCGCCCGAACACCGGGGGAATAGGGGGGTCCCCCCACTCGCTGCCGTCGAGGAGTGGGGCCGCATGATGGGCGGGTGACCCGGCCCGGCCGCCGGGCGTTCACCGAGCCGTCGTGGGGCGCTCCGTGCAGCTGTTGCCCATTCGTGACCGATACCGGGCCGTCTGACGCAACCTTCACCACCCGTGTGGACGTATACAGAGACCGTAGGCGATGTGGGGAGTACACGGATGAGGCGGGCAGACAGGGCCCTGGTGGCGGGCGTGGTCGGCGGCGTGCTGATGCTGACGGCGGCGTGCAGCGGCGGCAGCGGCGGTGGCAGCGGCAGCGGCGGCAGTGGCGGCGACGGGGCCGGCAAGCCGTCGGCGGAGGCGTCGAAGACCTCCGCGGCGGTGGTGAGCGTGGAGCCGGCGGACGGGACCAAGGAGGTCAAGCCGTCCGGTGTGCTGAAGGTCGCGGTGGCGAGCGGGAAGCTCACCACGGTGAAGGTGACCGGCAAGGACGGCGCCGAGGTGCCGGGCGAGCTGGCCGCGGACGGTTCGGGCTGGGTTCCGAAGACCAACCTGGCGGTCTCCACCGAGTACCAGGTGGACGCCCAGGCGGTGGACGACAAGGGTGTGGCGACCAGCAAGAAGAGCAGCTTCACCACGCTGACCCCGAAGAAGGGCGCGGGCCCGCGGGACAACGTCGCGGAGAACCAGACCTACGGCGTCGGCATGATCGTCTCGCTCACCTTCACCACGCCGGTGAAGGACAAGGAGGCGGTGGAGAAGGCGGTCACCTTCCAGACCGCCGACAACGCCGTGGTGAAGCCGCACTGGTTCGGCAACCAGCGGGTGGACTTCCGTCCGGAGGCGTACTGGAAGTCGAACAGCAAGGTCACGGTCAAGTACAACCTCAAGAGCGTGGAGACCTCGCCCGGGGTCTACGGCGAGGTGGACAGCTCCCAGACCTTCAACATCGGCCGCTCCCGGGTCAGCGTCGCGGACGCCTCGTCGAAGCAGATGGTGGTGACCGAGGAGGGCAAGGCGCCGTTCACCGTGCCGATCAGCGCCGGTGCCAGCTCGCCCGCCTCCCAGAACACCTTCAACGGGACCATGGTGGTGATGGCCAAGGAGGGCACCACCGTCATGGACTCCAGCACGGTGGCCAACCACGAGGGCCCGGACTACAAGGTCGAGATGCCGCACGCGCTGCGGCTCACCCCGACCGGCACCTACGTGCACGGCAAGAACGTGTCCCGGTCGATCTTCGGCAGCCAGAACACCAGCCACGGCTGCATCGGCCTGTACGACACGGCCGGTGACGGTTCGTCGGACACCCCGGCGGGCAGCTTCTACGACGCCTCGATCGTCGGCGACGTGGTGACCGTGAAGAACTCGGTGGGCAAGCAGGTCGACCCGTCGAACGGCATGAGCGGCTGGAACATCGACTGGAGCAAGTGGTGACGGTGCGTCAGCCCTAGCTCGCCTTCTCGGGCGGGGGTGCCATCGGGTTTACCGGGCACCCCCCATCGAAGGGACGGACGGCCACGGGTCGTACGTGGACCGTACCTTTGTGGGAGTAGAAAACCCACAGGAAATGGAGACGCAGTACCACGCTTTCCATTTCGGTGCGGACTCCCCGTCCCTCGGAGTTCCCGAGAAAGCGAGAATGGAAAATGACCACCACCAGAGAGCGTTCTTCCGCCGTCACGTTCCGAAGGCGCATCCGCGCTGAAATCCTGCCGGTCAGCGTGGAGGCCCGCCTCTCGCTGCTGCTCAGGGTGAGCGTGGCCCTGGTGTTCATCTGGTTCGGACTGCCGAAGTTCTGGCCCGGGCTCAGCCCGGCCGAACCGCTGGCGGTCCGGACCACGGAGGCCCTGACGTTCGGCGTGCTGCACGGGCACCTCGCCTGTGTGCTGATCGCGGTCTTCGAGGTCGGCTTCGGCCTCCTCTTACTGACCGGCCGGATCCCTCGGCTCACCTACCTGGTGTTCCTCGGCCACATGGCCGGGACGGCCGCCCCGCTGATCCTCTTCCCCGAGGTCACCTGGGTGATGCCGGTCGTGGGGACGCTGGAGGGCCAGTACATCCTGAAGAACGTGGTGCTGATCGCGGCGGTCACCTCCGCCCTGGTCCTGACGCGTCAGGACCAGCGCCAGCGCCGCCGGCTCCAGCAGCAGATCGACGAGCTGGAGCACGCCCGGCCGGCCGCCGTGGCGGCCTGACCCACCCTCGCCCCACCGACCTGAACGGATTCTCCCCGACCGGGGGACGGCAATGACGCCGTCCTCCGGTTCCTGCTTTTCCGGGGGAATTCACGGATTCGGATCACCGGATTGTCCGTGATCCCCCATCGGTGGCACCGGGGAACAATCCCGTGAATTCGGCCGTACGTTTGTGTCATCGAAAGCGGAACTCCTCACCAAGGACGGAACACCGTGACCACTGACGCCACTGCCACCGAGCCCCTCTCCATCGCCCTCGTCGGTTCCGGCCCGCGCGGCCTCTCGGTCCTGGAGCGCCTCGCGGCCCGGCTGAACGACGGCGAACTGAGCGGCCGTCAGGTCCGCATCCACGTGATCGACGCGGTGGAGGTCGGCTCCGGGCGGGTGTGGCGCACGGACCAGGACGACTGGTTCACGATGAACACGGTGGTCGGCCAGGTGACCATGTACTCCGGTGACCCGGACGGCGGCCCGGCCCGGCCCGGCGCCGGCCCCTCGCTGGGCCAGTGGATCGCCGAGCGGGCCAGAACCCACGGCGAGCCGCTGCTCGGCCCGGACGACTACGCCTCCCGGCAGCGCTACGGCCAGTACCAGCAGGCCGTCTACCGGAGCATCCTGGCCAGCCTGCCGGAGCGGGTCGAGGTGGTCGAGCTGAACGGCCGGGTGGAGCACGTCGTGCCGCGCGGCGCCGGCGGCTACGTGCTCCGGGTCGACCTGGCGCCGTACGACCTGCCGTACCTGATCGAGGCCGACAAGGTGCTGCTGGCCACCGGTCACCCGACCAACCAGCCGGACGAGTTCGAGCAGCGGATGCTCGCCTTCACCGAGCGCCACCCGGGCACTGCCTACCTGTGCGGGGACTCCGCCGCCGACATGAGGCTGGACAAGGACACCATCGCCCCCGGCGCCACGGTCGCCATCCGCGGCCTGGGCCTCTCCTTCTACGACGTGATGCTCAGCCTGACCGTCGGCCGCGGCGGCACCTTCGACACGGACCGGGACGGCACCCTGCGCTACCTGGCCAGCGGCCTGGAGCCGAAGATCGTCACCGGTTCGCGCAGTGGCCTGCCGATCCCGGCCCGCGGCCGGAACCAGAAGAACCCCGACCACACCCACACCCCGGTCTTCCTCACCAAGCAGGCGGTGGCCGAGGCCCGCGCCCGCCGGCTGGCCGAGACCGGCAGCGGCCAGCTGGTCTTCAACGAGGACGTGCTGCCGCTGCTGATGCGGGAGGTGGAGCACGTCCACCAGGAGGTGCACCGCCGCAGCGGCGCCACCACCCCCGCCGAGCCGATCGACCTGCAGAAGCTGGCCCGTCCGTTCCAGGGCGAACTCTTCGCCGACAGCCGGGAGTTCGAGGCCCGTCTGCTGGAGGTGATGCGGGCCGACCTGGCCGCCGCCGACCAGGGCAACGCCGAGGGCCCGCTGAAGGCCGCGCTGGACGTGCTGCGCGACATCCGCAACGTGGTGCGCGAGGCGGTGGACTTCGGCGGCCTGCGCCCGGACAGCTACGCCCGCGAGTTCCAGCGCGACTTCCTGCCCGTCAACTCGCTGCTCTCGGCCGGTCCGCCGATCGCCCGGGTCGAGCAGCTGGTCGCCCTGATCGAGGCCGGGGTGGTCGAGGTGGCCGGCCCCGCCACCGACTTCGCCGCCGACGAGGAGAGCGGCACCTTCCGGATCTCCTCCCCGCAGGTGAACGGCTCCGAGCGGACCGCCACCGCCCTGATCGACGCCCGCATCCCCACCCCCGACCTCTACCGCGACTCCGCCCCGCTCACCCGCTCCCTGCTGACCGACGGCACCATCAGCGAGTACCGGCACGCCGACGAGCTGACCGGCGAGATCTTCTACACCGGCGGGCTGAACGTCACCCAGGCCCCGTTCCACCTGATCGCCGCCGACGGCACCGTCCACCCCGACCTGTACGCGCTGGGCATCCCGACCGAGCACACCCGCTGGTTCACCCAGGTCGGCAGCGGCAAGCCGGGCCTCAACACCCTGTTCCGCCAGGACGCCGACGCGATCGCCTCCGACATGCTGAGCACCGCGGCCCGCGCCGGGCTGCAGTACCTCACCTCGGTGGCGGCCCGCTGATCCGACGGCACCACCGCTGAACTGCCCTTCTCCACAAAGGAAAACGGCCCCTCCGGTTGGCTCTGACGAAGTGCCAGAAGCCGACTGGAGGGGCCGTCGTGCGTCGGTCGAGAGTGTCCCGCGTCGTGAGGTCCACCCGATCGAAGGGAAGCGGTACCCATGGGATCCACCCTCGCCACCGGTCTGCGCCGGGGCACCGTGCTCGCCCTGGCGGCCGTGCTGTCCGTCACCACCCTGGCCACCGGTGCGGCCACCGCCGCCGAGGACACCACCGACTCGGCGGTCAGCCAGTTCGCCCTGCAGGAGAGCTGGGCCGAGTTCGAGGACGGCGGGGCCAACCTGCTGCTCGCCTGGAACGAGAAGACCGTCCAGGCCACCATCGCCCAGGTCGGCCTGAACGGCGCCGCCGGCATCCTCCCGCCGGTCTCCGCCCGCTACCACGCGATCGTCTCCACCTGTGCCTACGACGCCTGGGCCGCCTACGACGCCCGGGCGATCGGCACCCGCCTCGGCGGCCAGCTGCGCCAGCAGTGGTGGAAGCGGACCTACGCCAACCGCAAGGCCGCGGTCGCGTACGCCTCGCACCGCGCGCTCAAGGACCTCTTCCCGCAGCAGACCGCGAGCTTCGACGCGCTGCTCCAGCAGCAGGGCTACGACCCGGCCAACGCCGAGGTCAACACCTCCACCGCGGCCGGCATCGCGCACACCGCCTGCGACGCGGTGCTCAACTACCGCCACAACGACGGGGCCAACCAGCTCGGCACCCCCGCCTACTCCGACCCGGGCAGCGGCTACGCCCCGGTCAACCCGGCGCAGGACCTGAACGCCTTCGACAAGTCGAAGGTGGTCGCCCCGGACCGCTGGAGCCCGCTGATCGTCAACGGGGTGACCCAGAAGTTCGCCGGCATCCAGTTCGCGGCCACCAAGCCGTACGCGATGAAGACCACCAGCCAGTTCCGGCCGGTCGTCCCGCCGGCCTACGGCACCGCCGAGGCGAACGCCTCGATCGAGGAGCTGCGCCAGATCAGCGCGGGCCTGACGGACCGCCAGAAGGCGATCGCCGAGTTCTGGATCGAGGCCGCGGAGGGCCCGACCGGCCACCAGAACCGCCAGGCCCAGTGGGTCGCCCGCCGCGACTTCCACACCCTGAGCCAGGACGTGAAGATGTTCTTCGGCCTCAACATGGCGATGGGCGACAGCGGCAACGCGGCCTGGGAGTCGAAGAAGTACTACGACTACGCCCGCCCGCTCACCATGATGCGCTACGCCTACGACGGTCAGCAGATCCAGTCCTTCGGCGGCCCCGGCCAGGGCACCGTCACCATGGACGGCAAGAACTGGAAGTCCTACCTGCCGACCCCGGCCTTCGCCTCGTACATCTCCGGCCACTCGATCTGGGGCGCCACCTGGGGCGAGTACATGAAGCTGTGGACCGGCAGCGACACCTACGGCGAGAGTGCCGTGGTCAAGGCCGGCACCCTGAAGTACGACACCAACGCCCCGGCCACGGACATCACGCTGAAGTGGGACACCTTCAGCCAGGCGGCCGACGAGGACGGCATGTCCCGCCTCTACGGCGGCGTGCACTGGCGCTTCGACAAGGAGCAGGGTGCGCTGCTCGGCCGGAACGTGGCGAACAACGCCTACAACGTCGCCCGCCAGTACTTCGCCGGGATCACCCCGAACGTGGGCTGACCGGGCGTCAGGAGGGGCGGTCGGGGCGAGTCTGACCGATATGTCCTGAATGTCTCCCTATGATCGGACCGCCGTCCGCACGGTGCGGGCGGCGGTCCGAGGGAGTTCCGATGGACGATTACCCGCTGCTCAACCTCTTCTGGACGATGCTCTGGCTGTTCCTCTGGGTGCTCTGGTTCTTCCTGCTCTTCAAGGTGATCGGGGACATCTTCCGCGACCACACGATGGGCGGCTGGGGCAAGGCGGGGTGGCTGGTCTTCGTGATCCTGCTGCCCTACCTGGGGGTGCTGGTCTACCTGATCGCCCGGGGGCGCTCGATGAGCGAACGCGACCGCGAACAGGTGCAGCGCAGTGAGGCCGCCTTCCGGGCGTACGTCCAGGAGGCCGCCGGCCAGCAGACGGGCGGCCAGAAGCCGACCCAGGCCGACGAGTTGGCGAAGCTGGCGCAGCTGCGGAGCAACGGCACGCTGACCGAGGAGGAGTTCCAGCAGGCCAAGGTCAAACTGCTGGCCTGAACCGGAACCGATCCTGTCCGGGGCCTTCCTCGACGATCTCCGAACTGGCATGCTGGCGGCCTGTTTTGGACATGTCGAGGGGGGTTCCGTGTCTCGTCTCTGGAGTGCGGGCCTGGCTGCGGCCAGCGCCCTGCTGTTGGTCCCCGGTGTGGCCGTCGCCGCACCGTCCGCCGGAGGGGCTCCGGCCAAGGTCGATCCGGTGTCCTGGACACCGTGCAACCCCGATCCGAGCAAGCCGGATCCGGGCATCTACGACTGCGCCACCTACCCGGTGCCGCTGGACTACGCCAAGCCGAACGGCGAGAAGATCGGCATCGCGATGCTGCGCCGCCGGGCCTCCGACCCGGCCAACCGAATAGGCTCGCTCTTCCTCAACCCGGGCGGCCCGGGCGGCAGCGGCTACCTCTGGGCCACCACCACCCGCTTCCAGAAGAAGGTCCAGGAGCGCTTCGACCTGGTCGGCTTCGACCCGCGCGGCGTGGCCCGCAGCAACCCGTTGCGCTGCTTCACCACCAACGAGGAGTCCGACGCCCTCTGGGCACGGGCCACCGGCGTCCCGGTCACCGCGGACGAGGTCCGCGACACCATGGCCGCCAACCGCGACTACGCGGCCGCCTGCGGCAAGAACGCCGGCCCGCTGATCAAGCACATGTCGACCATCAACGTGGTCCGCGACCTGGACCGGATGCGGCAGGCCGTCGGCGACGCCCAGCTCACCTTCGCGGGTTTCTCCTACGGCACCCTGATCGGCTCCACCTACGCCAACATGTACCCGTCCAAGGTCCGCGCCGTGATCGTCGACGGCAACGTCGACCCGCAGCTGCGCCTGGCCAACGGCCTGGAGTACGACCGCCAGCGCGCCGACGGCTTCGAGATCTCGCTGGACGCCTTCCTCGAGCGCTGCGCCGAGGTCGGCGCCCCGCGCTGCGCCTTCGGCGAGGGCGACACCCGGGCCCGCTTCGACGCCATCCGGGACCACCTGCGCACCAACCCGGTGACCCTGCCGAGCGGCTCCGTCGTCACCCTCTCCACCTTCACCAGCCAGGTCGCCAACGCGCTGTACGCGCAGAGCCGGCTGGCCCCGCTGGCCAAGTCCCTGAAGGACCTGGACACCGCGATCAACGCCCAGGGTGCCCGCTCCCTGACGGCCGGTCAGGCCTCCACCGGCGACGCCGACCAGCTGGCCGTCCTGGCCCCGGCCGCCCTCCGGGAGGCCCCGGCCGAGACCCCGTACACCTCGGACGACTCCTACTACGGCGTCAACTGCCAGGACAAGCCGTACCCGCCGGCCCCGCAGCTCTTCCCGCTGCTGGCCCGCGCCTGGGAGCACGAGTCCCCGACCTTCGGCCGCTACCAGGCCTTCGACGCGCCGCCGTGCGCGACCTGGCCGGCCCCGGCGCTCACCTCCGAGCGCTACAGCGGCCCGTGGAACAAGAAGACCGCCAACCCGGTGATGGTCATCGGCAACCTCTACGACCCGGCCACCCAGTACAAGTTCGCCCAGCGCATGCAGCGTGAGCTCGGCAACGCCGTCCTGGTCACCGTCGACTCCATCGAGCACTGCGCGATCGGCCGCAGCGCCGCCCTCAACACCCTGGTCACCGACTACCTGGTCGACCGGACCCCGCCGGCCCCGGGTCAGACCCTCAAGCCGGACCTGGACCCCTTCCCGGCGGTCTGATCCGACGTCACCACCACCGGCGTGCCCGTCCCTCCGCACGGAGGGGCGGGCACGCTCATTCGTTGACCAGCACCGGGAGGGAGAGGACGGCGGTGACCGGGGCGGAGGTGAGCTTCCCGGCCGGGACCGAGAAGTCGATGCCGCCCTGCGCCGCGCGCGGCCCGAGGTGGGCGCCCTCGGACTCCTCCTCCTCGTAGTGGAAGGTGCCGGTGCCGGCCAACTGCCCCTGCTGGTCGTAGAAGGCGGCCCGCAGCTCCAGGGTCAGCACGTCGCTGACGTCCGAGGTGACGGTCAGGTGGCCGCCCACGGCCGCGCCCTTGTCCAGGGTCAGGCGCTCCAGCGAGACCCGGTCGGTGAACGGGCCCGGCTCCACCCGGACCTCGCCCGGGCGGACCGGCCCGGCCAGCGAGGCGGTGGGGGAGGGGGCCTCCTTGGGCGCCGGCAGCGAGACCTGACCCGGGGCCGGCGGCGGCGCCGCCTCCTGCTCCGGTGCGGTGGAGGTGCACCCGGTGAGCAGGGCCAGGGCGAGCAGCGGAAGGACGAGGGCGGGGCGGGTCGGGTTCACGACGTGGGCTCCTGGGGGCGGGAGTACGGCCGGGGGCCGGGAGGGGGCGTGTGCCCTCCCGGCCCCCGGTGTCGGACGGATCGTCAGCTGCCGTACGGGGTCAGCGCGGCGAACGGGGTCAGCGCGGCGAACGGTTGAACAGCGAGCGGTACATCTTGCCGTACAGCTCGGTGTTGTCCTGGCTGGCGGCGTAGCGCTGCGACCCCGGGCCGAAGGCGAACAGCGGCACGTCGGCGCCGGTGTGGTTGCCGGACAGGTAGGTCAGCCAGAGGCTGGCCTCGGGGCTGCCGTCCACCACGCCCGCCGGGTCGTCCGGGGTGCGGAAGGTGGCCGGGGCGAAGTTCTTCGCGTCCTTGGAACCGGCGCCGTTCACGATGCCGGTGGAGCGGGTGGCGTCCTTGGTGTTGCCGCCGGAGCGCGAGGGAGTGCTGTTGTTGGCGGTGTTGCCACCGTCGACGTTCACCGGCGGGGCGGCGGCCTCCGCGTTGGTGAAGCTGCCCTTCTCGATGATGTTGAAGCCGGCGCACTCGTGGTCGGCGGTGACGATCACCAGGGTGTGGCCGTCGCGCTTGGCGAACTCCACGGCCTTGGCCACGGCGTCGTCGAAGGCCTTGATCTCGCCCAGGGTCTGGGCGGCGTCGTTGGCGTGCGAGCGCTTGTCGATCTGGGCGCCCTCGACCTGGAGGAAGAAGCCCTTGCGGTTGCGCTTGCCCAGCAGGTCGATCGCCTTGGTGGTGAGGTCCGACAGGGTCGGCTCGGCCTTCTCCGGGGCGCCGGCCGGCAGCGCGGCCTTGGCCGCCTCCACCGTCAGGTTGCCGCGGTTGAACAGGCCGATGACCTTGCCGCCGCGCACCGCGTCCAGCTCGGCCTTGGTGGCGACCTTCTGGCTGGCGGCGCTCTGCGCGGGCAGCGCGGCGTCGCCGAAGCTGCCGAGCACCTGGTAGCCGCGGTCCTTCAGGGCCTTCTGGTCGTCCGGCTCGAAGCGGGCCAGGCCGCCGCCGAGGATGACGTCGGCCGTGCCGTTGCGGGCGATCTGCTCGGCGACCGGGGTGATCAGGGTGGTGTCCGAGGGCTTGGCCTCGTACGTGCCGTCGGCGTTCTTCGGCAGGCAGGCCGCGTCCGAGTAGACCGGGCCCTGGCAGCCGCGCAGCAGCACGTGGCTGAACTGGCCGGCCGGGGTGGCGTCGGTGATCTCGGCGGTCGAGACGTTGCCGGTGGCGAAGCCGGCCGCCTTGGCCTGCTCCATCAGCGTGGCGACGCGCTTCTCGTACGAGTCCACGCCCAGCGCCGCGTTGTAGGTCTTCACACCGGAGGACCAGGCGGTGGCGGAGGAGGCCGAGTCGGTGACCAGGGCGGGCTTGTCGCTGCCCTTCTCCACCGCGTAGGTGGCGACCTGGCCGACGACCGGCAGGCGCTCCATGTTCAGCCGGCCCGCGGCACCGTAGAAGCGGTCCCGGCCGGCCGTGACATGGGTGCGGCCCATGCCGTCGCCCACCATGTAGATGACGTTGCGGATGTCGTTGCCGCCGCCGTACCAGCCCTCGTGGCCCTGGTCGTTGCGGTACTGCTCGGACGGCTCCGAGTTGGCGGTGACCGCCGCGCCGCCCACCAGGGCGCTCGCGGTCACGAGCACCAACGCGGCCTTGAAGGCCTTGCGCTGCATAGGGGTTCGTCTCCTCGACAGGTTCGGCGCACCCGGCCGGCTTCCGACCGCTTCCCACCGCGCACGCACCCGGGACAGCGCCGGGCGGTGCGACCGTAGCGACGGCGCGTGAACGCGCCACCCGTGGTGGGTGTCCGTTGTCCGAACAACTTCCCCACCGGCCGCCACGATGCGGCACGATCGGGCACGGAGGACAACGGACGAGGGGGATTCCGTGGAGAACCTGATCGCGGCGCTGGACGCCACGCGGACCGCGGCGGGGCTGCGCACCGTGACCGAACTGCTGGAGCCCGGCGGCGGCAACCTGGTCCACGACCCCTTCTCGGTGCTGATCTCCCGTCGGGTGACGCTCGGTCGGGGGAACGTCTTCTACCCGGGCGTCACGGTGGAGTGCGACCCGGAGAGCAGCTGCGCGATCGGCTCCGGCAACGTCTTCCGCCCCGGGGCCGTGGTGCTGGCCGAGGCGGGCGGCTCGGTCCGGATCGGCGACGGGAACCTGATCGGGGACGGCGGCGCCCGGATCAAGGCCAACCGGGCCGACGCGGCCGTGGAGGTCGGCGACCGGGCCAGGCTGCTCAACGGCCCCGAGATCGTGGGCCGTTCGGTGATCGGCGACGGCTGCCAGGTGATCGGCGCCATCGCCGCCCAGTCCGTCCGCCTGACGGGCGGCGGCGACCACGCGTACCCGGACCCGGACGGGCGGGGCGCGGTGCTCAAGGGGAGCGGCCTGGCGCGCGGGCTGGCCCTGGCGGTGGGCGAGGTGGTGAACGGCAACGGCGACTTCGCCGTCGCCCCGGTCGAGCGCCAGCGGGCGTACCACCCGGAGGCGCCGCGCCTCTGACGGGACGTGACGCGGGTCACGTCGGGCGGCTGTCACACTCCGGGCGGCCGTTCCGTCGAAGGGGTGACAGCGCAGAACGAGCACCGAACGAGGGAGCACCCCGTGGAGATCCGCCTCAACCCCTACACCAACCCGGTCCTGGGCAAGGTCTTCAAGCACATCATCGCGGCGGGGAAGGTCCTGGAGGAGTCGGGCCTGCCGACCGCCACCCAGGAGCTGGTCAAGCTCCGCGCCAGCCAGATCAACGGCTGCGGCTTCTGCACCGACATGCACTTCAAGGACGCCGTCCACCACGGCGAGAGCCCCGAGCGGCTCAACCTGGTCGCCGCCTGGCGGGAGGCCACCGTCTTCACCGAGGCCGAGCGCGCCGCCATCGAGCTCACCGAGGAGGCCACCCGGATCGCCGACGCGGCCGGCGGCGTCAGCGACGAGGTCTGGGCCCGCGCTACCCAGCACTACGACGAGGACCAGCTCGGCGCCCTGGTCGGCGCTATCGCCCTGATCAACGCCTTCAACCGGGCCAACGTCATCCTGCAGACCCCGGCGGGCGACTACCGCCCCGGCCAGTTCGCCTGACGCCCGGTCACCCGGCCGGGGTCCTCGCGGCCCGGGCCGGGTGACGGTGCATCAGACGGCGGCCAGGCTGACCTGCTGGTCGAAGACCACCCAGCGCCGGCCCCCGCGGCCGGAAGGACGGTGCTGGTCAGAGCCGGCGTGGCGACGGCGAGCGTCCTGCGAACCGCGATGGCCATCAGGCGGATTCCGTTCTCGCGAAAGGCCGCGCGCTCCGTGTGCGACCTCAGGTGATTTCCCCAGGTCGGGCCCGGGGCAAGGCCATTGGCGCCGGACTCGCCGCGACCGGATCTGCCCGCGGGGGCCCGCTCCGTGGGAGGCTGGTGGCATGAAGGTGATCGGTTTCGTCCTGAACGTGCTCTGGCTGCTGCTCTGCGGGATCTGGATGGCGATCGGCTACGCGGTGGCCGGGATCATCTGCTGCATCCTGATCGTCACCATCCCGTTCGGCATCGCCTCGTTCCGGATCGCCGGCTACGTGCTCTGGCCGTTCGGCCGGACCACGGTGGAGAAGCCCGACGCCGGTGCGCCGTCCTGCGTCGGCAACGTGATCTGGATCGTCTTCGCCGGCTGGTGGCTGGCGCTCGGTCACATCGCCACGGCCATCGCGCTGGCGATCACCATCATCGGCATCCCGTTCGCCTGGGCCAACCTCAAGCTGATCCCGATCTCGCTGATGCCGCTGGGCCGCGAGGTGGTCTCCACCGACCAGAAGTTCGGCGCCCGCTGACCCGTCGGGCGGCCGTCCCGGCCCGGACGGCCGCCGCGGTGGCCCCGGCCGCCGGGTGGGTGAGGTGACAGACCACGGGCGTGAGGCTCCCTCCGGCGGATCGGGGCTGCATAGAGTCGCGGGCGTTCCGAACCGCCGCGCCTCCAGGGGGACTTCGTGCTGCCCAGAAGACTGCTCACCGCCGCCGCACCGCTGCTCGTCGGCGCGCTCGCGCTCACCGCGAGCGCCTGCGCCAAGGACGAGGGCGAGGTCGGCGCGGACGGCAAGAAGATCGTCAAGATCGCCTACCAGGGGCCGCTGAGCGGGGACAACGCCGCGCTCGGGGTGCACATGGAGAACGGCGTGAAGCTGGCCGTCAAGCAGGCCAACGAGCGCGGCGACCTGCCGTTCTCGCTGACCTACGTGGCGGCCGACGACGCGGGCAGCGCCGACCAGTCCCCGGCCGCCGCGCAGAAGGTGATCGACGACGAGAAGGTGCTCGCCACCATCGGCCCGGCCTTCTCCAGCCCGACCAAGGCGGCCGGCCAGCTCTACTCGCAGGCGAACCTGCTGGCGCTGACGCCTTCCGCGAGCAGCCCCTCGCTGACCACGCTCGGCTTCAGCTCCTTCCTGCGCGGCATCCCGAACGACAACGCCCAGGGCGGCGGGATGGCCTCGTACTACGCGAAGAAGCTGAAGGCCAAGAAGGTCTTCCTGGTGGACGACAAGACCGAGTACGGCATCGGCCTGTCCGCGGTGGCGGACGCCGACCTCAAGGCGGCCGGCGTCGAGGTGGTGCGCCAGAGCGTGCCGCAGAAGACCCCGGACTACACCGCCGTGGCCACCGCCGCGAAGAACTCGGGTGCCGACGCGCTGATCTACGCCGGCTTCTACGCGGACGCCGCGCCGTTCGCCAAGAAGCTCAAGGAGGCGGGCTTCGACAAGCCGAGGATCGCCTCGGACGGGGTGAACGACCGGAAGTTCATCGAGCTGGCCGGTGCCGCCTCGGAGGGCTGGCTGGTCACCTGCCCGTGCGTGGACGCGGAGGTGGAGGCGGGCATCAAGAAGTTCACCGCCGACTACCAGGCCGAGTTCAAGACCGCGCCCGGCACCTACTCGGCGGAGTCCTTCGACGCCACCAACCTGGTGATCGAGCAGATCAAGGCGCTCGGCCCGGACGCCACCCGTGACCAGGTGCTGGCCAAGGTGAAGCAGGCCGACTACAAGGGCCTGACCAAGCGCTTCCGCTTCGACGCCAAGGGCGAGTTCCCGGACCGGACCGCGTTCCTCTACGAGGTGACCGAGGGCAAGATCGTCTACCGGGGCAACATCGAGACGCTGGCCGCGAGTTGAGCCAGGGGAGGACCCTCCGATGTCGCTCCACGAGTTCTGGGACTACCTGATACCGGGCGTCGCCCTGGGCGCGCTCTACTCGGTGATCGCGATCGGCTACACGCTGGTCTACGGCGTGCTCCAGCTGATCAACTTCGCCCACAGCGAGGTCTTCATGCTGGGCGGCTTCGGCGGCCTGGTCGTGCTCACCCAGCTGACCCCCGACCACCCCTCGGCCACCGTCTCGGTGCTGCTGGTGCTGGTCGGCCTGCTGGCCTCGGGCCTGGTCGGCGGGGCCACCGCGTACGGGTTGGAGCGGGTGGCGTACCGGCCGCTGCGGCGGCGCGGGGCGCCCAAGCTGATCTTCCTGATCAGCGCCATCGGTGCCTCCTTCTTCCTCTACAACCTGGCCGGCAAGCTGTTCGGCCGCGACCCGCTGCCGATGCCGGAGATCTACCGGAACAACGTGCTCTTCACGGTCTTCGGCGCCCGGGTGACGATCACCCAGGTCCTGCTGGTGGTCTGCGCGGTGGTGATGATGGGCGGGCTCGACCTGCTGGTGCACCGGACCAGGCTGGGCTCCGGCATCCGGGCCCTGGCCCAGGACCCGGAGACGGCCGGGCTGATGGGCGTGGACACCGACCGGGTGATCTCCCGGACCTTCGTGATCGGCGGCCTGATGGGCGGGGTGGCCGGCTTCCTGTTCGGGCTGAACACCCAGGTCTCCTTCACCATGGGCTTCAACCCGGGCATCACCGCCTTCGCGGCGGCGGTGCTCGGCGGCGTCGGCTCGATCCGCGGCGCGATGCTCGGCGGTCTGCTGCTCGGCCTGGTGGAGACCTTCAACGTGCCGCTGTTCGGCGAGGAGTGGCGCTACGTGGCCGCCTTCGTGGTGCTGGTCGGGGTGCTGATGCTCCGTCCGACCGGCATCCTCGGCGTCCGGATCGGGAGGACGGCATGACCACCCTGCTCCAGCGGCCGAGCCCGTCCCGGCTGGCCCGGCTCCGCACCCCCAAGTGGTACCAACTGCCGCGCTGGCGGCGGCTGTCCGCCCTGCTCGGGGCCGGCCTGCTGCTGGCCGTGATGACCGGCGAGCAGGGCAACGGGCGGGACCTGCTGTACTCGCTGCGGGAGACCCTCACCGGCGCCCGGCTCTGGATCTGCCTGGGCCTCGGCGTGCTGCTCTGGGCGGTGGCCGAGCTCGGCGCCCCGGCCCGGGCCGCCGCCCGGAAGGCGCTGACCGGCCTGCCCCGGCCACGACTGCCGCGCGCCGCACGGCCGGTGCTCGTCGTGCTCGGCCTGGCCGTCGCCGTCCTGGCCCCGCTCGGGCTCAGCCGGGCCACCAACCAGGTGCTGGTGGACTGGGTCGGCATCTACGTGCTGCTCGCCCTCGGCCTGAACGTGGTGATCGGCTGGGCCGGGCTGCTCGACCTGGGCTTCGTCGCCTTCTTCGCGATCGGCGGCTACAGCGCCGCGTTCTGGACCGGCCACCTGCCGGTGAAGCCGCCGTTCGAGCTCAACCCCTTCCTGGTGATCCCGGTCGCCATGCTCACCTGCCTGCTCGCCGGGGTGCTGCTCGGCGGGCCGACGCTGCGGCTGCGCGGCGACTACCTGGCCATCGTGACCCTCGGCTTCCACGAGATCATCTACCTGGTGGCCAAGAACGCCGAGGGCTTCACCCACGGCTCCAACGGGGCCTTCGGCATCCCGCACTTCTCGGTCGAGCTCGGCCCGGTCTCCTACCGCTGGAAGCTGGACCCGGTCGACTACTGGTGGCTGCTGCTCGGCCTGATCGTGCTGGCGGTCCTGGTGCTGCGCCGCCTCCAGCACTCCAAGGTCGGCCGGACCTGGGCGGCGATCCGCGAGGACGAGATCGCGGCCGCCGCGCACGGCGTGGACACCGTGAAGTACAAGCTGATGGCCTTCGCGATCGGCGCCTCCACCTCCGGCGCGGCCGGGGTGGTGTACGCGAGCAAGGTCGGCTTCGTGAACCCGGAGAACTTCCCGCTGCTCTACTCGGTGCTGGTGCTGGCCTACGTCATCTTCGGCGGCATGGGCTCGCTGCCGGGGGTGCTGCTCGGCGCCGGGCTGCTGGCCTGGCTGCCGCACGCGCTCAAGGACGTGGTGGACCAGAAGGACCGCTTCATGTACCTCGGGGCGCTGCTGGTGGTCATGATGATCTACCGCCCGCAGGGGCTGATCCCCGCCGGTGGCAAGCGAGTTGGGGGAGGGGCCCGATGAGCGTGGTGCTGGAGGCGGAGGGGCTGACGCTGCGCTTCGGCGGGCTCACCTCGCTCGCGGAGGTCGGCCTGCGGATGGAGCGCGGCGAGGTACTGGCCGTGATCGGCCCGAACGGCGCGGGCAAGACCTCGCTGTTCAACTCGCTGACCGGCGTCTACCGCCCGCAGGAGGGCCGGGTCACCTTCCACCCGGCCGACGGCGGCACGTACGAACTCCTGGGCCGCAAACCGCACCTGGTGAACCGTGCGGGCGTCGCCCGGACGTACCAGAACATCCGGCTGTTCGGTGCGCTGACGGCGCTGGAGAACGTCCAGGTGGCGGCCGAGACCCGGCTGCGCAGCGGCCCGCTGGGCATCGCGCTCGGCCTGCCGCACGCCCGCCGGGCCGCCCGGCGCAGTGCCGAACGGGCCGGTGAGCTGCTGGAGTTCGTGGGTCTGGCGGCCAAGGCGGACGAACCGGCCGGAGCGCTCGCCTACGGCGACCAGCGGCGGCTGGAGATCGCCCGCGCGCTGGCCACCGACCCCCGGGTGCTGCTGCTGGACGAGCCCGCGGCCGGGACCAACCCGACCGAGAAGCTCGAACTCACCGCCCTGATCCGGCGGATCAACCGGGAGCTGGAGATCGGCGTGCTGCTGATCGAGCACGACATGAAGCTGGTGATGTCGGTGGCCGACCGGGTGATGGTGCTCAACTTCGGCCGGGTGATCGCCGAGGGCACCCCGGCCGAGGTCCAGCAGGACCCGGCGGTGGTCGAGGCCTACCTGGGCGCGGAGGTGGCGGCGTGACGAGCGTGGTGGAGCCGGTCCGTGACGCCCCGGACGGCACCGGCGGCGCCCCGGCGCTGCTGGAGCTGGCCGGGCTGCGGGTGGACTACGGGGCGGTCACCGCGCTGCGCGGGATCGACCTGACGGTCCGCCAGGGCGAGGTGGTGGCCCTGCTCGGGGCCAACGGCGCGGGCAAGTCGACCACCCTGCGGGCGGTCTCCGGCCTGCTCCGCCCGGCCGCGGGGGAGGTGCGGTTCGCCGGCGAGCGGATCGACGGCGTGCCCTCCCACGAGGTGGTCGGCCTCGGCATCGCCCACTCCCCGGAGGGGCGGCGGGTGTTCGCCGGGATGACGGTGCTGGAGAACCTGCACCTCGGCGCCTACCGCTTCGGCCGGGTGGACGCCGCCGACCTGGAGCGGGTGTTCGGGCTCTTCCCGCGGCTGGCCGAGCGCCGTCGCCAGGTGGCCGGCACCCTCTCCGGCGGCGAGCAGCAGATGCTGGCGATCGGCCGGGCCCTGATGGCCCGCCCCGAACTGCTGCTGCTGGACGAGCCCTCGATGGGCCTGGCCCCGATCATCGTGGCCCAGCTCTTCGAGATCGTCCGGGAGATCAACCAGCAGGGCACCACCGTCCTGCTGGTCGAGCAGAACGCCGCCCAGGCGCTCCGGCTGGCCGACCGCGGCTACGTGCTGGAGACCGGCGAGATCCGGATGCACGGTCCGTCCGCCGAGCTGCTCCACGACCCCCGGGTCCGGGCCGCCTACCTCGGCGAGGGCGCCGCCTGACGGTCCTTCCGACTGCTCCGCAGCCGCGTGATGTGTCGCCACGTCACGCGGCTGTGTCGTTCCCGCGTACTTCCCGGCCCCCGTCTTGTGGGCCCCGGGCCGCCGCTCCTAGGGTCGCGTCCATGGCAACCGGAGTCCTCCTCGTTGCCCGCCGCCACGTCGACCACGGACGCCTGGCCTGCGGGCTCTGTCTCCCGCGCTGAACCCTCCGCACCCGTCCATCCCGCGACAACGGAAGGCACAGCCATGCCCGAGCACACCTCCCCCAGCCGCCGCGGCTTCCTCACCGGCGCCGCCGCGGTGGCCGCCGCCACCGCCGTCCCGCTGACCGCCGGCCGGGCCGCGGCCGACGGGCCCGCCGCCACCGCCGCCCGCCCCAACATCCTGCTGATCGTCACCGACGACCAGCCCAAGCACACCAACTGGGCCATCCAGAAGACCATCGCCTGGCTCGGCGACCACGGCGTGGAGTACCCGAACGGCCACGTCGCCACCCCGCTCTGCGCCCCGTCCCGCTCCTCGGTCTTCTCCGGCCGCTTCGCCCACAACCACGGTGTGCGCAACAACGGCGCCTCGGCCGCGCTGGACCAGCACAGCACCGTGCAGCGCTACCTGAAGCAGGCGGGCTACCGCACCGGGCTGTTCGGCAAGTACCTCAACTCCTGGACGCTGGCGGACAATCCGCCGCACTTCGAGGACTTCCTGCTGCTCCAGCCGTCCTACAGCAGCAGCGCCAACTACAACGACAACGGCACCGTCCGGCAGATCAGCGGCTACCCCACCAACGTGATCAAGAACCATGCGCTGGCCTTCCTGGACAAGGCCGCCACCGACACCCGGCCGTGGTTCGCCTACGTCACCCCGTACGCCTCGCACGAGCCCAACACCCCGGCCGCCAAGTACGCCGACACCGTCGTCCCGGCCTGGAACGGACGCCCCTCGGTGCCCGAGGACGACCGCAGCGACAAGCCCGCCTACATCCGCAACGCGACCGCCACCCTGGACGACGCCCGGGAGCTGCGCAAGCGTCAACTCCGCACCCTGCTCTCGGTGGACGACGCGGTGCAGGCCTTCCGCGACAAGCTGGAGGCACTCGGCCAGCTGGACAACACCCTGGTGATCTACGTGGCCGACAACGGCTACACCTGGGCCGACCACGGCTGGCTGAAGAAGTCGGTGCCCTACTCGCCCAGCCACCAGGTGCCGTTCTACCTCTCCTGGCCCGCCGCCGGTCTGGGCTCCGGCACCGTCGACAACCGGCTGGTCGCCAACATCGACATCGCCCCGACCGTCCTGGACGCCGCCGGCATCACTCCGGACACCCCGCAGGACGGCCGCTCGCTGCTGACCGGGTACTCCCGGGGCCACCTGCTGGTCGAGTGGTGGAAGCAGGGCACCGCCGCCGGCGGGCCCAACACCTGGGCCTCGTACGTGGACAAGGAGAAGCAGTACACCGAGTACTACGACCTCCACACCAACGCGGCCGGGGTGGTGAGCGGCACCGGACAGGTGCTGTTCCGCGAGTACTACGACCTGGTCAGCGACCCGTACCAGCTGCGGAACCTGCTCCACCAGGCCACCCCGGCCGAGGAGCAGGCGCTCGGCATCCCGGCGCTGGCCGCCACCCTGGCCGCCGACCGGACCAGTTGACCCGGACGGCCCCCGCCCGCGCGGGGGCGGGGGCCGTCCGTCCGTTCGTCCGAAGGGAACCTCCACGCGATGACCACCACCGAGCTCACCGTCGTGTCCGTCGGCGAACCCTCCGGCGGGCACAAGTCCTGCTGCACGCCCGGCCGTTCGGCGTCCGCCGCCCCGCAGGCCCAGGTCGCACCCGCCGCCCGGTCCGCCCGCGGTCTGCTCCGGCTCCCGGGCGGGCGCTTCCTGATGGGCACGGACGACGGCGTCGGCTACCCGGCCGACGGCGAGGGGCCGGTCCGCGAGGTCGAGGTCGCGCCGTTCCGGATCGCGCCGACGGCCGTCACCAACGCGCAGTACGCCGCCTTCGTGAAGGCCACCGGGTACGTCACCGAGGCCGAGGCCTTCGGCGCCAGCTTCGTCTTCGAGGGCTTCCTGACCGGGGACTTGGCCGCCGCCTCGCCCGCGGTGGCCGCCGTCCCGTGGTGGCGCTCGGTGGCCGGCGCCTCCTGGCGCAGCCCCGAGGGCCCCGGCTCCTCGGTCGGCGAACGCCAGAACCACCCCGTGGTGCACGTCTCCTGGAACGACGCCCGGGCCTACTGCGCCTGGGCGGGCGCCCGGCTGCCCACCGAGGCCGAGTGGGAGTACGCCGCGCGCGGCGGCCTGGAGCAGCGCCGCTACCCCTGGGGCGACGAACTCGCCCCGGGTGGAAGGGAGTCGTGCAACATCTGGCAGGGCGTCTTCCCGACCGTCAACACCGGCCACCGCGGCACCGTCCCGGTGAAGTCCTACCGGCCGAACGGCCACGGCCTGTACAACGTGGCCGGCAACGTCTGGGAGTGGTGCGCCGACTGGTTCAGCCCCGACTTCCACCGCACCGGCCCCCGGCAGGACCCGGCGGGCCCGCCGAGAGGAACCGCCCGGGTGATGCGGGGCGGCTCCCACATGTGCCACGACTCCTACTGCAACCGCTACCGGGTGGCCGCCCGCAGCTCCAACACCCCCGACAGCTCGGCCGGGAACATCGGTTTCCGGGTGGCGGGCTGACCCGTCGCCGGATTCTCCGTGGCGTTGCCGTTCGTGCCCGTGTACACAGGTGCCCATGAGCACCGTGGACCCGAGCGCCCTCGCCCCGACCTTCCGCCCCGCCGAGCTGGCCGGTGACGGCTTCCGGGCCGTGCCCTGGAGCCTGGTCGGTGACGTCGAGCGCCGGTGCCGGGAGATCGCCGCGATCGCGGCCGACCCGGACGTCGCCCTCTGGAACCCGCTGGCCGGCCAGACTCCCGCCCACGCCGAGCGCTGGATAGCCGGCCGGACGGCGGCCTGGGAGTCCGGCGCCGCCGGCTCCTTCGCCCTGCTCGACCCCGACCGGGACCACCTCCTCGGCAACGTCACCGTCCGTTGGGTGGACCCCTTCGACGGCCTCGCCATGATCGGCTACTGGCTGGACCCCGCCGCCCGCGGCCGCGGCCTGGCCACCCGTGCCGTCCAGGCCGTCACCCGCTGGTCCTTCGAGTCGGTCGGCGCCCGCCGCATCGAACTCGCCCACGCCACCGGCAACTCCGCCTCCTGCGGCGTCGCCCTCCGGGCCGGCTACCCCCTCGAAGGCACCCTCCGCGACAGCCACCGCTTCGGCGACGACCAGTACCACGACGAGCACCTGCACGCCCGCCTCGCCACCGACTGACGGGCCGCCGGCCCGGCCCGGCCCGGTCCGTACGGTCACCGGCCCCGGGGAAGGCCCGCACGGTCACCCGCCCTGGCCGGCGCTCCCGACCGGGCCGATCCGGACCGGCGACCCGCCGCCCTCCGTGACGGGCAGTGAACCGGCGCCCGGCCAGGCCAGGGTGACCGACTGGGTCTCGTCCGGCGGGGTCACCACCAGACCGGTGATCCGGACCCCGGAGCCGCCCGAGCCGTTGGCGGGGTAGCCGATCCCGAAGTAGGTCGACTTCCCGCTCGCCACCACGCCCGCGACCACCGGCTCGCCGGAGCGCTTCGCGGACACCGTGCCCGCGGAGGTCCTCAGGTCGACGCCCGCGTAGCCGGACAGCGTGCAGTCCTTGCCGCTGTGGTTCCTCAGCTCGACCACGACGGTGTTCTCGCCGTCGCCGGTGATGGTGCGGTCCGCGGCGGTCACGGTCAGGTCGGCGGTCCGGCACCTGGCGGTCCTCCCGGCCGTGGCCGGGGTGCTCGGGGCGGCGGTCGGCGTCTGTGCCTGCGACTGCGTCTGCACCGGCGTCCGGGCCGGTGTCGGAGCGCTCTCCGCTCCGCCCGCCCCGCCCGCCCCGCCGTCCTGGCAGGCGGTGAGCAGGAGGGCGGCGGCGACGGTCAGGACGGCGAGGGCGGGCTTGCGGACGCGCATGGTGTTCTCCTCCGGCGGGGCTGCGGTGCTCGGTGGTCTCCGCAGTGCATGACCGCCCGCCCCGGCGGACCGTTCCGCCCGTTCCCCTCCCAGGACAGTCCTGTGACACACCGTCAGGACGGCTCCCCCTCCACCCGCACGATCGCCTTCCCCAGGTTCGCCCCGTCCAGCATCCCGAGGAACGCCTCCACCGACCGGTCGAACCCCTCCGTCACGGTCTCCTCCGCCACCAGCGCCCCCGAACGCAGGTGCGGCGCGGCCCACTCCTCCAACTCGGCCTGCGCGTCCCGGTGGTTGCGCACCAGGAACCCCTCCACCCGCAGGCTCTTGCCCACCACGTCGTACAGGTTGTACGGCGCGGCCGGCGGGTTCGCCGGGTCGTCGTACTGCGCGACCGCGCCGCACCAGGCGACCCGTCCGCCCTCCCGCAGCACCTCGATCGCCCCGGCCAGGTGGTCCCCGCCGACGTTGTCGAAGTACACGTCGATCCCGTCCGGCGCGGCCGCCCGCAGCTGCTCGCCGACCGGCCCGTCGTGGTGGTCGAAGGCCGCGTCGAAGCCCAGCCGCCCGGTCAGCTCCCAGACCTTCCCGGCCGATCCGGCGCTGCCGATCAGCCGCCCCGCCCCCATCAGCCGGGCGAACCGCCCCACCGCCGTCCCCACCCCGCCGGCCGCCGCACTGACGTAGAGGTCCTCGCCGGGCTGCAGCCGCGCCACCCGGGTCAGCCCCACGTACGCGGTCAGCCCCGTCCCGCCCAGCACGCTCAGGTACGCGCTCAGCGGCACCCCGTCCGCCGGCCGGAGCACCCGCACCCCGCCCGGGTCGGGCCGCCCGCCCGGTTCGGGGAGCTCCTCGGCGGCCAGCACCGCGTGGGTGCGCCAGCCCTGACGGTGCGCCACCAGGTCACCCTCGGCCAGGTGCGGCGACCGCGAGGCCACCACCCGCCCCACCGACCGCCCCTCCATCGGGGCGTGCAGCTCGCCGGTGTCCATCACCTCGCGCATGTACGGGTCGACCGAGAAGTACAGGTTCTCCACCAGCGCCCCGCCCGCCGGGACCTCGGGCAGCGCCCGCTCCACGAAGGCGAAGTCGGCGGGGGAGGGGCGCCCCTGCGGGCGGGCGGTCTGGTGGACGTAGCGGGCGGTGCGGGCCATGGTGTTCTCCTCCGTGATCGGTACGCACCGAACGCTAGGCACCGGAGCCGGGCCGGAGCAGGGGCGCGCGTCGATGGTTCCCGCCCTTCCATGAACCCCCTTCATGGAAGGCACCCCCACCGGCTAGGTTTCACCCGTGACCACGTCCCCCACCGACCTCACCCCCGCCGACCTGCGGATCCTGGCCGCGGTGGACCGCGAGGGAAGCTTCACCGCCGCCGGAGCGGCGCTCGGCCTCTCCCAGTCCGCCGTCTCGCACGCCGTGCGCGGGTGCGAGCGCAAACTGGGCGCGGTCCTGTTCGAACGGGGGCGCCACGGAGCGCGCACCACCCCGGCGGGCGCGAAGGCCGCCGCCCACGCCCGGCAGATCCTCCACCTCCTCGCCGTCCTGGCCGCCGAGACCAGGGCGGCCGCCACCCCGGAGCCCGCCGAGCCCGCCGGCCCGGTCCGGATCGCCGCCTTCCGCAGCGCCGCCGCCCACCTGCTCCCGGCCGTGCTGGCCCGGCTGACGGCCCGTCACCCGGGCCTGCGCCCGGAGGTCAGGATCGTCCGCGACATCGGCCGGGGCACCGCCGGCGAGGTGGCCGACGGTCACGCCGACCTCGCCGTCGCCACCCTCGACGCGGCCACCGGCAGCACCCCCTCGCCCGCGCTGCCCGGCCTGGTGGCCGGCCGCCTGTTCAGCGAGCCGTACGCCCTGGTGCACCCCGCCGGGCACCCGCGTCCGCGCACCCTCCCGCTGGTCGACTGGGACGAGAACTGCGGCTCCTACACCCGCGAGTGGTGGCGCCGGCAGAGCTGGATCCCGGCTGCCACCGTCACCGTCGAGGACGACACCGTCACCCTCTCCATGGTCGCCCAGGGCCTCGGCATGTCGATCATGCCCGCCCTCACCCTGCTCTCCGCCCCGCCCGGCGTCACCGTCGCCCCGCTCGACCCGGACCCGCCGACCCGGCACGTCGGCTACGTCACCACACCCGCCCTGGCCCGCACCGCCGCCGTCCGCGCGGTGATCCGCGAACTGCGCACCGCCCAGGCGCCCGCACTCGACTGACGGACCGTCAGTCGCCCTGCGGCGGCAGCGACTCCCGGAGCGTGCGGAACTCCACCGCGATCCCGTCCAGGGTGTAGTGCGCGTTCAGCCCGCTCGGATTCGGCAGCACCCACACCTCGGTGGCGCCGATCCCCTCCGGCTGCCGCCCCACCGCCGCCTTCCGCCGCCCGAAGGCCGTCCGGTACGCCCCGATCCCCAACACCGCCAGCGCGTAAGGCCGCAGGCGCTCCACCCGCTCCACCAGGGCCGCCCCGCCGAGCCGGTACTCCTCGGCGGTCAGCTCGTCCGCCTTGGCGGTGGTGCGGGCCACCACGTTGGTGATCCCCAGCCCGTACGGGATCAGCTCCAGCTGTTCCCGGGGCCGGAGTTGGCGCGGCGTGAAGCCGGAGCGGTGCAGCGCGGGCCAGAACCGGTTGCCCGGCCGGGCGAAGTGCAGCCCGGTGGCGCCCGACCACAGCCCGGGGTTGATGCCGCAGAACAGCACCCGCAGCCCGGGTCCCACCACGTCCGGGATCGTCCGGTCCCGTGCCGCCGCCAACTCCTCGGCCGTGGGCCGACCCTGGGTGACCATCCACCCAGTCTGCCTCGTGGGGGCGCGCGGTGTCATATTCACAACGACCATGCCACGAAGGGACAGTGAGTTCGATATTCCGCTGCCACGCCGTCCTGGGAGGGCGCAGAATGGCTGGATGTCCTACGAACTCAAGGCACTCATCGGCTCCTGGGACCTGCTCAAGGTGGTGGCCGCGGAGGTGCCGGTCGCCCGCGTGACCAGACTGGAACAGGGATTGGCGCTCATCCCGATGACGGACCTTCTGTTCGACACCGTCGCCGAGCACGGCGGCGTCCTGCAACCCGGCTTCACCGCCTTCCCCGGCGGCTTCGGCCGCCGCCTGGTCGCCTGGTCCCAGGCCTCGCCGATCGGCTACGTCGAGGCCCACTACGTCGGCGGCGACGGCACCCAGCGCGCCGCCGTCTGGGTGGACGGCCGCCTCGTCCTGGGCCCGCTCGCCTGCACCTCCGACCAGCCCTTCCCGGAGGACGGCAGCCCCATCTCCCAGGCCCTGCGCCGGATCGGCGCCCAACGCACCCCGGCCGCCGACGAGTTCGACGAGGTCGGCCTCGGCCGCCACAGCCGCCTGGTCGACTGGCCCGCCGACTGACCCTCCCGCCGCCGCCCCCTCCGCCCCTGCTCCGTCCGGCCCAGTCCGGCCCGATCCGCACGTCCGCCTTCCGGCCCAACGTCTCCCCGGCGCCCCGGCCGTACGGCCTACCGCGCCACCCGCCCGTCTGGCGCACCGTCACCCACCCGCCCGGAGCACGGTCTTGCTCCGCCGGACGCCCCGTCAGCCGCCCCGTTGCCGGGCGGCGAACCGTTCGGCCTACGCGCGGTGGCCCGTCACTCCGGGGTGGACCAACGTGTGGTGCAGGCGACAACGCCTGGATCACACGAAAGGAAACGCAAGAATGCGTGCCACCTGGACGGCCGCCGTGCTGACCGCCACCCTGGGCCTCGCCCCGGTCATCACCACGTCCGTCACCGTCGCGAACGCTGCCGACTCCGCCTCCGCGACCAGCCTCCGTCTCCTCGCCTCCCACCCCGAGCGCGTCCTCCCGGACCTCGCCCGCCCCGGCCTCTCCCTCCCCGACCTGGCCGGCATCATCCCGCCCGCCCCGGACCTCCCGGTCAAACCCCCGGTCCCCGACCTCCCGGTCAAACCGCCGGTGCCGGACCTCCCCGTGAAGCCCCCCGTGGACGTCCCGGCCCTCCCCGAGGTCCCCGACCCGGGCAAGAACCTCGCCATCCTCGGCTCCCTCGGCGACGTCCTCGGCCAGATCACCAAGCTGGTCGGCTCGGCCACCGCCGGCGCCCCCGACCCGGCCGCCCTGCAGAAGCAGCTCGACGACCTCCAGGCCGCCATCAAGGCCCTGCTCGGCCAACTCCCCGCACCCCCGGCCCCGTCCACCCCGACCCTCCCGGTCGACCGGACCCGCGCCGCCCCCTCCGACCTCGCCCCGTCCCTCCCGCCGGCCCCGGGCCTCCCCGAGACCCCCGCGGTCCCGGCCGTCCCCGCCGCCCCGCTCCCGCTCAACCCGGCCGACGCCCTCGCCAAGGTCCAGAAGGACCTCACCGACCTGGTCGCCAAGGCCACCGCCACCAAGCCCGACCCGGCCGCCGTCAAGGCCGCCATCCCGGGCCTCTCCACCGACACCGTCGCCGCCACGGCCGCCACCGCCACCACCCTGGCCACCGGCTGACACCCCGTCACCACCACCCGCGCCCCGGGCCCGTGCACGGGCCCGGGGCGCGGGTGGTGTCGGCATTTCCGGGGAGCAGCAGCCGCTATCCGCCGGCCAGGCGGAGGAGGGTGGCGATCAGCTCCAGGACGAGCTTGACGGCCGACCAGAAGTCCCTGCTGGTGATGAGGGACCTCGTACTGACCGCCAACGCCTTGGCGAAGAGCGCAGCCCGCCTGCGAACATCCGGAATGGCCACCGAAGGAGGCGCCGGGTTCTTGCCCGGGGTCTGACGGCGCTGTGAAGCGCCACCAGGGGGAACGTGGGCGTGGCCGCGCCCCTGCGCGACCTTGCGCTGGGGCTTGTCGGCCTTCCGCCCCTTCGACCTGTGCTTGCGCCGACGGTGGTGCTTATGCTGCATGAGGACTCCTAGTCGTGTAGTGCAGCAGCTGGAGGGTTGGTTGTTGCCCAGGGGTCCCTGGAGGAGCCCGCCGGCACCGGTTTGGCGACATGAGGCCGGCTGGGCTTCTCCGGGAGCAGGGCGTACCGCAGTGAGGTTCTGTGCCCTGCGGTCGTGTGAAAGCTGCAGTCCGCGCATGCAGCGTTGATGTTTTACGTGGCCCTCAAGGGCCTTCGGGATCGCCGAAGGGCATTTCGGGAAAGCGGAATAGACCGTGCCGGATGAGTTCCGTTCGGTGCTAAGCTCTGCCGGGATGCGGCAGGGCAATTCCTGATACTAGCGCACGAATTCGACCATACTGGCCGCGGTCACCGCGGGCCCTCGCGCTTCAATGCGCAGATCATCATATCGACCATATCACCCGGCCTCCCTGCGGCCACCGACAGCAAAACCCGGGCGGCATGGCCATGACCGGCAGAGAGCATCTTTCCGGCAATGGCCATGATCTCCGCCGTGGGCATGCGCGAAGCCCGCGTCGTCATCTCGTGCAGCCAGTCGGCGGTAGATGCGGATTCGCTGCGGGAGCCGCCGCTCGCAGTGGGCTGAAAATTTGCGCCGACCGTACCGCTGCCGTTGCGCCGGTCCCCTGTACGGACGGGCTGACCGGCATCAGTGTTGCGCCGGTCCCCCTTGCTCTGTGGTCGTGCCCCGCTGCACAGGAGGGGACTGCAGTGGGCCTCCAGGCGCAGCTGCACGAGCTCCCGCAAGGGAATCAAGGGCGTGCGGTACTGGCTGGCGGTCCCATGCAGCCGGGTCAGATTCCTCTCGCTGGGGATCCGCTGGCCGCTGCGCCAGTGGGAGACGGCCGCCTCGGAGACGGCGATGCGCCTGGCCACTGATGACATGGGAGTGCGACCAAATGCCGCAAACGTCTCATTCAGTGCGGTGCTGAATCTTTCGCGATGCAGGCAGGTCTCCTCCGGGTGCTCCCGAGTGGCATCCGGAAGGCCTTCTGTCGAGATGTCGACTTTTCCTTCAAAGGGCATGCAGGCCAGTCCCTCCGTGCATCTGAGTGCGGACCGCACGACTCTAGTGGGCTCGCGGGCGGCACGGAAAGGTGTGCCGTCCGCGAGATCTTTACTTCGCCGTGAAGCCAGGATATTTCGGTCATTTGGGGCAGATTGGCCACTTTGTCATTAGCATGACATCTGCAGTGATCGCGCCATGGGGTAAGGCTGTGATATATAGGAGGCTTGTCGGCATTGCAGTGGAGCAGCCGGCGCCAAATGCGGGCTTATGCTGCCTGCGTGCAGAGCAGAACGGGTGATGCGCATGTCTGACCTTCCGGCCTGGGATGACCCTGCCCTGGGGACCATGAAGCGTGCCGCCCTCTGGCTCGTCGAAGTCGTGGGGGTGGGAGGAGTGTTCACCAAGGAGGACCTCCGTCAGGCCTTCCCCGGCGTCTCACAGATCGACCGGCGGATGCGGGACCTGCGCGACTTCGGGTGGGTGATCCACACCAATAGGGAGGCCGATGATCTTGACCCGTTCGAGCAACGGTTCGTTGAGCGCGGCGATCCGGTGTGGGAGCCCGGCAGGGGGACCCGCGCAAAGGGCACGATCGCGATCGGTGCCGGCAAGCGTCGTGAGACGATCTCGGGAGACGGCAACATGTGCCGCTCCTGCGGGATCACGCCGGGAGCCGAGTACGACGACACCCGTGACACCGCCCAGCTGGACATCGCCCGACGTCGGGTTCGCCGGCCGGACGGCACGGAGGAGATCGAGCTGGTGACAGAGTGCCAGCGCTGCCGGCTGGGCGGTCGGCAGCTGGTGGTGGATGTGGGTGATGTCGTCCGGTTCGTTGAGCGCCTCTCGGAGCAGGACCGTTTGGTGCTGGCCGGCTGGATCGCCGCGGATGAGCGTGACTTCCGCCCCGCCGAGCGTGCCTGGAGCCGCTACCGGGCCCTCCCGGCCGACTCCCGGGCCGAGGTCCGGTCCGCCCTCGGGCTCTGAACAGCGCTGCAGCACACCGATTTTGCGCACCTCGTGAGGGGGAGAAGGAATGACCAAGGATTACGGCCGGCCGCTCAGGGCGGAGGACAGCCGGACGATGGTGGAGGTACGGCTCAAGGAGCTCTCTGAAGCCGGTGGCACCCGCGAGACGGTGACCGTTGAGTGGAGGGGGAAGCCCTCTTCCTTCGACGTCATCGAGATGCCGGTGGGCGACCTCTACTACAACCCCGCCACCCATCGGATCAAGGCACAGCGGAGCCTCGACGCTGACCGGGATGCACTCCTCGAGGCAGATCCGTGGAGCGTCGAGAGTCAGCAGTACCTGGACTTCCTCCTCAAGGCGCTGCCGGCGGACCCGTCCCATACCGATCCCGAGTTCGCCAAGCTCGCCGACAGCCTCGCGGAGTACGGGCAGAATGACGCCGGCCTCATCACCCGAGACGGTGTGCTGGTCAACGGCAACACCCGAAGAGCGGCGCTCCTCGAACGGCACGGGCCTGCTGCGGTCATGCGTGTCGGGGTCCTGCCCGCATCGTGCGGTTGGAACGATGTCGCCGCCGTCGAGCTGGCTCTCCAGCTGCGCAAGGACCACCGGCGTGAGTACTCCTACATCAACCGGCTCCTTGCGATCGACGAGCTGGTCTCCCAAGGGATCACGCTGCCTGAGATCGCAAAGACCTTCCGCACCACACAGGAGGCCTGCCGTCGCGACCTCTGGATCTACAACCTGATCCAGAACCTGGTCCGGAGGAGCGAGGCGAACGGCCGGGCGCTACCGCTCATGGCTTTCGAGGATCACAGCGAGAAGCTCCGGGAGCTCCACCGGAAGGTTGCGAAGGAGGCAGCGAAGGGGCCGGAGAAGGCCGACCTGATGTTGGAGGTCCGTCTCGCAGCCACCATGCTCGGTTTCGCCAAGACTGACCTGCGGCTCATCGAAGGCGACTTCCATGACCGGTACCTGGCCGACGCACTGCCAAGTGAGCTCAAGCCGACCCCGGTGCCAGCCGGGACGGTGAGCATTCCGGGCCTTGGCCGCTCAGTGAAGGGCCCTTCGGCCGGGATCTCCGCAGCACGGCAGATGACCGATGCCATTCTGCAGGCCAGGGCCGTCGCCTCGGCACACCTTCCCGCGGAGAGCGAGGAGGTGGCGAAGTCGGCGACCACGCTCAATGCCTACCGCGAGGCCTTTGACTCTTCCCTGCAGTTCGCCGGCAAGGACGCCAGGGTCCGCAAGCGCAAGCAGGCTGCGCCGACTCGCCTCGTCGACGCCAGCCAGGCGATCGACCAGTGCGTGACCGACCTCGTGATGTCCCGGGCATCACGTAGCCTCGACGAGGACGCGTTCGATGATGCGGCCACCAAGCTCAGGCGAAGCCTCGGCAAGCTGGCGCTGGAGATCAAGCGCACCGTCTCCGAGCCCGGTGACGACACGTCGTGGTTGATCGGGCTGCTCGACAAGGAGATCTAGTGCCGGACCTCCATCCGCCCAGCCTCACCCTCGGCTTCGACGTCAGCCGGACGAAGGCGCTGCTGCGTACGACGACGGAGCACGCAGCTGAGCTCGCGCGGCTGCTCACCAGGTTCTCGGCCGGCCGGATGACGGACCAGCACGCGGCCGTCGTCCCTGTCGACGACTTCGTGGCTGGCCTCGAGGCCCTGGGCAGCTGGAGCGACCCGGCTGGAGTGACCTGGGAGCCTGCCTTCCAGAACCTGGTCGTCGAGATGCTCGACACGTCCGAGGTGGCCGAGCAATTCCTGGCGGGCGGCATCGAGTTGGACGAGGTCGCCCCGGAGGACCTCGGCCAGCTGCTGGGCAAGGCTTGGCAAGGAGATCTGACAGCCTTTCAGCGTCGCGATGCTGCTCGGCTGCTGACGCTCCGGCACGGAGCGAACTTCAGCGTTCCGGGTGCGGGCAAGACCCGCGTCGCTCTCGCCGTCTTCGCGGCCCTGCGTGAGCGTGGTGATGTCGAGAGGATGCTGGTCGTCTGCCCGAAGTCGGCCTACGAGGCGTGGCAGGACGAGAGCAGTACGTGCTTCCGCGACCCACTGGACGTCCGGATCATGGGTGCCGGGGTGCCTGAACCGGCCGATGTCCTCGTGGTCAACTACGAGCGCCTGGGGCGGGCGCAGTACGCCTTGGCGGAGTGGATCGGCCGGGCTCCGGTGCTGCTGGTCCTGGACGAGGCCCACCGGATGAAGCTCGGCGGCGCGGGCGTCTACGGGGCGGCATGCCTGGCCCTCGGGCCGCTGAGCCACCGCCGCCTGATACTGACCGGAACGCCCGCCCCCAACGGCGCCAAGGACCTGGAGAGTCTCCTCTCCTTCGTCTGGCCGGGCCACGGGCGGCGGGTGGTGGCCCAAGCCGTCGGTGGAGGTGACCTTGCTGAGGCGAGCCGCGTTCTGAGGCCGCTCTACACCCGCACGACCAAGCGGGAGCTGGGGCTTCCACCCATGCAGGTCCGGCTGAAACTGCTTCCCATGCCCGAGCTCCACCGCGAGATCTACGACGCCATGGAGGGTCGGTTCACGGCTCGCGCGCTCGCCGAACGGGCGAGCTTCCACTCCCTGGCCAGGTCAGTGCTCCGGCTGCTGATGGCGGCGACGAGCCCTGCCCTCCTCGTGGAGGGCTCCAGCAGGTTCGAGCCGCTCGCCCTCCGGGTCCCGCCGCTTTCGGTGCCCGAAGGCGACCCGCTGTACGCCTTGCTGCAGAAGCTTCCCAGGTACGAGACGCCCCCGAAGTACGAGGAAGCGCGCTCCATCGTGAGGGCAAATGCGGAGAGGGGGCGCAAGACACTGGTCTGGGCAAGCTTCGTGCGGAGCATCACGACGTTGGAGGAGCTCTTCGCGGAGCACAGCCCTGCGGTCGTCCACGGCGGGACCCCTGACCGCGAGGAGCAGCTGCGCCGGTTCCGGGAGGACCGTGAGTGTGCGGTCCTGATCTCCAACCCAGCCACCCTGGGTGAGGGCATCAGCCTCCACCAGGTGTGCCACGACGCGGTCTACATCGACCGGGACTTCCAGGCCGGCCGATTCCTCCAGAGCATCGACCGCATCCACCGTCTGGGGCTGCCGCCGGACACCTTGACCCGGGTGACTGTCCTGGCATCGGAAGGTACGGCCGACGTGAAGGTGGCCGCCCGGCTCGCCGAGAAGATCGACTTCATGGGGCGGATCCTCGACGATCCGTCAGTCCGGATGCTCGGTGACCTGGATGAGGAGCCCGCGTTCGCGGCCGGCCTGGATGAAGGTGACCTTCGCGCGCTGTTGAGCCCCGCCACGACTGGCTGGCGGGCAGAAGACCGGGCGGACGGGCGCTGGCACTGACGCCGGAGGGGGGCCGGCCGTCGGTGCGGGCCGGCCACCGCAGCATGGTCCTGCGGTGGCCGGCCCACCTCGTACGGTGCCCGCTCAGCCGCTCCACGGCCGGCTGAGGAGACCGTTCCGGCTAGCGGTAGTTCACGAACTGGATCGCGAAGTCCAGGTCCTTGCCCTTGAGCAGGGCCTGCACCGCCTGGAGGTCGTCCCGGCTCTTCGAGCTGACGCGGAGCTCGTCGCCCTGCACCTGCGCCTTGATCCCCTTCGGGCCCTCGTCGCGGATGATCTTGGCAACCTTCTTCGCGTCGTCCTGGGAGATGCCCTCCTTGACGTCCGCGAAGATCTTGTACTCCTTGCCGGACAGCTGCGGCTCACCCGCGTCCAGCGCCTTCAGCGACAGGCCGCGCTTGATGAACTTGTCCTTCAGCACGTCCAGGATCGCCTTGGCGCGCTCCTCGCCGTTGGCCTTCATCTCGATCTTCTCGCCCGAGCGCTTGATCTCCCCGCCGACGTTCTTGAAGTCGAACCGGGTGGCGATCTCGCGGGAGGTCTGGTTGATCGCGTTGTCGACCTCCTGCCACTCGACCTTCGAGACGATGTCGAAACTGGAGTCGGCCATGGTGTGTTGGTCTCCTTGATGCTCTGACTGCACGGTCACCCCCGCCCCCGAGGGCAGGCGCCGCCCCAGCCTATCCACCCCCGCCCCACCCCACCCCCGACAGCCACGCCCCGCCGCCTTGATCATCACGTGACCAACCAAGTGGCGAAGCACCCCCATCCATCAGGTATCGTTTACGAGGTCGAACGGGGCAGCGCCCCGCAAGACGAAACATCCTGGCTGGTTGCCCGAGCGGCCAAAGGGAGCAGACTGTAAATCTGTCGCGCAAGCTACGCAGGTTCGAACCCTGCACCAGCCACAGGATAAAGAGGGACCCGGAGAGCGGAAACGCTCTCCGGGTCCCTCTGTGTTGCCTGCGCCTTACGGCAGGGCGTTGGCGGTCCGGGTGTCAGCCATCAGGGCCCGGAGCTCCCGTGGGGTTGGCCAGGGGGCCTGGCGGTGGATCATGCGGTGGCAGTTCGCGCAGATGAGGGCAAGGTCCGTGAGCTTGGTGCGGACGGCTCCGGACTGGTGGAGCGGCACTACGTGGTGGCATTCGATGTAGCCGGCTCCGCGTGCGCCGTAGGCGAGCTCGAAGTCAAAGCCGCACGCCTCGCAAGCGAGCCGCAGGCCTCGGTGCAGCACCGAATCGATCTTCTTCTTGCGTAGTGAGCGGCTTCTCTCCCGGTGCAGGTGCTTCTTGAGGAGGATGCGGCCTTCAGGAGCTTCGATGTCATCGAGGTCCTCGTCCACCTCGGTCTCGGCTGTTGGCCGGTCAGTGAGCTCGCCGGACAGGATGCCCGCCCGGATCAGGGCTGCGGCAGCAGCCATCTCCAGGGGGCTGTCGAGGAAGTCCTGGAGAACCAGGGCGTCCAGCGAACCACCGTTGGTCGGTCGGCCCTCGTAGTCGGGGTGACGGGTGGCGATGTCGAAGGTCTTGCGGGCGACGCTGTTGGCATTCCGGAAGGTGGCACCGCGAGCTGAAGCCGGGTGCACCGGGAGCAGCTGGAGCAGGTCGGAGAGCTCCACGACCCGCGGGTCGGTGGGCCGCCGCCCCTGCCAGCCGTTGTCGGCGATCAAGGCGCACGCGAGGATGATCTCGTCCCGGGTCCAGTCGGGACTCCGGGTGGACCTGATGGTGAATCCGAGGCGTTCGAGCCAGGGGACGGCCGCCGTGGTGCCGCCGGAGAAGTCCGTCGGCTTCAGCGCGGTGCCGTGCTGGTACCGGTGCGCGGCACCAGCAATGGCCTTGGAGTCGTACTGCCTCCCTTCGTGGACGAGTACGTAGTCGCGGGCCTTGCCGAAACCGTAGGCGGAGAGGAAGGCGTCCCTTCCCAGACGGTCGTACTCGTCGATGGCGCTGAGCACCGATTCGCGCGTGAGCTCTCCCTTGGACATGCTGCCGAGGATAGGACGGGAGAGTGTCGTCATCAGGTGTTGGAGCGTCAGTTCGTGGTGTTACAAAGGTCCGCATGACTGGGGACCACCGGCCGGACGTGGCCTTCGCTGATCTCGGCTCCGCCGATCTCGTCGTCGATGCGGTCTACGCCGGCGGGACGACGGGCAACCTGAGGGACGAGCCGATCAACAAGATCGTCCCCGGCGTCGGGAACCAGGGTGGCTTCCGCCCGGCTGGTCATCCCAAGAACGGTGCGGTGCGCCTCTCGGTGCTGTTCACCACAGGAGGGGAGGTCGACTGGCCGGACCAGTTGGACGCGGAAACGGGTACCTTCACCTACTTCGGCGACAACAGGACCCCCGGCAGGGACCTTCACGCGCCGTCCCGGGGTGGCAATCTGCTGCTCCGTGACGCCTTTGCCGCTGCCCGGGGAACCCCGGAGGAGAGGGCAGCGAAGGTGCCTCCGTTCCTGCTGTTCGAACGGGCTCGCGAGCGTGGTCGCGCAGTCCGGTTCAGAGGGCTGCTCGTGCCGGGTGGACCGACGCTCTCCGCGGATGACGAGCTTTCAGCTGTCTGGCGGACCACTGCGGGCGAGCGATTCCAGAACTACCGAGCCCGCTTCACCGTTCTCGATGAGAGCCGCGTCACGCGGGCCTGGATCCGGCACGTCCTCAGCGGCGGCGACAGGATGCAGGGCGCACCCCGAGCCTGGGCAGACTGGGTCACCGATCGGACGTACCGGCCGCTGGTGGCGCCGCGCACCACGGATCTCCGATCGAAGGAGAGCCAGCTGCCGTCGGACAAGGTGGGGGCAGCTGTGCTCAGCACGATCCGGGAGCACTTCAGGGGCAGGGAGAGCTACTTCGAGTCCTGCGCAGTGGAGATCTGGCGGCTGATGGCACCGGCGACGGGGGACTGCGATGTGACCCGCCCCAGCAGGGACGGTGGGCGGGATGCCGTCGGGAAGTACCGGATCGGGCCGCCGACGGCCCAGATAACCGTCGACTTCGCGCTGGAGGCCAAGTGCTACAGCCCGGGCAACTCTGTCGGAGTACGCGAGATGTCCCGGCTGGTTTCGCGTCTCAGACACCGGAACTTCGGTGTGCTGGTGACCACGTCGCACTTCCACAAGCAGGTCCAGGAGGAGGTCCGCGACGACGGCCATCCGATCGTGATGGTCTGCGGCCGGGACATCGTCGAGGCGCTCCGCGGCCACGGGATCAGTACGGCGGATCAGGCCAAGGGGTGGCTTGAGCAGGCCTGCCCGCTGCCGGTCTGATCGCCGTTTGGACATCCAGAAGCCCCGCCCCGGACCCGGGGCGGGGCTTCGTGCGTGCCGCAGGAACGTCAGGCGTTCTTGGCGGTGGTGAAGCGGTTGGTGACGTCGGTCCAGTTGACGACGTCCCAGAGGCGGGTGACGTAGTCGGGGCGGACGTTGCGGTACTGGAGGTAGTAGGCGTGTTCCCAGGCGTCGAAGGCGAGCAGGGGGGTGGTGCCCTGGCCGACGTTGCCGTGGTGGTCGTAGACCTGCTCGATGATCAGGCGCTGGCCGAGGGGTTCCCAGGAGAGGATGCCCCAGCCGGAGCCCTGGACGCCGACGGTGGCGGCGGTGAGCTGCTTCTTGAAGGCGGTGAAGGAGCCGAAGTGCTCGCCGATGGCGTCGGCGAGGTCGCCCTCGGGTTCGCCGCCGCCCTCGGGGGAGAGGTTCTCCCAGAAGAGGGAGTGCAGGACGTGGCCGGAGAGGTGGAAGCCGAGGGTCTTCTGCAGGCCGACCAGGCCGCCGTAGTTCTCCTTCTCGCGGGCTTCGGCGAGCTGTTCGAGGGTGGTGTTGGCGCCGGCCACGTAGGCGGCGTGGTGCTTGGAGTGGTGGAGCTCGAGGATCTCGGCGGACATCGCCTTCTCGAGGGCCGAGTAGTCGTACGGAAGATCGGGGAGCGTGTACTGACCCATGGGTAAAAGGGCTCCTAGTTCGCTGTGCTGACGGTGTGTCGGCGTACCACGGCCACCTTATTGCGTATGACTTGCAATTACATCTGAGAGCCAGGAGAGTGTCATGCGGGAGTGGCCGGCCCGCCAGCCGTCTGCTGCAGAACGTCCCGGCCGCCGCGCCGGGGAGTCCTCCCGCCAGTGCTGATCGTCTTCCCAACCGGCGCCCGCCGGGACGTCGGACCGGCCACCCCCACCAGCCCGTCGCCACGGTTCCGGAGCCCCGTCCGCTTGCGCCCGCGGACGTGTTCGACCCGCCCCGGGCGCTGGAGCGGCCGGTCATCGGCAGGGCGATGCGCAGCGAGGAGCCGGGCGAGGCGCTGCCGCCCGAGCGACCGGCACCGCCTTCCTCCACCTCACCCCGTGGGTCACAGAGGGGAGGAGGGGAGAGCGCACTACCCCGGCGTGTTCTGCCGGGGCAGCGCCAGCGCCACCGTGTCGGCGAACTCCCGCACTGCACTGGTCCGCGACACCACCCGCCCGCTGTGGATCACCAGCCGGCTGTGCCCGCCCGCCAGCACCCCGGCCACCGAGTCGCCCCGGACCGCCAGCAGCTCCGCCGGGAAGCCCGCGTCCACCCGGACCGGCGGGAGCCCGAGCGCGATCCGGGCCTGGTTGGAGACCGCCTCGTACGCGGCCTCCGGGCCGAGCCCGCCACCGCCGGCGAGCAGGTAGGCGGCCTCCAGCGGGTCGGCCCGGCCGACCGGGTTGCCGGTGTCCCGCAGGGCTCCGCCGCCGGCCGAGAGGCTCACCCCGGCCTCGGTCAACTCCCGTACCAGGGAGGTCCGGAGGGCCATCGGCGGGCCCTCCAGCCCGACGCAGTGGCCGTTCTGCGGCAGGCAGGCCACCCGCAGCCCGGCCCCGGCCAGCGCGGCGGCCCCGCCGGGCACCATCGCGGACAGCGGGCCGATCGTCACCCGCGGCCGCAGCGGAGCCAACGCGGCTGCCAGTCGGGCGAGTTGGCCCGGGTCGGCGCCGGCCGTGTGCAGGTCCACCGGGCAGTCCGCCTCCCGGGCGGCCTCCAGCAGCACCTGCACGTACCCGGCCGGGTCCGGGTCGAGGTCGGGGCAGCCGCCGGCCGCGGTGGCGCCGAGCTTGAGCGCCTCCCGCAGCTGGGCCCGGCCGTCGGCCCCGGCCCGGCCGGTGAGCAGCCGGGGCACGGCCACCGCCTGGAGTTCGGCCAGCCCGCGCAGCGCCTGGCGGGCCGTCAGCACGGCCTCCAGGCGGCGCAGCCCGTGCACGTCGGCGATCCGGACGTGGGTGCGCTGCGCGGTGGCCCCGTAGCCGAGGGCGGTGAGGGCGGCCTCGGTGACCCGGCGGACCAGCTCGGCCGGGGTCTCCGGGGGAGGGGTCTGCAGGGCGGCGGAGAAGGCCGCGTCGTAGTGGGCGTGCGGTTCGGCGGGCGCGGGCAGCAGCAGGTAGCCGCTGAGGTCGATCCTGGCGCCGGTGGTGGTGGTCGGGGCCCCGGGCAGGGCGGGCAGCGGGCCCAGGGAGCCGCAGGTGCCGACGGCCTGGATCCGGTCGCCGCTGATCCGCACGTCCACCAGCCGGCCGTCGGTCAGCCGGGCGTTGGTGAGCAGGAGGACGGGGCCGTGGCCCAGGGGGTTGCCGCTGCGTGCGGGTTCCTCGCCCTGGTGCGGCCCGTCGGCGGGTGCGCTGTCCGCGGTCATCGGCCGGCTCCTCGTTGTCCGGCGGCCCGCCGGGCGGTCCGGGAGCCGCAAGATCACTGGGGGTCGAGCCTATGGGGCCCGGGTGCGAGGCGCTCGGAGGCTGGCATAAGTCGTATCGGGTCGGGCCGTGACCCCCGCCCGGGGCCGCGGGGTCCGCCGTGGGTTCCACGGCGCGATCGAACGCCGGTCCTGCGGGGGAGTGCCCGTACGAGCTGTCCACCTGCGATCTTCCGGTCGGGGAACGGATTTCACCTCTGGCCGGGAAACGTGTAATCTCTTCCTCGTTCGCCCCTATAGCTCAGTCGGTAGAGCGTCTCCATGGTAAGGAGAAGGTCTGCGGTTCGATTCCGCATGGGGGCTCTGGTGAGAAGGCCGAGGATCTCCGGATCCGACGCACGATCACCTTAGCGGTGTAGCTCAGTTGGTAGAGCAAGCGGCTCATAATCGCTGTGTCACCGGTTCAAGTCCGGTCACCGCTACCCGCGTAGTCGATCGGGGGGACAATCTCCCGATCGGCTACTCTTGTCGTGTCATCAATCGTTGTCCAAGGAAGGCACTCCCGTGGCTGCCACCGACGTCCGCCCGAAGATCACGCTGGCCTGCGTGGAGTGCAAGGAGCGGAACTACATCACCAAGAAGAACCGGCGTAACGACCCGGACCGTCTTGAGCTGAAGAAGCACTGCCCCCGCTGCAACTCGCACACCGCGCACCGCGAGACCCGCTGACCCCGTAGGGCGTCACCGGGCCTGGTGTGATCAGGCTCTTGGCTCCAGGCCGTGTCTCCCGCAAGGGGGCACGGCCTGGAGCTTTTTCTGCATCTCCCGTACCACCGCACAGCGTGACCCACCGTCAGAGGAGTGGCCCATGGCTCTCGACCCCTCGTTCATCGGGCGGACCTACCCGCCCACCGCGCCCTACGAGGTCGGCCGCGAGAAGATCCGCGAGTTCGCGGTCGCGGTCGGGGACGCCAATCCGGCGTACACCGACGTGGAGGCGGCGAAGGCGCTCGGCTACTCCGACGTGATCGCACCGCCGACCTTCCCGTTCGCGATCGCCTTCCAGGCGGCCGCCCAGGTGGTGAACGACCCCGAGCTCGGGCTGGACTACAGCCGGGTGGTGCACGGGGACCAGAAGTTCCTCTACACCCGGCCGGTGCAGGCGGGGGACCGACTGTCCGTCACCATCGTGATCGACGCCATCAAGTCGCTGGCCGGCAACGACGTGCTGACCGTCAGCGGCGCCGTGCACGACGAGAGCGGCGCGCACGTGGTCACCGCCGTCATGACGCTGGTGGCCCGCGCCGCCGACACCGCCGACACCGCGCAGGGGGAGTGAACGAGATGAGCATCACGTACGCCTCGGTCGAGGTCGGCACCGAACTGCCCGCCCAGTCCTTCCCGGTGACCCGCGCCACGCTGGTCCAGTACGCCGGCGCCTCGGGCGACTTCAACCCGATCCACTGGAACGAGAAGTTCGCGCTGGAGGTCGGCCTGCCCGACGTCATCGCGCACGGCATGTTCACCATGGCCGAGGCGATCCGGGTGGTCACCGACTGGGTCGGCGACCCGGGCGCGGTGGTCGAGTACGGCGTCCGCTTCACCAAGCCGGTCCCGGTGCCCAACGACGGCGTCGGCACCACCATCGAGGTCTCCGGCAAGGTGGCCGCCCTGCTGGACGACAACAAGGTCCGGGTCGACCTGCTCGCCAAGAACGGCGACAACAAGGTGCTCGGCATGTCCCGCGCGGTCGTCCGGCTGAAGTGACCCGAAGTCGGCCGCGGCTAGGCTGGGGGGCGTGCTCGTTGAACTGGACGCCCCCCTCGCCCCGCTGACCACGCTGCGCCTCGGCGGCCCGGCCCGTCGGCTGGTCACCGCGACCACCGACGCCGAGGTGGTCGAGACCGTGCGCAAGGCCGACGAGACCGGGGAGCCGCTGCTGGTGATCGGCGGCGGCTCCAACCTGGTGATCGGCGACGCGGGCTTCGAGGGCACCGTGCTGCGGATCGCCACCACCGGCTTCGAGCTGGACGGCACCGTGCTGGAGCTGGCCGCCGGCGAGGTCTGGGCCGAGGCGGTGGCCCGCACCGTGGACGCCGGCCTGGCCGGCATCGAGTTCCTGGCCGGCATCCCCGGCTCGGCCGGGGCCACCCCGGTGCAGAACGTCGGCGCCTACGGCCAGGAGGTGGCCACCGGCATCACCGAGGTGGTGGCGTACGACCGCCGGGCCGGCGAGACCGTCACCCTGGCCAACGCCGACTGCGCGTTCTCCTACCGGCACAGCCGCTTCAAGGCCGACCCGGACCGCTACGTGGTGCTGCGGGTCCGCTTCCGGCTGGAGGACGCCGGCGGCCTCTCCACCCCCGTCCGGTACGCCGAGGTGGCCAAGGCGCTCGGCGTCGGCCAGGACGAGCGGATCGGCCTGCGGAAGGCCTACGAGACCGTGCTCGGCCTGCGGGCCGGCAAGGGCATGGTGCTCGACCCGGCGGACCACGACACCTGGTCGGCCGGCTCCTTCTTCACCAACCCGGTCCTGACGGCCGGTCAGTACGCCGACTTCCGGGGCCGGCTGGGGGAGCGCACCGCCCCGGCCTACCCCGCGCCGGACGGCTGCACCAAGACCTCCGCCGCCTGGCTGATCGACCAGGCCGGCTTCGGCAAGGGCTACGGCTCCGGCCCGGCCACCCTCTCCACCAAGCACACCCTGGCCCTCACCAACCGGGGCGCCGCCTCCACCGAGGACCTGCTCGCGCTGGCCCGGGAGATCCGGGACGGCGTCCGGGCCGCCTTCGGGGTGGAGCTGGTGAACGAGCCGGTGATGGTGGGCGTCAGCCTGTAGCCAGCCAGGAGTCGACGTCCGCGAGCAGCACCTTGCGGACGTCCTCCGGCGCCCGGGAGCCGCGGATGGACTGCCGCGCCAGCTCCGCGAGTTCGGCATCGGTGAAGCCGTGCACGTCCCGGGCCAGCTCGTACTGGGCGGCCAGCCGGGAGCCGAACAGCAGCGGGTCGTCCGCGCCCAGCGCGAGCGGCACCCCGGCCTCGAAGAGGGTGCGCAGCGGCACCTGCCCGGGCTCCTCGTAGACCCCGAGCGAGACGTTGGAGGACGGGCAGACCTCACAGGTCACCTGACGGTCCGCCAGCCGCTGCACCAGCCGCGGGTCCTCGGCCGCCCGCACCCCGTGCCCGATCCGGCCGGCCCCCAGGTCGTCCAGGCAGTCCCGGACCGACTCCGGGCCGGAGAGCTCGCCGCCGTGCGGGGCGGCCAGCAGCCCGCCGTTGCGGGCGATGGCGAAGGCACGGTCGAAGTCCCGGGCCAGGCCGCGCCGTTCGTCGTTGGAGAGCCCGAAGCCGACCACCCCCTGGTCGGCGTACCGGACCGCGAGCCGGGCCAGCGTCCGGGCGTCCATCGGGGACTTCATCCGGTTCGCCGCGACCAGCACCCGGATGCCGACGCCGGTGGCGGCCGAGGCCTCCCCGGTGGCGTCCAGGATCAGCTCCAGGGCCGGGATCAGCCCGCCGAGGCGGGGCGCGTACGAGGTCGGGTCGACCTGGATCTCCAGCCAGCGGGAGCCGTCCCGGGCCTCGTCCTCGGCCGTCTCCCGGACCAGCCGCCGGATGTCCGCCTCGTCCCGCAGCACCGAGCGCGCGGTGTCGTACAGCCGCTGGAAGCGGAACCAGCCGCGCTCGTCGGTGGCCCGCAGCTTGGGCGGCTCGCCCGAGCTGAGCGCCTCCGGCAGCCGGACGCGGTGCTTCTCGGCCAGCTCCAGCAGGGTGGCGGGCCGCATCGAACCGGTGAAGTGCAGGTGCAGGTGGGCCTTCGGCAGGGCCCGTACGTCACGAGGCTGATCCATTCACCGATCCTGCCGCATACCGCCCCCGAACGGGAACCGCCCCCGTCACGTCCTCCGAAGGAGTGAAGGGGGCGGCACCACGGTGGTGACGGGGCGTCAGTCGCGCGCCTCGCCCAGCAGCTTCTGCATCCGGCTGATGCCCTCGACCAGGTCGGCGTCGCCGAGCGCGTACGACAGGCGCAGGTAGCCCGGGGTGCCGAAGGCCTCGCCCGGGACGACCGCGACCTCGGCCTCGTCCAGGATCAGGGTGGCCAGCTCGGCGGAGGTGGCCGGACGCTTGCCCCGGATCTCCTTGCCCAGCAGGTCCTTGACCGAGGGGTAGGCGTAGAACGCGCCCTCGGGCTCGGGGCAGAGGACGCCCTCGATCTCGTTGAGCATCCGGACGATGGTCCTGCGGCGGCGGTCGAACGCCTCCTTCATCTCGTCCACGGCCGCCAGGTCGCCCGAGACGGCGGCCAGCGCGGCGCGCTGCGCCACGTTGGAGACGTTGGAGGTGGCGTGCGACTGCAGGTTGGCGGCCGCGTTCACGACGTCCTTGGGGCCGATCAGCCAGCCCACCCGCCAGCCGGTCATCGCGTAGGTCTTCGCCACGCCGTTGACCACGATGCACTTGTCGGCCAGCTCGGGCAGCAGGGCCGGCAGCGAGGTGAAGGTCGCGTCGCCGTAGACCAGGTGCTCGTAGATCTCGTCGGTGAGCACCCAGAGGCCGTGCTCCAGCGCCCAGCGGCCGATCGCCTCGGCCTCGGCCTCGGTGTAGACCGCGCCGGTCGGGTTGGACGGGGAGACGAACAGGACCACCTTGGTCTGCTCGGTCCGGGCCGCCTCCAGCTGCTCCACCGAGACCTTGTAGCCGGTGGTCTCGTCGGCGATCACGTCGACCGGCACGCCGCCGGCCAGCTTCACGGCCTCCGGGTAGGTGGTCCAGTACGGGGCCGGGATGATCACCTCGTCGCCCGGGTCGAGGATCGCGGCGAAGGCCTCGTAGATCGCCTGCTTGCCACCGTTGGTGACCAGCACCTGGGAGGCGTCCACCTCGTAGCCGGAGTCGCGCAGCGTCTTGGCGGCGATCGCGGCCTTGAGCTCCGGCAGACCGCCGGCCGGGGTGTAGCGGTGGTTCTTCGGGTCCTGGCAGGCCTCGACGGCCGCCGCGACGATGTAGTCCGGGGTCGGGAAGTCCGGCTCGCCGGCGCCGAAGCCGATCACGGGACGGCCGGCCGCCTTCAGGGCCTTGGCCTTGGCGTCCACCGCGAGGGTGGCGGACTCGGCGATGGCGCCGATCCGGGCGGAGACACGGCGGTCCGACGGGCGGGTGCTGGGGGTGGGAGCGCTCATGCCCGCCATCGTCGCAGAGAGGGCGCTCCGGGGGCACGAGGGTCCAGGATGCGTACCGATCGGTCCGCATTGCGTACGGCTTGCGCCCCGACCTGGTGAATGGGGTTCGACCTGGCGGCCCGGAACACGTACACTCACTGCTCGATGGCTCCCGAAGTGCAGCTCCACACCGAGGCGTAGTGAACGCAGCGGCCAGGATGCGGTAGGTTGTGAGACATCTCCGGAGCCCACAAGGCTCCGTAGGGCAATAGCTCAATTGGTAGAGCACCGGTCTCCAAAACCGGCGGTTGGGGGTTCAAGTCCCTCTTGCCCTGCTGCTTGAACCGTACCCAGCCCGTTCGCTCCACTGGAGCGAGCGGGCTTGATGCGGAGAGGGCACCTTTCAGCACTGCATTCGCCGGATCGCCCGCACCCGCGACGCGACGCTCGGCAGGACCCGGATTCAGGTGAGGACGAGTGACGGAGACCACGGGCTCCACCGCAACGCCTGAGAGCGGCAACCCCGAGGGTGCCGCGGAGGCCACGCCTGCCGACGAGGCGCAGTCGCGCCGCGACCGCAAGCGCGCCAAGAAGGCCGAGGGTGGCGACAAGAAGGCCGGCAAGCGCGCCAAGAAGGGCGTCTTCGCCCGCGCCGCGCTGTTCTACCGGCAGATCATCGCCGAGCTCCGCAAGGTGGTCTGGCCGTCCCGCAGCCAGCTGACCCAGTACACCATCGTCGTGGTGGTCTTCGTGGTCGTGGTGATGGGCCTCGTCTCCGGCCTCGACTACGGCTTCTCCAAGCTCAGCCTGTGGGTGTTCGGCTGATCCGCCGCCACCTCCCGCTCCACTCCCCGACCCGGGCCGTCCTGACGGTCCGGGTCGAGCTGTCGGCGCACTCCGGGCGTTCCCGCTACCGTTGACTCGGTACTGTTGGAGGTCCGAGTCGTTCCCGCAGCGCGCCCGTCGTGGCGCCGGAAGGCCCGGAGCCGTTCCATCTCACTTCCAGGAAAGAAGCAGCCACCGTGTCTGACTCCCCCCTGTACGACGCCGACGAGACCGTCCGCGAGGCGGATGACCTCGCCGCCGAGGCCGCCGACGTCGAGGCTGCCGACGTCGAGGACGCCGAGCAGATCGTGGACGCGGTCGACTCGGACGAGGACGAGGTCGAGGCTGCGGACGAGGCCGAGGCGGGCGAGCCCGCCGAGGAGGCCGCCGTGCACGAGGTGGACGAGGACGAGCTCGACGAGGACGACGCCTTCGCGGCCGCCCTCCAGGCCGTCGGCTCGGACGCCGAGGACGAGGACGAGGACGACGAGGCCGCCGACGAGGCCGAGGCCGCCGTCGAGGAGCCCGAGGTCGAGGTCGACCCGGTCGCCGCCTTCCGCGAGGAGCTCCGCACCGCGCCGGGCGAGTGGTACGTCATCCACACCTACGCCGGCTACGAGAACCGCGTGAAGCAGAACCTCGAGCAGCGCGCCGTCTCGCTCAACGTCGAGGACTACATCTTCGACTCGCAGGTGCCGCAGGAGGAGGTCGTCCAGATCAAGAACGGCGACCGCAAGACCATCCGCCAGAACAAGCTCCCCGGCTACGTCCTGGTCCGCATGGACCTCACCCCGGAGTCCTGGGGCGTCGTGCGCAACACCCCCGGTGTCACCGGCTTCGTCGGCAACGCCTACGACCCGTACCCGCTGACCCTGGACGAGGTCGTCAAGATGCTCGCCCCCGACGTGGAGCGCCAGGCCGCCAAGGAGGCCGGCAAGGCCTCGCCGGTCCGCCCGGTCGAGGTCCAGGTGCTCGACTTCGAGGTCGGCGACTCGGTCACCGTCACCGACGGTCCGTTCGCCACCCTGCAGGCGACCATCAACGAGATCAACCCGGACTCGAAGAAGGTCAAGGGCCTGGTCGAGATCTTCGGTCGCGAGACCCCGGTCGAGCTGTCCTTCGACCAGATCCAGAAGAACTAGTACAGAGCTTCGGATTCGGGGCGGGGCCACCAGGCCCCGCCCCGAACTCGTTTTGGTCCAGGCCGCAACTGCGGTTAGCCTGGTCCGATGTGTGTCCACCCGGCCGGGTGTCGCCCCTGCCCCCGGACGCACCAGAGCAAACCACTCTCGGAAGGACCCGGAGAGCATGCCTCCCAAGAAGAAGAAGGTCACGGGGCTCATCAAGCTCCAGATCAACGCCGGCGCGGCCAACCCGGCCCCGCCGGTCGGCCCCGCGCTGGGCCAGCACGGCGTGAACATCATGGAGTTCTGCAAGGCCTACAACGCTGCGACCGAGTCGCAGCGCGGCATGATCGTGCCGGTGGAGATCACGGTCTACGAGGACCGCACCTTCACCTTCATCACGAAGACGCCGCCGGCCGCGCGCCTCATCCTGAAGGCCGCGGGCGTGGACAAGGGCTCGGCCGAGCCGCACAAGACCAAGGTCGCCAAGCTGACCGCGGCTCAGGTGCGCGAGATCGCCACGGTCAAGCTCCCCGACCTGAACGCCAACGACCTGGACGCCGCGTCGAAGATCATCGCCGGCACCGCCCGGTCGATGGGCATCACCGTCGAGGGCTGATCACCCCTCTCGTCCACCCGTGGCAGGGCCCGCGCGGCCCGATGAACCACGAACTCCATCACTTTCAGGAGAAGCAGTGAAGCGCAGCAAGGCCCTCAAGGCCGCGGACGCCCAGGTCGACCGCACCAAGCTCTACGCCCCGCTCGAGGCCGTCCGCCTCGCCAAGGCGACCTCCACCACCAAGTTCGACGGCACCGTCGAGGTCGCCATGCGTCTGGGCGTCGACCCGCGCAAGGCCGACCAGATGGTCCGCAGCACCGTGATCCTCCCGCACGGCACCGGTAAGACCGCTCGGGTCCTGGTCTTCGCGACCGGCGAGCGTGCCGAGGCCGCGCGTGCTGCCGGCGCCGACATCGTCGGTGCCGACGAGCTGATCGACGAGGTCGCCAAGGGCAAGCTGGACTTCGACGCCGTCGTCGCCACCCCGGACCTCATGGGCAAGGTCGGCCGCCTCGGCCGCGTGCTCGGTCCCCGTGGCCTGATGCCGAACCCGAAGACCGGCACCGTCACCCCCGATGTCGCCAAGGCTGTCAACGACATCAAGGGCGGCAAGATCGAGTTCCGCGTCGACAAGCACTCGAACCTGCACTTCATCATCGGCAAGACCTCGTTCTCCGATGACCAGCTGGTCGAGAACTACGCCGCCGCGCTCGAGGAGGTCCTCCGGGCCAAGCCGGCCGCCGCCAAGGGCCGTTACATCAAGAAGACCGCGTTCTCGACCACCATCGGCCCCGGCATCCAGGTGGACCCGAACCGCACCCGCAACCTCCTCGTCGAGGAGGACCCGGCCGCCGTCTGAGCCTCGGTGCTCCAGCGGTAACCGCGTTCGACGGGCCCGCATCCCCTTTCACCGGGGGGTGCGGGCCCGTTCGCTTGTCTACGTCGACTAGAGTCCGCCTACCGAGATCCGGGACGTAGGGGGTTCCACGAATGCGCACGATACGGGTGACCGCCCTGGCCGCGCTGCTGGTGGCCGGGCTGACGGCCTGCGGGGCCGGTGGCTCCGGCGACGCGAAGGGCGCCGCCTCGGCCGCGCCGTCCGGCACCGCTTCCGCCACCGGCTCCGCGGTCCCGTCGGGGGCGGCCTCGGAGGCCGCGGGCTCGGCGAGTCCGACCGCGGGGAGCACCGCGGGCGGCGGCAGCACCACCGGCACCGGCTCCGGCGGCACCGCCCCGGGCACGCTCCCGGCCCCGGCCGGGGCCGCCAAGGACGTGCTGTTGGCGGCGAACGCGGTGATGGCCAAGGCCGGCAACGCCAAGCTGTCGGTCGGCACCGGCGCGGTCGCCCAGGGCGGCGGCGGCTCCTTCGTCTGGGCCCAGCCGGGCGGCATCGACCTGGTGCTGACCCAGCCGGACGGCGCCCAGGCCCGGCTCCGCTCGGCCGGCGGCTCGGTCTGGGTCGGTGCCCCCGAGCAGACCGCCGCGCTGGTCGGCGGGAAGCCCTGGATGAAGGTCGACCCGAACGCCAAGCCCGGCGGCACCCAGGTGCTGGCCGGTGGCGAGGACGCCCGCGGGCTGGTCGCGCTGGCCAAGGTGCTGGACCCGTCGGTGGCGCTGGCCGCCGGGGCGGGCAGCCAGGGCCTGACCAAGGTCGGCGTCGAGTCGGTGGACGGCCAGGAGGCCGTGCACTTCCGCGCCACCGGGGTGGCCGACGCGCTGGTCAACGGTCTGACGGAGGATCAGAAGCGCCAGGCCCTGGCCGATCTGGGCCGCAACGGCGGCGCGCTGGACCTGTGGATCAACGGGAAGAACGAGCTGGTCCAGCTCCGTGCCGCGGACCTGACCCCGTCCCGGGCCGGTGAGATGACGGTCCGTTACGGCGAGCTGGGCCGGGCCCCGCAGGTGGCCGCACCGCCGGCCGGCGATGTGTTCGAGGTCGCAGATCTGCTGAAGGGCTTCGGCGGCTGACCACGGGCGTGAGAGGTTGGCGGGGGAGCGGCGGCACGAGGACGGGGTGACGGGATGACGAGGGCACGGCGCACGGCGGCCGCGGCACTGGCCGTCCTGCTGCTGACCGGCCTGGCCGGCTGCGGCTCCGGCGGTCCGGGCGGCGGCAAGCCCAGCCCGAGCCCCTCCGCCAGCCGCACCCCGACCGGCCTCCCCAGCCCCACCGACCGCTCCCCGCACGGGGTGCTGCTCTCCGCCCAGCTGGCGATGGACACCGCCCGCCGGGCCGGGTTCTCCGCCCGGCTCGGCGACGAGTCCTCCTCCGGGGTGCTGTTCTGGGCCCCCAAGACGGTGCTCAAGCTCAAGCGCCCCGGCACCTCCGCGCAGCTGGTGATACTCGACACCACCGCCTACCGGGGCGGCGACCAGGCCACCGCCGACCGCAACGCCGGCCGGCACTGGGAGAAGTACGCGGCCCAGGGCGGCCAGCGGGACATCCCGTACGCCGCCCTGGTGGACCGGCTCAACCCGATGGTGGCGCTCACCGCCGCCGTCGCGGCCCAGGGCCCGCAGCTGATCGGCGAGGAGACCCTCGGCGAGCTGACCGTCCAGCACTACCGGGTGGTCCTGACCGCCGAGCGGTACGCCGCCGCCCAGACCCAGCTGCCGGCCGCCCGCCAGGAGGCGCTCCGGGCCGGGCTCGGCAGCGGGGAGGTCACCCTCGACCTCTGGCTGGACGACAAGGACCAGCTGGTCCGGCTGCACCGCTCCGGCGGACAGGGCAACGACACCGTGACGTACCAGGAGTGGGGCGGGGCCCTCTCGGTGCAGGCGCCGGACGCGGCGGACACCGCCGACATGGGCACGGCCCCCCTGCCACCGCTGGCCTCCTGACCGGATTTGGTCCGAAAGCAAGGCTCGGGTACGGTAGAGCCTGCCAAAGACCGCTGGTTGTCGCCGTTTCCCTTCCGAGGGGCTCGGCACCGAAGGTCCCGCTTCGTGCGGGCGGCCCGCGCAGGTGTGTCTGGTGCCTTTGATTTCCGGTCCTTCGGGTCCGTCGAGGTCTGCGAGCCCCATGCCCCTGCGCATGGGGCTTTTTTCGTCACCCGTGGTTCGAGGCTTGGATGGTCGGCTGATCGATGGTCGGCCTGACTTCGACATCACGGAAGGAGGCGTAAGCCTATGGCCAGGCCCGACAAGGCTGCTGACGTCGCTGAGCTGACGGACAAGTTCCGTTCCTCCAGCGCCGCACTGCTGACCGAGTACCGCGGTCTCTCGGTGAAGCAGGTCAAGACCCTGCGTCGCTCGCTGGGCGAGAACGCCCAGTACGCCGTGGTGAAGAACACGCTGACCAAGATCGCGGCCAACGAGGCTGGGATCACGGAGCTCGACGACCAGTTCACTGGTCCGACGGCCGTCGCCTTCGTCACCGGTGACCCGGTGGAGTCGGCGAAGGCTCTGCGTGACTTCGCCAAGGAGAACCCCGCTCTGATCATCAAGGGCGGTGTCCTTGACGGTAAGGCGCTGTCCGCCGATGACATCAAGAAGCTCGCGGACCTCGAGTCCCGCGAGGTGCTGCTCGCCAAGTTCGCGGGTGCCCTGAAGGCCAAGCAGTCCCAGGCTGCCGCGCTCTTCCAGGCCCTGCCGTCGAAGCTCGTCCGCACCGTGGACGCTCTTCGCGACAAGGTCGAGCAGGGCGGTGCCGGCGCGCCGGCTCCCGCCGCTGAGGACGAGGCCGCCGAGTAATTCGGCAGGCTCACGCCTCGCTGCGGGCCAGTGCCCGCTTCACCCGTACATACGGCACCTACCTGCCGAACTAGTGGAAGGACGCCAATCATGGCGAAGCTGACCCAGGACGAGCTGCTCGCGCAGTTCGAGGAGCTCACCCTCATCGAGCTCGCTGCCTTCGTGAAGGCCTTCGAGGAGAAGTTCGACGTCACCGCGGCCGCCCCGGTTGCCGTTGCCGCCGTCGGTGGCACTGGCGCCCCGGTCGAGGCCGCTGAGGAGCAGGACGAGTTCGACGTCATCCTCGACGGTGCCGGCGACAAGAAGATCCAGGTCATCAAGGAGGTGCGCGCCCTGACCTCCCTCGGCCTGAAGGAGGCCAAGGACCTCGTTGACACCGCTGGTGCCAAGGTTCTCGAGAAGGTCAACAAGGAGACCGCCGAGAAGGCCAAGGCCCAGCTCGAGGGCGCGGGCGCCAAGGTCACCGTCAAGTGACTCAGTGCCCTCCCTGAGAGGGCGCGAGGCCGGGCCGATCACCCCTGTGGGTGGTCGGCCCGGCCTGTTTTTGTATGTCACAGCCCGTCTCCGGGACCTGACGTTCACCGTCCTGGCCGACTGTGGGCTCGGCCACTGTCGGCGGGGGCGGGTATGGTGATCGCTGTCGTCTCCGGCCGGCCTGTAACGCGGTGGCCTGCTCGGACGATGAACGGTGTGAGGTCCGCACTCCGGTGCGGCCCTTGACGAACCGCACCGGGCGCGCGATTCTCAAGGCGCGCCCCGCGTGGTCGGTCCAAACGGTCGGAGCGGTTCCGGATGCATATTCCGTGGCTCCGACGGGAACTGACTCATCGTGAGGTGCGGTGGCCCGGGGCGTCCGAGCCATTGGTGAGTGGTAGGAGAGGGGTCTCCGATTCGGTCTCCGAATCAGGGCTTGTCAGCAGTGTGCCTTTTGGCTACACTGTCCCTTTGCGCTGCCTGTTAGCTGCTCCGTGACTCGTCGCCCGGAGTGGCCCCTGTCCTGACCTGGGGTTTTCCGCCTCGGCAAGGCCCGGCCGGTACGCGCGTAGTGAGCTCCGAGCCCTCGGAAGGACCCCCCTCTTGGCCGCGCCGCGCAACGCCTCGAACAATTCCGCCGCATCCACCGCCCCGCTCCGCGTCTCGTTCGCGAAGATCAAGGAGCCCCTCGAGGTCCCCAACCTCCTGGCCCTGCAGACCGAGAGCTTTGACTGGCTGCTCGGCAATGCGGCCTGGAGGTCGCGGGTCGAGGAGGCGTTGGAGAACGGTCAGGACGTCCCCACCAAGTCCGGTCTGGAGGAGATCTTCGAGGAGATCTCCCCGATCGAGGACTTCAGCGGGTCGATGTCGCTGACCTTCCGCGACCACCGTTTCGAGCCGCCGAAGAACTCCATTGACGAGTGCAAGGACCGCGACTTCACCTTCGCGGCCCCGCTCTTCGTCACCGCCGAGTTCACCAACAACGAGACCGGTGAGATCAAGTCTCAGACGGTCTTCATGGGCGACTTCCCGCTCATGACCCACAAGGGCACCTTCGTGATCAACGGCACCGAGCGTGTCGTGGTCTCGCAGCTGGTGCGCTCCCCGGGCGTCTACTTCGACTCGAGCCTGGACAAGGTGTCCGACAAGGACATCTACTCCTGCAAGATCATCCCCTCCCGCGGTGCCTGGCTGGAGATGGAGATCGACAAGCGCGACATGGTCGGTGTCCGCATCGACCGCAAGCGCAAGCAGTCGGTCACCGTGCTGCTGAAGGCCCTCGGCTGGACCAACGAGATGATTCTCGAGGAGTTCGGCGAGTACGAGTCGATGCGCGCCACCCTGGAGAAGGACCACACCCAGGGCCAGGACGACGCGCTCCTCGACATCTACCGCAAGCTGCGCCCGGGCGAGCCGCCGACGCGCGAGGCCGCCCAGACGCTGCTGGAGAACCTGTACTTCAACCCGAAGCGGTACGACCTCGCGAAGGTCGGCCGGTACAAGGTGAACCGCAAGCTGGGCAACGCGGAGTCCCTGGACTCCGGCGTCCTCACCGAGCCCGACATCATCGGTGCGATCAAGTACCTGGTGAAGCTGCACGCCGGCGAGGTCGAGTGGCGTGACGACGAGGGCCGCGACATCGTGGTCGAGGTCGACGACATCGACCACTTCGGCAACCGCCGCCTGCGCAACGTCGGCGAGCTGATCCAGAACCAGGTCCGTACGGGTCTCGCCCGCATGGAGCGCGTCGTGCGCGAGCGCATGACCACCCAGGACGTCGAGGCGATCACGCCGCAGACCCTGATCAACATCCGGCCGGTCGTCGCCTCCATCAAGGAGTTCTTCGGCACCAGCCAGCTGTCGCAGTTCATGGACCAGACGAACCCGCTGTCGGGCCTGACCCACAAGCGTCGTCTGTCCGCGCTCGGCCCCGGTGGTCTGTCCCGTGAGCGGGCCGGCTTCGAGGTCCGTGACGTGCACCCCTCGCACTACGGCCGCATGTGTCCGATCGAGACCCCCGAAGGCCCGAACATCGGTCTGATCGGCTCGCTCGCGTCGTACGGCCGGGTCAACGCCTTCGGCTTCATCGAGACCCCGTACCGCAAGGTCGTCGACGGTGTCGTCACCGAGGCCGTGGACTACCTGACCGCCGACGAGGAGGACCGCTTCGTCATCGCGCAGGCCAACGCCCCGCTGACGGACGACCTGCACTTCGCCGAGCCGCGTGTCCTGGTCCGCCGCCGCGGCGGCGAGATCGACTACATCCCGGGCACCGAGATCGACTACATGGACGTCTCGCCGCGCCAGATGGTGTCGGTCGCGACCGCCATGATCCCGTTCCTCGAGCACGACGACGCCAACCGCGCGCTCATGGGCTCCAACATGATGCGCCAGGCGGTGCCGCTGCTGAAGAGCGAGGCACCCGTGGTCGGCACCGGCATGGAGTACCGCTGCGCCGTCGACGCCGCCGACGTGATCACCGCCGAGAAGGCCGGTGTCGTCCAGGAGGTCTCGGCCGACTACGTCACCGTGGCCAACGACGACGGCACGTACAACACGTACCGCGCCGCCAAGTTCACCCGCTCCAACCAGGGCACCTCCTTCAACCAGAAGGTGCTCGTGGACGAGGGCGCCCGGGTCGAGGCCGGCCAGGTGCTGGCCGACGGCCCGTGCACCGACCAGGGTGAGATGGCGCTCGGCAAGAACCTGCTCGTGGCGTTCATGTCGTGGGAGGGTCACAACTACGAGGACGCGATCATCCTGTCGCAGCGCCTCGTCCAGGACGACGTCCTCTCCTCGATCCACATCGAGGAGCACGAGGTCGACGCCCGTGACACCAAGCTCGGCCCCGAGGAGATCACCCGGGACATCCCGAACGTCTCCGAGGAGGTCCTCGCCGACCTCGACGAGCGCGGCATCATCCGGATCGGCGCCGACGTCGTCACCGGCGACATCCTGGTCGGCAAGGTCACCCCGAAGGGTGAGACCGAGCTGACCCCGGAGGAGCGCCTGCTCCGCGCGATCTTCGGTGAGAAGGCCCGTGAGGTCCGCGACACCTCGCTGAAGGTGCCGCACGGTGAGTCCGGCAAGGTCATCGGCGTCCGCGTCTTCGACCGCGAGGAGGGGGACGAGCTTCCCCCGGGCGTGAACCAGCTGGTCCGCGTCTACGTCGCCCAGAAGCGCAAGATCACCCACGGTGACAAGCTCGCCGGCCGTCACGGCAACAAGGGTGTCATCTCGAAGATCCTGCCGGTCGAGGACATGCCGTTCCTGGAGGACGGCACCCCGGTCGACATCATCCTCAACCCGCTGGGTGTCCCGTCCCGAATGAACCCGGGACAGGTCCTGGAGATCCACCTCGGCTGGCTCGCCAAGCAGGGCTGGGACGTCTCCGGCCTCGCCGACGAGTGGGCCCAGCGCCTCCAGGCGATCGGCGCCGACACGGTCCAGGGCGGCACCAACCTCGCCACCCCGGTCTTCGACGGCGCCCGCGAGGACGAGATCACCGGCCTGCTGGACCACACCACCCTCACCCGTGACGGTGAGCGCCTGGTGAACTCCACCGGTAAGGCCCGGCTGTTCGACGGCCGCTCCGGCGAGCCGTTCCCGATGCCGGTCTCGGTCGGCTACATGTACATCCTCAAGCTGCACCACCTGGTCGACGACAAGCTGCACGCCCGTTCGACCGGTCCGTACTCGATGATCACCCAGCAGCCGCTCGGTGGTAAGGCGCAGTTCGGTGGTCAGCGCTTCGGTGAGATGGAGGTGTGGGCCCTCGAGGCGTACGGCGCGGCCTACGCGCTGCAGGAGCTGCTCACCATCAAGTCCGACGACGTCCTGGGCCGCGTGAAGGTCTACGAGGCGATCGTCAAGGGCGAGAACATCCCCGAGCCCGGCATTCCCGAGTCCTTCAAGGTCCTCATCAAGGAAATGCAGTCGCTCTGCCTCAACGTGGAGGTGCTGTCCTCGGACGGCCAGTCCATCGAGATGCGTGACTCCGACGAGGACGTGTTCCGCGCCGCCGAGGAGCTCGGCATTGACCTGTCCCGGCGCGAGCCGAGCAGCGTCGAAGAGGTCTGATTGAGGCCGGGCCGGCTGATGCTGCATCAGCCGGCCCGCCCCCAGGCCCCCCTCAGACCAACAGACAGAACCTCGATTCACGAAAGAGGGCTTGACGACCAGTGCTTGACGTCAACTTCTTCGACGAGCTCCGCATCGGCCTGGCCACCGCCGACGACATCCGCCAGTGGTCCCACGGCGAGGTCAAGAAGCCGGAGACCATCAACTACCGCACCCTGAAGCCGGAAAAGGACGGGCTCTTCTGCGAGAAGATCTTCGGCCCCACCCGGGACTGGGAGTGCTACTGCGGCAAGTACAAGCGTGTCCGCTTCAAGGGCATCATCTGTGAGCGCTGCGGCGTCGAGGTGACCCGCGCCAAGGTGCGCCGCGAGCGGATGGGCCACATCGAGCTGGCCGCCCCGGTCACCCACATCTGGTACTTCAAGGGTGTCCCGTCCCGCCTGGGCTACCTGCTGGACCTGGCGCCGAAGGACCTCGAGAAGGTCATCTACTTCGCCGCCTACATGATCACCTGGGTCGACGACGAGCGCCGTCAGCGCGACCTGCCGTCGCTGGAGGCGCACGTCTCCGTCGAGCGCCAGCAGATCGAGAACCGTCGCGACTCCGACCTCGAGAACCGCGCGAAGAAGGCCGAGACCGACCTCGCCGAGCTCGAGGCCGAGGGTGCCAAGGCCGACGTGCGCCGCAAGGTGCGCGAGGGTGCCGAGCGTGAGATGAAGCAACTGCGCGACCGCGCGCAGCGCGAGATCGACCGCCTCGACGAGGTCTGGGCCCGCTTCAAGAACCTCAAGGTCCAGGACCTCGAGGGCGACGAGCTGCTCTACCGCGAGCTGCGCGACCGCTTCGGCACCTACTTCTCCGGCTCGATGGGCGCGGCGGCCCTCAAGGACCGCCTCGAGACCTTCGACCTGGCCGAGGAGTCCGAGCGCCTGCGCGAGATCATCCGGACCGGCAAGGGCCAGAAGAAGACCCGTGCGCTCAAGCGCCTCAAGGTCGTCTCCGCCTTCCTGCAGACCACCAACAAGCCCAACGGCATGGTGCTGGACTGCGTCCCGGTCATCCCGCCGGACCTGCGTCCGATGGTCCAGCTCGACGGTGGCCGCTTCGCCACCTCCGACCTGAACGACCTGTACCGCCGCGTGATCAACCGCAACAACCGCCTGAAGCGGCTTCTCGACCTCGGCGCGCCCGAGATCATCGTGAACAACGAGAAGCGCATGCTCCAGGAGGCCGTCGACGCGCTCTTCGACAACGGCCGTCGTGGTCGCCCGGTCACGGGCCCCGGCAACCGTCCGCTGAAGTCGCTGTCCGACATGCTCAAGGGCAAGCAGGGTCGTTTCCGTCAGAACCTGCTCGGCAAGCGCGTCGACTACTCGGCCCGTTCGGTCATCGTCGTCGGCCCGCAGCTCAAGCTGCACCAGTGCGGTCTGCCCAAGGCCATGGCGCTGGAGCTCTTCAAGCCGTTCGTGATGAAGCGCCTGGTGGACCTGAACCACGCGCAGAACATCAAGTCGGCCAAGCGCATGGTCGAGCGCGCCCGTCCGGTCGTGTGGGACGTCCTCGAAGAGGTCATCGCCGAGCACCCGGTCCTGCTGAACCGTGCGCCCACCCTGCACCGCCTCGGCATCCAGGCCTTCGAGCCGCAGCTGGTCGAGGGCAAGGCCATCCAGATCCACCCGCTCGTCTGCACCGCGTTCAACGCGGACTTCGACGGTGACCAGATGGCCGTCCACCTGCCGCTCTCCGCGGAGGCGCAGGCCGAGGCCCGCATCCTGATGCTGTCCTCGAACAACATCCTGAAGCCGGCCGACGGTCGCCCCGTCACCATGCCGACCCAGGACATGGTGCTCGGTCTGTTCTTCCTCACCTCGGACCGCGAGGAGGTGAAGGGCGGTGGCCGTTCCTTCTCCTCCACCGCCGAGGCGATCATGGCCTTCGACGCCCGCGAGCTGGACGTCCAGGCCCCGATCGACCTGCGCCTGCCGGTCGGCACCGTGCCGCCGCGCGGCTGGACCCCGCCGGTGGACGAGGAGGGTCAGACCTCCTGGTTCGAGGGCGAGTCCTTCCGCCTGAACACCACCCTGGGCCGCGCGCTCTTCAACGAGCTGCTGCCCGAGGACTACCCGTTCGTCGACTACGAGGTGGGCAAGAAGCAGCTCTCCGCGATCGTCAACGACCTGGCGGAGCGCTACCCCAAGGTCGTCGTCGCGGCGACCCTGGACAACCTCAAGTCGGCCGGCTTCCACTGGTCGACCCGGTCCGGCGTCACCGTCTCGATCTCGGACGTCGTCGTCCCGCCGACCAAGCCCCAGATCCTCGAGGGCTACGAGGCGCAGGCGGAGAAGGTCCAGAAGCAGTACGAGCGCGGTCTGATCACCAACGACGAGCGCAAGAGCGAGCTCGTCGGCATCTGGACCCGGGCGACCAACGAGGTCGCCGAGGCGATGAACGCGAACTTCCCGAAGACCAACCCCATCTTCATGATGGTGGACTCGGGTGCTCGTGGAAACATGATGCAGATGCGTCAGATCGCCGGTATGCGTGGTCTGGTGTCGAACGCGAAGAACGAGACCATCCCGCGTCCCATCAAGGCCTCGTTCCGTGAGGGCCTGTCCGTGCTGGAGTACTTCATCTCCACCCACGGTGCCCGTAAGGGTCTGGCCGACACCGCGCTGCGTACCGCCGACTCGGGTTACCTGACCCGTCGTCTGGTGGACGTCTCGCAGGACGTCATCATCCGCGAGGAGGACTGCGGCACCGAGCGCGGCCTCAAGCTGGCGATCGGCGTCCGCGGCGAGGACGGCTCGCTGCGCAAGACGGACGACGTCGAGACCAGCGTCTACGCCCGCATGCTCGCCGAGGACATCACCGTCGACGGCAAGCTGCTGGCCACGGCCAACACCGACCTCGGTGACGTCCTGATCGACGAGCTGATCCGCCACGGCATCAGCGAGGTCAAGACCCGCTCGATCCTCACCTGTGAGTCGGCGGTCGGCACCTGCGCCATGTGCTACGGCCGTTCGCTGGCCACCGGCAAGCTGGTCGACATCGGTGAGGCGGTCGGCATCATCGCCGCCCAGTCCATCGGTGAGCCCGGTACCCAGCTGACGATGCGTACCTTCCACACCGGTGGTGTGGCCGGTGACGACATCACCCAGGGTCTGCCCCGTGTCGTCGAGCTCTTCGAGGCGCGCACCCCCAAGGGTGTCGCCCCGATCTCGGAGGCCCAGGGCCGGGTCCGGATCGAGGACACCGAGAAGACCCGCAAGCTGGTCGTCACCCCCGACGACGGCAGCGACGAGATCGCCTACCCGGTCTCCAAGCGCGTCAAGCTGCTGGTCTCCGAGGGCGAGGCGGTCGAGGTCGGCCAGAAGCTGACCGTCGGTGCGACCAACCCGCACGACGTCCTGCGCATCATGGGCCAGCGTGCCGTCCAGGTCCACCTGGTCGCCGAGGTCCAGAAGGTCTACAACTCGCAGGGCGTGTCGATCCACGACAAGCACATCGAGATCATCATCCGGCAGATGCTCCGCCGCGTGACGATCATCGAGTCGGGCGACGCCGAGCTGCTCCCGGGCGAGCTCGTCGAGCGCGGCCGCTTCGAGCAGGAGAACCGTCGCGTGGTCTCCGAGGGCGGTCACCCCGCCTCCGGCCGTCCGCAGCTGATGGGTATCACCAAGGCCTCGCTGGCCACCGAGTCCTGGCTGTCGGCCGCCTCCTTCCAGGAGACGACCCGGGTCCTCACCGACGCGGCGATCCACGCCAAGTCGGACCCGCTGCTGGGCCTCAAGGAGAACGTCATCCTCGGTAAGCTCATCCCGGCCGGTACGGGTCTGCCCCGCTACCGCAACATCCGGGTCGAGCCGACCGAGGAGGCCAAGGCCGCCATGTACTCGGCCGTCGGCTACGACGACTACGACCTGTCGCCCTTCGGCGCCGGCTCCGGCCAGGCCGTTCCGCTGGACGACTACGACTACGGCCCGTACACCGGCTGAGAGTCAGTCACCTGATCGCAGGGCGGTCACCCCACACGGGGTGGCCGCCCTGCGGCGTTTCCTCCCCCGGGCGGGGGAGCGGGCAGGACCGCTCGGGGGAGGGAGGTGCGGAGGCGGGCGGGGCGGGAGGCTGGGCGCAGTTGATCCGGACTGCGGAGGGGTTGTCGTGAAGCGTGTGCTGGTGGGGGCCGTGGCGGTGGCGGTCGTGCTGGGCGGGGCGGGCGGGTGCTCGGCCGTGCAGGAGGAGCGCGAGGTCGGGTACGCGGTGGACGGGCCGGTGCGGGTGCTGGTGGTGGACTCGGGGACGGGGGACGTGCGGGTCTCCGAGGAGGGGTCGACGGTGGCCGTGACGGAGCGTCAGGAGTGGCGGGGGGAAGCACCGGAGGCCCGGCACGAGCTGGTGGACGGGACGCTGACGCTGACCTACCGGTGCCCGGACGGGGACTGCGCGGTGGGGTACGTGGTGCGGGTGCCGGCCGGGACCCGGGTGCAGGTGAAGGCGGGCACCGGGAGCGTGCGGCTGGCCGGGCTGACCGGGGACGTGGTGGCGGACGCCGGGACGGGTTCGGTCACCGCGGAGCGGCTCGGGTCGCAGCGGGCGGAGCTGAGGGCCGGGACCGGTGACGTGCGGGCCGGCTTCGCGGTGGCGCCTGCGCGGGTGAGGGCCACCGCGGGCACCGGCAGCGTACGGCTGGAGCTGCCGAAGGGGCAGGAGTACGCGGTGGACGCCGAGGCGGGCACCGGCGAGGCGAAGGTGGAGGTGCCGGTGCGCACCGCGTCGGGGCACGAGGTGGTGGCCCGGGCCTCGACGGGTGACGTGACGGTCAGTGCTGGCTGAGGCGGTCGCGGTGCGGGATGATCGACTTCACGGGGGTGAGGTCGGGGTGGAGTGGTGGCAGGCGTGGGCCGAGCGGGCGGGAGCCTGGTGGCGGGCCCGTTCGGCGGGGGTGCCGGCGTACGTGCTGGACGTGGGGCTGGCGGTGGTCTCGGCGGCCGTCGCGGTCTGGACGGTGTGGCACGACGAGCCGGACTGGTCGTGGTGGGTGTACGTGCTGGCGGTCTCCACCGCGCTGCCGGTGGTGTGGCGGCGGCGGGCCCCGTTCACCGTCTTCTGCCTGAGCAGCGCGGCCTCGATCGGGGTGACGGTGCTGGCGCACTCGGCGATGCCGCAGGTGCCGCTGGCGGCGGTGGTGACGGTCTACACCGTCGCTGACCGGGGCCGGGACTGGCAGCGCTGGCTGATGCTGACCGGCCTGGTCTGGGGGAACGTGGCGGGCACCCGCTCGTTGAACGGGGCGCTGTTCAGCCTGCTGACCTCCGTCGGGGCGTTCGTCTTCGGCTCGCTGGCACGGGAGTTGCGCCGCAAGGCGGCGGCTGCCGCGGACCGGGCCGGTGAGCTGGCCCGCCGGGCCGAGGCGGACGCGGCCCGCGCGGTGGCCGAGGAGCGGGCCCGGATCGCCCGGGAGATGCACGACATCCTGGCGCACGCGGTCTCGCTGATGGTGATCCAGGCCGAGGCGGGCCCGCTGGTGGTGCGCAGCGACCCGGACCGGGCGGTCCGCACCTTCGACACCATCGCCGACTCGGGCCGTGACGCCATGGTCCAACTCCGGCGGGTGCTGGGCGTGTTGAAGGAACAGGGGGCCGGCCCGGAGCTGGCCCCGCAGCCCAGTCTGGCCGAGCTGCCGGCGGTGGTGGAGCGGGTCCGCGAGTCGGGGCTGCGGGTGGAGCTGGAGTGCACGGAGGCGGGCCCGCCGGAGGTGCAGGCGGCGGCGTACCGGATCGTGCAGGAGGCGCTCACCAACACGGTGAAGCACGCCGGGGCGACGGCCGCCGAGGTGCGGGTGGAGCGGGCCGGCCGGGAGTTGGTGGTCCGGGTGGCCGACGACGGGCAGGGGGTCGGCGTGCTGCGGGCGGGGGAGTGGTCGGGCGGCCGGGGGCTGGTCGGCATCCGGGAGCGGGCGGCCGCGGTGGGTGGTCACGCGGAGGCCGGCCCGGGGCCGGAGGGCCGTGGGTTCGTGGTCGACGCGCGTCTGCCGTTGGCGAGTCGAGAGGGAGTGGCATGACGATCCGGGTGGTGGTGGCGGACGACCAGGAGCTGGTGCGGGCCGGGTTTGGGATGATCCTGGACGCGCAGCCGGACATCGAGGTGGTGGCGGAGGCGGCCAACGGCCTCGAAGCCGTCGAGCGGGTGGCCGAACTCGCCCCGGACGTCCTGCTGCTGGACGTCCGGATGCCCGTGATGGACGGACTGGAGGCGGCCCGCCGGGTCTGCGCGGAGTACCCGGCCACCAAGGTGATCATGCTGACCACCTTCGACGTGGACGACTACGTCTACGACGCGCTGTACGCCGGGGCCAGCGGCTTCCTGCTCAAGGACGTCCGCCGGGACGACCTGGCCCACGGGGTGCGGATGGTGGCCACCGGCGAGGCGCTGCTGGCGCCCTCGGTGACCCGTCGGCTGATCGGCGAGTTCACCGCCCGCCGCGGCTCCGGCCCCGGGCCGCAGCGCCCGCCGTCCCGGCTGTTGGAGCAGCTGACGGCCCGTGAGGCGGAGACCCTGCGGCTGCTCGCCCGCGGGCTCTCCAACGCGGAGATCGCCGGGGCCCTGGTGGTGAGCGAGCACACCGTGAAGACGCACGTCTCCAACGTGCTGGCCAAGCTCCAGCTCCGGGACCGGGTGCACGCGGTGGTCTTCGCGTACGAGTCCGGCGCCGTGGTGGCGGGCGAGGACTGAACCGTCCGGCTCCCTCGTACGGGGGAGCCGGACGGTTCACCGGTGCGGGCGATCCCCGGCCGGGCCCCGGACGGCAGGCTGGTGGGCGTCGAAGAACCGTCACCACCAAGGGAGTTCGGGATGAGCTGGGAACGTCCGGCGCTGGTCGCGCCGGTGCTGTGCGGCCTCTACGGAGCGGTCCGGCTGCTGCCGGAGGCGCGGGAGCCGGGGCCGAGCTGGCTGATCGGCCACGCGCTGCTGCTGGGCAGCCTGCTGCTGTTCGTCCCGGTACTGGCCGAACTGGCCCGCCGGGCCCGGGCGCTCGGCCGGGGCATCGGCAGGCTGCTCGGGCCGGTGGCGTACGTGGGGGTGGCCGCCTCGGTCGGGCAGGTGCTGGTGGACCTCTGGGTCGGTGCCGTGGCCGAGGACAAGGCGGCGATGCGGGCGATGTTCCAGCGGGTGCAGGACGTGCCCGGCGTGCTGCCCGCGCTCTACCAGGTGGGCCCGCTGCTGTTCCACGTCGGCCTGGTGGCGCTGCTCTGCGCGGCGGTCCGCCGCTCCACCTGGTGGAGCCCGGTGGCCGGGGCCGCCGGGGTGGCGCTGGCGGCCGCCGGCCTGGACCTGCTGCCGGTGGCGGCGCTGCTCTGGGTGCTGGCGCTCAGCCCGCTGGAGCGGCGGACCGTGGCCGTCGGCGGGATGCCGGCCCACGGGCGTCCGTGACGGCTCCGGGGGTCAGCCGGTGCCGCTGGTGATCTCCAGGGCGAACTCGGCTGCTGCGGTCGGGAGTTCGGGCATCGGCTGGTCGGCACGCAGGACCGGTCCCCGCTCCACCACGGTGGCCCCCGTACCGGCCTCCAGCACGGGGGCGTAGCCCGCCGCGCGCAGCGCCGCCAGGGTGGCCTCGGGTGCGGCGGCGGCGATCAGCACCGTCGGTGCGACCCGGCGCAGGCCGAGCCCGGCCAGCGGGCGGCTGTGGGCCAGCTCCAGGACCAGCGCCTCGTCGTCGGAGCGCAGGCAGCTGCCGGCGGCGGCCACCCGGATCCGGCCGTGGGTGCGGGCGGTGTCCCGGACCAGGTACTCCAGCGGCTGCGGGAGCGGGGCCGCGGCGGTGCTGAACTCCTGGAGGCGGCCCAGCAGCTCGGCGGCGTCCTGGCCGGAGTCCAGCGCCCGGCGGACGGAGGCCGGGCCGAACCGCCAGACGGTGGCGTGGCCGTCGGACTCCCGGTCGGCGGCCCCGGCCAGGAGGTCGGCCAGCTCGGGGTCGGCCGGCCCGGTCACCACCGCGGTGAGGTCGGCCTGGAAGCGGGCGGTCCGGGCGGGCTCCGGCACCAGGGCGGCCAGGGCGGAGCGGAGGCCGGCCACGGCCTCGGCGAGGGCGGGATGCCGGTCGAGCGCGGGGCCGGCCCCGGGGACGGCGGGGAAGCACCGGCCCGCGCCGGCCCGCAGCAGGCCGAGCACGGCGTGTCCCACGGGGGTGAGCACGCCGTGCCCGACCGCTCCGAGCAGCGCGGCCTCCGCGAGCGTGGCCCGGGCGGCATCCCGGGTGGCGGCGGTGACCTCGACCTCCAACGGGGCGTACCAGGCGGCCGCCTCCACGAGATTGGAAGTGGTCACCCCAGGGGCGCGGGGAACTGCGCGCTGCGGAAGAAGCGGACCCGTCTGCCGGGTACGGGGGCTCACTTGCAACTGGGTGTCCGTCCCCGGCACACGGGTCCCGTCCTCCCGCGGCGCGCAGTTCCCCGCGCCCCCGGCATCACCACTTTCCCCGGTGCGGTCACCGGCGAGGGCGGAGAGCAGCGCCTGACGGAGCGGCACCGCCGTACGGTCCTGAGGGGTCGTCAGGGCGACCTCCGGCCCGCCGTGCTCACGGCTGAAGACCTCCGGCGTCACCGCCCAGGCGGCGACCAGCGGCAGCAGCCGGTCGGCGGGGGAGGAGGCGAGCCAGGCGTCGTAGCGCGCGGTCGGCAGCAGCTGCGCCGCCGGGGCGGGTACGGGCCGGCGGCCCCGGGCGGGCGCGGGCGACGGCTCGCGGTGCGGGGCGAGCAGGCCGGCGTTGGCCGCCAGGTCCAACCACAGGCGGGTCTGCGCCTCCTCGGCCCCGGTCTCCTTGGCCAGCCGGACGGTGTCCCGGACGGCGATGCCGCCCGCCTTGCGGAGCGTCAGCGGCCGGGCGGCGACCGCCCGCAGCAGTACCTCCACCCGGGAGGCCGCGGCCGTCGCGGCGGCCTGGGCCTCCGCCCGTGCCCGTGCCCCGTCCACGTCCGACCCGACGAGGACCACCGGTGGCTCGGGTTCGAAGGGCAGCGGCCGCGACGGATCGCGCAGCGCCACCCCGACCTCGTACGGCAGTTCCACGACACCCGGCCCCGCCGGCGCCAACAGCCCCCGCACCGCCGCCCAGGCCACCGCCGGGTCGCCCGAACCGCCCGGCGGGAAGCGGTACTTGGCGAACGGCCCCGGATCCTCCGCGCGGAAGTACCCGCTGCTCAGCCTCGGCGAGCCGTGCGCCAGCGAGTCGAGCAGCCGTACCGTCTCCGCCGGCGCCCCCGCCACCAGCTCCCGTACGGCGGCCGGGTCCCGCAGCAGCGCGACGACACCCCGCTGCGCCTCCTCGCGGCTGCGCGCCGGCCCGAGGCCCAACGCGTCCTCCACCACCCGGACCTCCGCCGCCAGGTAGACATCGGAGTACAGCACCTCGGCCGGCCGCCCGTACCCGAGCAGGCCGCCGGACGGCCGGTGCAGCACGGCCGGGACGACCAGCAGTCCGCCGTGCGGCGGCAGCAGCAGCGCCCGCTCGGCCAGGTCGTCGAGCAGCGGCAGGGCCCGGGCACCGAGCGCGGCCGCCAGTGCGGCGCGCTCCACGGCCCGGTCGGCCGGTTCCAGGTCCTCCGCACCGGCCCACCCGCCCGGGCGGCGCCCCGCGAAGCCGCTCAGCGCGGGCCCGGCGGCGTCGGCGACCGGCCCGTACCGGCGCTCGGCGAGGACGGCCACGGCGGAGAGCACCTGGAGCCGTGCCCGGTCCAGGCCGGTCAGGGCGAGCCGCACCGAGGGAGCGGTGAGCAACGCCCCGGCCACCTGCAGCGGACCGGCCGGGCCGGAGCGCCCGTGCGGCAGGCCGCGCTGCTCCAGCAGGGTCGTCAACTGCCCGGCGGAGCGCCGGGTCAACCACTTCGCCAAGGCCGCCGTGCTGTTCGCCGCGCTGTTCACCGCACCACCGTAGTCCGTGGAAACCCGCTCGCGGCCGGGGGCTGACGGGCCGTAACGTCCGGGGCATGACCACCAAGCGTCCGCTCACCGCCGTCCTCACCGGAGCAGGGATCTCCACCGACTCCGGCATCCCCGACTACCGGGGCCCCCAGGGCCTCTGGCAGCGCGACCCGAGCGCCCAGCAACTGGTCACCATCGGCCCCTACCTGGCGGACACCGAGATCCGCCGCCAGGCCTGGCTGATGCGCCGCGACGCCGGGGCCCTGAACGCCGAGCCGAACGCGGGCCACCGCGCCCTGGTCGAGCTGGAACGCGCCGGGGTGCCGATGCGGGTGCTCACCCAGAACGTCGACGGCCTGCACCAGGCCGCCGGGCAGACCCCGCGCAAGGTGCTCGAACTGCACGGCACCGCCCGGGACGTGCGCTGCGCCTCCTGCGGGGACCGGGGGCCGATGACCGGGGCGCTGGCCCGGGTCGAGGCCGGCGAGCCGGACCCGGCCTGCCTGGTCTGCGGCGGGATCCTGCGGCCGTGCACCGTGATGTTCGGCGAGAGCCTGGACCTCAAGGTGCTGGACCAGGCCGAGGCCGTCTCGATCGCCTGCGAGGTGTTCGTCGCGGTCGGCACCAGCCTCCAGGTCCACCCGGCCGCCGGCCTGGCCGAGGTGGCGGTGATGAACGGCGCCCGGCTGATCGTGGTGAACGGCGAGCCCACCCCGTACGACGGGATGGCCCACGAGGTGATCCGCGAGCCGATCTCCACCGCCCTGCCCGCCCTGGTCGAACGCCTGCTGGCCGCCTGACGCCCCGTCCGGCGGTCTGCGTACGATGGGCCCTCCCCGCACAGTCTGGGAGGGCACCAGCATGGCCGAGCAGGACACCAGCGCCGACGTCACGGCCGCGTACGACCCGTGGTCGCCGGAGTTCGTCGCGCACCCCTACGAGGCGTACGCGCGGCTGCGCACCGAGGCGCCGGTGGTCTTCCACGAGCCCAGCGGGCAGTGGCTGGTCTCCCGGTACGCCGACGTCAACGCGCTGCTGCGGGACCGCCGGCTGGGCCGCACCTACACCCACCGGTTCACCCACGCCGAGTTCGGCCGGCCGGAGCCGGACCCGGCGCACGAGGCCTTCCACACCCTCAACGAGCACGGCCTGCTCGACCTGGAGGGCGCCGACCACGCCCGGATCCGGCGGCTGGTCTCCAAGGCCTTCACCCCGCGGATGGTGGCCGGACTGCGGCCCACCGTGGAGAAGCTGGCCGGCGAACTGGTCGACGGGCTGCTCCGGGACGGCGGCGGCGACCTGATCGCCACGGTCGCCGAGCCGCTGCCGGTCGCCGTGATCGCCGAGATGCTCGGCTTCCCGGCCGAGGACCGGCACCTGCTGCGCCCCTGGTCGGCCGACATCACCGCGATGTTCGAGCTCAACCCCTCCGACGAGACCGCCCGCCGGGCCGTCACCGCCTCCACCGAGTTCTCCGAGTACCTGCGCGGCCTGATCCGGGCCCGCCGCGCCGAGCCCGGCGAGGACCTGATCAGCGCCCTGGTCGCGGCCGCCGACGACGGTGACGCGCTGACCGAGCAGGAGATGGTCTCCACCTGCGTCCTGCTGCTCAACGCCGGCCACGAGGCCACCGTCAACACCACCGGCAACGGCTGGTGGGCGCTGTTCCGCAACGAGGCCGAACTCGCCCGCCTGCGCGCCGAACCCGAGGCCCTGCTCCCCAGTGCCGTCGAGGAGTTGATGCGCTGGGACACCCCGCTCCAGATGTTCGAGCGCTGGGTCCTGGACGAGATCGAGCTCGGCGGCGTCACGATCCCGAGCGGCGCCGAGATCGCCCTGCTCTTCGGCTCCGCCAACCGCGACCCCGAGCGCTTCCCCGACCCCGACCGGCTCGACCTCGGCCGCACGGACAACGCGCACATCACCTTCGGCGCCGGAATTCACTTCTGTCTCGGTGCCCCGCTCGCCAGACTGGAGCTGACCGAGTCGTACGGGGCCCTGCTGCGGCGGGCGCCCGGGCTGCGGCTGGTCAGCGAGCCGCACTGGCGGCCGGGGTACGTGATCCGGGGGCTCGAAGAGCTGCTGGTGGAGATCTAGAGGGGGCGGGGGCATGCGACGGGCGAGCGGCACCATGGTGGGCCTGGCGATCGGCGACGCGATCGGCAAGGACACCGAGTTCGAGGAGTACGAGGACCTGCTGCGCGGCGTGCCCTGGCGTGAACTCCCGCTGCCCAAGCGGGCGTTGGTGACGGACGACACCCAGATGACGCTCGCCCTGGCCGCCGGCCTGCGGGCCGCGCTGGAGCGCGGCCCGCTCGCCCCGCTGCGCCTGGCCAACCGGGTCCGCGAGGAGTTCGTGCACTGGTACCACGACCCGAACAACAACCGCGCACCCGGCCGGACCTGCCTGCAGTCCTGCAACCGCCTGCAGAAGCCCGACACCACCTGGCAGCAGGCCAGCGACGTCGGCTCCAAGGGCTGCGGCGCCAACATGCGGGTCGCCCCGGTCGGCCTGGTCCCCGGCCTGACGGACCGCCAGCGCTCCGGCGCCGCCCAGCTCCAGTCCGGCCTCACCCACGGCCACCCCACCGCGCTGGCCGCCAGCGACCTCACCGCGCACACCGTCCACCTGCTGGTGAACGGTGCCGCCCCGGCCGAACTCCCCGGCCTGCTGCGGGAGTACGCGCTCGCCGCCCGCGAGCGCGGCTACGACGCGCTCTGGCTCGGCGACCTGGCCGAACGAGCCCAGGATCCCTCGCCGGAGCACTTCGCCCGGCGCGGCTGGGACGAGTGCCTGCACCAGCTCGACCGGCTGGACGCGGCCCTCGCCCGCCCCGAGCCGGAGGGCGACCCGTGCGCCGTCACCGGTGAGGGCTGGATCGCCGAGGAGGCCTTCGGCACCGGCCTGCTCTGCTTCCTGCTGTTCCCCGACGACCCGGTCGCGGCGGTCCGGCGCGGCGCCGTCTCCGGCGGCGACTCCGACTCGATCGCCTGCCTGGCCGGCGCCTTCGCCGGCGCCCACCACGGCCTGGACGCCTGGCCGGCCGACTGGGTCCAACGGATCGAGTACCGCGAGGAGTTGCTGGCCTTCGGCGCCCTCTGGGACTGAACGGGACCGCGCGGGAGCGGGCGGGGCTGAACGGGCCACCACGTTTCAGCGAACACTGGGTGACGCCCTGTCAGGAAGATCCGCACGCCCCTAGGCTGCGGCCCATGCTGCTGATATCCGTCATCCTGCTGGTCGTCGGCGTGGTCCTGCTCGTACTCCGCTGGCGCGAGGTGTTCGACGGCCGGGCCGCGGTCTTCGGCGGCCTGGCCTCGCTGCTGCTCGGCCTCGGCCTCGGCCTGACCACTTTCGCCCACGTGGTCCAGCCGACCGAGGTCGGCGTCCCCACCACCCTCGGCAAGGTCGGCTCCGCCTGGCAGCCCGGCCTCCACCTCAAGTCCCCGCTCACCGACGTCACCACCTTCTCCACCCGCCCGGTCGACCTCAACCTCACCGGCGACACCACCGTCGAGGTCCGCTCCTCCGAGGGCGGCGTCCTCTACGCCGACGTCACGCTGAAGTGGTCCATCGACCCCAAGCACGCCGTCGACCTCTACAAGCTGGCCGGCAGCGAGGGCGCGGTGCAGCAACGGCTGGTCTACTCCGACACCCGCGAGATCATCCGCAACGTCTTCGCCCGCTACACCAACGTCGAGGGCTACAGCTCCAAGCGCGAGGCCATCAGCTCCGAGATCGACAAGCTGGTCGTCGAGCGGCTCACCCCGCGCGGCATCGTCGTCAACGGCGTCAACCTGCGCAACGTCAAGCCCAGCGACTCCCTGCAGAAGGCCATCGAGGCCAAGATCCAGCAGGACCAGGCCACCGCCCAGGCCCAGGCCTCCGTCGCCACCGCCAAGGCAGAGGCCGAGAAGAAGAAGATCGAGGCCGAGGCCCAGGCCAACGCCAACCAGCTGATCGCCAACTCGCTCACCGACAAGATCCTGCTCAGCCAGTGCATCGAGGCATTCAAGGCCGCGGCCGAGAAGAACCCCGTCTACGCCAGCCCCTGCGGCGGCACCGGCACCCCGGTCATCGTCGACTCGAAGCGCTGACGAAAGTGGCCATGCCTTCGGGGGCGCGGGGAACTGCGCGCAGGGGTACGGCAGCACGTGCAACTGGCTGACGGTGGTTCAGTTGCCGGTGGGCCGCCTCCCGATTCGCGCAGTTCCTCGCGCCCCTGAGGTCGCTGCCCGGCGGGCGTCAGCGTTCGATGGAGCCCGAGCGCCCGTTCAGCGCCGCGCGGTCCGCGGCGGCGCGCCCCTCGTACCAGCCGTCCGCGTTGGAGACCCGGACCCGCTGGGAGGTGAGGCGGGGGAACATCCGGTCGACGGTGTGGTCCACCGCCTCCTCGCGGGCGGCCAGCGCGGGCAGCAGCCGCTCGTCCGGCGCCCGCCGCTCCGAGGTCCCGTCCTCGCCGACCCGGTGGCCGGCCACGGCGTCCGCCGTGGCGGTGGTGAGCCGTTCGCGGATGCGGGCGGCGTAGGCGATCAGGAAGGACTGCCGGAAGGACTTGGTGCGGGAGGCGCCCTCCTTGTGGTGCCGGCTGCCGGCCCGCTGCATGGCGGCGGTGGCCTGCACCAGCAGCGAGGTGTAGAGCAGCTCCACCGCGTCCAGGTCGGAGTCGAAGCCGATCACCGTGCAGAAGCCGTACTCCTTGGCCCACACCGTCCGGCACCGGTTGGCCGTCGCCACCGCGTCGAGCAGCATCGCCTTCGGGCTCTCGTACGGGTTGTCCACCCCGATCCGGACCGCCCCCGGCCCGTTCGGCGAGGCGCCCTGACCGGCCGTCAGCAGCGCCTCGTCGATGCTGTGCTGGGCGATCAGCTGCTGCGCCTTCGCGGTGAGCGCCTCCGCCTCCTCCGGGTACTCGGTGGACTCGGCCTTGGCCAGCAACGCCCGGATCCGGGAGAGCATCCGGGGCTCGCCGGGCACCGGGCCGACCGCCCGGTGCTCCACCGGGCCGCCGGCCCCCGGCGCGGGCCCGACCGGTGTCACGGGGGGAAGCAGCGACCAGAGCCGGAGCAGTTCGAGCGCGGCGGTGGCCAGCGCGAAGCGGTCCAGCCGGTGCCGGGCGGCGTACTCGGCGAGGTAGGCGCCGTCGCCGTCCCACCAGACCTCGGTGGCCAGTTCGCGCAGCTGCTCGTGCCAGCGCCGGTCCAGCGCGGCGGCCGGGTGGCGCCGCTGTTCGGCGGCGATCAGGTCGACGCCCAGCTGCTGGTGGACGGGGCCGAGTTCGCGGCGGACCATCCGGGCCAGGTCGGCGGGGCGCCAGCCGACCGTCCAGGCGCGGCTGACGGTCCGTTCGGCCTGGGCCACCAGGGCCCGGCTGACCTCGGACCAGTCGGCGGCGGCGAGCAGCGAGGCTCCGGTGTCGAGCGCGAGGTCGAGCCGCTCCGGCTCGGCGCCCGTCACCTGGGCGACGGCCTGCGCGACCAGGGCTTCGGCGGTGGACTGCTGGCGCACGGTGAGCTGCCTCGCACGGGAGAGGGAAGAGGGGGACCACAGCAATGATGCCGGAGCGGCCGCGCCGCCCCGGCATCGTCGTGGTCGGCGCGGGTCAGCGCTCGATCGCCTTGGCCAGGATCTCGGGCACCCGCTCCAGCAGCCGGTCGGCGGCCAGCCGGGTGCCGAGCAGCGCGAAGACCGCGCCGTACACCAGCCCGCCGGGCAGCACCGTCCACGCGGGCAGCACCAGCATCAGCGCGGCGACCGGCGAGGCGATCAGGGCCACCCCGAACATCGAGCCGAAGGTGTTCAGCGCCACCAGACCGCCCTGGCCGGGCGCGGCGTTGCGCATCGGGTTGGAGTCGGCCGGCATCGCGTACGGGGCCAGCACGCTGAGCAGCGCCCCGGCACCCACCCCGACCCCGAGCCCGGCGAAGGCCAGGCCGAGCGCCGGCAGCCACTCGGACCACTTCCCGGTGGCCACCGCCAGCACCAGCGACAGCACCAGGGTCACCGGCAGCGCGTAGGAGAGCACCGCGTAGGCGCGGCCGCGCAGCTCGTCCCGGGCGTCGGCCGGGGTGGCCAGGGTGGCCGAGACCATCCAGAACGCCGAGCCGTCCATGCCGAACAGGTTGACCATCTGCAGCCCGAGCATCAGCCCGGTGAAGGAGACCAGGTAGACCGTGGCCCAGCCCTGCACCAGCGAGAGCACGCACATCACCAGCGTCATGCCGATGCTGGTGAAGACGGCCGCCTTGGCCCGCGGCTCGCGCCAGGCGTACCGCAGGTGGCGCTGCATCACCGCGCCGAGCCGGCCAGCCGGGAAGAGGTCCCGGGTGGAGCGGCCGACCTGACGGGTGGTGATCAGGGTGGAGGAGTCCGCGGTGACCATCAGGTCCTGCAGGCTCCGCCGCCACCAGCGCAGCAGCACCACCAGCAGCGCGGCGGTGGACGCCAGCTGGAGCAGCGCCAGCGGCACCGACTCGCCGGCCGTGCGGCCCGCGTCCAGCGCGCCGACCGGCGGGATCCAGCGCAGCACGGCGGCGAACGGCTCCAGCGGGGAGAGGTCCAGCCCCTTCTCGCCGGACTTGCCGAGGATCGACTGCGAGACCAGGTTGCCGACCTGGATCAGCAGCGCGAAGAGCAGACCGCCGAAGATGGCGAAGTCCTTGCCCCGGCGGCTGGAGAGCAGCTTGGCGTTGCCCGCGGCGACCGCCCGGGAGAGCGTCACCAGGGTGACCACCGCCAGCGGCACCCCGAGCACCGCGAACGGCACCGAGACGCCGCCCGCCGCGCCGGCCACCGCGGCGCCGCTCAGCATCACCAGCGCGATCACCGGGCCGGGCCCGATCAGCGCGCCGAGCAGGGTCCCGCGCAGCATCGCGGACGGCCGCAGCGGCAGCATGGTCAGCCGGGTCGGGTCGGCCGCCTCGTCGCTGCTGAACAGGAAGAGGGGGAGCGCGCCCCAGCCGATCACCATCGAGGTGGTCAGCATCACGGCGGCGTCGCCCGCGCCGGCGTGGCCGTGCAGGAAGGAGAAGGCGGTGGCGACCAGCGCGGTGACGGCCAGGCCGAGCAGCGAGCCGATGACGTACAGCGCCCGGCGGCCCGGGCTGCGCCTGAGCCCGTTGGCGAGCAGCCGGAGCTTGAGCCGGACCAGGGTGCGGACGACCACCGCGTCCGGGGTGACGGTGGCGCTCACTTCGCCTCGCCCAGCCACTCCAGGCCCTGGCCCTCGTCCTCGCGGACGCCGATCAGTTCCAGGAAGGCGGTGTGCAGCGAGCGCTCGCCGCGCACGTCGTCCAGCGGGCCCTGGGCGATGACCTGACCCGCGTTCACCACCGCGACCCAGTCGCAGAGTTGCTCCACCAGCTCCATCACGTGGCTGGAGAAGACCACGGTGGAGCCGCTGGCGGCGTACCGCTTGAGCACCCCGCGGATGGTCTGCGCGGAGACCGGGTCGACGCCCTCGAAGGGCTCGTCCAGGAAGAGCACGTCCGGGTTGTGCAGCAGCGCGGCGGCCAGCCCGATCTTCTTGCGCATGCCGGTGGAGTAGTCGGCCACCAGCTTGTCGGCGGCCGGGAGCAGGTCCAGCACGGAGAGCAGTTCCTCGGCGCGGCGGTCCACCTCGGCACCGGGCAGCCCCCGCAGCCGCCCGTTGTACTGGAGGAGCTCGCGGCCGCTGAGCCGCTCGAACATCCGCAGGCCCTCGGGCAGGATGCCGATCCGGGCCTTCACGCTCACCGGATCGGCCCAGACGTCGGCGCCGTGCACCAGGACGGTGCCGCGGTCGGGGCGGAGCAGGCCGGTGGCCATGGAGAGGGTGGTGGTCTTGCCGGCCCCGTTGGGTCCGACCAGGCCGATGAAGGAACCGGCGGGCAGGTCCAGGGTGAGGCCGGCCACGGCGGTGTGGTCGCCGAAGCGCTTCCACAGGTCGTGGATGCTGACGGCAGGTGTCATGTGCGCACTCCTAGGTACGGGTCTGCGGTCAGCTTTTCAGAGGAGTACCGTCCGGCGGCACCCTTCGAACGGCGGGATGTGATCATGGTCCGTCCGGGTGAAGTTGCAACTGCCGGACGGTGTCGTTCGTCATGCTGACTGGGGGACAGGAGGAGGACAGATGAACGTCCAGCCGTGGGGTCCGCAGTACCCGCAGCAGCAGGGCCAGCAGGACGCCCAGCTGGGGATGCGGGCCGGTCACACCGACCGCGAGCGCGCGGTCGACGTGCTCAAGGCCGCGTACGCGGAGGGCAGGCTGTCCGCCGACGAGTACGGCCAGCGCTTCGAGGCGGTGCAGCGGGCCAAGACCTACGGGCAGCTCGCCTACCTGGTCTCGGACCTGCCGGTCGGCCCGGCGCCGACCCCGATGCTGGTGCCGATGGCCGCCGTCGCCCCCGTGCCGCCGCCGTACTTCCCGCCGGCCCGGCCCCGGACCAACCCGCTGGCCGTGACCTCGCTGGTGCTCGGGCTGTTGTGCCTGCCGAGCTTCGGCATGACGGCCGTGCCCGCCGTCGTCACCGGGCATCTGGCGAAGGGTCAGCTCCGGCAGAGCCGCGAGGAGGGCGACGGGATGGCCACCGCGGGCCTGGTGTTCGGCTGGCTGTCGGTGGCGTTCTGGCTGCTGATGCTGATCGGCATGGCGGGCTCGGGCTGAGCCGCGCCGCCCCGGCCACCGCCCGCGACCGGCCCGGTCGCGGGCGGAGCTGCGGCGTTGCATTTGTTTTGACCGGCGCGGATGCGCTAGGTACGCTCTGACCTTGTGCCTGGGGTGTCCCCGGGTCCTTGTGCGTGCCAGCAGACCGGCCGCAGTCCGGAGTGGTCCACCGCTCCGTGAGCGCCGTCACTGCACATCCATGGATTCCGTTCCTCGAACGAGGCTCAACACACCCGACCGCGTGGGTCGGAGAGTTGAGGACATCGCAGGTTAGTTTTACGCAGCCTTGGCACACAGAAAACGGAGAAACGGTGCCTACGATCCAGCAGCTGGTCCGAAAGGGCCGGCAGGACAAGGTCGAGAAGAACAAGACGCCCGCGCTGAAGGGTTCCCCCCAGCGCCGTGGCGTCTGCACGCGTGTGTACACCACCACCCCGAAGAAGCCGAACTCCGCGCTTCGTAAGGTGGCCCGTGTGCGCCTCACCAGCGGGATCGAGGTCACCGCCTACATTCCGGGCGAGGGCCACAACCTGCAGGAGCACTCCATCGTGCTGGTTCGCGGTGGCCGTGTGAAGGACCTTCCTGGTGTCCGCTACAAGATCATCCGCGGTTCGCTTGACACCCAGGGTGTCAAGAACCGCAAGCAGGCTCGCAGCCGCTACGGCGCCAAGAAGGAGAAGTAAGAATGCCTCGTAAGGGCCCCGCCCCGAAGCGCCCGGTCATCATTGACCCGGTCTACGGCTCCCCGCTGGTGACCTCGCTGGTCAACAAGATCCTGCTGCACGGCAAGCGCTCCACCGCCGAGCGGATCGTCTACGGCGCCCTCGAGGGCGTCCGTGAGAAGACCGGTGCCGACCCCGTGGTCGCCCTCAAGCGCGCGCTTGAGAACGTCAAGCCCACCCTTGAGGTGAAGTCCCGCCGCGTCGGTGGCGCCACCTACCAGGTGCCGGTCGAGGTCCGCCCGGGCCGCGCCAACACCCTGGCCCTTCGCTGGCTGGTCGGGTACTCCCGCGCCCGTCGTGAGAAGACCATGACCGAGCGTCTGCTCAACGAGATCCTCGACGCCTCCAACGGCCTCGGTGCTTCCGTGAAGCGTCGCGAGGACACCCACAAGATGGCCGAGTCCAACAAGGCCTTCGCGCACTACCGCTGGTAGTCCGAACCCCGTCACTAGACAGAGAGAGAACGAGCCACCATGGCTGCAACCTCCCTTGACCTGGCCAAGACCCGGAACATCGGGATCATGGCCCACATCGACGCGGGCAAGACCACCACCACCGAGCGGATCCTGTTCTACACCGGTGTCTCGTACAAGATCGGTGAGGTCCACGATGGCGCTGCCACCATGGACTGGATGGAGCAGGAGCAGGAGCGCGGCATCACGATCACGTCGGCCGCGACGACCTGTCACTGGACCCTCGACGGTGTCGACAACACCATCAACATCATCGACACCCCGGGTCACGTCGACTTCACCGTCGAGGTGGAGCGTTCGCTCCGCGTCCTCGACGGTGGCGTGACGGTGTTCGACGGCGTTGCCGGCGTTGAGCCCCAGTCCGAGACGGTGTGGCGTCAGGCCGACCGCTACGGCGTCCCGCGCATCTGCTTCATCAACAAGCTGGACCGCACGGGCGCGGACTTCTACTTCTGCGTCAAGACCATCGTGGACCGCCTCGGCGCGACCCCGCTGGTCATGCAGCTCCCGATCGGCGCCGAGGGTGACTTCACCGGTGTCGTCGACCTGGTGAAGATGAAGGCCCTGGTCTGGTCCGCGGACGCCCCCAAGGGCGAGATGTACGACACCGTCGACATCCCGGCCGACCTGGCGGACAAGGCTGCCGAGTACCGCGAGCAGCTGATCGACACCGTCTCGAACGTCTCCGACGAGGTCATGGAGCTCGCCCTCGAGGGCGAGGACATCCCCGAGGAGATCCTGGTCGCGGCGATCCGCAAGGGCACGCTGAACTCGGACTTCACCCCGATCTTCTGCGGCTCGGCGTTCAAGAACAAGGGCGTCCAGCCCCTGCTCGACGCGGTTGTGAAGTACCTGCCGTCGCCCCTCGACATCGAGGGCATCGAGGGCACCAAGCCGAACAACCCCGACGAGAAGATCGTCCGTCAGGCCTCGGACGACGAGCCGCTCGCCGCGCTCGCGTTCAAGATCATGTCTGACCCGCACCTGGGCAAGCTCACCTTCGTCCGCGTGTACTCCGGCCGCCTGGAGTCCGGCACCTCGGTGCTGAACTCCGTCAAGGGCAAGAAGGAGCGCATCGGCAAGATCTACCGCATGCACGCGAACAAGCGTGAGGAGATCGACTCGGTGGGCGCCGGCGACATCATCGCCGTCATGGGCCTCAAGCAGACCACCACCGGTGAGACGCTGTCCGACGAGAAGAACCCGGTCATCCTGGAGTCCATGGACTTCCCGGCCCCGGTCATCCGCGTCGCGATCGAGCCCAAGTCCAAGGGTGACCAGGAGAAGCTGGGTGTCGCCATCCAGCGTCTCGCCGAGGAGGATCCGTCCTTCCAGGTCAACACGGACGAGGAGACCGGCCAGACCATCATCGCGGGTATGGGCGAGCTGCACCTCGAGGTGCTCGTCGACCGTATGCGCCGTGAGTTCAAGGTCGAGGCCAACGTCGGCAAGCCGCAGGTCGCGTACCGCGAGACGATCCGCAAGGCCGTCGAGCGCATCGACTACACGCACAAGAAGCAGACCGGTGGTTCGGGTCAGTTCGCGAAGATCCAGATCGCGATCGAGCCGATCGAGTCCGGCGAGGGCTACGAGTTCGTGAACAAGGTCACCGGTGGCCGCGTTCCGAAGGAGTACATCCCCTCGGTCGACGCCGGTTGCCAGGAGGCCATGGAGTTCGGTGTCCTCGCCGGCTACCCGCTCCAGGGCGTTCGCGTCACCCTGCTCGACGGTGCCTCGCACGACGTCGACTCCTCCGAGCTCGCCTTCAAGATCGCCGGTTCCATGGCGTTCAAGGAGGGTGCGAAGAAGGCCGGCCCGGCTCTGCTGGAGCCGATGATGGCTGTCGAGGTCACCACGCCCGAGGACTACATGGGCGACGTGATCGGCGACATCAACTCTCGTCGTGGCCAGATCCGGTCCATGGACGAGCGTCACGGTGCCCGCGTCGTCTCGGCGCTGGTGCCTCTCTCCGAGATGTTCGGCTACGTCGGTGACCTGCGCAGCAAGACCTCTGGTCGCGCGAGCTACTCGATGCAGTTCGACTCGTACGCCGAGGTTCCGCGGAACGTGGCGGACGACATCATCGCCAAGGCCAAGGGTGAGTGACGTCCCGACATTCGGGATGTTCGTAACCCCTTAGGCTATTAGGAGGCGAACCTGGGGAATCCACCCGGATTCCCCAGGTTCCCTCCGGCCCCCACCCGCGGGACGGCACGGGCTCCGGCCCGGACCCAACCCGATCAAAGACCAACTGACGTCAGCACGGCGTACAGAACTGTCCTCAGGAGGACTGCAGTGGCGAAGGCGAAGTTCGAGCGGACGAAGCCCCACGTCAACATCGGCACCATCGGTCACATCGACCACGGTAAGACCACTCTTACCGCGGCGATCACCAAGGTGCTGCACGACGCGTACCCGGACATCAACCCCTTCACGCCGTTCGACCAGATCGACAAGGCGCCGGAGGAGCGGCAGCGCGGTATCACCATCTCGATCGCGCACGTCGAGTACCAGACCGAGGCGCGTCACTACGCCCACGTCGACTGCCCGGGTCACGCGGACTACATCAAGAACATGATCACCGGTGCGGCCCAGATGGACGGTGCGATCCTCGTCGTCGCCGCCACCGACGGCCCGATGCCGCAGACCAAGGAGCACGTCCTCCTGGCCCGCCAGGTCGGCGTCCCCTACATCGTCGTCGCGCTGAACAAGTCCGACATGGTGGACGACGAGGAGATCCTGGAGCTCGTCGAGCTCGAGGTCCGTGAGCTGCTCTCCGAGTACGACTTCCCGGGCGACGACCTGCCGGTCGTCCGCGTCTCCGCGCTGAAGGCCCTCGAGGGCGACGCCGAGTGGGGCGAGAAGCTCCTCGGCCTGATGCACGCCGTTGACGAGGCCATCCCGACCCCGGCCCGCGCCGTGGACCAGCCGTTCCTGATGCCGATCGAGGACGTCTTCACGATCACCGGTCGTGGCACCGTCGTCACCGGCCGCATCGAGCGCGGTGTCCTCAAGGTCAACGAGACTGTCGACATCATCGGCATCAAGGAGACCAAGACCACCACCACGGTCACCGGCATCGAGATGTTCCGCAAGCTGCTCGACGAGGGCCAGGCCGGTGAGAACGTCGGTCTGCTCCTCCGTGGCATCAAGCGCGAGGACGTCGAGCGCGGCCAGGTCATCATCAAGCCGGGCTCGGTCACCCCGCACACCGAGTTCAAGGCCCAGGCCTACATCCTGTCGAAGGACGAGGGTGGCCGTCACACCCCGTTCTTCAACAACTACCGCCCGCAGTTCTACTTCCGTACCACGGACGTGACCGGCGTCGTGACCCTCCCCGAGGGCACCGAGATGGTCATGCCGGGCGACAACACCGCCATGGACGTCGTGCTGATCCAGCCGATCGCCATGGAGGAGGGCCTCAAGTTCGCCATCCGTGAGGGTGGCCGTACCGTCGGCGCCGGCCAGGTCACCCAGATCATCAAGTAATTGCCGATCTGACCACTGGTCATTGCGAGGGCCCGCCCCCCGTCCGCGAGGACGGAGGGCGGGCCCTCCGCCGTTCCACAGCAAGGCACCACCATGCGCATCCTCGTCACCGGCGGGGCCGGCTTCATCGGCTCCGCCTACGTCCGGGCCCGGCTGGCGGCCGACCCCGCGGCCCGGGTCACCGTGCTCGACGCGCTCACCTACGCCGGCGTCGAGGCCAACCTCGCCCCGGTGGCCGGCCACCCCGGCTACTCCTTCGTCCGCGGCGACGTCTGCGACCGCGAGCTGGTCCGCCGGCTGCTGCCCGGCCACGACGCCGTGGTGCACTTCGCCGCCGAGACCCACGTCGACCGCTCGATAGCCGGCGCCGCCCCCTTCGTGCGCACCAACGTGCTCGGCACCCAGGTGCTGCTGGACGCGGCGCTGGAGCACGGCACCGGCCGCTTCCTGCTGGTCTCCACCGACGAGGTCTACGGCTCGATCGCCGAGGGCTCCTGGACCGAGGACCAGCCGCTCGCGCCGAACTCCCCGTACGCCGCCTCCAAGGCCTCCGCCGACCTGCTGGCCCTCTCGTACCACCGCACCCACGGCCTGGACGTGGTGGTCACCCGCTGCTCCAACAACTACGGGCCGTACCAGTTCCCGGAGAAGGTGATCCCGCTCTTCACCACCGAGCTGCTGGACGGCCGGACCGTCCCGCTCTACGGCGACGGCGGCCACGTCCGGGACTGGCTGCACGTGGACGACCACTGCCGGGGCATCGAGCTGGCCCTGGCCCGCGGCCGGGCCGGGCGGGTCTACCACCTGGGCGGGGGAACCGAGTTGACCAACCGTGAGCTCACCGGCCGGCTGCTGGCCGCCACCGGCCGTGGCTGGGAGGCGGTCCGCACGGTCCCCGACCGCCAGGGCCACGACCGGCGGTACTCGCTGGACGGCGGCCGGGCCCGGGCCGAGCTCGGGTACGAGCCGCTGATCGGCTTCGAGGCCGGCCTGGCCGACACCGTCCGCTGGTACCGGGAGCACCGCGACTGGTGGCAGCCGTTGCGGGCCGGAGGGCGAACTTCCCTCCGCAGCGCCTGAGTTGGGGCTCGCGGGGGCGCGTGGCGCGGATCACGCGCTGCTCCGATTGGCATCCGACCTGCCGAATGTGGCAGGATGTCCTAGTTGCTCGGTTGAGTTGCCGATGCTGCGCGCCTCCCGCCGGGAGGACTGGAAGCGAGTCCCAGGTACTCGTCGTTCCCGTGATGGCCGTTCATATTCCCACGTGCTGTATGTGGGCGTAGTGGTGTGTAGTCGACACCGCGGCAGCTGCGGGGCGGACGTACGGGAATCTTCCGGGAAGCGTAGGCAGGGCCTCGACCCGGCGCCTGGCGGGTGCAAGACCTCGCCGAACCCCGATGTACCGAGACCGAGAAGGCGTGACCTTCCCGGTTTCTTGCAAGCGAAAGGGCGACACGCCCGAGCGCGGGGGTCGGAGAGGGTAACCACCCGGGGGCGCCACCGGACCAAGCCACCCGGCCGAATCCGGCTGCAGAAGCAACAGACGACACAAAGGACTACTGAGTAGCCATGGCGGGACAGAAGATCCGCATCCGGCTCAAGGCCTACGACCACGAGGTGATTGACTCCTCGGCGAAGAAGATCGTCGAGACCGTCATTCGCACTGGTGCGCAGGTCGCGGGCCCGGTGCCGCTGCCCACTGAGAAGAACGTTTACTGCGTCATCCGCTCGCCGCACAAGTACAAGGACTCGCGCGAGCACTTCGAGATGCGCACTCACAAGCGTCTGATCGACATCCTCGACCCGACCCCGAAGACCGTTGACTCGCTGATGCGCCTCGACCTTCCGGCCGGCGTCGACATCGAGATCAAGCTCTGAGAGGCGCGACGAAGATGGCAAAGCAGATTAAGGGCATCCTGGGCGAGAAGCTCGGCATGACCCAGGTCTGGGACGAGAACAACCGGATCGTTCCGGTGACCGTCGTCAAGGCCGGGCCGAATGTCGTGACCCAGGTCCACACCGCTGACAGCGCTGCCGGCTACGACGCCGTGCAGATCGGCTTCGGCGAGATCGACCCCCGCAAGGTGAACAAGCCCCTCGCGGGCCACTTCGCCAAGGCCGGTGTCACCCCGCGCCGCTTCCTGGTCGAGCTCCGCACCGCGGATGCTTCCGAGTACACCCTCGGCCAGGAGATCACCGCTGAGCTGTTCGAGGCGGGTGTCAAGGTCGACGTGACCGGCACCTCCAAGGGCAAGGGCTTCGCCGGTGTCATGAAGCGTCACAACTTCAAGGGCCTCGGCGCCGGTCACGGCACCCAGCGCAAGCACCGTTCGCCCGGCTCCATCGGTGGCTGCGCCACCCCGGGTCGTGTGTTCAAGGGCATGCGCATGGCGGGTCGGATGGGCCACGAGCGTGTGACCACCCAGAACCTGACCGTGCACGCGGTCGACGCGGAGAAGGGCCTGCTCCTCATCAAGGGTGCGGTCCCGGGCCCGAACGGCGGCCTCGTCCTCGTCCGCACCGCGGCGAAGGGGCTGTGAAATGAGCACCATTGACATCCTGTCGCCGGCTGGCGACAAGGCCGGCAGCCTCGAGCTGCCCGCCGAGATCTTCGACGCCAAGGTCAGCATCCCGCTGATGCACCAGGTCGTCGTGGCGCAGCTCGCTGCGGCCCGTCAGGGCACTCACAAGACCAAGACCCGCGGCGAGGTCCGTGGCGGCGGCAAGAAGCCGTACCGCCAGAAGGGCACCGGTCGCGCCCGTCAGGGCTCGACCCGCGCGCCGCAGTTCGCCGGCGGTGGCGTCGTGCACGGTCCCGTGCCGCGCGACTACTCGCAGCGGACCCCGAAGAAGATGATCGCGGCCGCTCTGCGTGGCGCGCTCACCGACCGGGCCCGCCACAACCGCATCCACGTCGTCACCGGCGTCGTTGCGGCCGAGGCGCCGTCGACCAAGGCCGCCAAGGGCCTGTTCGGCAAGATCTCCGAGCGCAAGAACGTCCTCCTGGTCGTCGAGCGCGAGGACGAGCTGGGCATCAAGTCCGCTCGCAACCTGCCGAACGTGCACATCCTGGACGCGGGTCAGCTGAACACCTACGACGTGCTCGTCTCCGACGACGTGGTCTTCACCCAGGCCGCCTTCGAGCGTTTCGTGGCCGGTCCGGCCGCGTCCGCCAAGGCCGTGGCTGCTGAGGGCGAGCTCGAAGGGAGCGCCGCCTGATGGCTGCAGAGATCACGAGCAAGACGTTCACGGACCCCCGTGACGTCCTGGTGAAGCCGGTCATCTCCGAGAAGAGCTACTCGCTCCTCGACGAGAACAAGTACACGTTCATCGTGTCGCCGGGGTCCAACAAGACCCAGATCAAGCAGGCCGTCGAGGCGGTCTTCTCGGTCAAGGTCGAGGCTGTCAACACGATCAACCGTCAGGGCAAGCGCAAGCGCTCCAAGACCGGTTTCGGCAAGCGCAAGGACACCAAGCGCGCCATCGTGACGCTGGCCGAGGGCAACCGCATCGACATCTTCGGTGGTCCGACCTCCTGACGGAGGACTCGGATCGTCGTTAAGGACGAGGACGAAAATGGGTATCCGCAAGTACAAGCCGACTACGCCGGGCCGTCGTGGCTCCAGCGTGGCCGACTTCGTCGAGATCACGCGGTCCACGCCGGAGAAGTCGCTGGTTCGCCCGCTGCACAGCAAGGGCGGCCGTAACAACGCCGGTCGTGTCACCGCTCGCCACCAGGGTGGCGGCCACAAGCGCGCCTACCGCGTGATCGACTTCCGTCGTCACGACAAGGACGGCGTGCCGGCCAAGGTCGCTCACATCGAGTACGACCCCAACCGCACCGCGCGCATCGCGCTCCTGCACTACGCGGACGGCGAGAAGCGCTACATCATCGCCCCGCGTGGCATCGCCCAGGGTGACCGGATCGAGAACGGCCCCGCGGCCGACATCAAGCCGGGCAACAACCTGCCGCTGCGCAACATCCCGGTCGGTACCACCATCCACGCGGTGGAGCTGCGTCCCGGTGGCGGTGCCAAGATGGCCCGCTCCGCCGGTTCCGGCATCCAGCTGCTGGCGCGTGAGGGCAAGATGGCGCACCTGCGCATGCCCTCCGGTGAGATCCGCCTGGTCGACGCCCGCTGCCGCGCCACTGTCGGCGAGGTCGGCAACGCCGAGCAGTCGAACATCAACTGGGGCAAGGCCGGCCGTATGCGCTGGAAGGGCGTCCGCCCGACCGTGCGTGGTGTGGCCATGAACCCGATCGACCACCCGCACGGTGGTGGTGAGGGTAAGACCTCCGGTGGTCGCCACCCGGTCTCGCCGTGGGGCAAGCCCGAGGGCCGCACCCGTCGCCCGAACAAGGCGTCGGACAAGCTCATCGTGCGCCGCCGCAAGACCAACAAGAAGCGCTAGGAGCAGGTCAGATGCCGCGCAGTCTCAAGAAGGGCCCCTTCATCGACGGCCACCTTCTCAAGAAGGTGGACGCGCAGAACGAGGCGGGCACTCAGAACGTCATCAAGACCTGGTCCCGTCGTTCCGTGATCTCCCCGAGCATGCTCGGTCACACGATCGCGGTTCACGATGGCCGCAAGCACGTCCCGGTGTTCGTCACCGAGTCGATGGTCGGCCACAAGCTCGGCGAGTTCGCCCCCACGCGCACCTTCAAGGGGCACGTGAAGGACGACCGCAAGTCGAAGCGCCGCTAGTCGCTCCGCGAGCTTCAGCGCCAGCACGACTCAAGTGACTTACTCCATTAAGGGGACAACCATGGAAGCCAGGGCCCAGGCGCGGTACATCCGCGTCACGCCCATGAAGGCCCGCCGCGTGGTGGACCTCATCCGTGGCATGAGTGCCACGGAGGCCCAGGCCGTCCTGCGTTTCGCTCCGCAGGCAGCCACCGTGCCGGTCGGCAAGGTGCTCAACAGCGCCATCGCCAACGCCGCGCACAACTACAACCACTCCAACGTGGACGACCTCGTCATCAGCGAGGCGTACGTTGACGAGGGCCCGACCCTGAAGCGGTTCCGTCCGCGCGCCCAGGGCCGTGCCTACCGGATCCGCAAGCGGACCAGCCACATCACCGTGGTCGTCAGCAGCAAGGAAGGGACCCGGTAATGGGCCAGAAGGTTAACCCGCACGGGTTCCGCCTCGGCATCAGCACGGACTTCAAGTCCCGCTGGTACGCCGACAAGCTGTACAAGGACTACGTCAAGGAAGACGTCGCCATTCGTCGCATGATGACGAAGGGCATGGAGCGCGCCGGCATCTCCAAGGTCGAGATCGAGCGCACCCGCGACCGCGTCCGCGTCGACATCCACACCGCTCGCCCCGGCATCGTCATCGGCCGCCGTGGCACCGAGGCCGACCGCATCCGCGGCGACCTCGAGAAGCTGACCGGCAAGCAGGTCCAGCTGAACATCCTCGAGGTCAAGAACCCCGAGCTGGACGCCCAGCTCGTGGCTCAGGGCGTCGCGGAGCAGCTGTCCTCCCGCGTGTCGTTCCGCCGTGCCATGCGCAAGTCGATGCAGGGCACCATGAAGTCCGGCGCCAAGGGCATCAAGGTCCAGTGCTCCGGTCGTCTCGGCGGCGCCGAGATGAGCCGTTCGGAGTTCTACCGCGAGGGTCGCGTGCCGCTGCACACCCTCCGTGCGAACGTCGACTACGGCTTCTTCGAGGCCAAGACCACCTTCGGCCGCATCGGCGTGAAGGTCTGGATCTACAAGGGCGACGTCAAGAACATCGCCGAGGTCCGCGCTGAGAACGCCGCTGCCCGCTCGGGCAACCGTCCGGCCCGCAACGACGCCCGCCCCGCGCGTGGCGGCGAGCGCGGTGGCCGTGGCGGCGAGCGTGGCGCCCGTGGCGGTCGTCGTCCCGCGAACACCGAGGCCCCGGCCGCGGTGACCGAGGCGCCGGCTGCCGAGAGCACCGGAACGGAGGCCTGACCTCATGCTGATCCCCCGTCGGGTCAAGCACCGCAAGCAGCACCACCCGAAGCGCCGTGGCGCCTCCAAGGGTGGCACCGAGCTGGCGTTCGGCCAGTTCGGCATCCAGGCCGTCACCCCGGCCTACGTGACGAACCGTCAGATCGAGTCCGCTCGTATCGCGATCACCCGTCACATCCGCCGTGGCGGCAAGGTCTGGATCAACATTTACCCGGACCGTCCGCTGACCAAGAAGCCGGCCGAGACCCGCATGGGTTCCGGTAAGGGTTCGCCGGAGTGGTGGATCGCGAACGTGCACCCGGGTCGGGTCATGTTCGAGCTGTCGTACCCGAACGAGAAGGTGGCTCGCGAGGCGCTCACCCGCGCCGCGCACAAGCTGCCGATGAAGTGCCGGATCGTCCGGCGCGAGGACGGTGAGAGCTGATGTCGGCCACGAAGGCTGCAGAGCTTCGCGAGCTGGACAACGAGGCTCTCGTCGCCAAGCTCCGTGAGGCGAAGGAGGAGCTGTTCAACCTCCGCTTCCAGGCGGCGACCGGGCAGCTCGACAACCACGGACGGCTCAAGCTCGTCCGCAAGGACATCGCGCGGATCTACACCCTGATGCGCGAGCGCGAGCTGGGCATCGAGACGGTGGAGAACGCCTGATGACTGAGAACACCAACGAGACGCGCAGCTTCCGCAAGACCCGTGAGGGTCTCGTCGTCAGCGACAAGATGGACAAGACCGTCGTCGTCGCCGTCGAGGACCGCGTCAAGCACGCGCTGTACGGCAAGGTCATCCGCCGTACGAACAAGCTGAAGGCGCACGACGAGGCCAACGCCTGCGGCGTCGGCGACCGGGTCCTCCTCATGGAGACCCGTCCGCTGTCCGCGACGAAGCGCTGGCGCGTCGTCGAGATCCTCGAGAAGGCCAAGTAACGGAGCCGATGTGGTACGGCCGTATGTGCCCGGTGTCGCAAGACGATCGGGTGAGCAGCGGCCGGCCCGTCGACCTTCGTTGACGATCAGGAGAAAGCTGTGATCCAGCAGGAGTCGCGACTGCGCGTCGCCGACAACACCGGTGCCAAGGAGATCCTTTGCATCCGTGTTCTCGGTGGCTCCGGTCGCCGCTACGCCGGTATCGGGGACGTCATCGTCGCCACCGTCAAGGACGCGATCCCCGGCGGTTCGGTGAAGAAGGGTGACGTCGTCAAGTGCGTCGTCGTCCGCACCGTCAAGGAGCGTCGTCGTCCGGATGGCTCGTACATCCGCTTCGACGAGAACGCCGCCGTCGTTCTGAAGAACGCCGATGGTGACCCCCGCGGCACCCGCATCTTCGGCCCGGTGGGCCGCGAGCTGCGCGACAAGAAGTTCATGAAGATCATCTCGCTGGCGCCGGAGGTGCTCTAACCCATGGCGAACAGCATGAAGATCAAGAAGGGTGACCTGGTTCAGGTCATCACCGGCAAGGACAAGGGCAAGCAGGGCAAGGTCATCCAGGCCATCCCCGCTGAGAACAAGGTCCTGGTCGAGGGTGTGAACCGGGTCAAGAAGCACACCAAGCCGGGTCCGGGCACCCAGGGTGGCATTGTCACCGTCGAGGCTCCCGTTCACGTCTCCAACGTCCAGCTGGTCGTGGAGAAGGACGGCAAGAAGGTCGTCACCCGCGTTGGTTACCGCTTCGACGACGAGGGCAACAAGATCCGCGTTGCCAAGCGAACCGGTGAGGACATCTGATGTCTGAGACGACTGTTGAGAAGGTGGCCCCCCGCCTCAAGGAGCGTTACAACTCCGAGATCAAGGGCCAGCTGCAGGAGCAGTTCAAGTACGAGAACGTCATGCTGATCCCCGGCCTGGTCAAGGTCGTGGTCAACATGGGTGTCGGCGAGGCTGCCCGTGACAGCAAGCTGATCGAGGGCGCGATCCGCGACCTCACCGCCATCACCGGCCAGAAGCCGGCGGTGACGAAGGCTCGTAAGTCCATCGCGCAGTTCAAGCTGCGCGAGGGCCAGCCGATCGGCACCCACGTCACCCTCCGTGGTGACCGCATGTGGGAGTTCGTGGACCGTCTGGTGTCGCTGGCGCTGCCGCGTATCCGTGACTTCCGCGGCCTCTCGCCGAAGCAGTTCGACGGCCGTGGCAACTACACGTTCGGTCTGACCGAGCAGGTCATGTTCCACGAGATCGACCAGGACAAGGTCGACCGTCAGCGCGGTATGGACATCACCGTCGTGACCACCGCTCAGAACGACGACGAGGGCCGGGCGCTCCTGCGCGCTCTGGGCTTCCCGTTCAAGGAGGCGTGAGCCAATGGCGAAGAAGTCCCTCATCGCGAAGTCCGAGCGCAAGCCGAAGTTCGGCGTGCGTGCGTACACCCGCTGCCAGCGCTGCGGCCGTCCGCACTCGGTGTACCGCAAGTTCGGCCTGTGCCGTGTGTGCCTCCGTGAGATGGCGCACCGCGGCGAGCTGCCGGGCGTGACCAAGAGCTCCTGGTAATCCAGAGCCCTTAGTCGCAACAGCGAATCAGCAGGCGTGCCCGACCCCACACGCCCCCGTTTTGGGGGAGCCGTACGGGATCCCGTAAGGTAGTGGGGTCGGGCCCCCTGTCGCGGACGGTTATGTGCTGTCCGCGACCCTCTGTGAGAGGGCTCGCACCCAGTCTTACTACGTCGCAGGTCCCCTGCGTCTGTGCCCTTGCCGCACTCCACGAGTGCGGCGGGGGGACCTGGCGCGGAGAAACCACGGCGAGAGAGGCCTGAGGCCATCATGACCATGACCGACCCCATCGCAGACATGCTCACGCGTCTGCGTAACGCGAACTCGGCGTACCACGACACCGTGGCGATGCCGGCCAGCAAGCTCAAGGCGCACGTCGCCGAGATCCTGCAGCAGGAGGGGTACATCTCCTCCTACAAGGTTGAGGAGCCCGCTGAGGGCGAGGTCAGCAAGAAGCTGACCATCGAGCTCAAGTTCGGCCCCAACCGTGAGCGCTCCATCGCCGGCATCAAGCGCATCAGCAAGCCGGGTCTGCGCGTTTACGCAAAGTCCACCAACCTGCCGAAGGTCCTCGGCGGCCTGGGCGTGGCGATCATCTCCACGTCCTCGGGTCTCCTCACGGACAAGCAGGCTGCCAAGAAGGGCGTAGGCGGAGAAGTTCTCGCCTACGTCTGGTAATTCGGGAAACGGAGGTACAGCAATGTCTCGCATTGGACGGCTGCCCATCCCGGTTCCCGCCGGCGTGGACGTCACCATCGATGGCCAGGCGGTCTCGGTGAAGGGCCCGAAGGGCTCCCTCACCCACGTCGTCGCCGCGCCGATCGAGATCGGCAAGGGCGAGGACGGCACGCTGCTCGTCACCCGCCCGAACGACGAGCGTCAGTCGAAGGCCCTCCACGGCCTTTCCCGCACGCTGGTGGCGAACATGATCACCGGCGTGACCGCGGGCTACCGCAAGTCGCTCGAGATCAGCGGTGTTGGTTACCGTGTCGCCGCGAAGGGCTCCGCCATGGAGTTCCAGCTCGGCTACAGCCACCCGATCCTGGTCGAGGCGCCGGAGGGCATCTCCTTCGTCGTCGAGTCGCCCACCAAGTTCCACGTGGACGGCACCGACAAGCAGAAGGTCGGCGAGGTCGCCGCGAAGATCCGCAAGCTGCGGAAGCCCGACCCGTACAAGGCCAAGGGTGTCAAGTACGCGGGCGAGGTCATCCGCCGCAAGGTCGGAAAGAGTGGTAAGTAAGCCATGACTGTCTCTGTCAAGATCGGCAAGGGCAACGGCTACAAGAACGCCGCCCGCAAGCGCCGCGCGATCCGCGTTCGCAAGCGCGTCGTCGGCACCGAGGTGCGTCCGCGCCTCGTTGTGACGCGCTCGAACCGTCACATGGTCGCCCAGGTCATCGACGACGCCAAGGGTCACACCCTGGCGTCGGCGTCCACCCTCGACGTGTCCATCAAGGGCGCCGAGGGCGACAAGACCGAGCTGGCCAAGAAGGTCGGGAGCCTGGTCGCCGAGCGCGCCAAGGCCGCCGGCATCGAGTCGGTCGTCTTCGACCGCGCGGGCAACCGGTACGCCGGCCGCATCGCCGCCCTGGCGGACGCGGCCCGTGAGGCCGGGCTCGACTTCTAAGCCGCTCGTCGACCCAGTCGACGGACGTAAACGAGAGAGGTAATACCAATGGCTGGACCCCAGCGCCGCGGCAGCGGCGCCGGCGGCGGCACCGGCGGTGGCGAGCGGCGTGACCGTAAGCGCGACGACCGGGGCAACGCCCCCGCCGTCGAGAAGACTGCTTACGTCGAGCGCGTCGTCGCGATCAACCGTGTCGCCAAGGTTGTCAAGGGTGGTCGTCGTTTCAGCTTCACCGCGCTGGTCGTGGTGGGCGACGGTGACGGCACCGTGGGTGTCGGTTACGGGAAGGCGAAGGAGGTTCCGGCCGCCATCGCCAAGGGTGTTGAGGAGGCCAAGAAGAACTTCTTCAAGGTCCCCCGTATCCAGGGCACCATCCCGCACCCGATCCAGGGCGAGAAGGCCGCCGGCGTCGTGCTGCTGAAGCCGGCGTCCCCCGGTACCGGTGTTATCGCCGGTGGCCCGGTGCGTGCCGTCCTGGAGTGCGCCGGCGTTCACGACATCCTGTCGAAGTCGCTCGGCTCGGACAACGCCATCAACATCGTGCACGCCACGGTCGCCGCTCTGAAGGGCCTCGTGCGCCCCGAGGAGATCGCGGCCCGTCGTGGCCTGCCGCTCGAGGACGTCGCCCCGGCCGCGCTGCTGCGCGCCCGTGCGGCTGGTACCGCTGCGGCGGTGAGCGCCTGATGGCTCGCCTGAAGGTCACTCAGACCAAGTCGTACATCGGCAGCAAGCAGAACCACCGTGACACCCTGCGTTCGCTCGGCCTCAAGCGGCTGAACGACACCGTGGTGAAGGAGGACCGCCCGGAGATCCGCGGCATGGTCCACACCGTTCGTCACCTCGTCACGGTCGAGGAGGTGGACTGAAATGGCAGACAACTCGCCGATCAAGATCCACAACCTGCGCCCGGCCCCCGGTGCCAAGACCGACAAGATCCGCGTCGGTCGTGGTGAGGGTTCCAAGGGTAAGACCGCAGGTCGTGGTACCAAGGGCACCAAGGCCCGCTACCAGGTTCCGCAGCGCTTCGAGGGTGGCCAGATGCCCCTCCACATGCGCCTGCCGAAGCTGAAGGGCTTCAAGAACCCGGCCCACAAGCAGTTCCAGGTCGTGAACCTGGACAAGCTGGCCGAGCTCTACCCGAACGGTGGCGAGGTCACCGTGGCCGACCTGATCGCGAAGGGCGCCGTTCGCAAGAACGAGCTCGTCAAGGTCCTCGGCCAGGGCGACATCGCGGTCGCGCTGCAGGTGACGGTCGACGCCGTCTCCGGCTCCGCCGCCGAGAAGATCACCGCCGCCGGCGGTTCGGTCACCGAGCTCATCTGAGCCCGCTGACGTTCCTCGGAACCCCGTTCCTCCTTCGGGAGGGACGGGGTTCCGTGCTTTCCGGACCGATTTTCCGCTGACTTTTGTGTGTCAAAACGGGCATCCCGTCCCCCGTGCGTGGGGGAGGGGTGGTACGCGCTTCTTTCGGGTGGCCGAGCACTGTTAGAGTCCGTGGAGTTCCCTTGTAGGCTGCGCCCAGGCTTGCCTGTGCCGTCCGGAGAAACCCGGGGCCCACGGGGGCTGCAATCCCCACACACCCATTCAGGACCGACCCTTCCGCCGACGACGTGCGGGAGGCGCAGGAGGCACCGTGCTCAGTGCGTTCGCGCGGGCGTTCCAGACGCCCGACCTGCGCAAGAAGCTGCTGTTCACGCTGGGCATCATGGTGCTGTTCCGGCTGGGCGCCCACGTTCCCGTACCGGGCGTCGACTTCGTCGCGGTCAACCAGTGTCTGAAGGACCAGTCGCAGAGCGGTCTGTTCGGCCTGGTGAACCTCTTCAGCGGTGGCGCACTGCTCCAGCTGACGATCTTCGCGCTCGGCATCATGCCGTACATCACGGCCAGCATCATCCTCCAGCTCCTCACCGTGGTGATCCCGCGGCTCGAGGCGCTGAAGAAGGAGGGCCAGGCCGGCACCGCGAAGATCACCCAGTACACCCGCTACCTGACCATCGCGCTCGCCGTGCTCCAGGGCACTGGCATCGTCGCGACGGCCTCCAGCGGCGCCCTGTTCTCGGGCTGCTCGCTCGCCACCCAGGTGGTGCCGGACCAGTCGATCTTCCGCATCGCCAGCATGGTGATCACCATGACCGCGGGCACCACCGTGGTCATGTGGCTCGGTGAGCTGATCACTGACCGCGGCATCGGCAACGGCATGTCGATCCTGATCTTCACCTCCATCGCCTCCGGCTTCCCGGGCTCGATGTGGGCGATCAAGCTCTCCGGCAAGATCGGTGACGGCTGGGTCGAGTTCTTCAGCGTGATCGCAATCGGCGTCGTCGTCGTGATCCTCGTCATCTTCGTCGAGCAGGCGCAGCGCCGGATCCCGGTCCAGTACGCCAAGCGCATGATCGGCCGCCGCGCGTTCGGCGGCACCTCGACCTACATCCCGCTGAAGGTCAACCAGGCCGGTGTCATCCCGGTCATCTTCGCTTCGTCGCTGCTGTACATCCCTGCGCTGGTGGCGCAGTTGACGAACAGCCAGGCCGGCTGGGCCCAGTGGATCAACACCAACTTCGTCCGCGGTGACCACCCGGTCTACATGGCCACCTACTTCGTGCTGATCGTGTTCTTCGCCTTCTTCTACGTCGCCATCTCCTTCAACCCCGAAGAAGTTGCCGACAACATGAAGAAGTATGGTGGGTTCATCCCGGGCATCCGGGCCGGCCGACCGACGGCCGAGTACCTTAACTACGTGCTGACCCGTATCACGTGGCCGGGGTCGCTCTACCTGGGCCTGATCGCGTTGATCCCGATGATCGCCCTGGTCGCCTTCAACGCGAACCAAAACTTCCCGTTCGGTGGCACCAGTGTGCTCATCGTCGTCGGTGTCGGACTCGAAACTGTGAAGCAGATCGAGAGCCAGCTCCAGCAGCGTAATTACGAAGGGTTCCTCCGCTGATGCGTATCGTCCTCGTCGGACCTCCCGGGGCCGGGAAGGGTACTCAGGCGCACGTCCTGGCCAAGACCCTGTCCATTCCCCACATCTCCACCGGAGACCTGTTCCGCGCCAACATCAGCCAGGGCACCCCGCTGGGGCTCGAGGCCAAGGCGTACATGGACGCGGGTCGCCTGGTGCCGGATGAGGTCACCATCGGGATGGCCAAGGACCGCATGTCGCAGCCGGACGCCGCCAACGGCTTCCTGCTGGACGGCTTCCCCCGGAACCTCGGCCAGGCCAAGGCCCTGGACGAGATCCTGGTCGAGTTCGGCATCGCCCTCGACGGCGTGCTGGACCTGGAGGTCCCCGAGGACGAGGTCGTCAAGCGGATCGCCGGTCGCCGGCTCTGCCGCAACGACGGCGGCCACGTCTACCACGTGGTCTACAACCCGCCGAAGACCGAGGGCGTCTGCGACGAGTGCGGCGGCGAGCTGTACCAGCGCTCGGACGACACCGAGGAGAAGGTGCGGACCCGGCTGGAGGTCTACCACACGGAGACCGAGCCGATCATCGCCTACTACGAGCAGCAGGGTCTGCTGGTCACCATCTCGGCGCTGGGCAAGGTCGACGAGGTCACCGAGCGCGCGGTCGGCGCGCTGAAGAAGAACGCCTGACGGTTCGCAACGGACGGCCGGGAAGCCCCTCGTGGACTTCCCGGCCGTCCGTGCGTCGTACCGTAGGTGGGTAGCAGCAGTACGGACGGAAGGTGTGGAACCCAGATGGTGGAGATCAAGACCCCCGAGCAGATCGCCAAGATGCGGGCGGCCGGGCTGGTCGTGGCCGAGGCGCTGAAGGCCTGCCGGGAGGCGGTGGCCCCGGGGATCACCACCCAGGAGCTGAACGACATCGCGGACAAGGTGATCACCGGTCACGGTGCGACCTCCAACTTCCGCGCGCACCACGGCGGCCTGTGGTTCCCGGGCGTGATCTGCGCCTCCGTCAACGAGGAGGTCGTGCACGGCATCCCCGGTGAGCGGGTCCTCCAGGAGGGCGACATCATCTCGATCGACTGCGGCGCGATCGTGGACGGCTGGCACGGCGACGCGGCGATCACCGTCGCGGTGGGGCAGACCGCCCCGCAGAACGAGCTGCTCTCCCGGGTGACCGAGGGCTCGATGTGGGCCGGCATCGCCCAGATGAAGAAGGGCAACCGCCTGGTCGACGTCTCCCGGGCGATCGAGGGCTTCATCCGCCGCCAGCCGCTGCCCCCCAAGGGCAAGTGGGGCATCACCGAGGGCTACGGCGGCCACGGCATCGGCACCGCGATGCACATGGAGCCGCACGTGCTGAACTACGTGGCCGGCCGGGGCAAGGGCCCCAAGCTGATCCCGGGCACCGTGCTGGCGATCGAGCCGATGGTCTCGCTCGGCACCCCGCACACCGAGATCCTCGAGGACGACTGGACCGTCGTCACCACCGACGGCACCTGGGCCTCGCACTGGGAGCACTCGGTGGCCGTCACCGAGCAGGGCCCGCTGGTGCTCACCGCCTTCGACGGCGGCAAGGCCGAGCTGGCGAAGCTCGGTGTGGTGGCCGCCCCGGATCCCCTGGGCTAGGACGGCCGCTCGTCTGAGCCCTTCGCCACACGCACGGCCTGCAGGTTTCGTCCTGCAGGCCGTTTGTCCTATTTTTAGCAGCTGACAACCGCTGAGAAGGGGACGAGCAAGTGCTCAAGGGATTCCGCGACTTCATGATGCGCGGCAACGTGATCGACATGGCCGTCGGTGTGGTCATCGGCTCCGCCTTCACCGCGGTGGTGACCGGCTTCGTGGCCGCCTTCCTCACCCCGCTGGTCGGCGTGGTGGTCGGCGCCGCCGGCGACTTCCGCGCGTACAGCTTCACCGTGGCGGGCGTCACCTTCCCGTACGGCCAGTTCCTGAACGTGCTGATCGCGTTCCTGCTGACCGCCGCGGTCCTGTACTTCTGCGTGGTGCTGCCGGTCACCAAGGCGACCGCCCGCTACCTGCCGAAGAAGCCGAAGGCCGCCAAGCGTCCGTGCCCGGAGTGCCTGAGCGACATCCCCGAGGCCGCCCGCCGCTGCGCCCACTGCACCGCGCACGTGGAGCCGCTGGTGGTCACCAGCCTCTGAGCCGGTTTGGTGTGGCTGGGGCGGTGGCGTACGATGGACCGTCGGCTCACTCGTAGCGTGCTTCTGCACGCCCTCTGCCCGATCCGGGCGGGGGTGAACCCAGGTTCGCACGAGCGTGCCGCATACGGTAGCCGTTCCCCGGAAGGTGGATCTCGTAGTTCATGGCAAAGAAGCAAGGCGCCATTGAGATCGAGGGCACCGTGATCGAGTCCCTGCCGAACGCCATGTTCAAGGTGGAGCTGCAGAACGGTCACAAGGTCCTCGCGCACATCAGCGGCAAGATGCGGATGCACTACATCCGTATCCTCCCGGACGACCGGGTTGTCGTGGAGCTCAGCCCTTATGACCTGACTCGAGGCCGGATCGTCTACCGGTACAAGTAACAAGCATCTGTCAGATCTAGACCCGGAGAACCTGAACCATGAAGGTCAAGCCGAGCGTCAAGAAGATCTGCGACAAGTGCAAGGTGATCCGCCGTCACGGCCGGGTCATGGTGATCTGCGACAACCTGCGCCACAAGCAGCGCCAGGGCTGATCAGCCTCACCCCGCATTTCTCGTAGTACTTCGCGCGACGCGAAAAACGTCATAAGCGGGCTACCCGATCCGTCCTCCTCATGAGGGCGGACTGCCACCCCCGGCGCAGAGGCCGGGGCTCCCACACCGAGAGGTGTCGGAGTAGGTAGCGCGTCAGACCTCTGAAAGAACCACAGGAGCCTTGAATGGCACGCCTCGCAGGCGTTGATCTCCCGCGTGAGAAGCGGATCGAGATCGCTCTGACCTACGTCTACGGCATCGGCCGCACCCGCGCGCAGCTCGCGCTCGCCGAGACCGGCGTCAACCCGGATGTCCGCGTTCGCGACATCACCGAGGACGACCTGGTCAAGCTGAGCCAGTACATCGACGCGAACTTCGAGGTCGAGGGTGACCTCCGCCGCGCCGTTGCCGCCGACATCCGCCGCAAGGTCGAGATCGGCTGCTACGAGGGTCTGCGTCACCGCCGTGGCCTCCCGGTCCGCGGTCAGCGCACCCACACCAACGCGCGTACCCGCAAGGGCCCGCGTCGCGCGATTGCCGGCAAGAAGAAGCCGGGCAAGAAGTAGTCCGCCCGTTAACCGGACTTCCCTCCGGCCCGCGGGTTCAGCGGACCGACCACCTCAGTAGGAGAACAGACTTATGCCCCCCAAGGGTCGTCAGGCTGCCGGCGCGAAGAAGCTGCGCCGCAAGGAAAAGAAGAACGTCGCTCACGGCCACGCGCACATCAAGAGCACGTTCAACAACACCATCGTTTCGATCACCGACCCGCAGGGCAACGTGATCTCCTGGGCCTCCGCCGGCCACGTCGGCTTCAAGGGCTCGCGCAAGTCCACCCCGTTCGCCGCGCAGATGGCCGCCGAGGCCGCTGCCCGTCGCGCGATGGAGCACGGCATGCGCAAGGTCGACGTCTTCGTCAAGGGCCCGGGCTCCGGCCGCGAGACCGCGATCCGTTCGCTGTCCGCCGCCGGCATCGAGGTCGGCTCGATCCAGGACGTCACCCCCACCCCGCACAACGGCTGCCGTCCGCCGAAGCGCCGCCGCGTCTGACGCAGCGCCTTCGGGCAGTCTGGGTGTTTTAAACCTCGTACGGGGTCCGGTCTCAGGCCGGACCCCGTACGCTGGTTCTGTTCGGCATCAAATAGTGGGTGCCGAGTCCAACTGGAGGATCTGAAAACATGCTGATCGCTCAGCGTCCCTCGCTGACCGAAGAGGTCGTCGACGAGTTCCGCTCGCGGTTCGTGATCGAGCCGCTCGAGCCGGGCTTCGGCTACACCCTCGGCAACTCGCTCCGCCGCACGCTCCTCTCCTCGATCCCCGGTGCCGCCGTCACCAGCATCCGGGTCGACGGTGTCCTGCACGAGTTCACCACCGTGCCGGGCGTCAAGGAGGACGTCACCGACCTCATCCTGAACATCAAGCAGCTGGTCGTCTCCTCGGAGCACGACGAGCCGGTCGTGATGTACCTGCGCAAGCAGGGTCCGGGTGTGGTCACCGCCGCCGACATCGCGCCCCCGGCCGGTGTCGAGGTGCACAACCCCGAGCTGGTCCTCGCCACGCTGAACGGCAAGGGCAAGCTGGAGATGGAGCTGACCGTCGAGCGCGGTCGCGGCTACGTCTCCGCCGTGCAGAACAAGGCCTCCGGCCAGGAGATCGGCCGCATCCCGGTCGACTCGATCTACAGCCCCGTGCTGAAGGTCACCTACAAGGTCGAGGCCACCCGTGTCGAGCAGCGGACCGACTTCGACAAGCTCATCGTCGACGTCGAGACCAAGCCCGCCATGCGCCCCCGTGACGCCATGGCCTCGGCCGGCAAGACCCTGGTGGAGCTGTTCGGTCTCGCCCGCGAGCTGAACATCGACGCCGAGGGCATCGACATGGGCCCGTCCCCGACGGACGCCGCCCTGGCCGCCGACCTGGCGCTGCCGATCGAGGAGCTCGAGCTCACCGTTCGGTCGTACAACTGCCTCAAGCGCGAGGGCATCCACACCGTGGGTGAGCTCGTCGCCCGTTCCGAGGCCGACCTGCTCGACATCCGCAACTTCGGTGCGAAGTCGATCGACGAGGTCAAGGCGAAGCTGGCCGGCATGGGCCTGGCGCTCAAGGACAGCCCGCCCGGGTTCGACCCGACCGCCGCCGCCGACGCCTTCGGCGCCGACGACCTGGACGACGCGGGTTACGCGGAGACCGAGCAGTACTAAGAGATTTGTGGCGGGGCGGCCCCCAACCGGGCCGCTCCGCTTCATGAAAGCCGTGCGGGCACAGTGCCCGTACGCCCGTTCCGGTACCTGATACGGCCGGTGACGGTGATTCAAGGAGTTACGCATGCCGCGTCCCACGAAGGGTGCCCGCCTCGGCGGCGGCCCGCACCACGAGCCGCTGCTGCTCGCCGGTCTGTGCCGGGAGCTGTTCCAGTACGGCCGCATCACCACGACCGAGGCCAAGGCCCGTCGGATGCGCCCGCTGGCCGAGAAGCTGATCACCAAGGCGAAGAAGGGCGACATCCACAACCGTCGCATCGTCCGCAAGACGATCACCGACGTGTCGGTGCTGCACACCCTCTTCACCGAGATCGCCCCCCGCTACGAGAACCGCCCCGGTGGCTACACCCGCATCACCAAGATCGGTGGTCGTCGTGGTGACAACGCCCCGATGGCCGTGATCGAGCTGGTCGAGGCCCTCACCGTCGCGCAGACCGCCGTCGGCGAGGCCGAGGCGGCCACCAAGCGTGCCGTCAAGGAGGCCGACGCCAAGGCCGAGGAGACCACGGTCGAGGAGACCGAGGCCACCGAGGTCGAGGCCGACAAGGCCTGACACCTTCTCAGGTGACGTCCGGGCCCGCTCCCTTCACCGGGGGGCGGGCCCGTTCCCTTTTCTAGGAGTACTTACGTGGTGAACGACTGCGCCGAGCAGCCCCCGGTCAAGGACGGTCCGGCGGACGGGTACGTGCGGATCCGGCTCGACCTGGCGTACCAGGGCGCCGAGTTCTCGGGGTGGGCGCGGCAGCGGGGCCGGCGCACCGTGCAGGAGGAGATCGAGAGCGCGCTGCAGATCGTGACGCGCAGTCAGGAGCTCTTCCCGCTCACGGTCGCGGGCCGGACCGACGCCGGGGTGCACGCGCGGGGCCAGGTCGCGCACGTGGACCTGCCGGCCGAGCTGTGGGCCGAGCACGGCGACAAGCTGCTGCGGCGGCTCGCCGGGCGGCTGCCGGGCGACGTGCGGATCTACCGGGTGTCGGAGGCGCCGTCGGGCTTCGACGCGCGGTTCGCGGCGGTCTGGCGGCGGTACGCGTACCGGGTCGCCGACCACCCGGGAGGGGTGGACCCGCTGCTGCGGGGGCACGTGCTCTGGCACGACCGGCCGCTGGACGTCGAGAAGATGAACGAGGCGGCGCGGCTGCTGCTGGGGGAGCACGACTTCGCGGCCTACTGCAAGAAGCGGGAGGGCGCGACGACCATCCGGACGCTGCTGGAACTGCGGTGGGACCGGGTGCCGGTGGACTCCTACGCCTCGCAGGAGGGGTCGCTGGCGGTCGCGACGGTGCGGGCGGACGCGTTCTGCCACAACATGGTGCGGTCGTTGGTCGGGGCGATGCTGCTCGTCGGCGACGGGCACCGGCCGGTGGACTTCCCGGGGCAGGTGCTGGCCGGCCGGGTCCGGAACTCGGCCGTGAACGTGGTCCGGCCGTACGGGCTGACGCTGGAGGAGGTCGGCTACCCGGCCGACGACCAGCTCGCGGAGCGGAACCGGCTCGCGCGGCGGATGCGGACGCTCCCTGGCGTCGAGGCCCCCGTGGCGTAGGTGGTTGCGCCCCGCAGGGGCGCGGGGAACTGCGCGCGGGGGAACGGCAGCACCTGCAACCGGCTCGCCTGCCCCGACCTCACGCTGGTCCGCCTGCCGGACTCGCGCAGTTCCTCGCGCCCCTGGGCCGCTGCCCTGCCGGGCGGAGTGCCTAATCCGTTTGGGTGTGTAGGTCCCGGCTTGGCACAATCCTCGGCATGGGACACGTCGAGATTTCGCACCTGGAGTACTACCTGCCGGACGGGCGGGTGCTGTTCGACGACGCGTCCTTCCGGGTCGGCGAGGGCTCCGCGGTGGCGCTGGTGGGCGCGAACGGGGCCGGTAAGACCACGCTGCTGCGCATGATCGCGGGGGACACCCAGCCGCACGGCGGCTCGGTGACGGTGAGCGGCGGGCTGGGCGTGATGCGTCAGTTCGTCGGGACCACCGGGCGGGAGGACCAGCGGGAGACCCCGGGGGCGCTGCCGGCCGACGCCTCGGTGCGGGACCTGCTGGTGTCGGTGGCGCCGCCGCGGATCGCCGTCGCGGCCAAGGCGGTGGACGCCGCCGAGCTGGCGATGATGGCGCAGGACGACGAGAAGTCGCAGATGGCGTACGCGCAGGCGCTCTCGGACTGGGCGGACGCCGACGGGTACGAGTACGAGACCGTCTGGGACGTCTGTACCACCGCCGCGTTGGGCATGCCGTTCGACCGGGCGCAGTTCCGCGGGCTGAACACCCTCTCCGGCGGTGAGCAGAAGCGGCTGGTCCTGGAGGCGCTGCTGCGCGGCCCCGAGGAGGTGCTGCTCCTCGACGAGCCGGACAACTACCTGGACGTGCCGGGCAAGCGCTGGCTGGAGGAGGCCATCAAGGCCACCCCGAAGACCGTGCTGTTCATCTCGCACGACCGCGAGCTGCTCTCCCGCTCCGCCGACAAGATCATCAGTGTCGAGACCGGCTTCGGCGGGGGCGGCAGCTCGGTCTGGGTGCACGGCGGGGGCTTCGACTCCTTCCACGAGGCCCGCAAGGAGCGCTTCGAGCGCTTCGAGGAGCTGGGCCGCCGCTGGGACGAGGAGCACGCCAAGCTGAAGAAGCTGGTGGTGAACCTCCGTCAGGCCGCCTCCGTCAGCCACGCGCTGGCCACCCGGTACGCGGCCGCGCAGACCCGGCTGAAGAAGTTCGAGGAGGCGGGTCGGCCGGAGGAGCCGCCGCGCGAGCAGAACATCACCATGCGGCTCAAGGGCGGCCGCACCGGTGTGCGTTCGCTCACCATCGAGCAGTTGGAGCTCACCGGCCTGATGAAGCCCTTCGACCTGGAGGTCTTCTACGGCGAGCGGGTCGGCGTGCTGGGCTCCAACGGCTCGGGCAAGTCACACTTCCTGCGGCTGCTGGCCGGCGACGAGACGGTGAAGCACTCCGGCTCGTTCAAGCTCGGCGCCCGCGTGGTGCCCGGCCACTTCCGGCAGACCCACGCGCACCCGGAGCTGTTCGGACGGACCGTCAGGTCGATCATCGAGGAGGAGCACGCGCTCAGCCGCGGCGCCGCGATGGGGGCGCTGCGCCGGTACGAGCTGGACCGGCAGGAGGAGCAGAAGTTCGAGTCGCTCTCCGGCGGCCAGCAGGCCCGGTTGATGATCCTCAAGCTGGAGCTGGACGGCGTCACCGCGCTGCTGCTGGACGAGCCGACGGACAACCTGGACCTGGAGAGCGCCGAGGCGCTCCAGCAGGGCCTGGAGGCCTTCGAGGGCACCGTGCTCTGCGTGACCCACGACCGCTGGTTCGCCAAGACCTTCGACCGCTTCCTGGTCTTCGGCTCCGACGGCCGGGTCTACGAGTCCAAGGAGCCGGTCTGGGACGAGACCCGGGTGCAGCGCGACCGCTAGGCCGAGCGTTTTTGACCCGTACGGACCCTGCCGGTAGGCTGGGCCCTTGTTGTGCGTATTGGCTCGCTCCATCTCACGTGAGAGGTCGGTACGCCGGAGACACCAAGGCCGATGACCAGCGGCTTCCCCTTGAATTGCGTCCAAGTGGAACCAGGCTGATCCCCCGCCCAGGTGCTCCTGTCAGGACTCACTCACTGAAAAGCGAAGGCTACGACCGTGCGTACGTACAGCCCCAAGCCCGGCGACGTCCAGCGTCAGTGGCACGTCATCGACGCGCAAGACGTTGTGCTCGGCCGCCTGGCCTCCCAGGCCGCCAACCTCCTCCGGGGCAAGCACAAGGCGATCTACGCGCCGCACGTTGACACCGGTGACTTCGTCATCATCATCAACGCGGACAAGGTGCACCTGTCGGGTAACAAGAAGACCCAGAAGATGGCGTACCGCCACAGCGGCTTCCCGGGCGGTCTCCGCTCGGTCCGCTACGACGACCTCCTGGCGAACAACCCGGAGAAGGCCGTCGAGAAGGCCATCAAGGGCATGATCCCCAAGAACAGCCTGGGCCGTCAGATGCTCTCCAAGCTGAAGGTCTACTCGGGCGACCAGCACCCGCACGCTGCGCAGCAGCCGGTGCCGTTCGAGATCACCCAGGTCGCGCAGTAATTCCGGCCACCAAGCCCCCATCACTGAAAAGCTGAGGAACATCGTGGCCGAGACTGCCATCGAGAGCACCCTTGAGGTCGACTTCGACGAGAACGTCGAGGGCGACTACACCTCGGAGGAGACCTACACCTCCGAGTCCCTGGCCGGCCGCTTCGGCGAGGCCATCCCCGGCGCTGGCCTCGGCCGTCGCAAGGAGGCCATTGCCCGCGTCCGGATCGTTCCGGGCACCGGCAAGTGGAAGATCAACGGTCGCACCCTGGAGAACTACTTCCCCAACAAGGTGCACCAGCAGACCGTGAACGAGCCCTTCAAGCTCCTCGAGCTGGACGGCCGTTACGACGTCGTCGCCCGCATCGCGGGTGGCGGTGTCTCGGGTCAGGCCTACGCGCTGCGCCTCGGCGTCGCCCGTGCCCTGAACGAGGCCGACGTGGACAACAACCGCGGCGCCCTCAAGAAGGCCGGCTTCCTGACCCGTGACGCCCGCGCCGTCGAGCGCAAGAAGGCCGGTCTCAAGAAGGCCCGCAAGGCGCCGCAGTACAGCAAGCGCTAAGCATCCCCGCCGGGGGGCGTACCGTTTCGATGGTCCGCACCCCTGGGGTGTGCCTGTACGCCCCGGAGCACTCCATGTGCTCCGGGGCGTCGTGCTTTCCGCGTTCGAGTGCCTGTGCGGAGGCGGGTGAACGCGAGAGATTCTGCCTGTCAGAATTCCGGTGCAACGGTGACGGAGGACGGAAAACGTGGGACGACTCTTCGGTACGGACGGTGTGCGCGGTGTGGCCAACGAGGGCCTGACCGCCGAACTGGCGCTCGGCCTCTCGGTGGCGGCGGCGCACGTGCTCGGCGATGCGGGGGCCTTCGACGGCCACCGCCCGGTGGCCGTGGTGGGCCGCGACCCGAGGGCGTCCGGGGAGTTCCTGGAGGCGGCGGTGATCGCCGGGCTGGCCAGTGCGGGCGTGGACGTGCTGCGGGTCGGCGTGCTGCCGACCCCCGCCGTGGCGTACCTCACCGGTGTGCTCGGGGCCGACTTCGGCGTGATGCTGTCGGCCAGCCACAACGCGATGCCCGACAACGGCATCAAGTTCCTCGCCCGCGGCGGCCACAAGCTGGACGACGCCATCGAGGACGCCATCGAGGCGCACTACCGCCGCTACGGCGTCGGCACGGACGAGAACTGGCAGCGCCCGACCGGCGCGGCCGTCGGCCGGGTCCGCCAGTACACCGAGGGCTTCGACCGCTACGTGGCCCACCTGGTCGCCGTGCTGCCCAACCGCCTGGACGGCGTGAAGGTGGTCATCGACGGCGCCCACGGCGCGGCCGCCCGGGTCGCCCCCGAGGCCTTCGCCCGGGCCGGCGCCGAGGTGGTCTACACGCTGGGCGCCGAGCCCGACGGGCTCAACATCAACGACGGCGTCGGCTCCACCCACCTGGACAAGCTGCGCGCCGCGATGAAGGAGCACCGGGCCGACCTGGGCATCGCCCTGGACGGCGACGCCGACCGCTGCCTGGCCGCCGACGCGGACGGCAACGAGGTGGACGGCGACCAGATCATCGCGATCCTGGCCGTGGCCATGAAGGAGGCCGGCACCCTGCGCCGGAACACCGCGGTGGCCACCGTGATGTCCAACCTGGGCTTCAAGCTGGCGATGGAGCGCGAGGGCGTCGAGCTGGTGCAGACCGCCGTCGGCGACCGCTACGTGCTGGAGGAGATGAAGCAGCACGGCTTCGCGCTGGGCGGCGAGCAGTCCGGCCACGTGATCCTGCTGGACCACGCCACCACCGGCGACGGCACCCTCACCGGCCTGATGCTCGGCGCCCGGCTGGCCGCCACCAAGCAGCCGCTGGCCGACCTGGCCGCTGTGATGACCCGGCTGCCGCAGGTGCTGATCAACGTCAAGGGCGTGGACAAGAGCCGGGTGTCGACCAGCGCCGAGCTGACCGCCGCCGTCGAGGCCGCGGAGGCCGAACTGGGCGCCACCGGGCGGGTGCTGCTGCGCTCCTCGGGCACCGAGCCGCTGGTGCGGGTGATGGTGGAGGCGGCCGACGAGGTGCAGGCCAAGGCGGTCGCGGAGCGGCTGGCGGAGGCCGTGCGGACGTATCTGGGCTGATGTCCGACTGAGCAACACTCAGGCCCCCACCGTCGGTGGGGGCCTGAGTGCGTTTCAGGGGCGGAGTGCGTTTCAGAGCTTGCGGAGCAGGGCGCGGCGGACCTTGTGGTCGGCGCCCTTCTGGAGGACCAGGGTGGCCCGGCCGCGGGTGGGGAGGACGTTCTCCAGCAGGTTGGGCTTGTTGATGGTGCGCCAGACCTGGCGGCCGTACTCCATCGCCTCCTCCTCCGGCACCTCGGTGAAGCGGCGGAAGTAGGAGTTCGGGTCCTGGAAGGCGGTGTCCCGGAGCTTCTTGAAGCGGGACAGGTACCAGCGCTCGATGTCGTCGGTGCGGGCGTCCACGTAGATGGAGAAGTCGAAGTAGTCGGCCACCGCGAGGCGGGTGCGGCCGTCGGTGCCGGGCAGGGCCGGCTGGAGCACGTTCAGGCCCTCGACGATCAGGATGTCGGGGCGCTCCACGGTGAGGCGCTCGTCCGGCACGATGTCGTAGACCAGGTGCGAGTAGACCGGGGCGGTGACCCGGTCCTTGCCGGCCTTCACGTCCGCCACGAAGCGCATCAGTGCGCGGCGGTCGTACGACTCGGGGAAGCCCTTGCGGGCCATCAGGCCGCGGCGGCGGAGCTCCTCGTTGGGGAGCAGGAAGCCGTCCGTGGTGACCAGCTCGACCCGGGGGTGTTCGGGCCAGCGGGCCAGCAGGGCCTGGAGGAGGCGGGCGGTGGTGGACTTCCCGACCGCGACCGAGCCGGCCACGCCGATCACGAACGGGGTGCGGGTGCGCTCGGTGTCCGGGGTGTCCAGGAAGGTCCCGACGGCGCCGCGCAGTTCGTGGGTGGCGTGGATGTAGAGGTTCAGCAGCCGGGACAGCGGGAGGTAGACGTCCCGGACCTCGTCCAGATCGAGTGCGGTGCCCAGGCCTCGGAGCTGCTCGACCTCTTCGGCGGTCAGCGGCAGTGGGGTGCGCTCGCGCAGGGCGCTCCACTCGGCCCGGTCCAGATCCACGTACGGGGAGGGGGTGGGCGTCGCGGGAGCGCCCCTCGTACAGAGTTCGGTCAGCACGTGCTCCATTGTGGGCCGTTCCGGGGTGGGCGGGTGCTGTGGTGTCGGTCACGAGCGGCGGAGGGCCGGTCACGGGGGGCACGCATATGCTGACCTTATGTGCGGAATTGTGGCTTATGTGGGCTCTCAGGGAGCCATGGACGTGGTCGTCGAGGGGCTACGGCGACTGGAGTACCGCGGTTACGACTCGGCCGGTGTGGCGCTTCAGACACCGCAACCTGACGGACGGTGGGCCCTCGCCACCGAGAAGCGGGCCGGGAAGCTGGTCAATCTGGAGAAGGCGTTGGCCGAGAGTCCGCTTCCGGCCGGGACGGTCGGGATCGGTCATACGCGGTGGGCGACGCACGGGGGGCCGACGGATGTGAACGCGCATCCGCACCTGGACGACCACCGGCGGGTGGCGGTGGTGCACAACGGGATCATCGAGAACTTCGCCGAGCTCCGGGAGGAGTTGGCGGGGCGGGGGCACGTGTTGCGGTCGGAGACGGACACGGAGGTGGTGGCGCATCTGCTGGGGGAGGTGTTCGCGGGGGATCTGGCGGAGGCGATGCGGGCGGTGTGCCGGCGTCTGGAGGGTGCGTTCACCTTGGTGGCGGTGCACGCGGACCAGCCGGGTGTGGTGGTGGGGGCGCGGCGGAACTCGCCGTTGGTGGTGGGGCGTGGGGTGGGGGAGAACTTCCTGGCCTCGGACGTGGCGGCGTTCATCGCGTTCACCCGGGAGGCGGTGGAGCTGGGGCAGGACCAGGTGGTGGAGCTGCGCTCCGACGGGGTGTCGGTGACGGACTTCGACGGCGCGCCGGCGGTGGTGCGGGAGTACCACGTGGACTGGGACGCCTCGGCCGCGGAGAAGGGCGGCTACGACTACTTCATGCTGAAGGAGATCGCCGAGCAGCCGAAGGCCGTGGCCGACACCCTGCTCGGGCGGATCGGCGCCGACGGGCAGCTGACGCTGGATGAGCTGCGGTTGGACGACGCGGACCTGCGGTCGGTGGAGAAGGTGGTGATCGTGGCCTGCGGGACGGCCTTCCACGCGGGGGCGATCGCCAAGTACGCGATCGAGCACTGGACGCGGGTGCCGTGCGAGGTGGAGGTGGCGAGCGAGTTCCGCTACCGGGACCCGATCCTGGACGAGCGGACGCTGGTGATCGCGATCTCGCAGTCGGGGGAGACGATGGACACCCTGATGGCGCTGCGGCACGCGCGGGAGCAGGGCGCGAAGGTGCTGGCGATCTGCAACACCAACGGCTCCACCATCCCGCGCGAGTCCGACGCGGTGCTCTACACGCACGCCGGGCCGGAGGTGGCGGTCGCCTCGACCAAGGCCTTCCTCACCCAGCTGGTCGCCTGCTACCTGGTGGCGCTGTACCTGGGGCAGGTGCGCGGCACCAAGTGGGGGGACGAGATCCTCGCGGTGATCGAGGAACTGCGGGACGCGCCCCGGCAGGTGGAGCAGGTGCTGCGGACCATGGAGCCGGTGCGCGAGCTGGCCCGTTCGCTGGCGGACGCCCGGTCGGTGCTCTTCCTCGGGCGGCACGTGGGCTACCCGGTGGCGCTGGAGGGCGCCTTGAAGCTCAAGGAGTTGGCGTACATGCACGCCGAGGGCTTCGCCGCCGGGGAGCTCAAGCACGGCCCGATCGCGCTGATCGAGGAGGGCCTGCCGGTGGTGGTCGTGGCGCCGTCGCCGCGCGGGCGGTCGGTGCTGCACGACAAGGTGGTCTCCAACATCCAGGAGATCCGCGCCCGTGGCGCCCGCACCATCGTCATCGCCGAGGAGGGCGACGAGGCCGTCGCCCCGTACGCCGACCACCTGATCCGCGTCCCCGTCACCCCGGTCCTCCTCCAGCCGCTGGTGGCCACCGTCCCGCTCCAGGTCTTCGCCTGCGAGCTGGCCACCGCCAAGGGCCACGAGGTCGACCAGCCCCGCAACCTCGCCAAGTCCGTCACGGTCGAGTAGCCCTGACCCGGTGTCACCCCGGCGGCCGGTGCCGGCGGGGTGACACCCTGGGGTGGTCGAGAGGAGCGGCAGGTGATCGTCGGGGTCGGGATCGACGTGGCGGAGATCGCGCGGTTCGGGGCGGCGTTGGAGCGGACGCCCGGGATGGCGGAGCGGCTGTTCACGGAGGCGGAGCTGGTGCTGCCGAGCGGGGCGCGGCGCGGGGTGGCCTCGCTGGCGGCGCGGTTCGCGGCGAAGGAGGCGCTGGCCAAGGCGCTGGGGGCGCCGGGCGGCTTGAGCTGGACGGACGCGGAGGTGTCGACGGAGGCGTCGGGGCGGCCGGTGCTGACGGTGCGCGGGACGGTGGCGGCGCGGGCGGCGGAGCTCGGGGTGCGGTCGTGGCACGTGTCGCTGAGCCACGATGCGGGCGTAGCGTCGGCGGTGGTCATCGCCGAGGGGTAGGAGGCAGGGCAGGATGCGCAGCGCTCACACGGTCGGTCAGGTCCGGGCGGCGGAGGCGGAGCTGATGGCCCGTCTGCCCGGGGGGACGTTGATGCAGCGGGCCGCGTACGGCCTGGCGGCGGTCGGGGCCCGGCTGCTGGGGCGGGTGTACGGGGCACGGGTGCTGGTGCTCGCGGGGAGCGGGGACAACGGCGGGGACGCGCTGTACGCGGGGGCGCTGCTGGCCCGGCGGGGGGCCTCGGTGCGGGCGCTGCTGCTGAGCCCGGAGCGGGTGCACGCGGGCGGGTTGGCCGCGCTGCGGGCGGCCGGCGGGGTGGTGACGGCGGATCAGGGGGAGTACGCCACCGCGGACCTGGTGCTGGACGGGATCGTCGGCATCGGCGGCCGGGGCGGGCTGCGCCCGGAGGCGGCCTGGCTGGCCGGGGCGGAGCGGCGCGGCACGCTGGTCGCGGTGGACGTGCCGAGCGGGGTGGACGCGGACACCGGCGAGGTGCCGGGCGCGGCGTTGCGGGCGGACGTGACGGTCTGCTTCGGCACGTACAAGCCGGGCCTGCTGGTCGATCCGGGGGCCTCGTACGCCGGGGTGGTGCACCTGGTGGAGATCGGGTTGGAGCTTCCGGAGGCCGGGGTGACGGCCCTTCAGGAGGCGGACGTGGCGGCGCTGCTGCCGGTGCCCGGAGTGGAGAGCGACAAGTACCGGCGGGGCGTGGTCGGGGTGGCCGCCGGTTCGGAGCAGTACCCCGGGGCGGCGGTGCTGGCGGTGGCGGGGGCGCTGCGCGGCGGGGCCGGGGCGGTGCGGTACGCGGGGTCGGCGGCGGCCGAGGTGGTGCGGCGCTTCCCGGAGGTGCTGGTCAGTGAGGGGACGCTGGCGGCCGCCGGGCGGGTGCAGGCCTGGGTGGTCGGGCCCGGCGGCGGGGCCGGGGCGGGGGAGCGGCTGGACCAGGCCCTGGCGGGCACCGTCCCGGTGGTGGTGGACGCGGACGGGCTCACCGAGCTGGCCCGGCGCGGCCCGCAGGACGGCCCACCGCTGGTGCTCACCCCGCACACCGGGGAGGCGGCCCGCCTGCTGGCGGAGGGCGGGGAGCCGCCGGTGGCCGCCGACCTGGCGGCCACCCGGCTGCGCACCGCCCGGCGGCTGGCCGAGAAGTACGGGGCGGTGGTGCTGCTGAAGGGCTCCACGACGGTGGTGGCCGCCCCGGACGGCCGCGCCCGGGTCAACCCCACCGGCACCTCCTGGCTCGCCACGGCGGGCAGCGGCGACGTCCTGGCCGGCCTGCTCGGCTCGCTGTTGGCGGCGGGGCTGGAGCCTTTCGACGCGGCATCGGTCGCGGCGTACCGGCACGGTCTCGCGGGGCGTAGGGCCGCAGCTCAAGGCACCCCGATCACCGCCAGCGAGGTGGCTGCGAACTTGGTGATCCCTCGGGGGCGCGAGGAACTGCGCGAATCGGAGGTCCAGACCTTTGGATCGGGGCACACGAGTCAGTTGCACGTGTGACCGAACACGGAACCGTGGGTTCCATCCGCCGCGTCGCAGAGGCGTATGCACAGGGGGGCCGAAGCGGTCTGGGAGACTGGTACGCGATGACGACTGCGAACACGACCGGGACGGCCCTGCTCACCGAGGGGGTCCGCGCCGAGGCGACCATCGACCTGGCCGCCCTGCGCGGGAACCTCGACGCCCTGCGGGCCCGCACCAACGGCCCCGAACTCATGGCCGTGGTGAAGGCGGACGCCTACGGCCACGGCGCGGTGCGCTGCGCCCGCGAGGCGGTCGCGGCCGGCACCCGCTGGCTGGGCACGGCCACCCCGGAGGAGGCGCTGGCGCTCCGGGCGGCGGGGATCTCGGCCGCCGAGGCCCGCATCCTGTGCTGGCTGTGGATCCCGGGCGGCCCGTGGGCCGAGGCGCTCCGGGCCGGCATCGACATCTCGGTGAGCGGCCAGTGGGCGATGGACGAGCTGCTCGCCGCCGTCCGGGAGACCGGCGTGCAGGCCCGGGTGCACCTCAAGGCCGACACCGGCCTGGGCCGCAACGGCTGCCAGCCGCACGACTGGCCGGACCTGGTGGCCGCCGCCCGCCGGGCCGAGGCCGAGGGGATGCTGAAGGTCGTCGGGATCTGGTCGCACTTCGCGGCGGCCGACGAGCCCGGCCACCCCTCGATCCGGCTCCAGCAGGACGCCTTCGCCGAGGCGCTGGCCCACGCCGAGCGGGCCGGGCTGCGCCCGGAGGTGCGGCACCTGGCGAACTCCCCGGCCACCCTGCTGCTGCCCGAGTCGCACTACGACCTGGTCCGGCCGGGCCTGGCGATGTACGGGCTCTCGCCGGTGCCGGAGGTGGGCGCTCCGGCGGACTTCGGGCTGCGGCCGGTGATGGCGCTGACCGCGCGGCTGGCCCTGGTGAAGGAGGTGCCGGGCGGACACGGTGTCAGCTACGGCCACCACTACACGACTCCGGGCCCGTCGACCCTGGGCCTGGTGCCGGTCGGCTACGCGGACGGCATCCCCCGGCACGCCAGCGGCACCGGCCCGGTGCAGGTCGGCGGCAAGTGGTACTCGGTGGCCGGCCGGGTGGCGATGGACCAGTTCGTGATCGACCTCGGCGGCGACCACGCCCGGGTCGGCGACGAGGTGCTGCTGTTCGGCAACGGCGAGCACGGCGAGCCGACCGCCGAGGACTGGGGCCGGGCCTGCGGCACCCTCTCGTACGAGATCATCACCCGGATCGGCGCCCGGGTGCCGCGCCGTTACCTGGGGGCGTCGGCGTGACCGAGGCCAAGGGGGTCGGCCGGACGGCGGGGCTGATCGGCATCTCGGTCGGCCTGCTGGCCGCCGGTGCGGCGGCCGGCGTGGCGGTCGAGCGGCTCACCGTCGGCCGGGCCACCCGGCGCCGGGCCCGCGAGGAGCTGGACGCCGCGGCCCCGTACGGCTCGCTGCGCGGGCGGACGGTGCCGGTGACGGCGGCCGACGGCACCGTGCTGCACGTCGAGGTGGACGGCGACGAGAGCGCCCCGCTGACCGTGGTGTTCAGCCACGGCTACTGCCTGGGCCAGGACAGCTGGCACTTCCAGCGGGCCGCGCTGCGCGACTCCGCGCGGCTGGTGTTCTGGGACCAGCGCAGCCACGGCCGGTCCGAGCGCTCCCGCTCGTACCTGGCGGGCGAGCCGGCGAGCATCGACCAGCTGGGCGAGGACCTGAAGGCGGTGCTGGACGCCGTCGTGCCCGAGGGCCCGGTGGTGCTGGTCGGGCACTCGATGGGCGGCATGACGGTGATGGCGCTGGCCGACCGGCACCCGGAGCTGTTCGGCCCCCGGGTGGTGGGCGTCGCGCTGGTCGGCACGCTGGCCAGTGGCTGGGACGAGGTGACCCTCGGGCTGCCGGCCTTCGGCTCCAAGCTGGTGAAGCGGATGGCGCCCGGCGTGGTGAAGCTGCTGGGCCGTCAGGCCGGGCTGGTGGAGGCCACCCGCCGGGCCGGCTCGGACCTCACGGCGGTGTTCTACCGGCGCTACTCCTTCGGCACCAAGGACGTGGACCCGGGCGTGGTCCGGTTCGCCGAACAGCTGCTGGAGGCCACCCACTTCGACGTGGTCGCCGAGTTCTACCCGGCCTTCGGCGCGATGGACAAGGTGGCCGCGCTGCGGGCGATGGCCGGGCTGCCCGTCCTGGTGCTGGCCGGGACGAAGGACCTGCTCACCCCGCCCGAGTACAGCGAGGCCATCGCGGCCGAGCTGCCCGGCTGCGAGCTGGTCCTGGTGCCGGATGCCGGGCACCTGGTGATGCTGGAGCGGCCCGAACTGGTGAACCGTCAGCTGGCGGACCTGCTGGCCGCCGTCGGAGAGAAGGAGTGACCTCGGTGATCACGGTGGACACGCCGGAGCGGATGAACCGCCTCGGCAAGGCGCTGGCCGGACTGCTGCGCCCCGGCGACCTGGTGATGCTCTCGGGCGAGCTCGGCGCGGGCAAGACCACCCTCACCCGGGGCCTGGGCGAGGGCCTCGGCGTGCGCGGTGCGGTCACCTCGCCGACCTTCGTGATCGCCCGGGTGCACCCGCCGCTGGGTGCCGGGCCGGCCCTGGTGCACGTGGACGCCTACCGGCTGGGCGGCGGTCTGGACGAGATGGAGGACCTCGACCTGGACGTCTCGCTGCCCGAGTCGGTCGTGGTGGTCGAGTGGGGTGAGGGCAAGGTCGAGCAGTTGACGGACGACCGCCTGGAGGTCCGGATCGAACGCGCGATCGGCGCGGACGCGGTGGACGACTCCGACCCGCGGCAGGTCCGGCTGACCGGGATCGGCGAACGCTGGGCCGGGGTCGACCTGGCGGTGCTGGCCGAGGTCTGAGCCGCCCGGCGTTTGCCGACGGGCCGTCGGTAAGCGGTTGTGGGCGGGTGCGCCGGTGTGGTGGGATGACCCTGGCAGTTAGGTGTGCCTAACCAGGGAGACACATCATGACGAGCACCACGCCCACCACCCCGCAGACGCCCAGCCCGATGCGGGCCCTGCTCGCCGCGTGCGCGGCCGCGAAGGCGGTCTCCACGCCGCCCCCGCCGCAGCCCGCCGCGCGCTGACCTCCCGTCAGGGGACCACCACGACCTTCGTCCCGTTCGGGGCGAAGTCCCACAGGCTCTGGCCGTCCGCCCGGTTCGAACGGATGCCGCCGGTCTTGGCCTTCGGATCGGCCGGCGCCGCGGGCGCCGCCGCCGAGTCCATGGCCGCGCTGAAGCCGAACACCACGCCGTTCTGCTGGGCGAAGCGGACCACGTGCTCGATCTGGGCGCCGTCGGTGCCGGTGCCGGCCGCCGTCCGGCTGTAGACGCTGTAGCTGCCCGGGGCCGGCTCGGCCGTGCCCGGGGCGACGGGGAAGGCGGCCTGCAGCGGGGTCGGCTTCTTGGGGTCGACCAGCCAGACCCAGTGGCTGCCGGCCGAGTAGACGACCCGGCGGCCGGTGCCCGAACTCGCGGGCAGCGGCGGGACCGTGACGGTCGGTGAGGCGGACGGGCTCGGCGCGGCCGGACTCGCCGGGGCGGACGGCTGCGCCACCGGCGCCCGGGAGGCCGCTCCGTTCGCCTGGAACCCCAGCAGGCCGACGGCGGCCAGCGCCGCCACGGTCAGACCGGTGACCACCACTCCAGGACGCGACACGTCGGCTCCCCACCATGCGTAGGACTTCGGGCTACCCGGCCATCGTGCCAGTTCCCGCCGGGCACCACGGTCAGCACCACGCAGAGCTGCGCCGCAGCGGGGTAGGTGGTCACCTTGGGGGCGCGGGGAACTGCGCGAGGCGGAAGGAGCGGACCGTCTGCCGGGTACGGGCAGTCAGGTGCACGTGAGCGCCCGTACCCGGCGATCAGGTCAGCTCCTCCCGCCTCGCGCAGTTCCCCGCGCCCCTGAACGCCCTCCGGGCGTTCGCGGTGTCTTGGGGTGGCCGGTATCGCTGAGCGCTCGCGCGGCGGAGCCGCACATCAGCAGAGCCCCGCGCCCCTGAACGCCCTCCGGGCGTTCGCGGTGCTCGCGGAAACCCTTAACCTTGGGGGCGTGCTGCTGCTTGCCTTCGACACCGCGACCCCTGCCGTCACCGCCGCCGTCCACGACGGGGAGCGGGTCCTCGCCGAGGCCCACCAGGTGGATGCCCGGCGGCACGGGGAGCTGCTGCTCCCGTCGATCGACCGGGTGCTGAGGGACGCCGGGGTGGACAAGCACGCGCTGACCGCCATCGCCGTCGGCGTCGGCCCGGGCCCGTACACCGGGCTGCGGGTCGGTCTGGTGACCGCGGCGACGCTGGGGCACGCGCTGGGCCTGCCGGTCCACGGAGTCTGCACGCTCGACGCGATCGCGCACCAGGCGGAGAACGACGGCGCCCCGTTCACGGTGGCGACCGACGCCCGCCGCAAGGAGGTCTACTGGGCCTCGTACGACGGCGACAAGCGCCGCACCGAGGGCCCGGAGGTCAGCCGCCCGGCGGACCTGACGCCGCACCAGGTGGCGTTCGGCGCCGGTGCGCTGCTCTACCCCGAGACCTTCCCGGCCGCCGTCGGGCCCGAGCACGTCTCGGCCGGCGCGCTGGCCGACTTCGCCGTGCGGGAGCTGGCGGCCGGCCGCGAGCTGCTGCCGAACGTCCCGCTGTACCTGCGCCGCCCGGACGCCCAGGTCCCGGCCGGCTACAAGGCGGTGCTCCCGGCATGAGCGTGCGGCTGCGGCCGATGTGCTGGTGGGACATCGAGCCGGTGATCGCGCTGGAGCAGGAGCTCTTCCCGGAGGACGCCTGGTCGCGCGGCATGTTCTGGTCCGAGCTGGCCGACACCGGCCCGGGGGGCACCCGGCACTACACGGTGGCGGAGCTGGACGGCGCGCTGGTCGGCTACGCCGGGCTGATGGCGATCGGCGTCGAGGGCGACGTGCAGACCATCGCGGTGGCCCCGGGCCACCAGGGCGCCGGGCTGGGTGCCCGGCTGCTCACCGACCTGATCGACGAGTCGGCCCGCCGGGGCTGCACCGAACTGCTGCTGGAGGTGCGGGTGGACAACCTCGGCGCCCAGCGGCTGTACGAGCGGCACGGCTTCGAACCCGTCGGCATCCGGCGCGGCTACTACCAGCCCGCCAACGTGGACGCGCTGGTGATGCGCCTCGACGACCCGGGCCTCGACGACCCGGCCCTCGACAACCCGAAAGAGCGGCAGCATGGCTGACGAACCGTTGGTCCTCGGCATCGAGACCTCCTGCGACGAGACCGGCGTCGGCATCGTCCGGGGCACCACCCTGCTGGCCGACGCGGTCGCCTCCAGCGTCAACGACCACGCCCGCTTCGGCGGCGTGGTGCCGGAGATCGCCAGCCGGGCGCACCTGGAGGCGATGGTCCCGACCATCCAGCGCGCGCTGGACACCGCCGGGGTCAAGGGCTCCGACCTGGACGGCATCGCCGTCACCGCCGGGCCCGGCCTGGCCGGTGCGCTGCTGGTCGGCGTCTCGGCCGCGAAGGCTTTCGCCTGGGCGCTCGACAAGCCGCTGTACGGGGTGAACCACCTGGCCTCGCACATCTGCGTGGACCAGCTGGAGCACGGCCGGCTGCCGCAGCCCACCATGGCGCTGCTGGTCTCCGGCGGGCACTCCTCGCTGCTGCTCAGCGAGGACATCACCACCGACGTCCGCCCGCTCGGCGCGACCATCGACGACGCGGCCGGCGAGGCCTTCGACAAGGTGGCCCGGGTGCTCGGCCTGGGCTTCCCCGGCGGTCCGGTGGTGGACCGGATGGCCCGTGAGGGGGACCCGAAGGCGATCAACTTCCCGCGCGGCCTGAGCGGTCCGAAGGACCCGGAGTTCGACTTCTCGTTCTCCGGCCTGAAGACCGCGGTGGCCCGCTGGGTGGAGGCCAAGCGCCGGGCCGGCGAGGAGGTGCCGGTGGCCGACGTGGCCGCGTCCTTCCAGGAGGCGGTCACCGACGTGCTGACCCGCAAGGCCGTCAAGGCCTGCAAGGCCCAGGGCGTCGACCACCTGATGATCGGCGGCGGCGTGGCGGCCAACTCGCGGCTGCGCGAGATGGCCCAGCAGCGCTGCGACAAGGCCGGCATCGTGCTCCGGGTGCCCCGCCCGGGCCTGTGCACCGACAACGGCGCGATGGTCGCCGCGCTCGGCGCCGAGATGGTCTGGCGCAACCGCGCCCCCTCGGCCTTCGAGCTGTCCGCGGACTCCTCGCTGCCCGTGACCGAGGTCTCCGTCCCGCACACCGACCTGCACGCGGCGGCGCACGAAGCGCTGCGCTGACCCCGGTAGTGTTCCTGGGAGTTCGCTGGGAGCGCACGACGACGGGGAGCACGGTGAAGAGGACGTACGGGGTGGCGGCGCTGGCCCTGCTGCTGGTGGCGGGTTGCGGCAGCGGGGCGGAGCCGCCGTCCACCCCCGCGCCGCCCGCCCCGGGCAGCGCCTCGCCGAGCGCGGTGAAGGAGGGTCAGCCGGCCGCGGGCGGCAGCCCGGTGGCGTCCGCGGACGCCTGGGCGAAGTGGGGGATCAAGCCGCTGCCCGCCGCCCCGCCGGCCCCGGCCGACAAGCCGGTGAAGCTGACCGCGAGCGGCCCGGTGCCGGTCTTCTCCGAGGTGCCCACCAAGGACAAGGTCGTCTTCGTGACGATCGACGACGGGGCCGAGAAGGACCCGAAGTTCGTCGAGATGGTCCGGGACCTCAAGGTGCCGATCTCCATGTTCCTGACCAAGAACATCGTCAAGGACGACTACGGCTACTTCAAGCCGCTCCAGGAGCTGGGCAACCAGATCCACAACCACACCACGGACCACGCCCAGCTGAGCAGGGTCGCGCCGGAGAAGCAGAAGTCCGAGGTCTGCGACGCGCAGGCCGCGCTCACCCAGCAGTACGGCAAGGCCCCGCTGCTGTTCCGCCCGCCGTACGGGGACGGCGCGCACACCCCGCAGCTCAACTCCTCGGTGCAGCAGTGCGGGCCGCGCGCCATCGTGCTCTGGCGCGAGTCGATGCAGATCCACGACATGCAGTACCAGGCCGCGGACAAGAAGCTGAAGCCCGGCGACATCGTGCTCGCGCACTTCCGCGGCCCGAAGGACCTCAAGGGCGAGACGATGACCGAGATGTTCGCCGAGATGCTGCGCCGGATCGGCGAGCAGGGCTTCGCGGTGGCCCGGCTGGAGGACTACATCGCGGCCCCGGCGGGCTGACCGAGCATCATGAGCGGGCCGTGGTCGGTCCGGGCGAGGATCACGGTGAGCTCGTTCGGGCCGCTCGGCCTGAGCTGCTTGCGCAGCTCCTCCGGGGTGACGGCGAGACCGCGCTTCTTGATGACCACGGTGCCGACCTGACGCTCCTTCAGCAGGGCCTTGAGCTTCTTCACGTTGTAGGGCAGCACGTCGCTGAGCTCGTAGGCGTGGGCGTACGGGGTGGCCACCAGACGGTCCGAGGTGAGGTAGGCGATCTTGGGGTCGATCAGCCGTCCCTCGACCTGCTCGGCCACCTCGGCCACCTGGTGGGCCCGGATCACCGCACCGTCCGGCTCGTAGAGGTACCGGCCGACCGGGCCCGCCGCCGGGTCCGGGAGGTGACCGCCCGTCAGGGAGTGCGGGCCGGGGAGGAGGGTGGCCCGGTGCGGGGCGGTGGCACCGGTGCCGAACCAGAGGACGGCCTCCTTGACCTCGCCGTGGTCCGAGACCCACTCCGCCTCGGCGCCGTCGGGCACCAGCTCGTGCGGGATGCCCGGGGCCACCTTGAGGGCGCCGTACGGGGTGCGGCGGGCCGCCTCGACCGCCCAGGAGAGCGGCGGCGAGTACGCCTCCGGATCGAACACCCGGCCCCGGGCCGTCCGGCGGGCCGGATCGGTGAAGACCGCGTCGTAGCCGGTGACGTCCACCTCGGTGACGTCGGCCTCGCGGACCTCGATCAGGTCCGTCAGGCCCAGGGCGGCGGCGTTGGCGGTGGCGACGGCGCAGGTCAGCGGGTCGCGGTCGACGGCGAGGACGTGCACGCCAGCCCGGGCGAGGGCGATCGCGTCGCCGCCGATGCCGCAGCAGAGGTCCGCGAGGCGGCGGACGCCGAGGGCCGCGAAGCGGCCCGCGCGCCACTCGGCGACGCTGCGGCGGGTGGCCTGTTCGACTCCGTTGGGGGTGAAGTACATGGCGTCCGCGTCGGGGCCGAACTTCGCGCGGGCGCGCTGGCGCAGGGCCGCCTGCGCGAGCGCCGCGGTCACCAGCTCCGCCGGGTGCTCCTTGCGCAGCCGGGTCGCCAGCGCCAGCTCCTCGCCGGGCTTGAACTCCCGCAACTCGGCCAGCAGGGCCTGGCCCTGATCGGTCAACAGGGCCTTGAACGCGTCGATCTCCACGGGGACATTCTCGCCGCTCCGACCGGGTGGGCACGCGCGTGGCGGCGGTGCGGGGTTGGTGGTCACCCCGGGGGCGCGAGGCTCTGCCTGATGTGCGGCTCCGCCGCGTGGGCGCGCGGCGGGAGGAGCGCGCCGGGTGCCGGGTGCGGCGCTTCACTTGCAGGTGGCTGCCCGTTGCCGGCGATCAGGTGTATGTCTTCCGCCTCGCGCAGTTCCTCGCGCCCCCGGGGTGGCCGACTTTCGCTTCGCGCCCACGCGGCGGAGCCGCACATCAGCAGAGCCCCGCGCCCCTGAAGGCCCCTGCGGGGCCGCGGGGCGCCACGCGCGGCGTTGGCACTCTGGTTGACTGAGTGCTAACCGGCGCCTATGGTCGTTCCTGGCACTCCCCACCGGGTGAGTGCTAACGCGATGGAGCGTGTCCGACCCCCGCGACGGCGGGCGCGTGCACATTGCCACCTACCTGTAGAACAACCCCGTAATCTCCGAAGGGGAGCTCGGACGTGACCGCCAGCAGCAAGGTTGCCATCAAGCCGCTCGAGGACCGCATCGTGGTCCAGCCGCTCGACGCCGAGACCACCACGGCCTCCGGCCTGGTTATCCCGGACACCGCCAAGGAGAAGCCCCAGGAGGGCGTCGTCCTGGCCGTCGGCCCGGGTCGCTTCGAGGATGGCCAGCGCCTTCCCCTCGACGTCGCGGTCGGCGACATCGTCCTGTACTCGAAGTACGGCGGCACCGAGGTGAAGTACCAGGGCGAGGAGTACCTCGTTCTCTCGGCCCGCGACGTTCTCGCCATCATCGAGAAGTAAGTCGTTCCAGCCCGCCCCGGTCACGTGTCGTCAGACAGCGGCCGGGGCGCGGTTGTTGGCTCCCGCAGTCAGTAGATCCCCAGAGGAAACGGAACCATGGCGAAGATCTTGCAGTTCGACGAGGACGCCCGCCGCTCGCTCGAGCGCGGTGTCAACAAGCTGGCCGACACGGTGAAGGTGACCATCGGCCCCAAGGGCCGCAACGTCGTCATCGACAAGAAGTTCGGCGCGCCGACCATCACCAACGACGGTGTCACCATCGCCCGTGAGGTCGAGCTGGACGACCCGTACGAGAACCTCGGCGCCCAGCTGGTCAAGGAGGTGGCCACCAAGACCAACGACGTCGCGGGTGACGGCACCACCACCGCCACCGTCCTGGCCCAGGCCCTGGTCAACGAGGGTCTGCGCAACGTCGCCGCCGGTGCCGGCCCGGCCGCCCTGAAGAAGGGCATCGACAAGGCCGTCGCCGCCGTCTCCGAGCACCTGCTCTCCATCGCCCGCGAGATCGAGGGCAAGGAGGACGTGGCCGCCGTCGCGTCCCTGTCCGCCCAGGACCAGCAGGTCGGCGACCTGATCGCCGAGGCGATCGACAAGGTCGGCAAGGACGGCGTCATCACCGTCGAGGAGTCGAACACCTTCGGCGTGGAGCTGGACTTCACCGAGGGCATGCAGTTCGACAAGGGCTACCTGTCGCCGTACTTCGTCACCGACGCGGAGCGTCAGGAGGCGGTCCTCGAGGACCCGTACATCCTGATCAACCAGGGCAAGATCTCCTCCATCCAGGAGCTGCTCCCGCTGCTGGAGAAGATCCTGCAGGGCGGCGCCTCCAAGCCGCTGCTGATCATCGCCGAGGACGTGGACGGCGAGGCGCTCTCCACCTTGGTCGTCAACAAGATCCGCGGCACCTTCAACGCCGTCGCGGTGAAGGCCCCCGGCTTCGGCGACCGCCGCAAGGCGATCCTCGGTGACCTGGCCACCCTGACCGGTGCCACCGTCATCTCCGAGGAGGTCGGCCTCAAGCTCGACCAGGCCGGTCTGGACGTGCTGGGCACCGCCCGCCGCGTCACCATCACCAAGGACGACACCACGGTCGTCGACGGCGCCGGTGACACCGAGGCCGTCGCGGGCCGCGTCGCCCAGATCAAGGCCGAGATCGCCAACACCGACTCGGACTGGGACCGCGAGAAGCTGCAGGAGCGCCTGGCCAAGCTGGCCGGTGGCGTCTGCGTGATCAAGGTCGGCGCCGCCACCGAGGTCGAGCTCAAGGAGCGCAAGCACCGTCTGGAGGACGCCATCTCCGCGACCCGCGCCGCGGTCGAGGAGGGCATCGTCGCCGGTGGTGGCGCCTCGCTGGTGCACGCCGCCAAGGTCCTGGAGGACGGCCTCGGCCTCTCCGGCGACGAGGCGACCGGTGTCGCCGTCGTCCGCAAGGCGCTCGCCGAGCCGCTGCGCTGGATCGCCCAGAACGCCGGCCTCGAGGGCTACGTCATCACCTCGAAGGTCGCCGAGCTGGAGGCCGGTCAGGGCTACAACGCCGCCACCGGCGAGTACGGCGACCTGGTGAAGGCCGGCGTCATCGACCCGGTCAAGGTCACCCGCTCCGCCCTGGAGAACGCCGCCTCCATCGCCTCGCTGCTCCTCACCACCGAGACCCTCGTGGTGGAGAAGCCGGCCGACGAGGAGCCGGCCGGCCACAGCCACGGCGGCCACGGCCACTCCCACTGACGCACCGTCAGCCCGACCGGAGGCCCGGTTCCCCTGCGGGGGAGCCGGGCCTCCGGCGTGTGGAGAACCTTCGGAAGGTGGTCATGCCGGGGGCGCGGGGAACTGCGCGCGGGGGTACGGCAGCGCGTGCAACTGGCTGACGTGCCCCGATCTCACGCTGGTCCGCCTTCCGGTTCGCGCAGTTCCCCGCGCCCCCGAAGGCGTAGCCACATTCGCCGAGCCCCAGCGGGTTGGGCGTTTGCCCAAAGGATCGCTTATAACGGAGTCATGATCGAGGCCCGCCACCTGCGCGTCCTGCGCGCCGTCGCCCGCACCGGTTCGTTCTCGGCCGCCGCCCGGGAGCTGGGCTGCACCCAGCCGGCCGTCAGCCAGCAGATGAAGGCGCTGGAGAAGTCGGTGGACACCCCGTTGGTGGTGCGGTCCGGCAAGGGGATGCAGCTGAGCGAGGCCGGACAGGTGCTGCTGAAGCACGCGAACGGGATCCTCTCGGGGCTGTCGGCCGCCGAGGAGGAGGTCGCCGCGATCGCCGGGCTGCGGGCCGGACGGGTGCGGTTGGTGTCGTTCCCGACGGCGAGTTCCACCCTGGTGCCGCCCGCCGTCGCCCGTCTGCGGGGCGCCCGTCCGGGGGTGCGCGTGTCGCTGGTGGAGGCGGAGCCGCCGGAGTCGCTGGCGATGCTGCGCGGGGGCGAGTGCGAGGTGGCGCTGGCGTTCCGGTACCCGGACTCGCAGGGGGTGACCACGGTGCCGGCGCCGCACGTGACGGCGCGTCAGGCGCGGGCCGAGGCGGCCCTGGAGGCGGCCGCCAGCCAGGCCGCGAGCGACTGGTCGGACCTGGTGGTGCGGCCGCTGCTGGACGACCCGCTGGTGGGCCTGCTCCCGGCCGGGCACCCGTTGGCGGGCCGGGACGAGAGCAGGCCGGTGGAGCTGGCGGAGCTCGCGGGGGAGCAGTGGATCGCCGGCTGCCCGCAGTGCCGGGGGCACCTGGTGGAGCTCTGCGCGGGTGCGGGCTTCGAGCCGTCGATCGACTTCGCCACCGACGACTACCCGGCGGTGGTCGGTCTGGTGGCGGCCGGGCTGGGGGTGGCGGTGCTGCCGGGCCTGGCACTGGAGGCGGCCCGGCACGAGGGCGTCGCGGCGGTGCCGGTGCGGGCCGCCTCGGGGGAGCCGGCGGTGCGTCAGGTGGTCGCGCTGACCCTGCCGGACCTGGCCGAGGTGCCGGCCGTCGCGCTGATGCTGGACCAGCTCACCGGGGCGGCCGCCGCACGCTGACGGCGGGGCGCCACCAGCGTCCCGTGGTCCCGTGAGGGAAAAACGTTTCTGCGGTTACGGCGAAGGGGTGACGCGCCGTCAGCGCCGGATGGTGGCGGGCATGGTGAGCGGCACCTCGACCAGCCGGTTGCGCGAACGCCCCATCAGTTCCTCGCGCTCGTCCTCGGTCAGGCCGCCCCAGACGCCGTAGGGCTCGCGGACCGCCATCGCGTGCGCCGCGCACTGGGCCCGTACCGGGCAGCGCATGCAGACCTCCTTGGCACTGGCCTCGCGCGAGCTGCGGGCCGCTCCGCGCTCGCCCTCCGGGTGGAAGAAGAGCGAGCTGTCCACGCCGCGGCAGGCGGCGGAGAGCTGCCAGTCCCAGAGGTCCGCGTTGGGGCCGGGGAGGCGGGAGAAGTCGGCCATGGCACTTGTTCCCTTCATGGACTGCTGGCGAGGGTCTCGGTCCGTCCGGCGAGCTTGCTCAAAGCCGATATGGACACCAGGAAATATGACTTACGGCAACCACTGGGACAAGTCACTCACAGCGCCGCACAACAGTCAATGACCCCACAGAAGCTATAAAAACGGACAAATGGGGGCATGGGGTTTGGCGTGTGTCGGCGTGCCGATCGGGTGGCTCCGGGCGCGCGGAGGGGCGCCCGGTGGCGCCGGTGGTGCGCGGCAAGCGCGTGAGCAGCACAAAAGTGCGGCGTGTGCACCGCGATGCGGCTGATCGGTAACGGGTCGGCCACGTACAGTGGTGGAGATGGCCCTGAAGGCCGTAACTCATTCGAGTGACGGTCGTTGGAAGTGCGGAGGCGGTTAGCGGGCGCTGGGCGCCGGGAACGATCGCGGGAGACCGCGGGCGACCGGAGTCCTTCGCCATTCGGCCGTGTCGGAGAGATTCGTACCAGCCAGGAGGCTCAACGTGACGCGGATCAGCTGCGGAGGACGACGGTCATGACATCCGTACTCGTCTGCGACGATTCCCCGCTCGCCCGGGAGGCGCTTCGCCGCGCGGTGGCGACGGTCCCCGGGGTCGACCGGGTGACCACGGCGACGAACGGTGAGGAGGTCCTCCGCCGTTGGGTGGCCGACCGCTCCGATCTCGTCCTGATGGATGTCCGGATGCCGGGCCTGGGCGGGGTGGAGACGGTCCGCCGGCTGCTCTCGGCCGACCCGGGCGCGCGCATCATCATGCTCACCGTGGCCGAGGACCTGGACGGGGTCGCGCTCGCGGTCGCCGCCGGGGCGCGCGGCTACCTGCACAAGGACGCCTCGCGCGCCGAGCTGCGGGCCACCGTCACCCAGGCGCTGGCCGACCCGACCTGGCGGCTCGCCCCGCGTCGGCTGCGCAGCCCGGACATGGGCGCCGCACCGACCCTGACGGCCCGTGAGATCCAGGTGCTGGAGGGCATGAGCCACGGCCGGAGCAACGCGGAGATCGGCCGCGAGCTCTTCCTCTCCGAGGACACCGTGAAGACGCACGCCAGGCGCCTGTTCAAGAAGCTCGGCGCCTCGGACCGCGCCCACGCGGTGGCGCTCGGCTTCCGCTGGGGCCTGGTCCGCTGACCGGCCCGCACCGGTCACCGCTCGCTCAGACGTATGACGTCACGGTCCCGAGGCTGCACCATGGAACAGTGGAGCACCTCGGGGACCAGCGGGCGGAGGCGGGGGCGGTGGGGGAGACGCATAACGTTCCGATGCACAACTCCGGAGGCGGTGCCGCGTTTTCCGTGCCGACCAGGCACCATGGACCGATGCGCGACGACGACGCTCCCCCGGCCGGTGGCCCACCCGGCGCCCCGGCCGCGGCACCGGCCGTCGCGGCGTCCGCCGTCGAGCTGGGCGAACTGGTCGCGGCCGCCGTCCGCGGCGAGGGCCCGGCCATCGAGGCCCTGCTCGCCTACGTCCACCCGCTGGCGCTCCGCTACTGCCGGGGCCGGCTGCTCCGGCTCCCCGGCGGGGCCCGGCACCACGTGGACGACGTGGCCCAGGAGGTCTGCGTCGCGGTGCTCTGCGCGCTCCCCCGGTACAAGGACGAGGGCCGTCCCTTCGAGGCCTTCGTCTACGGGATCGCCGCGCACAAGGTGGCCGACCTCCAGCGGGCCGCGATGCGCGGCCCCGGGTCGACGGTGATCCCGCCGGACGACCTGCCGGAGCTGCCGGACGACGCGCTCGGCCCCGAGGAGCGGGCACTGCTCAGCAGTGACGCGGCCTGGGCCAAGGAGCTGCTCTCCAACCTGCCGGCCCGCCAGCGCGAGCTGGTGCTGCTGCGGGTGGCCGCCGGGCTGTCGGCGGAGGAGACCGGGGAGGTGCTCGGCATGTCGCCGGGTGCCGTCCGGGTGGCCCAGCACCGGGCGCTCAGCCGGCTGCGGGCGCTGGCGGAGCTGGCCGAGGAGAGCTCCTAGCCGTCCGCGGAAGGGATCGGGCCCCTGAGGTGTTGTCAAGGGGGCGCGAGTTCGGCATACCGGATGCCAGTACCATGGGGTATCGGCGCCTGGGCAGGTCGCCAAAGTTTCGCGGGTGTGGGCGAGGTTCCCTCGGAGGTTCCTCCAAAACCTCGGGCGTGCTTGGCGGTCCTGAGCTAGTGCCGGTTCGAGAGCAGCGTGCTCCCCCGGCCCTCAGGGGAGCGCGGGATCAGACGACGGCCGCCATGGAAGGTCCCCACATCATGTCTTACAACGCCGCAGGCGTACCCGAGAAGTTCGCGATGCTCGGACTCACGTACGACGACGTCCTGCTGCTGCCCGGGGCCTCCGAGGTGCTGCCCAACCAGGTCGACACCTCCTCGCGGGTCTCCCGCAACGTCCGGGTGAACATCCCGCTGCTCTCAGCCGCGATGGACAAGGTCACCGAGTCCCGGATGGCCATCGCGATGGCCCGCCAGGGCGGCGTCGGCGTCCTGCACCGCAACCTCTCGATCGAGGACCAGGTCAACCAGGTCGACCTGGTGAAGCGCTCCGAGTCCGGCATGGTCACCGACCCGATCACCGTCGGCCCGGAGACCACGCTGGCCGAGGCGGACGCGCTCTGCGCCAAGTTTCGCATCTCCGGCGTCCCGATCGCGGACGAGGCGGGCAAGCTGCTCGGCATCGTCACCAACCGCGACATGGCCTTCGAGTCGGACCGCAGCCGCAAGGTCCGCGAGATCATGACCCCGATGCCGCTGATCACCGGCAAGGTCGGCATCAGCGGGACGGACGCCATGGCGCTGCTCCGCCGCCACAAGATCGAGAAGCTCCCGCTGGTCGACGACGAGGGCCGGATCAAGGGCCTCATCACCGTCAAGGACTTCGTCAAGGCCGAGCAGTACCCGAACGCCGCCAAGGACGCCGAGGGCCGGCTGCTGGTCGGTGCCGCGGTCGGCGCCTCCTCGGAGGCCTTCGACCGGGCCCAGGCCCTGGTCGGCGCGGGCGTGGACTTCCTGGTCGTCGACACCTCGCACGGGCACAGCCACAACGCGCTGTCCTGGATCTCGAAGATCAAGTCCGCGGTGGGCGTCGACGTCGTCGGCGGCAACGTCGCGACCCGGGACGGCGCCCAGGCGCTCATCGACGCCGGCGTCGACGGCGTGAAGGTCGGCGTCGGGCCGGGCTCGATCTGTACGACCCGTGTGGTGGCCGGCATCGGTGTCCCGCAGGTCACGGCGATCTACGAGGCGGCGCTGGCCTGCCAGGCGGCCGGCGTGCCGGTGATCGGTGACGGCGGCCTGCAGTACTCGGGCGACATCGGCAAGGCGCTGGCGGCGGGTGCGGACACCGTGATGCTCGGTTCGCTGCTGGCGGGCTGCGAGGAGTCGCCGGGCGAGCTGCTCTTCATCAACGGCAAGCAGTTCAAGTCGTACCGCGGCATGGGGTCGCTGGGTGCGATGCAGTCGCGCGGCCAGGCGAAGTCCTTCTCGAAGGACCGTTACTTCCAGGCCGACGTCTCCTCCGACGAGAAGCTGATTGCCGAGGGCATCGAGGGTCAGGTGCCGTACCGCGGCCCGCTGTCCGCGGTGCTGTTCCAGCTGGTCGGCGGCCTGCGGCAGACCATGGGCTACGTCGGCGCGGCGACCGTCGCGGAGATGGAGTCCAAGGGCCGCTTCGTCCGGATCACCTCGGCGGGCCTCAAGGAGAGCCACCCGCACGACATCCAGATGACCGTCGAGGCGCCGAACTACCACGGCCGCTGACGGGTAGGCAGTTCGCCCGGTAGGGCAGCGCCGTAGGGGCGCGAGGAACTGCGCGAAGGGGAACGGCAGCACCGGCAACTGGCTCTTGGAGCACGAGTTGCGGGTGGTCCGCCTCCCGGACCGCGCAGTTCCTCGCGCCCCTTGCGTCTGCCCTGCCGGGGGCCGCGGCGGACACATGCGCGCCCGTGTGGCCCGGTGCGGGATACTGGGGCGACCAGCAAAGCATGTGCAGGAAGGGCTCGAAGTGACTGAGATCGAGATCGGGCGAGGCAAGCGCGGCCGGCGGGCGTACTCCTTCGACGACATCGCCGTCGTCCCCAGCCGTCGTACGCGGGACCCGAAGGAGGTCTCGATCGCTTGGCAGATCGACGCCTACCGGTTCGAGCTGCCGTTCCTGGCGGCGCCGATGGACAGTGTGGTGTCGCCCGCGCAGGCGATCGCCATCGGTGAGCTGGGCGGTCTCGGGGTGCTGAACCTGGAGGGTCTGTGGACCCGGTACGAGGACCCGCAGCCCCTGCTGGACGAGATCGCGACGATCACGGACGAGGCCGCGGCGACCCGCCGGCTCCAGGAGATCTACGCGGAGCCGATCAAGGCGGAGCTGATCAAGGAGCGGATCAAGGAGGTCCGTGACTCGGGCGTGGTGACGGCCGCGGCGCTGTCGCCGCAGCGGACCGCCGAGTTCTCCAAGGCCGTGGTGGACGCGGGCGTGGACGTGTTCGTGATCCGCGGGACCACCGTGTCGGCGGAGCACGTGTCGGGGGCGGCCGAGCCGCTGAACCTGAAGCAGTTCATCTACGAGCTGGACGTGCCGGTGATCGTCGGTGGCTGCGCCACCTACACCGCCGCGCTGCACCTGATGCGGACCGGCGCGGCCGGCGTGCTGGTGGGCTTCGGCGGTGGCGCCGCGCACACCACCCGGAACGTGCTGGGCATCCAGGTGCCGATGGCGACCGCGGTGGCGGACGTGGCGGCGGCCCGCCGGGACTACATGGACGAGTCGGGCGGCCGGTACGTGCACGTGATCGCCGACGGTGGCGTGGGCTACAGCGGCGACCTGGCGAAGGCGATCGCCTGCGGCGCCGACGCGGTGATGATCGGGGCGGCGCTGGCGCGGGCCACCGACGCTCCGGGCAAGGGCTTCCACTGGGGCATGGAGGCGGTGCACGAGGAGCTGCCGCGCGGCAAGCGCGTGGACCTGGGCACCGTGGGCACCACGGCGGAGATCCTCTCCGGCCCGTCGTACACCCCGGACGGCACCATGAACCTGTTCGGTGCGCTGCGCCGGGCGATGGCCACCACCGGGTACTCGGAGCTCAAGGAGTTCCAGCGCGTCGAGGTGACGGTGAACCCGGCCCAGCGCTGACGGCACGTCATGACGGAAGGCCCCCGCTCCGCCTGGAGCGGGGGCCTTCCGCGTGCCGTCAGGAGGCGAAGCGCTGGGTGGAGTTGAAGCCGAAGAAGAGGGCGATGGCGTAGAAGACCAGGTCCATGAAGTCCCGGCTCTCGCGCCAGACGTCGAAGGTGACGTCGACCTCGGTGACCAGCAGGTCGAGCATCGAGAGGCCGAGGCCCTCGTGCGCGAAGAGCGCGATGGCGAACATCTGGCCGAGGAACAGGCCGAGGGCGGTGAGCACCGCGCCGACCGGCGGGAGCACCTGGTTGCGGCCGCCGAGCTTGGCCAGGCAGACGCCGACGGCGGCGGCGATGCCGAAGACGGCCCAGCCGATCTCGTGGTCGATGGCCTTGGCCAGGAAGCCGTAGGCCAGACCGGCCACCAGGGCGGCGCCGACCGCGGCGGCGATGGCGAGGCCGGGGGCCTTGGCCGGGGCGGGAGCCGTCGGAAGGGGCTGGAAGTCGGCGGCCGGCTGGGCGGCCGGAGCCGGCTCGGCGGGCTGGGCGGGCTGGGGCAGGTCGGTGCTCATGGTGTGGGTCCCCCGGGGTGGTGATGTGAACGACGGCGAACGGTAGCAGTGGGGAAGTGGGCGGGGACAGTGGTTTCCGGCCACGGGTCGGGTACGAACGCGCTTGTGGCCGGGGGTGGCTGACACGGAGTCGGGTGGACGCGAGATGATGGGGGCTTGGCTGCCGGACCCTGGGGGACATCGCGATGACCGAGACCGACGGACGTCTGCTGGGGCGGCGCTACCGGTTGACCGGTGTGCTCGGCCGGGGCGGGATGGGTACGGTCTGGCGGGCCGAGGACGAGATGCTCGGCCGGGTGGTCGCGGTCAAGGAACTGCGGATGCAGGAGGGCGTGGACGAGGCCGACCGGCACCGGCTGATCGCCCGGACGCTGCGGGAGGCCAAGGCCACCGCGCGGATCCGGCACGCGGCGGCGGTGACCGTCTTCGACGTGGTCGAGGAGGACGGCCGGCCGTGGATCGTGATGGAGCTGGTCGGCGGCCGTTCGCTGGCCGAGGTGATCAAGGAGGACGGCCCGCTGGCTCCGGCCCGGGCCGCCGAGATCGCCCTGGAGGTGCTCGGAGTCCTGTGCGAGGCGCACGAGTTGGGCATCCTGCACCGGGACGTGAAGCCCTCCAACGTGCTGGTCGACGACGACGGCCGGGTGGTGCTCACCGACTTCGGGATCGCCAGCGTCGAGGGTGACACCTCGATCACCTCGACCGGGATGCTGGTCGGGGCGCCCTCGTACATATCCCCGGAGCGGGCCAAGGGGCAGAAGCCCGGGCCGCCGGCCGACCTCTGGTCGCTGGGCGGCACGCTGTACGCGATGACCGAGGGCAAGCCGCCGTACGACCGCGGCTCGGCGCTGGCCACCCTGACGGCGGTGATGACCGAGGACCTGGAGCCGCCGGTGAACGCCGGGCCGCTGCTGCGGCCGGTGATCGAGGGGCTGCTGGACAAGGACCCGGCCCAGCGGATGGACGCGGGCCAGGCCCGGGCCATGCTGCGCCGGGTGGCCGCCGAGGCCACCACCCGGGCCGAGGCGACCACGGTGGTGGCCAGGCCGGCCGTCCCGGCGGGTGCGGGCGGGGACGGGGACGCGGCGCGCAAGCGGTGGCTGCTGATCGCGGCGGCGGTCGCCGTGGTGGTGGCGCTGGTGGTCGGGGCGGTGCTCTGGCCGGAGGGGGAGAAGGACCGGGGGACGCAGAACCCGGCGGCGCTCCCGGCGAGCAGCGGGCAGCTGACGCCCTCGCCGACGCCGCCCGCCCAGGGGCAGAACCAGCAGCAGACCCCGGCGCCGACCTCGACCGTGACGGCCACGGCCACGGTGACGGCCACCGCGACGCAGACGCCGCCGGCGGCCCAGACCCCCGCCGCGCAGACACCGCCGTCCGCTCCGGCCGGGTACCAGAGCCAGAAGGGCACGCAGGGCTTCACGGTCTCGGTGCCCGAGGCGCTCAAGCCGCAGTCCGCGAGCGCGACCCAGCAGGCCTTCCGGGGCAACGGGGTCAGCCTGATCGTGGCCTACACGAACACCCCGGGGCCGAGCGCGCTGAAGGACTGGCAGGAGTCGGACGCCGACGGCCCGACGAACTTCCGCGGCTACCAGAGCCTCGGCACCCGCCCGGCGCCGTTCCGGTCCTGGACCAACTCGGCGGACTGGGAGTGGACGTACGACAAGGACGGCGTCCGGATGCACGCGCTCAACCGGGGCTTCGTGACCGGGAAGTACGGCTACGCGATCTACTGGATCGCCCCGGAGTCGGTCTGGAACTCGCCCGAGCAGGTGCAGGCCCGTCAGGCCTCCTTCGACTCCTTCCAGCCCGCTCCCTGATCCGGCGCCAGCCGGGGCGCGGTGCGGATGCCGAACTCCCGGCGCAGCGCCGAGCGGGCCGCCAGGAGGCCGGGCATGCCGTGCACGCCCGGCCCCGGCGGGGTGGACGCCGAGCAGAGGTAGACGCCCTTGAGCGGGGTGCGGTACGGGTCCCAGGCGGGCACCGGGCGCAGCAGTGACTGACGGAGGGTCATGGCGCCGGCCGCGATGTCGCCGCCGACGTAGTTGGGGTTGTACGCCTCCAGGGCGGCGGCGCTGACCGAGCGGCGGTCCACCACGGTCTCCGCGAAGCCGGGGGCGTACTGCTCGATCCGGGCGGTGACCGCGTCGGCAGGGTCGGCGCGGTCCCCGTGCGGGACGTGGGCGTAGGCCCAGAGCGGGCGGTGGCCGTCGGCGGCGACCCGGGAGGGGTCGGCGGCCGACGGGTCCACCACGAGGACGAACGGGGCGCCGCCGGGGTGGCCCTTGGCGACCAGGCTCTCCTGTGCGAAGACCTCCTGCTGGGTACCGCCCAGGTGGATGGTGCCGGCCCGGCCGACCAGCGGATCGGCCCACGGCACCGGGCCGTTGACGAGGAAGTCCACCTTGGCGGCGCCCGGGCCGTAGCGGAACCGGGAGAGGGCGCGGCGGTAGGCGGGGGGCAGGAGCGGGCCCGCCACCCGGAGGAACTCCTTGGGGCCGAGGTCGAGCAGGACGGCACGGGCGCCGCGTAGTTCGCGCAGGTCGTCCAGGCGGGCCCCGGTGGTGACGGTGCCGCCGTGCGCGACCAGGTCGGCGGTCATCGCCTCGGCGATCCGGGCGCTGCCGCCGCGCGGCACCGGCCAGCCGCCGGCGTGGGCGAGGTGACCGAGCATCAGCGCCACCGAGGCGGAGGACGGGGTGGGCATCGGGCCGACCACGTGGGCGGCGACGCCGGAGAGCAGGGCGGCGGCCTCGGGGGTCCTGAAGCGGTGCGCGGCGAGCGGAGTGCCGTGGGCGAGGAGGCCGCGGGCCAGGAGGAGGGGTGCGGCGAGGTCGGCGGGGAGGCCGCGCTGGCCGGAGAGCATGAAGTCGACCAGGCCCTGACTGTGCCTCAGCAGGGGCTCCATCAGGGCCCGCCAGCGGGGGCCGTCGGGGCCGAGGCGCTCGCAGGTGGCGTCGAGGCTGTGGTGGGCGAGGGCGGCGCGGGCGGGGGAGAGGGGGTGGGCGTAGCTGATCTCGGGGCGGAGGAGGTCGACGCCGCGGGCGGGGAGGTCGAAGGCGCGGAAGAACGCGGAGGCGGTGGCCATCGGGTGGACGGCGGCGCAGATGTCGTGGACGACGTCGGGGCGGAACAGGGGCTCCGTGCGCAGGCCCCCGCCGGGGGTGGCGGCCGCCTCGCGGACCTCGACCCGGAGGCCGGCGCGGGCGAGGGTGACGGCGGCGGCGAGTCCGTTCGGACCGCTGCCCACGACGACGACTTCGGCTACCACTGGGTGACACCCCTTCCGGTACGGGACGAGCATAGGCACGGGGCGGCCGGGCAGGTTGTCGGGGTGCGTGGCGGGACGTACGTGGTGATGCCGGGGGCGCGGGGCCCTGCTGATCTGCGGCTCCGCCGCGGGGCGCGCGGTGGAACGGCAGCACGTGCGACTGGCTCGCATGCCCCGACCTGGCACCGGTCCGCCTTCCGGTTCGCGCAGTTCCTCGCGCCCCTGGTGTAACCACGTACGTCCTTGCGCGGGGAACAGCACGTACGTTCCTCGCGTCCTCAGAAGCGGAGCCACCGCGTACGCTGGCGGGCGAGGGAGGACACATGCACGCCCCGGGGGATGTGGTCGGCGGGCGGTACCGGGTGACGGGCCGTCCGATGGGTGGTGCCCTGGCGGGGGTGCTGGGGGACGAGTCGGTGCGGCTGGTGGAGATCGCGCTGCCGGAAGTGCTGGACCAGGAGGACTGGGACCGGCCGCAGCCCTGGGAGGGGTTGGCGGCGCGGGTGGCGGGGGAGCTGGCCGGGGCGCCGGGCGGGCCGCGGCTGCTGCGCGGGTTCGAGGCCTTCGTGGAGGGGCGTCGGCTCTGGGTGGCGGAGGAGGCTCCGTCGGGGAGCGTGCTCTCGGAGTTGACGGAGCGTCCGTGGTCGCCGTACCGGGTGGCGGAGCTGGCGGCCGATCTGGCGCGGGCGTTGGCGGAGCTGCACCGGGGCGGGGTGGTGCACGGGAACGTGACGCCGGAGTCGGTGCTGGTCTGCGAGGACGGCGCGGCGATGCTCGGCGGGCTGCTGCTGGGGGCGGTGCAGGAGGCGTACTGCCGGGAGCTCGGCGGGGTGGTGGAGCGCCGGGTGTACGAGACCAGGGCGGTGCTGCTGGGGGTGCGGGCGGAGCGTTGGGCGCCGTACGGCGGGGCGGCGGGGGACGCCTGGGCGCTGGGGGTGCTGATGCACCGTCTGTTGACCGGCCGGGCGCCGTACCCGGAGCGGGACCTGGGGGAGCTGCTGGCGGCGGTGCGGGACGGGCGGCACGAGCCGTTGGACGGGTGCGGACCGTTGGCGGGGGTGGTCGGCGGGCTGCTGGCCGGGCGGCTGACGGTGGGCCAGGTGCGGCCCTGGCTGGCCGCGTTCCTGATCGGGGCACCGGAGCCGTACGACCCGGAGCGGGTGGCGCAGGTGCTGCCGGCCGTGCGCCGGGGCGGGGCGGTGACGGCCCGTCGGCGGGGGCCGGTGGAACGCAGGCGGGCGGGGGAGGTGGAGCGGCGGTCGTCGGGGGTGTCGCCCGCGGTGCTGGGCTCGCTGTTGGTGGGCGGGGTGCTGGTGCTGATGGTGGCGGCGGTGGCGGCGGTGGCCGTGTTCGCGGGCTGATCTAACCTGTGCAGGTACGGAATTCGAACACCTGGGTACGGGGGGAGCAGTCGCTGTGGACGGGCAGGACGGCCAGCGGCTGCTGGCGGGGAGATACCGGCTCGGTGAGCGGCTCGGCCGGGGCGGCATGGGGACCGTCTGGCGGGCCAGCGACGAGATGCTGGACCGCGAGGTGGCGGTCAAGGAGCTGACGGTCAGCCACCTCCCGGAGGAGGACCTGGAGATCCTCCAGTCCCGGATGAAGCGGGAGGCCCGGGCGGCCGCCCGGATCAAGCACCCGGGCGTGATCACCATCCACGACGTGCTGGAGCAGGACGGCCGGCCGTGGATCGTGATGGAGCTGGTGGACGGCCGTTCGCTGGCCGACGTGATCAGCCAGGACGGGACGCTGTCGCCGCGGGAGGCGGCCGAGGTCGGCTGCCAGGTGCTGGCCGCGCTGCACCGGGGGCACCAGCTCGGCGTGCTGCACCGGGACGTGAAGCCGGCCAACGTGCTGCTGGAGCACGGCACCGGCCGGGTGGTGCTGCTGGACTTCGGCATCGCCACCTTCGAGGGGTCCACCGAACTGACCCGCCCCGGGGACCTGGTGGGCTCGCCGGACTACCTGGCGCCGGAGCGGGCCCAGGGCGAGCGGCCGGGGCCGGCCTCCGACCTGTGGGGCCTGGGCGCGACGCTGTACGCGGCGGTGGAGGGGGACTCGCCGTTCCGCCGGACCTCGCCGATCACCACGCTGGCCGCCGTGGTCGGGGACCCGCTGCCGGAGCCCCGCCGGGCCGGGGCGCTGGGGCCGGTGCTGGCCGCGCTGATGACCAAGGACCCGGCGGAGCGCCCGGGCGCGGACCAGGCGATGCGGATGCTGGCCGAGGTGCGGTCCGGGCACACCCTGGCGATCAAGCCGCAGGCGCAGGAGCGGCCGCAGGCCGAGCCCACCCAGAACGTGCCGGTGGTGGACCGGGCCGAGGCGGCCGAGCCGGCCCAGGCCCCCGAGCCGGTGACGGTGGTGGCGGAGCCCGCGACAGCGGCGGCCGCGAAGCAGCGGCGGCGCTGGCCCCGGCTGCTGCTGGCTGGGGTGCTGGTGGCGGTGCTGGCCGGGGCGGGCACCTACGCGGTGACCGTGGTCCGGGGCAACGGCGAGCCCGGCCCGGCCGCGCCGACCGCTCCGGTCACCCCGGGGGCGCCCGCGCCCAAGGGCTTCCGCTGGGCGGACGACCCGGCCGGCTTCCGCTTCCTGCTGCCCACCACGGGCACCTGGGAGCGGACGGTGGAGAACAACCAGATCTACTACTCGCCGGACAAGCGCAACCGCTACCTGCAGTTCGCCGTGACGGTCGGTCAGCCGCTGAGGCCGCTGGCGCACTTCAAGGAGATGGAGGCCACCGTCTCCAAGAGCCTCAAGGAGTACAAGCGGGTCGCCTTCGACGAGGTGGACGTGCACGGGCACGAGGGCGCGGTCTGGGAGTTCAGCTACCTGGGCAAGGACGGCCGCCGGCACGCCCGCGAGGTGGAGTACCGGGACGACAAGGGCACCTCGTACGCGATCTACGTCTCGTACCCCGAGGCCGAGTGGACCGACGGGCAGCGCCTCTACACCACGGTGCTCAACGGTTTCGGTACTTCCTGACACGCTCCCGCCCCCGGGGTGTTTTCTGTTACCGGCGGGTACCAAAGCCGGGGCGCAGGCCCTAGGCTGCGCCCATGACGGACACCACGGCAGCCCGACAGACCACCGGACGCAACCCCGCGGCCCCCGGCTCGGCCCGCACCGTCGCCTCGGCGGTGCCGGCCGCGCTGGTCGCCCGGCTGGCCAAGGGCGTCACCGCCACCGGCGAGCCCGACCTGGTGCACACCACCGCCCCGCTCACCGGCGAGCGCCTGGCGACCCTGCCGCGCTCCACCCCGGCCGACGTCGAGGTCGCCTACCAGCTGGCCCGGCGGGCCCAGAAGACCTGGGCCGCGCTGCCGGTGCGCCACCGGCAGGGCGTGCTGCTGCGCTTCCACGACCTGCTGCTGAAGCGTCAGGACGAGGTGCTCGACCTCATCCAGGCGGAGACCGGCAAGGCCCGGCTGCACGCCTTCGAGGAGGTGCTGGCCGCCGCGCTGGCCGCCCGTCACTACGGCCGCAAGACCGCCTCGTACCTGCGCGACCGCCGCCGCGGCGGCGCCGTGCCGGTGCTCACCCACACCGTGGAGGCCCGCCGCCCCAAGGGCGTGGTCGGCCAGATCTCGCCGTGGAACTACCCGCTGGAGCTCTCCGTCGGCGACGCGCTGCCCGCCTTCGCGGCCGGCAACGCGGTGGTCAACAAGCCCGACACCCAGACCGCGCTGACCGCCCTGTGGGCCCGCGAGCTGCTGATCGAGGCCGGACTGCCCGCCGACCTCTGGCAGATCGTGATCGGCGACGGCCCGGTGGTCGGCCCCGAGGTGGTTGCCCACGCCGACTACGTCTCCTTCACCGGCTCCACCCGCACCGGCCGCGACGTGGCCCAGCGGGCCGCCGCCCGGCTGATCGGCGCCTCGCTCGAACTCGGCGGGAAGAACGCCCTGTTGGTGCTGGAGGACGCCGACCTGGACAAGGCCGCCGAGGGCGCGGTGCGGGCCTGCTTCTCCTCCGCCGGGCAGCTCTGCATCTCGATCGAGCGGATCTACGTGCACCGTTCGGTGGCCGAGGAGTTCCTCGCCCGCTTCACGGCCCGGACGGCCGCGCTGCGCCTCGGCGGCGGCCTGGCCTACGGCGCCGACATGGGCTCGCTGGTCTCCGAGCGCCAGCTGGAGACCGTCACCCGGCACGTGGAGGAGGCCGTCAAGGCCGGGGCCACCGTGCTGACGGGCGGCCGGGCCCGCCCGGACCTGGGCCCGCTGTTCTACGAGCCGACCGTCCTGGACGGGGTCACCCACGAGATGGCGGTGTGCGAGGAGGAGACCTTCGGCCCGGTGGTCTCGGTCTACCGCTTCGACACCGAGGACGAGGCGGTCGAGGCCGCCAACTCCACGCCGTACGGCCTCAATTCGAGCGTCTGGAGCAGGGACGCCCGGCGCGGCCGGGCGGTCGCGGCCCGGCTGCACACCGGCACCGTCAACGTGAACGAGGCCTACGCCGCCGCGTACGGCTCGGTGGCCGCCCCGATGGGCGGCATGGGCGACTCGGGCCTCGGCCGCCGGCACGGCTCGGACGGCATCCTGCGCTACACCGAGGCGCAGACCATCTCCACCCAGCGGGTGATGCCGCTCGGCCCGTCCTTCGGGCTCAGCGACGAGAAGTTCGCCGCGCTGTTCACCACCAGCCTCAAGGCGCTGAAGGTGCTCCGCTTCAAGTAGTGCTTGCCTCCCGGGAGTTGTGAGTCACATGACGGATGGTGCGTACGACTACGACGTGGTCGTGGTCGGGTCGGGCTTCGGCGGGTCGGTCTCCGCGCTGCGGCTGACCGAGAAGGGCTACAAGGTCGCGGTACTGGAGGCCGGCCGGCGGTTCGGCCGGGACGAGCTGCCGAAGACCTCCTGGGACACGAAGAACTACCTCTGGGCCCCCGCCCTCGGGCTGTACGGCATCCAGCGGATCCACCTGCTGGCCAACGTGCTGATCCTGGCCGGCGCGGGGGTCGGCGGTGGCTCGCTGAACTACGCCAACACCCTGTACGTGCCGCCGGAGCCGTTCTTCCAGGACCGCCAGTGGGCCCACATCACCGACTGGCAGGAGGAGTTGGCGCCCTTCTACGACCAGGCCAAGCGGATGCTCGGGGTCCGCGAGAACCCGACCATGACCCCCTCCGACGTCCACCTCAAGGACGCCGCCGAGCGGATGGGCGTCGCGGACACCTTCCACATGGCCCCGGTCGGCGTCTTCTTCGGCGACGGCAAGGACGCCGAGGGCGAGGCCAAGGTCTCCCCGGGCGCCGAGGTCGAGGACCCGTACTTCGGCGGGGCCGGGCCCCGGCGGCGGGCCTGCACCGAGTGCGGCGAGTGCATGACCGGCTGCCGCCACGGCGCCAAGAACATGCTCACCGAGAACTACCTCTACCTGGCCGAGCGCAACGGCGCCGAGATCCACCCGCTCACCACCGTGGAGCGGCTGCGCCCCCACGGCGAGGGCTTCGCGGTGGACGTGCGGCGCACCAACTCCCGCTCCAGGGACCGGGTGGCGGCCGGCGCACGGACCATCACCGCGGCCAAGGTGGTGGTCGCGGCCGGGACGTACGGCACCCAGACGCTGCTGCACAGGATGCGCGACCGGGGCTTCCTGCCCGGCATCTCCGCCAAGCTGGGCGAGCTCACCCGCACCAACTCCGAGGCGCTGGTGGGGGCCTCGACCACCGACCGGCGCTACGGCGAGCGCGTCGACTTCACCAAGGGGGTGGCGATCACCTCCTCCATCCACCCGGACGCCAACACCCACATCGAGCCCGTCCGCTACGGCAAGGGCTCCAACGCGATGGGCGCCCTCTCGGTGCAGCAGGTCAGCGGCGAGGGCCGCGGGCCGCGCTGGCTGCGCTACGCGGTGACCGCCGCCCGGCACCCGTGGATCTTCGCGCTCTCGATGAACCAGCACCGCTGGTCGGAGAAGACCATCATCGGCCTGGTGATGCAGTCGCTGGACAACTCGATCACCGTCTCGCTGAAGAAGGACGGCCTCGGCAAGGGCAAGCTGACCTCCCGTCAGGGCCACGGCGCGCCCAACCCCACCTGGATCCCGGCCGCCGAGCAGGGCGCCAACGCGCTGGCCGCCTCCATCAACGGCTTCGCCGGGAGCTCGGTCGGCGAGATCTTCGACATCCCGATGACCGCGCACTTCCTCGGCGGCTGCCCGATCTCGGACCGCCCGGAGGAAGGGGTGGTCGACCCGTACCACCGCCTCTTCGGCCACCCCGGGATCAGCGTGGTCGACGGCTCGGCGGTCTCCGCCAACCTCGGGGTCAACCCCTCGCTCACCATCACCGCGCAGGCCGAGCGGGCCATGTCGATGTGGCCGAACAAGGGCGAGGCCGACCCGCGCCCGGAGCAGGGCGAGGCCTACCGCCGGGTGACGGCCGTCGCCCCGGCCGCGCCCGCGGTGCCGAAGGGTGCCTTCGGCGAACTGCTGCTGCCGGTGCCGGAGGTGCCGAAGAAGCGCTCGTGAGCGAACCGGGTCGGCCCGGCACGGTTGACACCCCGTCAGCGCCGGTGGGATAAACCCCCTCGAAGAGGGGGCGAGATGGCGATCTGCACGACCTGCGGGGCGGCCTCGGCGATGGGGACGGCACACTGTGCCGCCTGCGGGGCCGCCTTCGCCGCGGCCGCGCCGGACACCGGACCGGCGATCGGCGAGGTGGAGTTCGAGGGCGGCCGTCAGGAACCCGGCCCCCCGGGGCGCTGGGGCGGCGGCCGGGAGGTGGCGCCCCGCCGGTGGGACGACGCCCTGGAGCTGGTGACCGGTCCGGGCTGGCTGCCCGTGCTCCGGGTGGTGGCCGCCACCACCGGACTGCTCCTGCTGTTCGGCCTGCTGGCCGCCGTCGCCCTGGCCGGCCTGGACGACCCGGCGGTCGGGACCGGCTTCGGGGTCACGGGCCCGTCGGACCGGTACGGCGTGGGGCTGGCCGCCGCGCTCACCGCGTTCGGCGGGTCGCTGAGCTCGATCGGCAGCTCCGGCCCGTCGGAGACCGCACTGGTCGTCCGCCTGGTGCCGCTGACCGGCACGGTGCTCTGGGCGCTGCTGTTCGCCTTCGGGCTGCGCCGCTGGGCCGGGCCGACGGTCCGTCAGGCGGTCCGCGCGGGGCTGCTGGCCGTGCCGGCGAGCGGCCTGCTCGCACTGGCCTCCGGGCTCGACCGGACGGCCTCCGGCACGGACGGCCTGGCCCCGGCCGGTCTGCGGACGGTGGTGACGCCGGGCCTGCTCGGGCCGATGGCGGGCACCGCCGTGCTGGCGGCCCTGGTCGGCGGCTGGGTCTGCTGGGGTGCTCCGGCCTTGCGCGAGCGGGCCCCGCTCTGGTCGGCGGCGGTGCCGGCCGCGGCCCGGGGCGCGGCCTCGGCGGTGGGCCTGTCCTCGGTGGTGGCGCTGGTCGTGCTCGCCACCCAGGTGCCGCTGCGCACGGCGTCGGCCGGCCTGCTGGTGCTGCCCAACCTCGGTCTCGCCCTGCTCGCCTTCGGAGGGGGCGCCGGGCTGCGCTCCGCGTTCAGCAGCCCCTACGTCGACGAGGCCGGACGGCAGGGGGAGGACCGGGCGGTCTCGCTCTTCGACCTGGAGGGCCTGTCCGACCTGTGGCTGCTGACCCCGCTGGTGGCGCTGGCCGCGGTGCTGCTGCTCGCCCGGTCGGCGCGCGCCCTGGCCAGGCCGGTCCGGCTGCGGGCGGCCGGGCTGCTCTGGGCCGGCCTCGCCCTGCTGACGGCGGTGGCCGGGCTGCGCTACGAGACGGTCTACCGGATGGTGCCCGCCGTCGGCGAATCGGCGGAGTCCGTCGTGCTGTCCACCACCGGGTTCGACCTGCCCCCGCTGCTGGTGGTCCATCTGGTGCTGGTGGGGCTGGGCGTGGTGGCGGTGCCCGAACTGCTCGACCGCCTCGGCGGGCGCGACCGGCCGGCGGCACCGGCCCCGCCGGCCGGGCCGGGCCCGGCGGAGGACGACCCGACGGGGCTGGAGCTGACCGCCTCCGGGTACCTGCCGCCGCAGGGCGGCGAGGTGCTGGACTTCGGGAAGCGCTGAACCGGGCGGTGCCGGACCGGGCGGCGCCGAACGGGGCGGTGCCGGACGGCGGTGCCGGAACGGGCAAAGGGCCCCGCGGGGGAACGGGGCCCTTTGTCGTTCAGCACGCGGCGTCAGGGCGGCGCCGGTGCTGGGTGACGGCGCCGGGGGATGAGCGCCGTCTCGGAGAGATGGTCATGGGTGCGGAGCGGTCGGCCATGACGGAGCGTGATCATCCGGCTGGCGTCGGGGCGACCTCCACATCCAGCATCGTGCTGGACGGAGCCCCGGCTCTGCAACCGGTTCGACGCAGTTCGGTACAGTCCGGCGCGTACTTTCCGGGGCGGGCGTACCCTGTCCGACGGTTCGGAGACGGTCGAACGCCGGTGGTTACCGACCCGTTGGTCGACTACTGTCCGTAGTACTGGCACGCCGGGACGGGCGTGCGGAGGTACGGCGGCCGTCCCCGGCGTCCCGGGAGTCGCCCGCCGCACCTCCTTCACCGTTTTTCAGTCGTGCCCGGCCCGGCTGTCCCCTGCCGGTCCGGCCACTCCCACCCGCGCACGGTCCCACGGCGGGCCGCCCCGTTCGGGGGCGGCGGCGCCACGCGCGCCGGTGGACTGAAGAGAGATCCACGCGCATGGTTCGGTGTCCGCGCCGTCCGGCCCGCCCCTGGCCGGGGCGGCCCGCGTGGTGCGGTCGATGGGTGCAACGATCCTGCCGTGACGCCGGTCACGGCCCGCGGTCCGGGCAAGCGGGTGAAACGGCGCCGACCCCCTGCCCGGTAGAATCGGCTCCGACACCCCCACATAACTGCCGGAAGGCCGTCTGTGTCCTCTGCTACTCCCGACCTGTCCGCCGCCGAGCTCGACACCGTGCTGGTCGTCGACTTCGGCGCCCAGTACGCCCAGCTCATCGCCCGTCGGGTGCGTGAGGCCCGGGTCTACAGCGAGATCGTGCCGTCCACCATGCCGGTGGCCGAGATGCTCGCCAAGAACCCGAAGGCGATCATCCTCTCCGGTGGCCCGTCCTCGGTCTACGAGGAGGGCGCGCCCCGCCTGGACCGTGCGATCTTCGAGGCCGGCGTCCCGGTCTTCGGCATGTGCTACGGCTTCCAGCTGATGGCCATCACCCTCGGCGGCACCGTGGACAACTCCGGTGCCCGCGAGTACGGCCGCACTCCGCTGCACGTCTCCAAGTCCGGCTCCACCCTGTTCGAGGGCACCCCGGCCGAGCAGTCGGTGTGGATGTCGCACGGCGACGCCTGCTCCGCCGCCCCCGAGGGCTTCACCGTCACCGCCTCCACCGACGTGGTGCCGGTCGCCGCCTTCGAGGACGACGAGCGCAAGCTCTACGGCGTCCAGTACCACCCCGAGGTGCTGCACTCGACCCACGGTCAGCAGATCCTCGAGCACTTCCTCTACCGCGGCGCGGGCATCGCCCCGACCTGGACCACCACCAACGTGGTGGAGGAGCAGGTCAACGCGATCCGCGAGCAGGTCGGCACCAAGCGCGCCATCTGCGGCCTCTCCGGCGGCGTGGACTCGGCCGTCGCGGCCGCGCTGGTGCAGCGGGCCATCGGCTCCCAGCTCACCTGCGTGTACGTGGACCACGGTCTGATGCGCAAGGGCGAGACCGAGCAGGTCGAGAAGGACTTCGTCGCCGCCACCGGCATCCAGCTCAAGGTGGTCGACGCCCAGGAGCGCTTCCTGACCGCGCTGGCCGGGGTCACCGACCCCGAGGAGAAGCGCAAGATCATCGGCCGGGAGTTCATCCGGGTCTTCGAGCAGGCCCAGGCCGAGATCATCGCCGAGGCGGGTGAGCACGGCGAGGAGGTCGAGTTCCTCGTCCAGGGCACCCTCTACCCGGACGTGGTCGAGTCCGGCGGCGGCACCGGCACCGCGAACATCAAGTCGCACCACAACGTCGGCGGCCTCCCCGAGGACCTGCAGTTCAAGCTCATCGAGCCGCTGCGCCAGCTGTTCAAGGACGAGGTCCGGATGGTCGGCCAGGAGCTCGGCCTGCCGGAGGAGATCGTCCAGCGGCAGCCGTTCCCGGGCCCGGGCCTGGGCATCCGGATCGTCGGCGAGGTCACCAAGGAGCGCCTGGACCTGCTCCGCGACGCGGACGCCATCGCCCGCGAGGAGCTCACCAAGGCCGGCCTGGACCGCGAGATCTGGCAGTGCCCCGTGGTGCTGCTGGCCGACGTCCGCTCGGTCGGCGTGCAGGGCGACGGCCGCACCTACGGCCACCCGATCGTGCTCCGTCCGGTCTCCTCCGAGGACGCCATGACGGCCGACTGGTCGCGCCTGCCGTACGAGACCCTGGCCCGGATCTCCACCCGGATCACCAACGAGGTCAAGGACGTCAACCGCGTCGTGCTGGACTGCACCAGCAAGCCGCCGGGCACCATCGAGTGGGAGTGACCTCCCGCCTCGGTTGAACGACCGCGCCGCCGCCCCCGACCGCATCGGGGGCGGCGGCGCGGTCGTTTGCTCCAGGGGGCCGTGCCCCCGAATCGGGCCCGCAGCGGGCAGAATCGGACCGGACCCGTCAGGAGTTGACGGGCCGTGAGCGAAGGGTGTCGGCGATGGCGGTGGGGCTGAGCGGGCCGGAACGTCCGGGCAGAGCCGAACGGGCAGCCCAGCGCCGGGAGTTGGCGACCCGGTACGCGCTGCTGCCGCTCCGGCTGTTCCTCGGGGTGACCTTCGTCTACGCCGCCCTGGACAAACTGGCCGACCCGCACTTCCTGGCCGGGGCGGCGGACAGCGCCTCCTTCGTCGCGCAGACCACCGCCGCCAAGGCGAGCAGCCCGATCGGCTGGGCGCTCGGCCCGGCGCTGGACGCGCCCACCTTCTCCGCGCTGGCCATCGCCTTCGGCGAGCTGGCGGTCGGCCTCGGCACGCTCTTCGGCCTCTGGGGGCGGCTGGCCGCGGCCGGCGGCGCGGCGCTCAGCCTGAGCCTGTGGCTCACCGTCAGCTGGAACACGTCCCCGTACTACTACGGCAACGACCTGGCGTACCTGATGGCCTGGACCCCGCTGCTGCTGGCCGGCACCCCCTACCTCTCGGTGGACGGCTACCTGGCCGCCCGGGCCGGGCGGGACCGGCGCCGGGGCCTGACGGAGGACCAGGTCGGCCGCCGGGCGCTGGTGGACGGGGGGATCGCGGCGGTCGCGCTCGGCGGGGCCGGGCTGCTGGCCGGCTCGCTGACCGCCACCTTCGGGCGGGACGAGCTGCCCGCCACCGCGGCCGCGCCCGCGCCGCTGCCGACCGGCTCGGGGAGCCCGTCCGCAGGTGCGTCCGCGAGTGCGTCCGGGGGCGCCGGGGTCACGGTGCCCGCCGCCTCGGTGCCGGTGGGCGGATCGGCCAAGGTCAAGGACCCGGCCACCGGGGACGCGCTCTACGTGGTGCAGCCCAAGGCCGGCCAGTACTGCGCCTTCTCCTCGATCTGCACCCACTCGGGCTGCGCGGTGGACGCCCCGAAGGACAACCAGATGTACTGCCCGTGCCACGGCTCCCGCTTCGACGCCACCACCGGGGCGGTGCTCAACGGGCCGGCCACCAAGCCGCTGCCGAAGTTCGCGGTCACCAAGAAGGGCGACCAGCTGGAGCTGGGCGCGCAGCAGAAGGCCTGACGGTCAGTCGGAGGAGGAGCGGACCTCCGGGGCCTCCCGGGCCGTGCGGATCCGGCGCAGCTCCCGGGAGCGGCGGGTCATCGCCGTGACCGCGCCGATCACCGCGGCCCCGCCCAGCACCAGGAAGGTCAGCGGCAGCACCACCCGCCCGCTCACCTCCCGGCCGTTCAGCGAGGCGACCAGGCAGAGCACCGCCAGGGTGCCGAAGAGCAGGCCCGCGATCAGCGAGAACGGGTCGAGCGGGTGCTTCCTCACGACTGCACCACCTGGAGGTCGCCGAGGCCCACGGACAGGGTGAGGTCGAGCGTCCCCCGGGACGGCCGGCCGTTGGTCGGGTGCAACTGGTACTCCACGTGGTTGCCTGCCCCGGCGGACAGGTGGCGGTCGGTGACCTGGATCTCGCCCAGGCCGTTGGTCAGGGTCAGCCGGACCTCCACGTCGCCCGGCACGGTCACCCGCATGTCGCCGGCGCCGAGCTTGGCCGAGGTGGTCACGGTGGTGCCCGCGGGGTCGAAGTCGGTGAGGTCGAGCTTCAGGTCGCCCAGGCCCAGGGTGTACTCGGGCTTCACCTCGGCCACCGAGGTGGGCGCCCAGTAGCGGTCCCCGGCACTGCTCGCCAGCTTGAAGTCCGAGCCGGTGGTGGCGGTCAGCAGGACCACCAGCAGCGCCGCGGGTACGGCCAGGCCGCGGGCCCGGCCGAACTTGGCGCCGATCAGCAGGGCCAGCCCGAGCCCGGCCAGCGCGGCGGCCAGCACGGTGGAGAGCAGTACCATCCCGCCCTGACGCTCCGTCACCCACCAGGCCAGCGCACCGCCCGCGGCGGCCATCAGCAGGCCCAGCAGCGGCAGCACGTTCGGCCCCCGGCGGACCGCCCGGTCCGGGGCGAAGGGGTGGGCGGGCGGCAGCGGCGGCTCCTCGGGGGAGGCGTCGGCCTTGCGCAGCGGGTCGCCCTCCGGCAGGTCGGTCCGCTGCCACCAGGGCCGGGCCGGGGCGCCGGGCGGGGGCGTGGCGCCGTACGGGTTGCGCTCCGGGTGGCGCGGGTCCCAGAGGTAGCCGCTCGGGCCGGCCGGCGGGGTGTCGGGGTGGGCCGGGGGGGTGTGCCGGGCGTGGGCGAAGGCGGTGCGCACCGTCTCCTCGTGGGTCTGCCAGGCCTCCTTCACCTGCTGCTCGGCCTGGTCCCACCAGGAGCGGTCCCCGGACGGGTCGTTGACGGTGCGCCAGCCGGGCGCGGCGCCGGTGGCGTCGTACGGGTGACCGGTCTCGTCGGTCAGCCGGTCGTACGGGCCGCCGCGGCCCCGGCGGCGGCCGCGCCGGCGGGGGTGGCGGCGGCGCTCCGGGTCGTACCGGACCGCCAGCAGCACCAGGCCGCCGAGCAGCAGGATCGGGAAGAGCTGGTCGCCGTCGCCCATCGAGGAGAAGAAGACACCGGTGCCGATCACGGTGAGCAGCACCGCGCCGATCGACTGGCCGTCCACCCGGCCGGTCAGCACGCGCTGCAGCTCGGTCCGGCCGGCCTGGCCGGACTCCGGCTCGCGCGGCACGATCAGCCAGGCCAGGCCGTACAGGAAGAGGCCGAGTCCGCCGGAGAGGCAGAGCACCGCCGTGACCACGCGGAACACCACCGGGTCGATGTCCAGGTGGCGGCCCAGGCCTCCGCACACGCCGGCCACCACCCGGTGCCTCTCGCTCCGGGTGAGCGGCGGGCGGGGCGGCTGCTCCGGCCCGGTGGGGGCGTCGGGCCCCGGCACGGTGGTCTGCTCGTCGGTCATGCCCCACATCCTGGTCCTTGTGCGGCCGCAGCCCAACCGGTGCGGGCCCGGTGCGGACCCTGATCTGTCCCTGAGACGGGTTCGGGGTGGCACCCTGATGCGCGCGGGGGCGCGCGCGTGTGACCATTCGGGGCGTGGCAGCCCCCGGTACCGATCCCAGAGCCCTCGACGGCCCCTACCCCGCTGACGGCGGGTCAGGTGACGGCGACGTCGAACGCCCGCCGTACCGGCGCCTCTACCGCAGCCGGCACGGCCGGATCCTCGGCGGGGTCGCGCACGGCCTGGCGGTCCACCTCGGGCTGCCGGTGACCTGGGTACGGGTCGCCTTCGTGCTGCTGTTCTTCGCCCAGGGCATCGGGGTGCTGCTGTACGCGGCGTTCTGGTTCGTGGTGCCGATCGGCATCGGCGAGCCGGCCGGCGGCGGGCCGCGCTGGCTGTACGTCAACGGCCGCTTCGTGCCGGCCGACGCGGTGGTCGGCGGCGAGGAGCTGAGGAAGGGGCGGCCGGCCCGGCTCGGGCGGCTGCGCGAGCTGCTCCAGCGCACCTTCCACGGCGAGGCGGCGGTGCAGGCCGGGGCGGCCGAGGAGCGGACCGGTGCCGCCCCGCGCGGCGGGCTCGGCCAGGTCTTCGCGCTGCTCGGCCTGGTGGTCGGCATCATGGCGCTGCTCAGCGCGCTGAACATCCAGCCGGCCAAGCCGTACGTCTGGCCGCTGCTCACCATCGGGGTCGGCGTCGCGCTGGTCTGGCGGCAGGCCGACGACTCCCGCTGGCAGCGCTGGTTCGGCATCGAGGAGGGCACCCGGCGGCGGGCCGCGTACACCAGGATCGGCGCCGGGGTGCTGCTGGTGGTGGCCGGCACGGTGGCCTTCCTGATCCTGCAGGGCAACGGCTCCACCATCGCCTCGGTGGTGGAGGCCTCGCTCGCGGTGCTGGCCGGGGTGCTGGTGCTGGTCGGCCCGTACGCGCTGCGGATGTGGCAGGACCTGGGTGCCGAGCGGACCGCCCGGATCCGGGCCCAGGAGCGGGCCGAGATCGCCGCGCACGTGCACGACTCGGTGCTGCACACCCTCACCCTGATCCAGCGCAACGCCGACGACGCCAAGGAGGTGCTGCGCCTGGCCCGGGCGCAGGAGCGGGAGTTGAGGCTCTGGCTGTACCGCCCGGAGGCCGCCGCCGAGGCCGCGCCGGACACCCTGGCCGAGCGGATCCGCTCGGTGGTGGCCGAGGTCGAGGACCTGCACGGGGTCGCGGTCGAGCTGGTCTGCGTCGGCGACTGCCCGATGGACGAGCGGATCTCGGCGCAGATGCAGGCCGCGAGGGAGGCGATGGTCAACGCCGCCAAGTACGGTGGCGGTGGGCCGGTCCAGGTCTACGCCGAGGTGGAGGGGCGGACGGTGTCGGTCTTCGTCCGTGACCACGGCCCCGGCTTCGACCCGGACGACGTGCCCGAGGACCGGATGGGCGTACGGGAGTCGATCATCGGCCGGATGAAGCGCAACGGCGGCACCGCCAAGGTGCGGCCCGCGCCGGACGGCGGGACCGAGGTCGAGCTGGAGATGGAGAGGGCAGATGACTGACGCAGTGTCGGCTACGGGGGCGGCGGAGCCGGAGCGGCGGGCCCGGGTGGTGCTGGTGGACGACCACCGGATGTTCCGCACCGGGGTCCGGGCCGAGATCGGCCGGACCGAGCTGACCGGCATCGACGTGGTGGGGGAGGCCGACGACGTCGAGTCGGCGGTCCGGGTGGTCGCCGAGACCAGGCCGGACGTGGTGCTGCTCGACGTCCACCTGCCCGGCGGCGGCGGGGTCGAGGTGCTGCGGCGCTCCGCCCCGGTGATGTCCGACCCGAACGGGGTCCGCTTCCTGGCGCTCTCGGTCTCGGACGCCGCCGAGGACGTGATCGGCGTGATCCGCGGCGGTGCCCGCGGCTACGTGACCAAGACCATCACCGGCACCGACCTGGTCAACGCGGTCTTCCGGATCGCCGACGGCGACGCGGTCTTCTCGCCCCGGCTGGCCGGCTTCGTGCTGGACGCCTTCGCCGCCACCGACACCCCGCCGGTGGACGAGGACCTGGACCGGCTGACCCAGCGCGAGCGCGAGGTGCTGCGGCTGATCGCCCGCGGCTACGCGTACAAGGAGATCGCCAAGCAGCTCTTCATCTCGGTGAAGACGGTGGAGTCGCACGTCTCGGCGGTGCTGCGCAAGCTCCAGCTGAGCAACCGTCACGAACTGACCCGCTGGGCCACCGCGCGCCGGCTGGTCTGAACCCGTACGGCCACGAACCGGCCCCCCCGGAGCTGCTCCGGGCAGCGCCCCGGGGGCCGGGTGGGCAGGCCAGGGGGGTCGGCGGGGCCGAGACCCGGGGGCGGCCCGGGCGCCGGGAGGGCCGGAGGTGGCCCGGGCGGGCCGGCCGGAGGCGGTCACCGCCCAGTGCTGGAGCGGCGGACGCCGATGTCCTGGCGGGCACTCAGCCGGACGGCGTCACCGGCCCGGGCCGGACCGACGAGTTGGGTACGTAGGTTCATAATCCTCTCAAGCGGTCTGTAGGGTTGCGGCGTTCCCAACGGGCATGCCGTTTTCCGGCCGGCCGCGGTGGAGAGTCCAATACCTCCCGGACCTGAGAGTCGCATCGATGTCATCCATCACGTCCGCGTCGGACGACCGGCAGATCGCTGTCCACGCATCCGACCGGACCACCGCCCCGGAGGCCCCCGCGCCCGTCAAGCGTCCGCGCCTGTACGTGCTCGACGGCCTCCGGCTGATCGCCGCCCTCGGCGTCGTGATGTGGCACTGGGTCGGCGTCGAGCGGTTCCCGGCCGTCTGGCACGGCAAGCCGAGCGAGCTGATGCCGACCGCGCACCTGGTCGGTGCGTACAGCTGGACCGGTGTCGAGCTGTTCTTCCTGATCAGCGGTTTCGTCATCTGCATGTCCTGCTGGGGTCGCTCGGTCGGTGACTTCGTCACCTCCCGGGTGGTACGGCTGTTCCCCGCATACTGGGTCTGCGTGTTGGCCACGGCGGCCTGCCTGCTGGTGGTGCCGACCATCTGGGGCGACAACACGCACCGCCCGACGCTGTCGCGGATCCTGACCAACCTGAGCATGGTCAACATGCCGCTCGGGGTGGACAACCTGGACCCGGTCTACTGGACCCTCTGGGCGGAGCTCCGGTTCTACCTGCTGTTCGGCATCATGGTGGCGATCGGCCTGACCTACCGCCGGGTGCTGGCGTTCTGCGGGATCTGGGGCGTCTTCGCGCTGCTGGCCGCGCAGGTGAACATCCCGCTGCTGACCGCGATCGTCCAGCCCGTCTACGCCTGGTACTTCATCGCCGGCATCGCGATCTTCCTGATGTACCGCTTCGGCGCCAACCTGCTGCTCTGGGGCATCGTCGGATTCTGCTGGCTGATGGCCCAGGACAGCTTGCGCGGCGTGGTCGGCGGCTACGAGTACGGTGCCGAGCACAGGCTCTCCTGGTCGCTCACCCTGGCCTGCACCACCATCGCCTTCGCTGTGGTGATCGCCGCCGCGCTCGGCGTCTTCGACCGGATCCAGTGGAAGTGGCTGACGGTGGCGGGTGCCCTCACCTACCCCGTCTACCTGCTGCACCAGGAGATCGGGTGGCAGCTGATCACCCGGATCCGGCCGCACCTGGACCCGTACCCGACGCTCGCGGTGGTGACCGCAGTCATGCTGTTCGCGGCCTACCTGGTGCACCGTCTGGTGGAGCGTCCGCTCGCCCCGCTGATGAAGCGGAAGATGGATGCCTCGTTCGCCCAGGTCCGTGCCGACGAGGCGCCGGGCGGTGCGCGGCGCCGCAAGGGATGACCGACCGGTCGGGCCCGATCGACACATTGTTCCCATCCGATCCACGTCAGTGAGCCAGAGAGACTCTTGATGACCGCCACCCCCCCGGCTTCCGTGACCGATCGTCAGGACCGGACCTCCGGCGAGCCGCACCGCGGCCGGCCGCAGCAGGCCCGCATCCAGGTGCTGCTCAACCGCACGGTCTGGCTCTGGCCGGCCCTGCTCACGCTCTTCCTCGGTATCAGGGGGAGCTGGCGTCCGCAGCCCTGGCGCGACGAGTACGCGACCTGGAGCGCGGCCACCCGCAGCACGGGTGACCTGCTGGAGATGTTGCAGCACGTGGACGCCGTCTCCGGCGCCTACTACTTGCTGATGCACGGCTGGGTGGGCCTCTTCGGGGACTCCCCGACGGCACTCCGGCTGCCTTCGGCACTCGCGCTGACCGGTGCGGTGGTCTTCGTCTCGCTGACCGCGCGCCGGCTGTTCGGCCTGCGGTCGGGGCTGATCGCAGGCCTGCTCTTCGCGGTGCTGCCGACGGTCTCCCGGTACGCCCAGGAGGCCCGCTCCTACGCCTTCGTGATACTCGCGGTGGCGGCCGCCACCTGGTTCCTCTACCGGGCGCTGGAGCGGCCGACCTGGCTGCGCTGGCTGCCGTACGCGGTGTCGGTGTCGGCGGCCGGGCTGTTCCACATGGTCTCGCTGGTCTTCCTCTCCGCCCACACCGTGGTGGTCGCCACGCACTGGTGGAAGGAGCGCCGCAAGGGCCTGCTGTTCGGCTTCCCGGTCGCGGTGGCGGTCGCCATGCTGCCCATGATCCCGCTGGTGCTGCTCGGCCGTGAGCAGGCCAAGCGGCAGATCGGCTGGCTGCCCGCGCCGGACCTGAACACCTTCGTCGACTACTGGCACAACATGTTCGGCTCGGCCCTGGTCAGCGCCTGCGTGCTGGCACTGGCCGCGATCCCGGCCGGCTGGGCCAAGGGCCGCCGCCCGGCCTTCGAGATCGGCCTGATGGCGGCGCTGCCGATCCTGCTCACCTGGTTCATCTCGCAGGGCCAGACCGCGTACTTCTTCGACCGCTACCAGCTCTACACCGTGCCCGCCTGGGCGATCCTGGCCGGTGCCGGGCTCGGGAAGATCCAGCCGCGCTTCCTCGGCGTGGTCGGCCTGGTGTTCGTCGCGCTGATCGGCCTGCCGGACCAGGAGAAGCTGCGCACCGTCACGGCGCACGAGCACACCAACGGCAAGGCCGCCGCGAAGATCATCGCGGACGGCTACAAGCCGGGCGACGGCTTCGCGCCGGTCCGCGGCGAGAAGTCCTGGGCGATGACCGACCTGGAGATCGACTACTACCTGCCGGACAAGGTCGAGCTCAAGGACGTCTTCGCGGCCAAGACCGCGCTGCAGAAGGACGACCTCTACGCCGACGCCTGCCCGCAGCCGGCCTCCTGCCTCAACGGGGTCAACCGGGTCTGGGTGGTCACCCTCGGCGAGGGCGACGACCCGTACGCCGACCTGCCGAAGGGCGAGGCGGACGCCCTGAAGGCCGGGTACAAGGTCACCCAGGTGAAGCACGTCCGCGGTCTGACCGTCTCGCTGTCGGAACGCAAGTAGGTCCTTCCGGGGGACAACGGGTGAACTCCGCCGGTCGCTTCCGGCGGAGTTCACCGGCCGGGCCCATTCCGGTTGGGACGTACGGGAACTGACGGCATGATGGATCTTGTGTCCATCGAGTCCCGGCAGTCGCACCGTGCCCCCGAGGCCTTGGTGCCCCAGGTGTCCACCGATCCGGTCGCGCCCGAGGGGAAGCGCCCAGGCTTCCGGGCCAGGCTCCGCGCCGCGCTCCGGTACGCGGCCCCGGCCCTGCTCGGCTACCTGGCCGTCCGGGCGGTCGGCATCCTGGTGATGGTCGTCTGGGGCGCCCGGCGCGGAACGGGCGGGCTGCACCGGCTCGCCACCATGTGGGACGCCGACTGGTACCAGGACCTCGCGCTGCACGGCTACGCCGGGTCCGTCCCGGTGCCCGGGCCGCACGGCCCGTACGAGGCCTACGCCTTCTTCCCGCTCTACCCGGCCCTGATCCGGCTGGCCGACCTGCTCACCCCGCTGAGCGTGCAGTACGCCGCGCTGCTGGTGGCCTGGGCCGCCTCGCTGGCCGCCGCCTGGGGGATCTTCGCGGTCGGCGCCCACCTCTACAACCGCCGCGTCGGCGTGCTGGCCGCGGTGCTCTGGGGGATCCTCCCGCTGGCCGTGGTGGAGAGCGCGGCCTACTCCGAGCCGCTCTTCACCGCCCTCGCCGCCTGGGCGGTGTACGCCGCGGTGCGGCGGCACTGGGTCCTGGCCGGGACCCTCACGCTGGTCGCCGGGCTGACCAGGCCGACCGGGATAGCGCTGGCCGCCGCCGTCTCCTGCGCCGCGCTCTGGGAACTGCTGGTCCGCCGGGGCGGGTGGCGGGCGGCCCTCGGGGCGGTGCTCGCCCCGCTCGGCTTCCTCGGGTTCCTCGGCTGGGTCGGCCTGGTGAAGGGGCGCTGGGACGCGTACTTCCGCGTGCAGGACGCCTGGGAGTCGCACTTCGACTTCGGCCGCAGCACCGTCCACAGCCTGGCGAAGATGCTGACCAGCAGTCACCAGGTCTGGCTGGCCGAGGTGGTGGTGGCCGGGGTGCTCGCGGCGAGCGTGGTGCTGTTCGCGGTCTCGGTCGCGCAGCGGCAGCCGCCGGTGCTGCTGCTCTACGGCGCGGCGATGCTCGTGCTGGCGCTCGGCGACGCCGCGTACTTCAACTCGCGGGCCCGCTTCCTGCTCCCGGCCTTCGGCCTGCTGCTGCCGCTGGCGGCCGGGCTGGCCCGGATCCGCAGCCGGGTCTCGCTGCTGCTGCTGATCGGGGCGGGGGCGCTCTGCTCGGCCGTGTACGGGGGCTTCCTGGCCTTCGTCTACACCAACGCCTCGTAGCGGGCGCGGGTGCGGGCGCGGGTGTGTGGGGGCGGGGGCTCGTGCGGTTCGCGGATTCCGGCGGGGCTGTCGGCGGGTGGTCATAGACTCGGAGGGCCATGAGTAGCCTCTTTGACGACCTTCCGCTCCCCGGCTTCGAGCTTCCATCCGCCACCGGGTCGCAGCACTCCTCCGACGACGAGCCGCCGGCCGGCGAGTACGGGGAGGAGCCGCCGGGGTACGGGGAGGAGCCGCCGTACGAGGAGGCGATCCCGGACGGGCTGTTCGACACCGACCACGCGGCGGAGGCCGAGCGGGACGCCTGGTACCGCAACGGCGCGGCCCGGACGGTGGTCGACCCGGCGCAGCTGCTGGAGGGGATGAACGACCCGCAGCGGGACGCCGTGGTGCACGCCGGGTCGCCACTGCTGATCGTGGCGGGAGCGGGCTCGGGCAAGACCCGGGTGCTGACCCACCGGATCGCGTACCTGCTGGGTGCCCGCGGGGTGCAGCCGGGCGAGATCCTGGCGATCACCTTCACCAACAAGGCCGCCGGCGAGATGCGCGAGCGGGTCGAGGCGCTGGTCGGACCGCGGGCCAAGGCGATGTGGGTGTCCACCTTCCACAGCGCCTGCGTGCGGATCCTGCGCCGGGAGAGCAAGCTGCTCGGCTTCACCTCGAGCTTCTCGATCTACGACTCGGCGGACTCGCAGCGGCTGATGGCCCTGGTCTGCCGTGACCTGGACCTGGACCCGAAGCAGTTCCCGCCGAAGTCCTTCACCGCGAAGATCAGCAACCTGAAGAACGAGCTGATCGACGAGGAGACCTACGCCGACCAGGCCGCCAACCCGATGGAGAAGAAGCTCGCCGAGGCGTACTTCCTCTACCAGCGGCGCCTGCGCGAGGCCAACGCGCTGGACTTCGACGACATCATCATGACCACGGTGAACCTGCTCCAGGCCTTCCCGGACGTGGCCGAGCACTACCGGCGGCGGTTCCGGCACATCCTGGTCGACGAGTACCAGGACACCAACCACGCCCAGTACATGCTGGTCCGCGAGCTCAGCGGCGGGTCGGTCACCGCCGCCCCCAAGCGGACGGTGGACGGGGAGTACGTGAACCCGGCGGAGGGCCGGCTCGCCGAGGTGCCGCCGGCCGAGCTCTGCGTGGTGGGTGACGCGGACCAGTCGATCTACGCCTTCCGCGGCGCGACCATCCGGAACATCCTCCAGTTCGAGGAGGACTACCCGAACGCGACCACCATCCTGCTGGAGCAGAACTACCGCTCCACCCAGACCATCCTGACCGCCGCCAACGCGGTCATCGAGCGGAACACCAACCGCCGCAAGAAGAACCTCTGGACCGCCGGGGACGACGGCGAGAAGGTGGTCGGCTACGTCGCCGACGACGAGCACGGCGAGGCCCAGTTCATCGCCGACGAGATCGACCGGCTGACGGACGCGGGCGCGGCCCGCCCCGGCGACGTGGCGATCTTCTACCGGACCAACGCCCAGTCGCGCGTCTTCGAGGAGGTGTTCATCCGGGTCGGCCTGCCGTACAAGGTGGTCGGCGGGGTGCGCTTCTACGAGCGCCGCGAGGTCCGGGACGTGCTGGCGTACCTGCGGGTGCTCTCCAACCCCGAGGACACCGTGCCGCTGCGCCGGATCCTCAACGTGCCCAAGCGCGGCATCGGCGAGCGGGCCGAGGCGATGATCGACGCGCTGGCGCAGCGCGAGCGGATCTCCTTCGCCCAGGCGCTGGTGCGGGTGGACGAGGCGTACGGCATGGCCGCGCGCTCGGCCAACGCGGTGAAGAAGTTCAACGACCTGCTGGCCGGGCTGCGTCAGGTGGTCGAGTCGGGCGCGGGCCCGGCCGCGGTGCTGGAGGCGGTGCTGGAGGAGACCGGCTACCTGGCCGAGCTCCAGGCCTCCACCGACCCGCAGGACGAGACCCGGGTGGAGAACCTCCAGGAGCTCGCGTCCGTGGCCCTGGAGTACGAGCAGGACCCGGGCGAGCGGCCGGAGGGCGACGAGGGGCCGCCGGTCGGCTCGTTGGCGGACTTCCTGGAGCGGGTCGCGCTGGTGGCCGACTCGGATCAGATCCCGGACGAGGAGGACGGCGCGGGCGTCATCACGATGATGACCCTGCACACCGCCAAGGGCCTGGAGTTCCCGGTGGTCTTCCTGACCGGCATGGAGGACGGGATCTTCCCGCACATGCGGGCGCTCAACCAGGTCAAGGAGCTGGAGGAGGAGCGGCGGCTGGCCTACGTCGGCCTGACCAGGGCCCGGCAGCGGCTCTACCTGACCCGCTCGGTGCTGCGCAGCGCCTGGGGCCAGCCCTCGTACAACCCGGCCTCGCGCTTCCTGGAGGAGATCCCGGACACCCTGGTGGAGTGGAAGCGGACGGGTGCCTCGGCGGTGCCGGCCTCCCGCGGCTTCTCCTCGTCCTCCGGGAGTCGCAAGTCCGGTGGCGCGGCGGCGAGTTCGCCGAAGGCTGGCTGGGGCCAGTCGGCCCGGCGGGTGACCGAGAAGGAGGTCGTGGCGCTGGCGGTCGGGGACCGGGTGACGCACGACTCCTTCGGGCTGGGCACCGTGGTGGCCACCTCCGGGGTCGGTGACAAGGCGCAGGCGACGGTGGACTTCGGCGGCTCCGGGCGCAAGCAGCTGCTGCTGCGGTACGCGCCGGTGGAGAAGCTCTAGGGGCCGGGTAGGGGTCCGTCAGGTCGGGTAGAGGGCTAGGGTCGGCTCGACCTGCCCCGGGGCTGTGATTTTCCCCTCCCTTGGGGAGGGGTCTCCGCCAACCGGGGTGGGTGGCGCTACCCTCCCCTCAGGTTCAGTTATCGGTGGTTAACCGGAGGCAGTGATGGGTGTGTCAGGGCCGATCCGCGTGGTGGTCGCCAAGCCCGGTCTGGACGGGCACGACCGGGGCGCGAAGGTCATCGCCCGTGCGCTGCGCGACGCCGGCATGGAGGTCATCTACACCGGGCTGCACCAGACGCCCGAGCAGGTGGTGGACACCGCGATCCAGGAGGACGCGGACGGGATCGGGCTGTCGATCCTCTCCGGCGCCCACATGACGCTCTGCGCCCGGGTGATCGAGCTGCTCAAGGAGCGCGACGCGGCCGACATCAAGGTGTTCTGCGGCGGGATCATCCCGGACGAGGACATCGTCGAGCTCAAGCGGATGGGTGTCGCCGACATCTTCACCCCGGGCACCCCCACCCGTGACGTGGTGGCCTGGGTCGCGGCGAACCTGCGCGCAGCGGGCTGAGCCCGACAGGCGGACGGTGAGGGCCTCGGGGCGTCCCCCGGGGCCCTCCGTCATGCTCCGGCGCCCCGGTCCGCCGCGAGTTCGTCGAGCATGGCGGCGCGGAAGCGGAGCGTCTCGGCGAGCCGGGTGAGGGTGTCGGCCCAGGCCGAGTTCGGCGTGGCGGCGGCGGCCAGGGCGGCGACGGCCGGGGCGGTGGCGGGGGAGAGGGCCCGCTCGGTCATGCCCAGCACGCCGCTGTGGCTCCACGGGTACGAGCCGGAGGCGGCTGCCCGCTCCAGGGCGGCGACCACGGCGGTGCTCAGCGGCGGGGTCCACGGGGTGGCGCAGGCGCCGAGCAGCTGGAAGGCCTCGCCCAGGCCGTGCGTCTCGATGAACGCGGCCGTCCAGGCGGCCCGTTCCTCCTCGGGCAGGACGCCGAGCAGGCGGGACGGGACGCCGGTGGCCTGGGCGGCCCGGGTAGCCCCGGCGGTACCGGTGGCACCGGAGGACCGGCCGGACTTCGTACGGGCCCGGTCGGCGAGGCGGGCCAGGGCGCCGGCGGGGCGCGGCGGCGGGCCGAGCAGGGCGCGGGCCCAGTCGGCGTCCCGCTGGCGGACCGCGGCGCGGGCCCACGCCTCGTGGAGGTCCTCCCGCCAGTCGTCGGCCTCCTCCTCGGTGACCGGCAGGCGGAGCAGCTGATCCGGCGTCAGGCCGGTGTCGGCGGTCCAGAGCCGGAGCGGCGCGGCCGCCACGATCTCGCCGAACCACCAGGCCCGCTGCCCGCGCCCGGTGGGCGACTTGGGCGCTATGCCGTCGCGCTGCATCCCGGCGTCGCACTCGACGGGCGGGCGGACGACCAGCCGGTCGGTGGTGCTGTTGGTGGTGTGGGCCGTGGCACGGACGGCGGCGCGGGCGCGTTCGGCCATCCGGGTGGCCAGGGCCGAGCCCGGCAGGGTGGAGAGCAGTTCGGCGGCGGTGGCCCGGACGTTCTTGCTGCGGTCGGTGAGGGCGGCCTCCAGGAAGGCCTCGTCGCCGAGCGACAGGCCCTCGTGCAGGGCGTCCAGGAAGAGCAGCCGGTCCTCGGCGCGCTCGGTGGCCCAGGTGGAGCCGAGCAGGGTCAGCGCGGCGGCCGGGTCGCTCCGGCGCAGCCGGGAGATCAGGCTGACCCGCTCGGCGAACAGGCCCTCCTGCCACAGCCGTTCGTCCGGCTCGGGGGCGAGCTCCTCGGTGACGGTGCGGCCGACGTACTTCCACTCCTGGTTCCGCTCGGCCAGCCAGCGGCCCAGTGGGCCGGTCAGCGCGACCACGTCCGGCCGGAGCTCGCTGCGGGCGCGGGCCGCGTCCAGCAGGGCGGGGACGGCGGCGGCCGGGGCGCGGTAGCCGTGCCCGCGGGCGGCCGTGAGCCACTGCGGGAGCAGCTCGCCGAGGTTGGCCGTGCCGTGGCCGCCGCCGTGCGGGCCGTGGCCGGTCAGCAGGACGGCCAACCGGTGGGCGGCGGCCGGCGAGGGCTCGGGGCGCGGGTCGGGCGCGGCGGGGGCGGGCACCGGCACGGCCGGATCGGCGAGGGCCCCGGCCCGGCGGCGCACGGTGGCCACCGCGGCCAGGTCGAGCAGCGCGGTGGCCGGATCGCTCCGGTCCACCGGCAGGTGGTCGGGGCCGGCGGGCAGCGGGCGGCGGTCGGTGCCGAGCAGGGCGGTGGTGTTCAGCTCCTGCCAGAGGTCGGTGGTCATCTGACCCTCCGTCGGTTCGGGAAGTCGGTCATGCCGGTTGCCCCGGGGGCGCGGGACGTAGGTGGTCACCCTGGGGGCCGCTGGGTGTACGTGGTTGCACCTGGGGGCGCGAGGAACTGCGCGAATCGGAAGGCGGACCGGTGCTAGGTCGGGGCAGGTGAGCCAGTTGCACGTGCTGCCGTTCCCCTGCGCGCCCCGCGGCGGAGCCGCAGATCAGCAGAGCCCCGCGCCCCCAGGGTGACCACCTTCCGCCCGGGCGTCCTTACTGCGTGAGCCCCGTCGGCCCGCCGTCCGGCGACCAGGCGGTGACGGGGGCGAAGCCGCGGTGGCCGTACTCGCCGAAGACGGTGAGGGGGTGGCCGGCGGAGAGGGCGGCGAGGCGCCAGAGGGCGGGCTCGGGGCAGCTGCCGGGACGGACCGGGACGCTGTACCGACCGTCCGTCAGGCGCCAGCCCTCGGGGCCGAGCACGGGCACCACGTCGGTGAGTACGGCCGGCCAGGAGGCCAGCCAGGGGTCGTCGGCGACGGCCCGGCCGTACGCGGCGACGGCCTCGCCCGGGCCGGTGCCGGCGGGCGCCGGGAGCTCCGGCTCGGGTGTGCCGTGGCGGGTGCCGAGCACGGCCCGGAGCGGGCGGGTGCCCGGGTGGAAGGCGAGCTCGGCCTCCAGCAGGTGGCCGGTGGGCAGGGCGAGTTCGGGGGAGCGGCCGGGGGCGCCGAAGGAGAGCAGCAGGGCGTGGCGGCCGGTCTTGGCGCCGCGCAGCCAGGTGCGGCGGGTGGTCAGCCGGTCGTCGGCGGTGTCGCGGCCGCCGAGGACCAGCCAGCGGTCCCGCACCGTCGGCCCGGCGAGCAGCTCGGCGCTGTCGACCGGAACGCCGACCCGGGCGCGGACGGTGGCGGCCAGCTCCTCGGGCAGCTCCTCGGTGCGGGAGGCGGCGCCGGCCAGCAGGTGCAGCAGGGCGTACTCGGAGAGCCGCTCGGCGGTCGGGGCGTAGGCCAACTCCCGTACCTGGGCGGCCAGCCGGGGTGCCTGGGCGTCGACCATCCGGGCCGCCACCTCGTCCCAGCCGCCGGGCTGCTCCTCGGCCAGGCCGTGCCGGACGCGGTCGGCGAGCCGGAGCCTGAGCTCGGCGGCGCCGGCCGAGATCCGCCCGGCGCGGCGGGCCGCGCGGCGGGCGGCGGCGGCCGGATCGGCGGGGGCGGCGGGCGGTGCGGCGCGGCGGGCGGCGGCCTGCTCGCGGGCGTCCAGCCACTCGCCGGCCCAGTCCGGCGGCTCGGCCCCGGTGATCGCCTCGGGGCTGCCGCTCCAGAGCAGCAGCAGGCCGAGGGCGTGCTTGCAGGGGAACTTGCGGCTCGGGCAGCTGCACTTGTAGGCGGGCGTGCCGAGCTCGACGACGGTGCGGTAGGGCGTGGAGCCGCTGCCCTTGCACTGGCCCCAGACCGCTCCGCGCCCGAGGCCGGTGCCGGACCACGGAGCGGGGGAGGAGAGCTTGCCGGCGGCCTTGCGGGAGGGCTGGTCGGGGGCGAGGGAGAGGACGTGTTCGGTGGTCCAACGATCCATGGGGACGACGCTAGGGCGGGGCACTGACAGCCGTTCACTCGAACTGGTGATCTGTCAGTTCGGCCGCCCCGACTGTCAGTCCGAGGGTGCATGGTGGTTCTCGCAGGGCGACGGGCCGAGGTCCGTCCGCCGTCTGTCCGCGCTGGTAGCTGCCCATGTGAAGACGCCTCTGCACCCAGCACGTCCCCTCCCACTCCCTTGCCACAGCTCTGCCTCCCGGCCGATCCAGAGGAGCTTTTGATGACCGCTCAGACCGCTCACGGGAGTGCTCCCGAGGCCGCCGAGGTGCTCCGCGCGCACGCCGAGGACGCCTTCGCCGCCGAGCTGGCCGCGCTCGCCGCCCAGGACGACCGGCCGCGCCCCGAGCGCTGGCGGCTCTCGCCCTGGGCGGTGGCCACCTACCTGCTCGGCGGCACGCTGCCCGACGGCACCGTGATCACCCCCAAGTACGTCGGCCCGCGCCGGACCGTCGAGGTCGCGGTCACCACGCTGGCCACCGACCGGGCGCTGCTGCTGCTCGGCGTGCCGGGCACCGCCAAGACCTGGGTCTCCGAGCACCTGGCCGCCGCCATCAGCGGCGACTCCACCCTGCTGGTGCAGGGCACCGCCGGCACCCCGGAGGAGGCCGTCCGCTACGGGTGGAACTACGCGCAGCTGCTGGCCCACGGCCCCAGCCGGGACGCCCTGGTGCCCTCCCCGGTGATGCGGGCGATGGCGCACGGCCAGATCGCCCGGGTCGAGGAGCTCACCCGCATCCCGGCCGACGTGCAGGACAGCCTGATCACCGTCCTCTCCGAGAAGACCCTGCCCATACCGGAGTTGGGCGCCGAGCAGCAGGCGGTCCGCGGCTTCAACCTGATCGCCACCGCCAACGACCGCGACCGGGGGGTGAACGAGCTCTCCAGCGCCCTGCGCCGCCGGTTCAACACGGTGGTGCTCCCGCTGCCCGGCTCGCTGGAGGAGGAGGTGGAGATCGTCAGCCGCCGGGTCGCCCAGCTCGGCCGCTCGCTCGACCTGCCGCAACTCCCGGACGGCGCCGCCGAGATCCGCCGGGTGGTGACGGTCTTCCGCGAGCTGCGGGCCGGCGTCACCGCCGACGGCCGGACGAAGGTGAAGACCCCCAGCGGCACCCTCTCCACCGCCGAGGCCATCTCGGTGGTGACCAACGGCCTGGCGCTGGCCGCCCACTTCGGGGACGGCGCGCTGCGCGCGGGGGACGTGGTGCCGGGCGTGGCCGGGGCGGTGCTGCGCGATCCGGGCGCCGACACGGTGGTCTGGCAGGAGTACCTGGAGGGCGTGCTGCGCGAGCGGGACGGCTGGAAGGACTTCTACCGCGCGGCCAGGGAGAACGCGCACTGAGCGGCGGCGGGTCGGCGGAGCGGCGGGAAACGATCGAGGGGAGTACGGAATGAGCGCGGCAGCGGAGGTCACCCTGCTCGGCGTCCGCCACCACGGGCCGGGCTCGGCCCGGGCGGTGGGGGCCGCCCTGGAGCGGCTGCGGCCGGACGTGGTGCTGATCGAGGGCCCGCCGGAGGCGGACGCGGTGGTCGGGCTGGCGGCCGAGGAGGGGATGGTGCCGCCGGTCGCGCTGCTCGCGCACGCGGCTGACGACCCGTCACGGGCGGCGTTCTGGCCGTTCGCCTCCTTCTCCCCGGAGTGGGTGGCGATCCGGTACGCGGCCGGGCTGGGTGTCCCGGTCTCCTTCATCGACCTGCCGGCCGGGCACGGGCTGGCGCCCGCTCCCGACCCCGTGATCGACGCTCCGGGAACCGGGAGCGGTGCGCCCGCCGTGGAGACGGTCGACGCCCCGGACGGCCCGGGAGTGCCGGGGGGCACTTCCGAGTCGTCCGAGGGTGCCGGGCAGGAGGCCGACGACGCGCCGGGCTTCGACCCGATCGGGGCCCTCGCGGCGGCGGCCGGGCACTCCGACCCGGAGGCCTGGTGGGAGGACGTCGTCGAGCACCGCCTCCCGGGCAGCGGGCCCGAGGCCGACCCGCTCGCCCCGTTCGAGGCCGTCGCCGAGGCGATGACGGCGCTGCGCGAGCGGTACCCGGCCGGGCGGCGGGACGAGCTGCGCGAGGCGTACATGCGGCAGGCGCTGCGGGCCGCCAAGCGGGCCGGGCACCGGCGGATCGCCGTGGTCTGCGGCGCCTGGCACGTCCCGGCGCTGGCCACCCTGCCGACGGTCGCGCACGACCGGGCCCTGCTGGCCACCCTGCCGAAGAAGGTCAGGACGGAGGTCACCTGGGTGCCCTGGACGCACCGCAGGCTCTCCCAGCACACCGGCTACGGCGCCGGGATCGATTCGCCCGGCTGGTACCACCACCTCTTCACCGCCGGGGCCGACGCCCCGTCAGGCCCCGCCGCAGGGGCGGGCGGTGCCTCCGGCGCCCTCCCGCTCTGGATGACCAGGGCGGCCGAGCTGCTCCGCGCCGAGGACCACCCGGTCTCCTCCGCGCACGTGATCGAGGCCGTCCGGCTGGCCGAGACGCTCGCCGTGCTGCGCGGCCGCCCGCTGCCCGGGCTGCCGGAGACGCTGGACGCGATCCTCTCCGTGCTGTGCGACGGCTCCGAGGTGGCGCTGGAGCTGGTCCGCGAGCGGCTGGTGATCGGTGACGCGCTCGGTGAGGTCCCGGACGGCGCACCGACGGTGCCGCTCCAGCGGGACCTCACCCGGCTGCAGCGCAGCCTGCGGCTCAAGCCGGAGCCCGAGCCGCGCGAGCTCGCCCTCGACCTGCGGAAGGAGAACGACGCGGCCCGCTCCCTGCTGCTGCACCGGCTGCGGCTGATCGGGATCGACTGGGGCACCCGGGCGCAGGACGCCGTCCGCGCCACCGGCACCTTCCGGGAGAGCTGGCGGCTGAGCTGGCAGCCGGAGTTCGCGGTGCGGGTCGCGGTGGCCGCCCAGTGGGGCACCACGGTGGAGGCGGCCGCCACCGGCCGGGCGGTCGAGCTGGCGGCCCGGGCCGAGGGCCTGCCGGAGCTCACCACACTGGTCGAGAAGTGCCTGCTGGCCGGGCTCCCGGCCGCCCTCCCGCCGGTGATGCGGGCGCTGGCCGACCGGGCCGCGCTCGACACCGACGTGGCCCAACTCGCGGCGGCGCTCCCCGCGTTGGTCCGCGCCCTGCGGTACGGCGACGTCCGGGGCACCGACAGCTCCGCGCTGGCGGCGGTGGCGCACGGCCTGGCCGACCGGATCTGCGTCGGCCTGCCCCCGGCCTGCGTCGGGCTCGACGCGGAGCAGGCGGGGGTGCTGCGCGGCCACCTGGAGGGCGTCCACGCGGCCGTCGCGCTGCTCGCGGCGGACGAGGCCGGCGGAGTGGACGGGGCGGCCGGGGCGGCCGTGGCCGATGCGGCCGACGGCGCGGACCCGGGTGCCGGCCGGGCGGCTGACGGTGTGTCGGCCGGCAGCGACGGCCGGGCGGGGGAGAGCGGTGGGACGTCCGGTGGGACGTTCGGAGGGGTGCCGGTGGCGCCGGGCGGGTCGCTGGCCGACCGGTGGGCCGGTGCGCTGCGGTCGCTGGTCCGGCGCCGGCCCGGGTCCCCGGTCGGCGGCGGTGGCGCGGCGGCACCCGGAGTCGCGGGCGCGGTGCCGGGCCTGCTGCGCGGGCGGGCGGCGCGGCTGCTGCTGGACGGCGGCCGGATCGACTCGGCGGAGGCCGGGCAGCAGCTCGGCCTGGTGCTCTCGCACGCCAACCCACCGGCGGACACGGCCGGTTGGGTGGAGGGCTTCCTCTCCGGCAGCGGCGTCCTGCTGCTGCACGACCCGGAGCTGCTGGCCCTGCTCGACGGCTGGCTGAGCACCGTCCCGGAGGAGGTGTTCACCGACGTGCTGCCGCTGCTGCGCCGGACCTTCGCCGCGCTGGAGGCGGGGGTGCGCCGTACGGTCGGCGAGCAGGTCGCGGCCGGGCGGCTCGGCGCCGCCGCGGGGCCGGCCGGTCCGGCCGACGTCGAGGAGCTGGACGGCGAGCGGGCGGACGCCGCGCTGCCCGTGCTCCGCCTCCTCCTCGGCCTGGAGCAGTCCGCGGCCGCCGCGCCCGTGGCCGGTGCCACCTCCGCCGCGGCCACCGACACCGACAGCGCCGCCCCCGCCGCCGGGGCCCGCCCCCGGATTCCCCGTCAGACCGACCGCAGGAGTGCCTGATGACGACCACCCAGCTCCCCGAGCCGCCGTCGCCGCAGTCGTCGCCGCTCCTGTCGGAGCAGGCCCGCCAGGAGCGGCTGCGCCGCTGGCGGCTGGTGCTCGGCGGCGAGGCCGACGGCACCGGCCGCACCCTGACCGGCCGGGACGCCGCGATGGACGGCGCGCTCGCCGCGCTCTACCGGGGCGCGGACGAGGGCGGCGCCCGTCCCCGCACCGGCGGGCCCCGCTCGGCCGGTCTCGGTGGCTCCGCCCCGCAGGTGGCCCGCTGGCTGGGGGACATCCGGGAGTACTTCCCGACCTCCGTGGTCCAGGTGATGCAGCAGGACGCGATCACCCGCCTCGGGCTCGAACGGCTGCTGCTGGAGCCGGAGATGCTGGAGGCCGTCGAGCCGGACGTGCACCTGGTCTCCACCCTGCTCTCGCTCAAGCACGCCCTTCCGGAGACCACCCGGGAGACGGCCCGGGCCGTGGTCGCCCGGGTGGTGGCGGACCTGGAGCGGCGGCTGGCCGACCGCACCCGGGCCACCCTCGGCGGTGCCCTCGACCGCAGCGCCCGGGTCAACCGCCCGCGCCACCGGGACATCGACTGGGGCCGCACCATCCGGGCCAACCTCGCCAACTACCTCCCCGAGTACCGCACCGTGGTGCCGGAGCGGCTGGTCGGCTACGCCCGGGCGCAGCGCTCGGTGAAGAAGGAGGTGATCCTCTGCGTCGACCAGTCCGGCTCGATGGCCCCCTCCGTGGTGCACTCGGCGGTCTTCGGCGCGGTGCTCTCCTCGATGAAGACCCTCTCCACCCGCCTGGTGGTCTTCGACACCTCGGTGGTGGACCTCACCGAGCAGCTCAGCGATCCGGTGGACGTCCTGTTCGCCACCCAGCTCGGCGGCGGCACCGACATCAACCGGGCCCTGGCGTACTGCCAGTCCCGGATCACCCGCCCCGCCGACACGGTGGTGGTGCTGATCAGCGACCTCTACGAGGGCGGCATCCGGGACGAGATGCTCAAGCGGGTGGCCGCGATGAAGGCGGCCGGGGTGCAGTTCGTCGCGCTGCTCGCGCTCTCGGACGAGGGGGCGCCGGCCTACGACCACGCGCACGCCGCCGCGCTGGCCGCGCTCGGCTGCCCGGCCTTCGCCTGCACGCCGGACGCCTTCCCCGAGATCATGGCCGCGGCCGTCGAGCGCCGTCCGCTGCCGGTCCCGGAGACCTGACGGACCGGTCTCCGGAGGGAAGGGGGAGCTGACGGAGTGTCCGAACCATTCACCCGGACGAGCGACGTCGGAGAGGGGCTCACGGTCGGTCCCGACCGCTGGTGAGCTGCGCCTGCGGCGCGCCCGGGGCGGTCGGTTGTGACGGTTCTCACCAAAGCGGAGCGGGCCCCGGGCGAAACACGCCGGTCGTCCGGGGATAACCTGCCATGCGGACGTGACGCGCGTGTTGATTGACGTGTGCGCCCGTGGCTGTGTGGGCCGCAAGGCTGTCTCTGCGTACCCGCCCAGCCTCGACGACCCGCAGCGAAGATCCTGCCGTGGCACGCTCGTAGAGACACAATCCGCGACCACGAACAAGGACAAACACGTGGACCTGTTCGAGTACCAGGCGAGGGACCTCTTCGCCAAGCACGGCGTGCCCGTGCTTGACGGCGATGTCATCGAGACCGCCGCAGACGCTGCCGCCATCGCGGAGCGCTTCGGCGGCCGCGCCGTCGTCAAGGCTCAGGTGAAGGTGGGTGGCCGAGGCAAGGCCGGTGGCGTGAAGCTCGCCACCGACCCGGCCGACGCCGTCGCCAAGGCCGAGGCGATCCTCGGTATGGACATCAAGGGCCACACCGTCAACAAGGTGATGCTGGCTCAGACGGCGGACATCAAGGAGGAGTACTACGTCTCCTTCCTGCTGGACCGCACCAACCGCACCTTCCTGGCCATGGCCAGCGTCGAGGGCGGCGTGGAGATCGAGGTCGTCGCCGAGGAGAACCCCGACGCGCTCGCCAAGATCCCGGTCGACGCCAACGAGGGCTGCACCCCGGAGAAGGCCGCCGAGATCGTCGCCGCGGCCAAGTTCCCGGCCGAGATCGCCGACCAGGTCGCCGACGTGCTGGTGAAGCTCTGGACCGTCTTCATCAAGGAGGACGCCCTCCTCGTCGAGGTCAACCCGCTGATCAAGTCCGGCGACGGCAAGATCATCGCGCTCGACGGCAAGGTCTCCCTGGACGAGAACGCCGAGTTCCGTCAGCCGGAGCACGAGGCGCTCGAGGACAAGGCCGCCGCCAACCCGCTCGAGGCGGCGGCGAAGGCCAAGGGCCTGAACTACGTCAAGCTCGACGGCCAGGTCGGCATCATCGGCAACGGCGCGGGCCTCGTCATGAGCACCCTCGACGTGGTCGCCTACGCCGGTGAGAACCACGGTGGCGTCAAGCCCGCCAACTTCCTCGACATCGGTGGCGGCGCCTCCGCCGAGGTGATGGCGAACGGCCTGGAGATCATCCTGGGCGACGCCGACGTCAAGTCGGTCTTCGTCAACGTCTTCGGCGGCATCACCGCGTGCGACGCGGTCGCCAACGGCATCGTGCAGGCGCTGGCCCTGCTCGAGGAGAAGGGCGAGGCGGTCACCAAGCCGCTGGTCGTCCGCCTCGACGGCAACAACGCCGAGCTGGGTCGCAAGATCCTGACCGACGCCAACCACCCGCTGGTGCAGCAGGTGGACACCATGGACGGTGCGGCCGACCGCGCCGCCGAGCTGGCCAACAAGTAAGGAAGGGGACTGAATCATGGCTATCTTCCTCACCAAGGACAGCAAGGTCATCGTCCAGGGCATGACCGGCTCCGAGGGCATGAAGCACACCCGTCGGATGCTCGCCTCGGGCACCCAGATCGTCGGTGGCGTGAACCCGCGCAAGGCCGGCACCACCGTTGACGTCGACGGCACCGAGGTGCCCGTCTTCGGCTCCGTCGCGGACGCCATCGCGGCCACCGGCGCCGACGTCACCGTGATCTTCGTTCCGCCGAAGTTCACCAAGGACGCCGTGGTCGAGGCGATCGACGCCGAGATCGGCCTCGCGGTCGTCATCACCGAGGGCGTTCCGGTGCACGACACCGCCGCGTTCTGGGCCTACGCCGGTTCCAAGGGCAACAAGACCCGGATCATCGGCCCGAACTGCCCCGGCCTGATCTCCCCCGGTCAGTCCAACGCGGGCATCATCCCGGCCGACATCACCCAGGCCGGCAAGATCGGCCTGGTCTCGAAGTCGGGCACCCTGACCTACCAGCTCATGTACGAGCTGCGGGACATCGGCTTCACCTCGGCCGTCGGCATCGGTGGCGACCCGGTCATCGGCACCACCCACATCGACGCGCTCAAGGCGTTCCAGGACGACCCGGACACCGAGCTGATCGTGATGATCGGTGAGATCGGCGGTGACGCCGAGGAGCGTGCCGCGGCCTTCATCGCCGAGTACGTCACCAAGCCGGTCGTCGGCTACGTCGCGGGCTTCACCGCCCCCGAGGGCAAGACCATGGGCCACGCCGGCGCCATCGTCTCCGGCTCCTCCGGCACCGCCCAGGCGAAGAAGGAGGCCCTCGAGGCCGCCGGTGTCAAGGTCGGCAAGACGCCGTCCGAGACCGCCCGCCTGGCCCGTGAGCTGATCTCCAAGTAAGGCTCACCGCACGGCAGTACGGCAAGCACCGAAGGACCCGCGCCCCCCGGCGTGGGTCCTTCGGCGTTGGCGGGACGGCTGCCCTGCAGGTGCGGCGGTCCCCGGTGGAGAGCCCTGCTGCCCGGTGATCAGGACCAGGTCATGTCGTACTGGACGACGACCTTGGTGGCGGGGGCGGCGGTGGCCGGGGTGCTCTGGGCGGCCAGGGCGGGGAGGGCGGCGGCGAGGGCGAGGGCGATGACCGCGGCAGCCTTGGCGACGGAGGAGCACAGCATGACGAGTCCTTACGGGAGCAGTGGTGTGTGGAGTGGCTCCGGAGTCCTGCGTCCCGCGGTGACGCTTTCGGCCTCCGGGCCGGCCGGCGGGGTGTCCCTTCCGGCGATCACTACTCTCGTCGCAGCTCAGGGCTGGTGGAAGGGGTCCACGGTGGACGGAAAGGGCCTTGGACCGTTCCGTCCACCGAGGCCGTAACCGGCCAGCCCGAGTTCCACGGCGGGGGCGATGAGCGGAGCGGCCGCCCGGCCGGGGCGCCAGCCGAGCAGGGTGGGGTGGGAGTGGACCGCCCGGTCGGCCAGACCGGCGGCCCGCTGCTCGGCCTGGTGCAGGTCATCGGCGATCAGGAAGAGTCCGACCACCGGGTGCGGCACCACCCGTTCGTGCACCACGACGTGCTCCAGCCGGTCCGACGGGCGCGCGGCCGCGCGGATCAGTTCGGCCGTGTCCGGGGGGAGTTCGCCTCCTTGCGCAGATTGCCGGAGTTCGACGTGGATGAGGTACATGGCGCCGACTGTGGCAGTACCTGAATCGGCTGAACAGGGGTGAAAGCTGGACGGTCTGGGCCTTGGCCCGAAGCGTCCAAACGTGATCGTCACATGACGGAGTGCCGTGTAATGATTTGCCGAATACTTCGTGGGAGAGCGATCTAGGTGGGGGAAATGCTCACGACTCTCGGACTCGATGCGGCTTCCGAAGCTGTCTACCGGACCATGTTGATACACCCGCAGGAGGGCGTGGCCGGTCTGGCGATGGCCGCCGGGCTCTCCGAGGAGGCCGTACGGGGAGCACTGGACGTCCTCAGCGAGCTCGCTCTGGTGCGGCCGTCCTACGAGCAGAGCGGGGCCCTGCGTGCCGTCTCGCCGGACGTCGGGATGGAGATCCTGATGTCCCGCCAGCAGGCCGAGCTGGCCGCCCAGCAACTGCGGATCGAGGCCTCCCGGGCAGCTGCCGCCCAGCTGATCGCCGAGTACTCGGAGATCCGCCCGGCCGCCGCGCACCCGGGTGTGGAGCAGTTGGTCGGGCTGGACGCGATCCGGGGCAAGCTCGCCTCGCTCACCAGGGAGGTCCGGGACGAGGTGATGACCTTCGCCCCGGGGGGCGGGCAGCCGCAGGAGAGCATGGTGGCCTCCCGGCCGCTCAACCAGGACCTGCTGGAGCGGGGTGTCCGGATGCGCACCGTCTACCTGGAGAGCTGCCGCAACCACCAGCCGACGGTGGAGCACGTCGAGTGGCTCGCCGAGCGCGGCGGCCAGGTCCGGCTGGCGCCTTCGCTGCCGACTCGGATGATCATCACCGACCGGTCCACCGTGGTGATCCCGGTGCACGGTGAGGACAGCGGAGCCGCCGCGGTGGTGCTCACCGGGCACGGGACGGTGACCGCGCTCTGCGCGCTGTTCGAGAACGTCTGGTCGACCGCCCAGCCGCTCGGCTCCTCCTCCGCCCCGGACGTCAACGGGCTCACCCCACAGGAGGCCACCGCCGTGCGGCTGCTGGCCGAGGGGTTCACCGACGAGGCGATCGGCAAGCGGCTCGGGGTCTCCCAGCGGACCGCCCGGCGGACCGCCACCGAACTGATGGAGCGTCTGGGCGCTCGCAGCCGCTTCGAGGCCGGGGTCAAGGCCGTCCAGCACGGCTGGCTGCCGAGCCGCCCCTGACCGGGGCCGCGCCGACCCGGGGGCCGGGCGGTTCCGGCGCTCCCCGGTGAGCCGCCGTCAGGAAGGCGGCAGCTCGTAGCGGAACGGGGCGTCCGCAGGGCCGCCGGGCCCGGCGGACGGGCAGAGCCGCAGCGGTGGGCAGGGCGCGGCGGGGACCGGTACCGGTACCGGCGGGAGCAGCGGTACGGCCGGGCCCGCCGCCGCGGGCGCCACAGGTGCCACGGGCGTTGCGGAGGCCACGGGTGTGGCGGGCGCGGCGACCGGCGGGGCCGGGGGCAGCACCGCCTCGGCCAGCGGGCCCGGGCCGGGGGTGGCCGGGGCGGCGTCGGCCGCCGGGGCGGGGTCGGGGGCCGGGCCCACTGGCAGTGGGCTGCCCGGCGTCGGGCCGCACCAGTGGCTGAGCAGGCCCGGCCAGACCGTGACGCCCGGCAGGGCGGGCCCCGCGCTCCCGCTGTCGGCGGTGGAGCAGACCGACGGGGGCGCGAGTGCGGGCTCCCGGAAGAGGGCTGACGGTCCGTTGCCCGCCAGGGTGGCCACGATGGCTCCCGTCATGCCCAGCGTGACCACCCCGGCGGCGGCCGTCAGCAGCCCGGACCGCAGCCGTCCGCGGGCCCGGAGCAGCCCGGGGGCGGGCGCCTTCGGCGCGGGGCAGCCGTGCACCGCCGCCCGGTGCAGCAGCCCGCCGAGGTGTTCGCCGAAGTCCTCCGCCGTCGGGTCGGGCCCGACCAGGGCCGGTACCGAGGCGGCCAGGGCGGCCCGCGCGCTGCGCACCCGCCCGGCCGCCGCGGCCGTACTGGACTCCACCTCGGCCGCCACCTCCTCGGCGGGCAGTCCGAGCGCGTCGTGCAGCACCAGGGCCCGCAGTTGAGGGCGGGTCAGGCGGCCGAGCGCCTTGAGCAGGTCGCGGTCGCGCGGGGTGAGGCCGTCCGGCGCGGGGGCCGCGGCGTCCGGGAGCGGGTGCACCCGGATGCGGCGCTTCGGCAGCCGCCACGGGTGGGACCGGCGCGGGCCGCCGCGGTGCCAGAACGCCTGCGCGGCCTCGAAGGCGTACGCGCGGGCCCAGGACTCCGGGTCCGGCAGGGCACCCACCTCCGGCCAGCGGCGGCCGGCCGCCGAGAGGGCCAGGTGCACGGCGTGCACGGCGCGGTGGCGGCAGGCGGTGAGCAGGAAGGTCTGTTGCACCAGCCGGGCGTGGGTGAGCGCGCAGAACTCCTCGAAGCCCTCCGGCCGCGGGTCCCGGACGGTCCCGGATTCGGCCACGGTCCCGGGGACGACCGTGGGTTCGGGGGCGGGTGTGACGGCGGCGGGCGCGGGCGCCGGGGCGAGCAGGGCGGCCGCGGCGGTGGCCTCCGCGCGGGTGTGCACGCCGAGCTTGCGCATCGCCCGGTGCAGGTGGGTGCGGGCCGTGCTGGTGGGGACGCCGAGGGCCTCGGCGATGGCCCGGGTGTCCCGGCCGGAGGCGAGCAGGGCGAGGGCGTGTGCCTCACGGGGCGTCAGCAGCCGGAGCAGCCGGGCCGGATCGGTGTGCGGACGTGCGGGCGCGGGGGAGGTCACCGCGCCTCCCGGGGCGGGGGGCCGGGCTGGACGCGGGCTCGGACCGGGACTAGGCACATAAGGCGATAATCCGGGACACGGCGGAGCTTCGCCTCTTCACGGGGCACAACGGGTGATCTTGGGAGCATGAGGCCCATGACGCAGCTGATGGGCCGTCCGATCCTGGGCCTGCCGGGCGAACTGGGAGTCCGCCCCTTCCTCGCCGACCTGCTGGCCGGAGTCCGCACCGCGCTGCTCACCCTGGCCCTGGTGGCCGTGCCGGTGCTGGCCCTCTGGGTGGTCACCCCGTACGCGGACGACACCGCCGCCGGGGCCGGGCGGGTGGCCGGCGCACTCTGGCTGCTCGGCCACGGGGCCCCGCTCACCCGGGGCCCGGCCGGCGTCCCGCTGACCCTCACCCCGCTGCTGCCCACCGTGGTCACCGCCGTGCTGCTGGTCCGTACGGGGCAGCGCCTGGGGCGGCGCGAACGCCTGCACTGGCGCGCGCCGTTGGCCGTGTGCGCCGGGTACCTGACGGTGGCGCTGGCCGCCGTCGCGCACTGCTCGGGGGAGGGGGAGCTGCGGGCCCGCCCGCTGCCCGACCTGGCGGCGGTCGCGCTGCTGGTGGCGGTCTCGCTCGGGGCGGGGGTCGGCTCGGTGAACGGCCGGCTGCGGCTGCCGGCCCGCCTCGGGCCGTCGGAGCGGTGGACCGGGTGGGTGCCGGAGCGGGCCCGGCCCGGCGGCGGCGGTCCGGCGGTGCTGCGGGCCGTGGCGGCGGGTGTGCTCGGTCTGGTCGGGGCGGGCGGGGCGGTGTTCGGCGGGGCGTTGCTGCTCGGGCTGGGCGCGGCGGGGCGGTCGGCGGCGGACTTCGGCGGCGGGCCCGCGACGGTCGGCGGGCTGACCCTGGCCTGTGCGCTGCTGGTGCCCAACGCGGTGCTCTGGGCCGCCGGTTACGCCCTCGGGCCGGGCTTCGCGGTCGGGACGGGCACGGTGGTCGCGCCGCTCGGGGCCCGGGTCGGGGAGGTGCCGGACTTCCCGCTCTTCGCACTGCTGCCGGAGAGCGGGGCGCCGGGGTGGTGGCCGGTGGTCTGCGTCCTGCCGCTGCTGGCCGGGCTGGTCCCGGCGGCCCTGCTCGGGCGGGCGGCCGTGCAGGGGGGATGGCACCCGGTGGCCACCGCGCTGGCCGCGCTGGGCAGTTCGCTGCTGGCCGGAGCCGCGGTGGGGCTCGCCGCCTGGGCCGCGGGCGGCGCACTGGCCGCCGACCGGATGGCCGACCTGGGGCCGGTCCCCTGGCAGTCCGCCCTCGCCGCCACCGCCTGGCTGGCCGTCACCACCGTCCCCGGAGCCCTGCTGGCCCGCACCTGGCCGGCCCTGACCACCCGTCACCTCCCGCGCGTCCGCCGGACCACCCACGCGGCGGTCGTCCGGCTCTCCGAGCTGGGCGTTCGCAGAACCGGGTGAGCGGCGGCACGTGCGACCGGCTCGCCCGCCCCGATCCAGCGCTGGGCCGCCTGCCGGACCCGCGCAGTGCCCCGGGCCCCCGGGATCACCGCCTCCGCACCGGCCGCGGCAGCACCCTCGGCGGTGGGCTACCGCCCCGGGTTGTACAGGTTGACGATGATGCTCGGGGCGAGGTTGTCGCAGCTGTCGGCGGCCTGGGCGGTCAGGGCCTCGCTGACGCAGGTCACGTAGTCCTGGTAGTAGAGCGTGACGCCCAACGAGGCCAGCACGAAGAGGACCGTGACGCCTCCCGTGACGAGGCCGCCGACCGCGGCGGGGGTCTGCGGGCGGACGGGCTGCGGCCCGGCGGCCGAGGGGGTGGCGTCGGGGTTGGGGCGGTGGTTGGCGCGCAGGGTGCTGATGCCCCAGTAGGCGGCCAGGGCGCCGAGCAGCAGGGCGACGTAGGGGATGCCGAGGACCACGCAGAACAGCCCGCCCATGCCGGCCATCAGCGCGTGCCGGGAGCGGCGCTGGACGGGGTCGTTGGGGTCGAACTTGGGCTGCGGCGGGGCCGGCGGCGGGGTGCCCCAGCCGTTGCCCCGGTGGCCGGGGCTCCAGGGGTGCGGCGGCGGGACCAGGCCGCGGTCGTCCTCGCCCTCGGGGGAGGAGGAGCCGGGCGGCGGGGTGCGCGGCTGCCAGGGCTGGTCGGGGGCATCCGCCGGCGGCGGCGCGAACGGGTTGCGCTCGCCGGTGTCGTCTCCGCTGCTCATCTGTCAGCCAAATCCTTCGTCGTGGTGGTCGGGCCGGGGGTGGAACCGGGGGCGGACCCGGGTGGGCCGGGTCAATGATCCCGCAGGGGTGTGCGGGAGTCACACGGGTGTGGTGGATCAGCGCGCCGCGAGATCCCCGTCTCAACTACGCGCGTAGCGTTGCCGGGCGGTTACGAGGGCCCTCCGACCAGCCGTTATCGTGGTGACGGTCGACGCCCGGACCAGTGCCTCGCCTGGCAGGTCATGACCCGTCGCGCCGCCCGGCACGCACTCTCGCCGCACCGGCCGAAAAGCCAAGTAGCTCCGCTACGAGGCCTCCCGGTCGGCACGCCGAGAGCACGCACCGAACGACGCTCCTCATGGGTCATAACCTGCCAGGCGAGGCACTGGTTCCCGGCCCGACCAGGCGCCGCCCGTAGTGGCCCCACCGACGGTGGACGTACCAGCGGGCACCCGACCGACGGAGATTCGCGCAGTGGCCGCTGCTTCCGCCCAGTCCACCCCGACCGAAGCCCCGACTGACGCCGTGCAGACCTTCCCGCCGCGGACCCCGGGCCCCACCCGTCTCGTGGTGCTGGTCTCCGGATCGGGCACCAACCTCCAGGCGCTGATCGACGCCGTGACCCCCGCCTACGGCGCGGAGATCGTCGCCGTCGGAGCGGACCGGGACGGCATCGCGGGCCTGGAGCGCGCGGAGAAGGCGGGCATCCCGTCCTTCGTGGAACGGATCAAGGACCACCCGGACCGGGCCGCCTGGGACGCCGCGCTGACCGCGGCGGTGGCCGCGTATGCGCCGGACCTGGTGGTCACCGCCGGGTTCATGAAGATCCTCGGCCCGGAGTTCGTGGCCGCCTTCGCCGGACGGATCGTCAACACCCACCCCGCGCTGCTGCCCGCCTTCCCGGGTGCGCACGGCGTGACCGACGCGCTCGCGTACGGGGTGAAGGTGACCGGCTGCACCGTCCACCTGGTGGACGGCGGCGTGGACACCGGCCCGATCATCGCCCAGGGTGTGGTCGAGGTCGAGGAGACCGACCACGCGGACGGCGGGGACGCCCTGCACGAGCGCATCAAGACTGTCGAGCGCCAGCTGCTCGTCGACGTCGTGGGCCGCCTGGCCCGCGAGGGTCACCGCATCGAGGACCGAAAGGTATGGATTCCGGCATGAGTGCCAGCTCCACCACGCCCCCCGTCTCGGAGAACGTCCGCCCGATCCGCCGCGCGCTGATCAGCGTGTACGACAAGACCGGTCTGGAGGAGCTGGCCCAGGGCCTGCACGCCGCCGGGGTCACCATCGTCTCCACCGGCTCGACCGCGGGCCGGATCGCCGCGGCCGGCGTGCCGGTCACCGAGGTCTCCGAGCTGACCGGGTTCCCGGAGTGCCTGGACGGCCGGGTCAAGACCCTGCACCCCCGGGTGCACGCCGGCGTGCTGGCCGACCTCCGCCTGGAGTCGCACCGCGCGCAGCTGGCCGAGCTGGAGATCGAGCCCTTCGACCTGGTCGTGGTGAACCTCTACCCGTTCACCGCCACCGTGGCCTCCGGCGCCACCCCGGACGAGTGCGTCGAGCAGATCGACATCGGCGGCCCGTCGATGGTCCGCGCCGCCGCCAAGAACCACCCCTCGGTGGCCGTGGTGGTCGACCCGGCCCGCTACGCGGACGTCCTGACGGCCGTTCAGGGCGGCGGCTTCGACCTGCTGACCCGCAAGCGCCTGGCCGGTGCGGCGTTCGCGCACACCGCCGCCTACGACGTCGCGGTGGCCTCCTGGTTCGAGGGCTCGGGCTACACCGAGGCCACCGAGGGCTTCCCCGCCTTCCTGGGCGCCACCTACGAGCGCCAGAACGTGCTCCGCTACGGCGAGAACCCGCACCAGCAGGCGGCCCTCTACACCGACGGCACGGGCGGCCTGGCCGGCGCCGAGCAGCTGCACGGCAAGGAGATGTCGTACAACAACTACGTGGACACCGACGCCGCCCGCCGGGCCGCGTACGACCACGCCGAGCCGGCCGTCGCGATCATCAAGCACGCCAACCCGTGCGGCATCGGCACTGGTGCGGACGTCGCCGAGGCGCACCGCAAGGCGCACGCCTGTGACCCGCTCTCCGCCTTCGGCGGCGTGATCGCGGTGAACCGTCCGGTCACCGTCGAGCTGGCCGAGCAGATCGCCGAGATCTTCACCGAGGTCGTCGTCGCCCCGGCGTACGAGGACGGCGCCGTCGAGGTGCTGGCCCGGAAGAAGAGCATCCGGGTGCTGCGCGCCCCCGAGGCCCCGGCCAACGCGGTCGAGGTCCGGCCGATCTCCGGCGGCGCCCTGCTGCAGCAGGTCGACCGGGTGGACGCCGCGGGTGACGAGCCGTCGACCTGGACGCTGGCCACCGGCGAGGCGCTCTCCGAGGCCGAGCTGGCCGAGCTGGCCTTCGCCTGGCGGGCCTGCCGGGCCGTCAAGTCCAACGCGATCCTGCTGGCCAAGGACGGCGCCTCGGTCGGCGTCGGCATGGGCCAGGTCAACCGGGTCGACTCGGCCAAGCTCGCGGTCGAGCGGGCCGGCGAGCGGGCGCAGGGCTCGTACGCCGCCTCGGACGCGTTCTTCCCGTTCCCGGACGGCCTCCAGGTGCTGCTGGACGGCGGCGTCAAGGCCGTGGTCCAGCCCGGTGGTTCGGTCCGCGACGACGAGGTCATCGCCGCCGCGAAGGCGGCCGGCGTGACGATGTACCTGACCGGGACCCGGCACTTCTTCCACTGAGTGCCCCCGGCCCGCCGCGCCGACTGAGCCGGCGACGCGCAACGGCCCCGCACACCGTGAGGTGTGCGGGGCCGTTGCGTGCGGTGCGTCAGTTCGCCTTGACGATCACGGTGCCCATGATCTTGTCGGCGAAGGTCTGCTTCTTCGCGTCCCACAGCGGCCACAGGAAGCCGATGCAGCAGACGTAGTCGAGCAGGTGCAGCGCCTCGCGGCCGAAGGCGGCGCCGAAGCTCAGCTTCTGGCCGTCCGACTCGCGGACCATGCGGATGTTGACGGCCTTCTGGCCCAGGGACTGGCCCATGGAGCTCTTCATCCAGGCCAGGATGGCCCATATGAGGACGGTGAAGAGGAAGTTGAAGGCGTAGTAGGCGCCGCCGCCACCGGTGGTCTCGAAGGTGCGGGTGGCCGCGTTGTACTCGGTCTTCGGCTGCATCGCGAACAGGATGATGGCGGGGATCAGACCGACCACGAGGCTGTCGATGATGCGGGCGACCACGCGGCTGCCCCAGCCCGCGTAGAAGTTCTGCACGTTGCCCGCGTTCGGGTAGCCGCCGCCGGGCTGGCCGTAGCCGGCCTGCGGCTGCTGCGGGTAGCCGTAACCGGGCTGGCCGGCCGGGGGCTGCTGCGGGTAGCCGTAGCCGGGCTGGCCCTGCGGGGCGCCCTGCTGCGGGTAGCCGTAGCCCTGCGGGGGCTGCTGGCCGTACGGGTTGTTCGGGTCGGGCGGGTAGCTCATCAATGCCTCCGTGGGCGGGATGGTGAGGTTGGGACGGGTGCAAGAAACCCTGGGACGGACGGGCAGTTGACGTGCCGACCGGGTGGGAGATTAGCGGAAGGGAGTGACACGATGGAGGTCACTTTCCGTCAGAAAGTCTTGGAACTACGGCAGCAGGAAGTCGTAACGGTGCAACTGCCAGAGCCAGGACACCGTTAAAGCGGTACCGATCAGGACATTCCGGTGACGGTTCGACAGCCCCCACCACCAGCGCCCCGGGCCGAGCGGCGCCAGCAGCAGGCCGAGACCGGCCACCACCGTCACGGGGTTGGCCAGCAGGGCGGCGGCGAGGTCGCCGTGCCCCGCCTCGATGAAGACCGTGGTGGATCCGCAGCCCGGGCAGGGGATCCCGGTGAAGCGGCGCAGCGGGCAGAGCACGCCGGGGTCGTGCGCGTCGTGCAGCAGTGCGACCGCCAGCGCGGCCACCGCCGCCCCGGCCGCGCGCACGGCGACCCGCAGCGCACCGCCGTGCGCCGTGCCGGCCGTGCCCGCCCAGCGGGTCGTCAACTGCTGGATCACTGGATGTAGTTCTCGGCGATGGTCTCGTAGAAGACCAGCCCGGCGATGCCGATCAGCAGGCCGAGGACGGACAGCACCATGCCGCCGATCGCCTGCGTGCGGCCGATGCCGGTGCGCTGGGCGCGGTTGAAGCCGGCGATGCCCAGGCCCAGGCCGACCGGGCCGAGCAGTGCGCCGTAGAAGCAGATGACGATCGAGGCGAAGCCCAGCGCCAGCGAGGCGGTGGCCATGCTGTTCGGCTCCGCCACCGGGCCGACCGGGGCCATCGGCGCCATCGGGTAGCCGGGCTGCTGGTAGGGCTGCTGGTGCTGCTGCGGGTACCCCGGAGCGGGGTACGGCTGGTGCGGGTGCGGCTGCTGCCCGTACCCGCCGTACGGATCAGGCGGCGGCTGCTGGTACGGATTGCTCACTGCTGCGGTCCCCCCGTGTGTCACGTCCCCTCATCGTGGTTGGGGCGTACCCGCCGTGTCCAGCCGTGCTCACCGTCCGTGCCGAAATGTGGCGCAACCGCAACCCGGGTGCCACGCGCCGGGGCACCGCTCCCGATCCGGGAGAATGGCGTCATGACTGCCCAGATTCTCGATGGCAAGGCCACTGCGGCCGCGATCAAGTCCGAACTCGCCGTCCGCGTGGCGGCCCTGAAGGAGCGGGGCGTCGTGCCCGGCCTCGGCACCCTGCTGGTCGGTGACGACCCGGGCAGCCGCTGGTACGTCAACGGCAAGCACCGCGACTGCGCCGAGGTCGGCATCGCCTCGATCCAGCGCGAGCTGCCCGCCGACGCCACCCAGCAGCAGGTCGAGGACGTGGTCCGGGAGCTCAACGCCGACCCGGCCTGCACCGGCTACATCGTCCAACTTCCGCTCCCCAAGGGCCTGGACCCGAACCCGGTGCTGGAGCTGATGGACCCGGCCAAGGACGCCGACGGCCTGCACCCGACCTCGCTCGGCCGCCTGGCCCTCGGCATCGACGGCCCGCTGCCCTGCACCCCGTACGGGATCATCGAGCTGCTCCGCCGTCACAAGGTGGAGATCGACGGCGCCGAGGTGGTCGTGGTCGGCCGCGGCGTCACCGTCGGCCGCTCGATCGGGCTGCTGCTCACCCGCCGCTCCGAGAACGCCACCGTGACGCTCTGTCACACCGGCACCCGGGACCTGTCCAAGCACCTGAAGCAGGCCGACATCATCGTCGCGGCCGCCGGTGTCGGTCACCTGATCAAGGCTCAGGACGTCAAGCCGGGCGCCGCGGTGCTCGACGTCGGCGTCAGCCGGGACGGCGAGGGCAAGATCCAGGGCGACGTGGAGCCCGGCGTCTCCGAGGTGGCCGGCTGGATCTCCCCGAACCCGGGCGGCGTCGGCCCGATGACCCGCGCCATGCTGCTCAACAACATCGTGGTGGCGGCCGAGCGCGCCGCGAACGGCTGACCCCGGTGGCGGCCATGCCAGGCCGGTCGCGACGGCGGCCGGTGAAGACCACGGGCACCCTTCCGCCCGAGGGTTCGGCCGCGGCGCTGGACCGCAGCCACCCGCTGCCGGTCCGGCAGTGGCCGATAACGCTGGTGCTCTGCCTCGCGGCGCTCGGCCTGGGCGTCACCTGGTTCGGCGACTTCAAGTACGGGCTGCTGCTGACCGGGGCCGCGCTGCTGGTCGGCGCCGCGCTCCGGCTGGTGCTGCCGGAGGTCGGCATGCTGGCGGTGCGCAGCCGCTTCACCGACGTCACGGTGCTGGGTTTCCTCGGCGCCGTGATCGTGCTGCTCACGCTGATCGCCCAGCCCGACCCCTGGCTGCGGCTCTCGGTGCTGGACAACTTCGGCCACTTCATCGGCCGTCAGCGCCGCTGAGGCCGCCGACGCGGCCGGACACGAAGGCCCCCGCCACGGCGGGGGCCTTCGTGCGTGCCCGTTGTGACGTATCAGCCAGTGCCGTGCTCACGCCCGGCGGCGGGCTTGCGATAACCTGACGCCCGGATCTCTCGATGTCGAGAGATCGTCCTCGGCTCCAGCGCGGGCGCGCGGTGGGGCGTGGCACCCTGGCGATCGCTGGAGTAGACAGAAAATGACTCGCACCCCCGTCAACGTCACCGTCACCGGCGCGGCCGGCCAGATCGGCTACGCGCTGCTCTTCCGCATCGCCTCGGGCCACCTGCTCGGCGCCGACGTCCCGGTCAACCTGCGCCTGCTGGAGATCCCGCAGGGCGTCAAGGCCGCCGAGGGCACCGCGATGGAGCTCGACGACTGCGCGTTCCCGCTGCTGCGCGACATCACCATCACCGACCAGCCGTCGGTCGCCTTCGACGGTGCCAACGTGGCCCTCCTGGTCGGCGCCCGCCCGCGCACCGCCGGTATGGAGCGCGGCGACCTGCTGCAGGCCAACGGTGGCATCTTCGGCCCGCAGGGCAAGGCCATCAACGACAACGCCGCCGACGACATCAAGGTCCTGGTGGTCGGCAACCCGGCCAACACCAACGCCCTGATCGCCCAGCGCAACGCCCCGGACGTCCCGGCCGACCGCTTCACCGCGATGACCCGCCTGGACCACAACCGCGCCGTCGCCCAGCTGGCCAAGAAGCTCGGCGTCACCGTCAACGACATCCAGCGCCTGACCATCTGGGGCAACCACTCGGCCACCCAGTACCCGGACATCTTCCACGCGCTGGTCAACGGCGAGAACGCCGCCGAGGCCGTCAACGACGAGAAGTGGCTGGCCGAGGAGTTCATCCCGACCGTCGCCAAGCGCGGCGCGGCCATCATCGAGGCCCGCGGCGCCTCCTCGGCCGCCTCGGCCGCCAACGCCGCCATCGACCACGTGCACACCTGGGTCAACGGCACCGCCGAGGGCGACTGGACCTCGATGGGCATCGTCTCCGACGGCTCCTACGGCGTCGAGCCGGGCATCATCTCCTCCTTCCCGGTCACCTGCAAGGACGGCAAGTACGAGATCGTCCAGGGCCTGGAGATCTCCGAGTTCTCCCGCAAGCGGATCGACGCCTCGGTCCAGGAGCTGGTCGAGGAGCGCGACGCGGTCCAGGAGCTCGGCCTGATCTGAGCCGTGCTCACCTGAACGGCCGGGCCGCCCCGCACGGGGCGGCCCGGCCGGCTCGTTTCCGGGAAGCGCGGTCGTATGCTGCCTGCCGTGACCCTCGCCCTGTTCCTGCTCGTCCCGCTGGCCGCCCTGCTCGCCGAACTCTGCCGCCCGTTCGCCCGGCTGCTCGGCTACGTCCGCGGCCTGCGCGGGGAGCAGCCCGGGCCCAGCTCCGAGGAGCTCCGCGACCTGGTCGCCGCCAGCACCGAACTCGGCCACGACGAGCGGGAGTTGATCGCCGACGTGTTCGCCGCCGGGGAGCGCCGGCTGAGCGAGGTGATGGTGCCGCGCACCGAGGTCACCTTCCTGGACGCCGACCGCCCGCTGGCCGAGGTGCGCGAGCAGGCCAGCCGGGCCCCGCACTCCCGCTACCCCGTCACCGAGGGCTCCTACGACGCCGTGGCGGGCTTCGTGCACGTCCGCGACCTCTACGGCGCGCGCGGCGAACAGGCCTGCCTGGTACGGGAGTTGGCCCGGCCGGTGCGGCTCTTCCCGGCCACCAAGCGGGTGCTGGAGGCGATGAGCGAGATGCGCCGCGAGGGCCACCACCTGGCCATCGTGGTCGACGAGTACGGCGGCACCGCCGGGATCGTCACCCTGGAGGACCTGGTCGAGGAGGTGGTCGGCGAGATCCGGGACGAGTACGACGCCCTGGACACCACCGCCACCCGGCGGCTGGCCGGCGGCGGGATGGAACTGGACGGACTGCTCAACCTCGCCGACTTCGCCACCGAGACCGGCGTCACCCTTCCGGAGGGCCCCTACGAGACCGTCGCGGGGTACCTGGTCAGCGAGCTCGGCAGGCTCCCCGGCACCGGCGACCAGGTGGCCACGGAGGCCGGGCTGCGGCTCGCGGTGGCCAAGCTGGACGGCCGCCGGATCGAACGGATCAGGGTGAGCGCGGTCACAGTGTCCGAGGCTCCGGGGGCGGATGTTTCCTGAGCGGTCGGTGAAGCTGGAACAATGGCGCCCATGGTCAACGCAGCGGTCACCGGTCCGGCCAAGGACCGTCCTCGGGTCCTCTCCGGCATCCAGCCCACCTCGGGCTCCTTCCACCTGGGCAACTACCTCGGCGCGGTGCGCCAGTGGGTGGACCTCCAGGAGGCCAACGACGCCTTCTACATGGTGGTCGACCTGCACGCGATCACCGTGCCGCAGGACCCGGCGACCCTGCGCGAGAACACCCGGATCTCGGCCGCCCAGCTGCTGGGCGCGGGCCTCGACCCGGAGCGCTGCACCCTCTTCGTGCAGTCCCACGTGCCCGAGCACGCGCAGCTCGGCTGGGTGATGAACTGCCTGACCGGCTTCGGCGAGGCCAGCCGGATGACCCAGTTCAAGGACAAGTCCTCCAAGCAGGGCGCCGACGGCACCACGGTCGGCCTGTTCACCTACCCGATCCTGCAGATCGCCGACATCCTGCTCTACCAGGCGGACGCCGTCCCGGTCGGTGAGGACCAGCGCCAGCACATCGAGCTGACCCGCGACCTCGCCGAGCGCTTCAACACCCGGTACGCGCCCACCTTCACCGTGCCGAAGCCGTACATCCTCAAGGAGACGGCGAAGATCCAGGACCTGCAGGACCCGACCGCCAAGATGAGCAAGTCGGCCGCCTCGCCCAAGGGCCTGGTGAACCTGCTGGACGACCCCAAGGTCAGCTCGAAGAAGTTCAAGAGCGCGGTCACCGACACCGACACCGTGGTGACCTACGACGAGGAGAAGAAGGCCGGCGTCTCCAACCTGCTGCGCATCCACTCCGCGCTCAGCGGGCAGTCGATCGAGCAGCTGGTGGCCCACTTCGAGGGCAAGATGTACGGCGCGCTCAAGACCGAGCTGGCCGAGCTGTTCGCCGACTGGGTCACCCCGTTCCAGGCCCGCACCCGGACCTACCTGGACGACCCGGCCGAGCTGGACCGCGTGCTGGGCCTGGGTGCCGAGAAGGCCCGCGAGGTGGCCTCGCAGACCCTGGCCACCGTCTACGACCGCATGGGCTTCCTGCCCCCGAAGCGCTGACGGACACCCGGCCGATGGACACCCGGACCGCGCCCGATGGTGACGAGCTCCCCGAGGAGCTCGTCACCATCGGCGTGGCCGTGCACGTGCCGGAGCCCTACGGCACCGCGATCCAGGACGCCCGGGCCGCCCTCGGCGACCCGGCCGCCCGCTCCATACCCACCCACGTCACCCTGCTGCCGCCGACCGAGATAGCCGTCGCCCGGCTGGCCGAGGTCGAGGCCCACCTGCACGAGGTGGCCGCCGGGTACCGGCCGTTCCGGATGCTGCTCCAGGGCAGCGGCTCCTTCCGCCCGGTCTCGCCGGTGGTCTTCGTCAAGGTCGAGGAGGGCGCCCAGGAGTGCCGCGGCCTGGAGGCCGCCGTCCGCTCCGGCCCGCTGGCCCGCGAGCTCGCCTTCCCGTACCACCCGCACGTCACCGTCGCCCACGGCCTGGCCGAGGAGGGGCTGGACGAGGCCCAGGCCAAGGTCCGCTCCTTCCACGCCCGGTTCGCGGTGACCGGCTTCGCGATCTCCCGCTTCGGCGCGGACGAGGTCTGGCGCCCCTGGCGCAGCTACGCCTTCGGCACACCGGAGAGCCGGGGCTGATCCCCCGTCAGCCCCTGTCGGCTCCCGTCAGCCCCCGGCGGCCCCGAGGGCCAGCATCCGGTCCACCACCCGGGCCGCCGCCCCGCCGTCGTCCAGCCGGCAGTGCACCGCCCGGAAGCGCTCGTACGCGGCGGCCTGACGCTCCGTCGGCCCCCGTCCGTCGGCCAGCGCGCGCAGCGCGGCCACCACCTCCGGCGAGGTCGGCAGCAGCGGCCCCGGGGCCTCGGCCTCCAGGTCGAAGTAGAAGCCGCGCAGGGTGTCCCGGTAGTGCTCCAGGTCGTAGGTGAAGAAGAGCACCGGGCGGCCGGTGACGGCGAAGTCGAAGACGATCGAGGAGTAGTCCGTCACCAGCACGTCGGCGGCCAGCAGCAGGTCCTGCGGGTCGGGGTAGTCGCCGACGTCGTACAGGAAGCCGTCCCCGGCGCCGGGCAGCGGCTCCGCCACGTGCGAGTGCGGGCGCACCAGCAGCACGTGGTCCCCGCCGAGCGCGGCCCGGGCGGCCGCCACGTCCAGCCGCAGGCCCAGGCGGAAGCCGTCGCCGTTGGCCCGCTGCTGGTCCTCCCGCCAGGTCGGCGCGTAGAGCACCACCCGCTTGCCGTCGGGGAGGCCGAGGCGGCGGCGGACACCGGCCGGGTCCGTGCCGGCGGCCAGCACGTCGTTGCGCGGGTAGCCGCTCTCCAGCAGCTCGCCGTCGTAGCGGAAGGCCCGGCGCAGGATCGGGGTGGCGAAGGCGCTGGGGGAGACCAGCAGGCTCCACTGCGGCACCTCGCGCTCCAGCGCGGCCAGGTAGCCGGCGTCGGCCAGCCAGGGGTTCGCCACGTCGTGGGCGATCCGCTTGAGCAGCGAGCCGTGCCAGGTCTGCACCACCACCTGGCCGGGGCGGCGCCGCAGGAACGGCGGGAAGTGCGTGTTGCCCACCAGGTAGCGGGAGGTGGCCAGCGCCTCGTACCACTCGGGTCCGTGGGCGCGCACCGGCCGCACCCCGGCGGGCAGCTGGGCCCGGGCGTCGTCCACCACCCAGAGGTGCTCCAACGGCAGCTCCCGGCGGGCGAGTTCGGCGTGCACCGCGCGCGGTGAGTCGGCGTAGCCGCGGCCGCCGAAGACGTCGTAGAGCACCGCCTCGCGCAGCGGCCGGCGGCGGGCGGCCGGGTACGCCCCGGTGCGCAGCCGGTGCTGCGCGTACGCGCTGCGCTCGGCCGGGGCCAGCACCGGGGTGGAGTCCAGGATCAGGGTGTCGTGCCAGCGGCTGCGCAGCCGCACCCGCTTGTCCCCGCCGGCCGGGAAGCCGGCCGCCGGGCCCAGCCGGACCTCGGCGGGCAGTGCGGCCAGGGCGGGGCCGGTGAGCTGGAGCGGCCGCTCGGCCGAGCGGTCGCCGGCCGGCCGCAGCCGCAGCTCCCAGATGCCGCGTCGGAGCGGCCGGCGGGCGCGGTCCGAGCCGGTCACGGTGGCGGGCACGGTGAGGGCGGTGCCGCGCTCCACCGGGGTGCGGACCTCGCCGGTGCCGTTGGCGTGCCGCAGCACCAGCTCCAGCGGGCCGTCCCCGGGCAGCTCGGTGCGGACGGCGAGCCGGAAGCCGTCCTCGACCGGGGTCACCGCGTCCACCAGCACGGCGCCCGGCTGGAGGCAGAACTGCGGGTAGCCGTCGGCCAGTTGCTTGACCGTCAGGGCGCCGCCGGCCGGGTGGGCCAGCAGCAGGCCGCCCGGGGCGGCGCGGTCGTCCAGCACCGGCCGCTCGGTGGAGCCGTCCGGCCGCAGCAGCTCGCCGTCCCAGTGCTCGGTGTCGGCGCCGCCGCCCGGAGTGAGCGCCTCGAACGGCAGCCGGACGGTGAACTCCCGGCCGTGCGGGCTGACGGGGTGCCGGCTCTCGCCGCCGCCCTGCCGGTGGCGCAGCCGGTACACGGTGCCCTCGGGCACGTCGTGCGCCCAGCCGGAGAGCTCCAGGCCGCCCGGCACCGGGCGCAGCCCGGTGAGGCGGCTCCAGACCCGGTGCAGCTTCACGGTGAGGCCCCGCTCGGTGAAGCGCACCAGCAGCCGGACGTCGCGGTCCACCCAGTGCGCGGGCGGGTACTCGCCGGAGCCGCACCAGTGCGGGCCGGGCGAGCCCTGTTCGCGGCGCAGCCCGGTCAGGCCCACCGCGACCGGCAGCACCGCCTCGACCAGCCACTCGGCGTCCGGCCAGCCGCCGTCCGGCTCGCGCAGCCGGGCCGGGTCGAGCTCCGCGGTGAAGGCCGCCCAGTCGTGGTTGTACTCCTCCTGGCCGCTCTCCTCGGTGACCTCGGGGCAGTACAGCTGACGGGTCCTCAGCCGCAGCGGCTCCTGCCCGGGCCGGGTGAGGCGCACGGTGGCCAGCGCGCTCAGGTGGCGTGCGGTGTCCCGGTCCCCCGGGTGGGCGGAGCAGGTCAGCTCCAGCCGGCCGTCGGTCCACCGGACCTCGCGCAGACCGTACGAGGACGGTGCGGGCGGGTACTCCGCGTCCGGCCCGTGGCGGCGCTGGGCGACCACGCCGGCGGTGCGGAGAACGGACAAGGGGGCGCCTTCCGGGAGGGAAGATCCCATCCCATACCGGGCGAAAACCGCAGGTCAACCTCGTCCGGCCGGGGACGCCCCCGATTCACCCGGGGCGGTGGAAAGCGTCGAACCGGCCTTCGACCGAGGTCGAAGGCCGGTTCGAGGTGAGGGGGCGTCAGCCCTTGAGCAGCGCGTCCACCACCCGGGCGGCGGCCTTGCCGTCGTCCAGGTCGGAGTACTTCTGCTTGAAGGTGGCGTAGGCGTCCGCGTACTCCGCGGCCACCGAGTCGACCTTGCCCAGGGCCTCGACCAGCTCCTCGGAGGTCCCCAGCAGCGGGCCGGGCGCGTCCGCCTCGAAGTCGAAGCTGAAGCCGCGCAGGTTGTCCCGGTAGTGCTCCAGGTCGTAGGCGTAGAAGAGCACCGGGCGGCCGGTGTTGACGAAGTCCACCAGCGCCGAGCTGTAGTCCGTCACCAGCACGTCGGCGATCAGCAGCAGTTCGGCCATGTCCGGGTAGGTGGAGACGTCCCAGACGTAGCCGTTCCCGGCGCCCGGGACCTGACCGCACATCACCGCGTGGGTGCGGACCAGCAGTACCTGGTCCTCGCCGAGCGCCGCGCGGGCGGCGTCCAGGTCGATCCGCAGGTCGGGCTGGTACCCGCCCTGCGGGCGGCGGCGGTCCTCGCGGAAGGTGGGCGCGTAGAGCACCACCTTCTTGCCCTCGGGCAGGCCGAGCCGCTCACGGACCTTCTCGGCGGTCTTCTCCCGGTCGGTGGAGAGCAGCACGTCGTTGCGCGGGTAGCCGGTCTCCAGGATCGGGCCCTGGAAGCGGAAGGCGCGGCGCATCACACCGGTGGAGAAGGTGTTCGGCGAGACCAGCATGCTCCACTGGGCGACGTCCCGGTCGAGCTCCTTGAGGTACCCGGCGTCGGTGAACCAGACCTTCTCGAAGTCGTGGCCGATCCGCTTGACCGGGGTGCCGTGCCAGGTCTGCAGGACCACCTGGCCGGGGCGCCGGACGAAGAAGTCGGGCATGTGGGCGCTGGTCACCACGTACTTGGCGGTGGCCAGGGCCTCGAACCACTCCGGGCTCCACTGCCGGACCGCCTCGGCGGTGGACGGCAGGTCGGCCTGGAGGTCGTCGTTGGTCCACAGGTGGCGCAGCGGGGCGCCCCGGTGGACCAGCTCCTCGTGGATCGCCCGCGGCGAGTCCGCGTAGTGGTTGCCGAAGCCCACGTTGTAGAGCACGGTGTCGGTCAGCGGGGAGAGCTGGGCCCGGGCGAAGGCGTTGCGCTGCTGCCGCTGGCGGTAGCCGCTGCGCTCCTCCGGGAGCAGGTCGGGGTGCGACTCCAGCGAGAGGTGGTCGTAGCCGCGGCGCTCCAGCACCACCCGGCGGCCGCGCGCCTCGATCTCCAGCGGGAGCGAGCCGTGGACCTCCGTGGCCAGCATGACGCTGGGCCAGAGCGAGCCGTCGGCGGCGCCGACCGGGCGGAAGAAGACCTCCCAGGTGCCCTTGTGCAGCGGCACGTCACCGGCGAAGGAGGCGGTCGGCACGGCCGGCAGGGTGGCGCGGAACCGGCCGTCGGTGATCTCGACGGGGTAGGCGTGCTCCTCCTCGCGCCAGTTGTGACGGAGCACCAGCTCGTACCGGTGGGTGCCGGACAGCGGCAGGTGACCGCTGAGCAGGAAGCCCTCGGCCTCCCGGGACGGGACGATGCCGTCCACCACCGGCTGGAGCACCTGGTCGGCGAACTGCAGGTGTCCGCCGGGGGAGGACTTGGAGTGGAAGGCCCGGGCGCCGTTCTGGTACGCCACCTCGATGTGCTCGAAGGGCTTCCGGTCGTCCAGCACTATCGGCGCCACCAGCTTGCCGCCCAGGTGGATGTCGCAGCTCCAGCGGTCCCGCAGCCGCTCCTCGGCGGCCGGGTCCAGCGCGTCCCAGGCCTCGCGGACCTCGGCCAGGTCGGAGAGCGGGAAGGTGGAGGAGAACTCCGCCTGGCCGCCGACCGGGGCGGAGAACTCGATCGGGACGAACAGCTCGCGGTCCGACTCGGTGTGCAGCAGCCGCAGCCGGGCCGTGGCCAGGTCGGGGCCGGCCGTCACCCGGCCGGTCACGGTGACCGTGCCGTCGAGCTCACTGACCGTCAGGAGCCGGGCCCGGACCTTCTCCACCTTGAGGTAGAGGTGGCCCTGGTTCAGCCACGGCACGATCCGGACGTCGTGGTCGACCCACTGCGAGGGCGGGTTCTCGGCGCTGTCCGCCCAGCCGCCGGAGATCCGGCCCTTGTAGACGCCGCCCTTGCCGGCCCCGGCGATCAGCACCCGCCAGTGGCCCTCCTTCCACTGACCCCGGTGCTTGAGCCGCTTGGGGTCTATGGCGACGGTGAAGCCGGCCCAGTCGCAGCTGTACAGGTCGTGGGAGGAGGAGGCGGTGGCCTCCGGGCTGTACATGGTCTTGGTGGGCACGGCCACCACCCGGCGGCCCTTGGCCTCGCGCAGCACCAGCACCTTGACCATGTCGTGCCGGTTCTCGGCGCCCAGGTGCTCGGGGAAGGCGTGGCCGGTCAGCCGGAGCCGGCCGGCCTCCCAGGAGGTCTCGTACAGCCGGCTGCGCATCACCAGCGCGTTGTCCAGCCGCAGCACGTCGGCGGGCACGCTCTTGCGGCCGCCGCGCAGGAACGGGTAGTCGGCGTACGGGCGGAGCAGGCCGCGGGCCGGGGCGGCGCCGTTGCTGTCCTTCTCGAACTCCATCTGGTCGATGAACTCGGACATCCGGTTCGCCACCGTCAGGTGGTACTTCAGGCGCAGCGGCGCGCGCAGCTTGCGGACCTGCTCCGGGCCGATCGCCCGCAGCAGCCGGGAGACGTGCACCTGGTAGGCCTCGCGGTACGGCTCGTCGCCGTCCAGCACCGACCAGAAGAACATCGGGATCTCCTCGACGAGGTTGTTCTCGTCGTAGGAGCGCAGGTACTCCTTGAACCGCGGCTCGGGCCGGGCCTGCAGCCAGGCGCGGACCAGCTCCATGGACTTGACCCGATCGATCAGGCCCTTGGGGTTGAAGCGCATCTGGGTGATCGACATCTCGCCGACCTCGCGCTCGCGCCAGTGGTAGATCGGCTCGGAGAGCACGTCCACGCTCTTGGCCAGGTAGTGGTGCGGCACGCTGACCGGGGCGTCCTCGTAGAGGATGCCCTCGGGGTAGAGCACGCCGGCCGCGTCGAAGAAGGAGCGGCGGTAGACCTTGTTCCACGCGGTGCGGTCGGTGACCAGCGCCGGGATCTCGGTGATGTGGGTCTTGAGCCTGGTCTCCCGGAACGGCTTCACGTGCCCGCCGGACTGGTAGTAGCCGACGGCGCGGAAGCGCAGCACGTTGCCGGTGGCGAAGTCCGAGCCGGTCTCGTCCAGGGTGCCGATCATCAGCTCGTAGGCGCTGGGCGGCAGGGTGTCGTCGCTGTCGACGAAGTTCAGGAACTCGCTGTCCGGGTCGATGTGGCGGTAGCCGGTGTTGCGGGCCGCGCCGAGGCCCTTGTTCACCTGGCGGACCAGGCGGAAACGGGAGTCCTTGGCGGCGTACGCGTCCGCGATGGCGGCGCTGCCGTCCTTGGAGCCGTCGTCCACCATCACGCACTCGAAGTCCGTGAAGGTCTGTGCGGCGATGGAGTCCAGGCACTCCTCGAGGTAGCGCTCGACGTTGTAGATCGGGACGACGACGGAGAGGCGGGGGGCCATCGGCTGCGCGGGCCTTTCATCGGGGACGTGCGATCGGCGGGTGCCCGGGGGAGGACAGCAGCCGGGCACACAGCTTCGGCGCGATTCTACCGTCCGGCTGTACGACTCCCGGTTGGGCGGTGCGCGTCGCCCCGTCAATCCGGCGGCCGGAATGTCACCCGTACGGGAGGGTCACCCGGACGGCCCCGGGTCGTTGCTCCGGACAGACCGCCCCCGGCGGTCCGCCGCAGTGTCGCGAGGAGCAGCCGATGAGCACCGTCACCCCCACCGAGCCGGCCCGCCTGGAGGAGGTGCCCGGCTGGTTCTGGGACGAGGACCGGCACTCGTTCGAGTGGCTGCTGGAGCGGCAGGAGCGCACCGGGACGCGCGGGGACCTGCTGGAGCTGGGCGCCTACCTCGGCCGCAGCGCCATCGTGATGGGGCGTCACCTGCGACCGGGGGAGCGGTTCACGGTCTGCGACCTCTTCGACTCCGAGGCCCCGGACGAGGACAACACCGCCGAGATGGCGATGTCCTACCGCCGGACGCTGACCCGGGAGGCCTTCGAGGTCAACTACCTGGCCTTCCACGACGAGCTGCCCGAGGTGGTGCAGGCGCCGACCTCGGTGCTGGCCGACGGCCGGATCCCGGCCGGCAGCTGCCGCTTCGTCCACGTGGACGCCTCCCACCTGTACGAGCACGTGGCCGGCGACATCCAGGTGGCCAGGGCCGCGCTCGCCCCCGAGGGGGTGCTGGTGCTGGACGACTACCGGGCCGAGCACTGCCCGGGCGTGGGCGCGGCGATCTGGGAGGCGGTCTTCGCCCACGGCCTGCGGCCGGTGCTGCTGACGGAGTGCAAGTTCTACGGCACCTGGGGCGATCCGGCGGAGCTCCAGGAGGAGCTGCTGGCCACCGGCGGCGGGGCCGAGGGCTGCTGGCTGAACGTGGACACCATCGGCGGCCACCGGGTGCTGCGGCTCGACGGCAAGCCCACCCGGCTGCCCGCCTTCCCGCTGCCCCGCAACGCGCCGCCCGCCCCGGAGCCGGTGGACCGGGCGGCCGCCGAGGCCGCCGCCGCTGCCGAGGCCGCCGCTGCCGAGGCGCTGCGGGCCGCCCAGGACCTGGCCGAACGCCGGGCCCGGGCCGCCGCCGCCCGCCGGCCCGCCGTGGTGGCCCGGCGGGCGGCGGCCGACCTGCTGCCGCCGGTGGTCACCGCGGCCATCCGCCGTGCCCGGCGGCGCGGCTGACGGGGCGTCGGACCGCCGGACCGGCCGCCGGGCGGGTATACAGGACCCGGCCGTACACGGCCCCGGCCCGGACCGACCGGGGCCGGCGCAGGATGAGGTGGCGGCGTGGACTTCCTGACCAGACTCCCGGTGGTCGGCCCGCTGGTGGCCCGGCTGCTGCGCAGCCGCCCCTGGCTGGCGTACGCGCACATGAACGAGGTGCAGGGCAACCGGCTGGCCGGGGCGGTCACCTTCTTCGGCTTCCTGGCGCTCTTCCCGCTGCTCACGGTGGCCTTCGCGATCGCCGTGAAGACCCTCTCGGACAGCCGGGTGGAGCAGCTCCAGGACGACATCGCCGAGCAGGTGCCCGGCCTCTCCGACGCCCTCGACCTGCCCGCCCTGGTGGCCAACGCCGGCACGGTCGGGGTGATCAGCGGGGTGCTGCTGCTGGTCTCCGGCCTCGGCTGGGTGGACACCATGCGCGGCTCCGTCCGGGAGATCTGGCGGCTGCCCCAGGAGGACGGCAACCCGGTGCTGCGCAAGCTCTGGGACTGCGCCGTGCTGCTCGGCCTCGGCGTGGTGACGGCGGTCTCGCTGGGTGCCTCGGCGGTGGCCACCACGCTGGCCCGGCGGGCCGCCGACTGGCTCGAACTGGACGGCGTGGGCTGGCTGTTGACCGCGATCGGGTTCGTGATCGCGGTCGGCGCCGACTTCGTGCTGTTCAGCTACCTGCTCGGCCCGTTCCCCCGGATCACCGACCACCTGGAGCGCCGCGCCCTGGTCACCGGGGCGCTGATCGGCGCGGTCGGCTTCGAGCTGCTCAAGCTGCTGCTCTCCTCCTACCTGGGCTCGGTGGCCGGGAAGAGCCTCTACGGGGCCTTCGGCGTGCCGGTCGCCCTGCTGCTCTGGATCAACTTCGTCTCCCGGCTGCTGATGTACTGCGCCTCCTGGACGGCGCTGGCCGACCCGGACGCCGCCAGGGCCCGGACCAGGGAACGGGCCGCCGCCCTGCTGGAGTCCGCCGAACCGGCAGGCGCCGCCGAAACCTCCTGAAGGCCCCCTGCCGCAACGGCCGGGATGTGGCTAGGATCACGCCACGCTTGCCCGGCCACCGTGCGGGCGAGCCCCACCTGCAGCGGTTACCCCCGTCCGCGGCATCCCCCTGGAGACATTCGTGATCAGCGCCGATCCAAGCTCCACCAGCACCACCGACGGCACCACCGACACGTCCGAACTCCCACCCCCGCCGAGCAGCCTGGACGACGTGCCGGGCTGGTTCTGGCGGGTCGACCAGGAACTCTTCGGCTGGCTGCTGGCCCGCCAGTCGGCCAACGGCATCAAGGGCGACCTGCTGGAACTGGGCAGCTACCTGGGCCGCAGCGCGATCCTGATGGGCCGTCACCTGCAAGCGGGGGAGCGGTTCACGGTCTGCGACCTCTTCGACTCCGAGGCCCCGGACGAGGACAACACCGCCGAGATGGCGATGTCCTACCGCAAGACCCTCACCCGCCGCGCCTTCGAGGCCAACTACCTGGCCTTCCACGACGAGCTGCCGCAGGTCGTGCAGGCGCCGACCTCGGTGCTGGCCGACGGCCGGATCCCGGCCGGCAGCTGCCGCTTCGTCCACGTGGACGCCTCCCACCTGTACGAGCACGTGGCCGGCGACATCCAGGTGGCCAGGGCAGCCCTGGTCCCCGACGGCCTGGTGGTGCTCGACGACTACCGCTCCCCGCACACCCCCGGCGTCTCGGCGGCGGTCTGGGAGGCGGTCTACGTGCACGGCCTCAAGCCGGTCTGCCTGACCCCGGAGAAGTTCTACGGCACCTGGGGCGACCAGGAGGCCGTCACCCGGGACCTGCTCGCGCGGGACTGGCGGGCCGAGGGCTTCCGCCTGGACGAGGAGCACATCAACGGCCACACGGTCCACCGGCTGGCCTGGGACGACCAGGCCGGACCGTCCGGCTCCAGGGCCGGGGCCACCGGGGCCGGGGCGGCCCGGCAGCAGCGCTCGGCCGTCCGCCGGCTGGCGCTCGACCTGCTGCCGCCGGTGCTCACCCGGGCCGTCCGGCGCGCGCTGCACTGACCCGCCGGTACCGCCACCAGCCGGCCCCCGCCAGCGCGGCCAGCACCACCAGCCCGAGGGTCGGCCAGCCCGGGCCCCCGTCCGTTCCGGCGGGGGCCCCGGCCCGCTCCACCGGCGCGGCCTGCGGCGGCTGGTCCGGCCCCGCGGCCGCCGGGGCGTCCCCGCCGACCAGCTGCCCGACCGGCGTCACCTTCCCGGCCGCCGCGAAGCCCCAGTCGAGCAGCGCCGCGGTCTCCTCGTACACCTTCGGGAGCGAGGCCGGGTGCATCACCGTCACCAGCAGGGTCCGGCCGCCGCGTTCGGCCGCGCCGGTGAAGGTGGCGCCGGCGTTGGTGGTGTAGCCGTTCTTCACCCCGAACAGCCCCGGGTACTTGCCCAGCAGCCGGTCGGTGTTGGCGATCCCGAAGGAACCGCGCTGCCCGGTCGCCTTGTCCACCGCGCCGGGGAACTGCGCGTCCCGGGTGGAGCAGTACGCCCGGAAGTCCGGGTTGCGCAGCCCCGCGCGGGCGAACAGGGTCAGGTCGTAGGCCGAGGAGAGCTGCCCGTCCACGTCGTAGCCGTCCGGGGTGACCACGCTGGTGTCCAGCGCCTGCAGCTCCCGCGCCCGGGCCCGCATCTGGGACACCGTCAGCTCGATGCCGCCGTTCATGTGCGCCAGCACCCGCACCGCGTCGTTGCCCGAACTCAGGAACACCCCGCGCCAGAGGTCGTCCACCCGGTAGTCCAGGTCCTCCTTGATCCCGACCAGGCTGCTGCCGTGCCCGGAGCCGAGCAGCTCGGCGTTGGTGACCCGGTGGACGGCGTTCCGGTCCAGCCTGGGCAGCACCGTGTCGGCGAACAGCATCTTCAGCGTGGAGGCCGGCGGCAGCCGCCAGTGCGGGTTGTTCGCCGCCAGCACCTCGCCGCTGCCGGCGTCCGCCACCAGCCAGGACTGCCCGGTCAGCCCGCCCGGCAGGGCCGGCGCCCCGTCCCGCGGCGCGACCTGCACACCCGTGCGCCCGAGCAGCTCCCCGCCCACCGTCGACATCCCCGGCGGCGGCTCCTGCCCGGGCAGCGCGGCGGTGCAACAGAGCGCGGCGAGGGCCACCGCGGCCAGGCGGTACGTGGACTGACGGACGTTCGGCACCAGCGGAACGTACCCGCCCCGCCCGCCGCCCCGTCCACCACGCCGTCGGCCTCCCCCGAACGGGCACCCGCCGCTGGGCCGTCCGGCCCACTCCGCATACTGGGACCGACCCCCCGAAAGGACGCCCCGTCATGAAGCTCGGCCGCCTCGCCTCCTGGTTCCTCACCGCCTTCGGCGTCTGGTCCCTGTTCATCTGGACCACCTTCGTCAAGAACCTCTGGAAGGACTCCGGCGGCCAGGCCTTCGTCAACGGCGACCACTCCCAGCCCACCGCCTTCTTCTGGGTCCACCTCCTGCTCGCCGTCACCTCGCTGGTCCTCGGCCTCGCCATCGGCACCCTGGGCGTCCGCAGCCTGCGCGCCCTGCGCCGCGGGTAATCGCGTTGCCGCTGTCGTAGGCCGCTGCCAGGATCTCCGCCGGGTGCGTGCACGGCGCACCCCGCCGCTCCTGGGGGAACCTCCGCATGTCCTTTTCCCGACGGTCTCTCGCCGTCGCCACCGTCCTGGCCGCGGCCTTCCCGGCCCCGGCCGCCTTCGCCGCCGGGCACGACACCGTGACGGCCGCCTGCACCGCCGACTGGCTCGACTCCGCCACTCCGACCCTGACCGGCACCACCACCGGGGCCGCAGCCCGCTTCGGCCTGTGGGACGTGACGACGGACCAGAAGCTGGTGGACCGTCAGGTCGACGCCACCGACGGCAAGCTGGCCGTCACCACCGACGCGCTCGCCGACGGGCACCGCTACGAGTGGCGGTTCTGGCCGCAGGGCGGTGGCAGGCCGACCGCCAAGTGCGGCTTCGGGGTCGACACCACCGCTCCGATCGCCTCGGTGGAGTCCACCGACTTCCCGGCCCAGGGCGCCAACAAGTTCGCGGGGCAGAAGGGCGTCTTCACCTTCCGCGCCACCGAGACCGGCTCCGGTGTGGCCTGCTACAAGTACGTGCTGGACGGCAGCCTCGGCGTCGGCGGCTGCGACACCACCTCGGTCCCGGCCGGCCCGGACGGCTCCGCCGCGCTCACCCTCAAGCCCAAGGACTGGGGCACCCACGTCCTGCGGGTCCAGGCCGTCGACCGCGCGGGCAACGTCACCCAGCCGACCGTCTACACCTTCTACGCCCCGTGGAACCCGAACGCCCCCAAGTCCTACGGTGACCTGGACGGCGACGGTGTCCCGGACATCGCGCTCCCCGACGCGGCCGGCAACCTCCAGGTGATCAGCACGGACGCGGCCACCACCGAGCCGACCTTCACCTACCCCGCGTACACCGCCCCGGGCGGCACCGGCAGCTGGGCCGACCTGGAGCTCACCCACGGCGGCTGGGCCGACGGCCGGGAGCCGGTGGACGAGCTGATCGCCCGCAAGCCCGGCAGCACCGGTGGCTACTACCTGTACCGCAACGGGCTCAGCGCCAACCAGCGCTCCCCGATCTACGACTACCTGCCGGACGCCGAGGGGCTCGTCTGGTTCCGGACGGAGCAACTGGTGGCGATCGGCGCGGGCACCCGCTCGGCCCAGGACCGGCAGTTGCTGGCGGTGGTGGAGGGCCGGCTCTGGCGCCTCTCCCCGGACAGCTGGGGCGACCTGGAGGCCACGCCGGTCTCCGCCCCCGGTGCCTGGACCGGCCGGCAGCTGATCGGCCCCGGCCCGGACGCCGCGGGCAACCTCGCCGTCTGGGCCCGGGAGAAGGCCACCGGCACGCTCCGGGCCTACGCCGTCCCGCGCGACGCGGCGGGCACGTACGACTTCGCCGCCCTCGCCGACCCGGCGAACGGCACCGTGCTCGGCAGCTTCCCGCTGGACCGCTACCCGACCCTGGGCAGCGTCGGCGACACCGATGGTGACGGTGCGTCGGACCTCTACGCGGTGACCGCCGACCGACACCTGCTCCTCTTCAGCGGGGTCACCGGCCCCGAGGACCGCGGTCTGCTGAAGTGACGAACGGCTGAGGGCCCGTCCGGTGCGCACCGGACGGGCCCTCAGCCGTTGTTCAGCGGATCAGAAGCGGCGGGTGACCAGCGCCCGCTTCACTTCCTGGATCGCCTTGGTGACCTCGATGCCACGGGGGCAGGCCTCGGAGCAGTTGAAGGTGGTGCGGCAGCGCCACACGCCCTCGCGGTCGTTGAGGATCTCCAGGCGCTGCTCGGCACCCTCGTCGCGCGAGTCGAAGATGAAGCGGTGCGCGTTGACGATGGCGGCCGGGCCGAAGTACTGGCCGTCGTTCCAGAACACCGGGCAGGACGAGGTGCACGCGGCGCACAGGATGCACTTGGTGGTGTCGTCGAAGCGCTCGCGGTCCTCGGCGGACTGCAGGCGCTCCCGGGTCGGGTCGTTCCCCTTGGTGATGAGGAACGGCATGACGTCCTTGTACGCCTGGAAGAACGGGTCCATGTCCACGATGAGGTCCTTGAGGACCGCGAGGCCCTTGATGGCCTCGATCGTGATCGGCTTCTCCGGGTTGACGTCCTTGATCAGGGTCTTGCACGCCAGCCGGTTGCGGCCGTTGATCCGCATGGCGTCGGAGCCGCAGATGCCGTGCGCGCAGGAACGGCGGTAGGTGAGGGTGCCGTCCTGCTCCCACTTGACCTTGTTGAGGGCGTCGAGGACGCGCTCCTTCGGGTCCATCTCCAGCTGGTAGTCGACCCACACCGGGTCCGGCAGCTCCTCCGGGTTGAACCGGCGGATCCGCAGGGTGACGGTGATCAGCTTGGTGCTGCCGGCCTCCACCGCGTCCAGGGCGGCGGAGTGCTGCTCCACGGTCGGAGTGCTCATCAGTACTTACGCTCCATCGGCTGGTAGCGGGTCGTGACGACCGGCTTGTAGTCCAGGCGGATCGAGGTGCTGCCGTCGGCGGCGACCTCGCGGTAGGCCATGGTGTGCTGCATGAACTTCTCGTCGTCGCGGGTCGGGAAGTCCTCGCGGTAGTGACCGCCGCGGGACTCCTCGCGGGCCAGCGCGGAGACGGCCAGGACCTCGGCCAGGTCGAGCAGGTTGCCCAGCTCGATGGCCTCCAGGAGGTCGGTGTTGTACCGCATGCCCTTGTCCTGGATGGCGACGTGCTTGAAGCGCTCGCGCAGCGCGGCGACGTCGGCCACGGCCTGCTTCAGGGTCTCGCCGGTGCGGTAGACCATGGCGTTGGTGTCCATGGTCTCCTGCAGCTCCTTGCGGATCTGCGCGACCGACTCGGTGCCCTCGGACTCGCGGAGGCCGTCCACCATGTCCTGGACGAACTGGCCCGGGTTCTCCGGGAGTTCGACGTAGTCGTGGGCCTCGGCGTACTCCGCGGCGGCGATGCCCGCGCGGCGGCCGAACACGTTGATGTCCAGCAGCGAGTTGGTGCCCAGGCGGTTGGCGCCGTGCACCGAGACGCAGGCGACCTCACCGGCGGCGTACAGGCCGGGGACGATGTCGGTGTTGTTCGACAGCACCTCGCCCTCGACGTTGGTCGGGATGCCGCCCATGGCGTAGTGCGCGGTCGGCTGGATCGGGATCGGGTCCGTGTAGGGCTCGATGCCGAGGTAGGTCCGCGCGAACTCGGTGATGTCCGGGAGCTTGGCGTCCAGCTGCTCCGGCGGAAGGTGCGTCAGGTCCAGGTAGACGTGGTCGCCGTCGGGGCCGCAGCCGCGGCCCTCGCGGATCTCGGTGTAGATCGCGCGCGAGCAGACGTCACGGGACGCGAGGTCCTTCATGACCGGGGCGTAGCGCTCCATGAAGCGCTCGCCGTCCTTGTTGCGGAGGATGCCGCCCTCGCCGCGGGCGCCCTCGGTGAGCAGGATGCCCATCCGCCAGATGCCGGTCGGGTGGAACTGGAAGAACTCCATGTCCTCCAGCGGCAGGCCCCGGCGCCACGCGACGGCCTGGCCGTCGCCGGTCAGGGTGTGCGCGTTCGAGGTGACCTTGAACATCTTGCCGGTGCCGCCGGAGGCGAACACCACGGCCTTGGCCTGGAAGACGTGGATCTCGCCGGTGGCCAGCTCGTAGGCGACCACGCCGGAGGTCTTGCCGTCGACGATGAGCAGGTCGAGGACGTAGAACTCGTTGAAGAACTCGACGCCGTGCTTGACGCAGTTCTGGAACAGCGTCTGGAGGATCATGTGACCGGTGCGGTCGGCCGCGTAGCAGGAGCGGCGGACGGGCGCCTCACCGTGGTTGCGGGAGTGACCGCCGAAGCGGCGCTGGTCGATCCGGCCCTGCTCGGTGCGGGAGAAGGGGAGGCCCATCTTCTCCAGGTCGAGGACGGCGTCGATGGCCTCCTTGCACATGATCTCGGCGGCGTCCTGGTCGACCAGGTAGTCACCACCCTTGACCGTGTCGAAGGTGTGCCACTCCCAGTTGTCCTCCTCGACGTTGGCGAGGGCGGCGCACATGCCGCCCTGGGCCGCGCCGGTGTGGGACCGGGTGGGGTAGAGCTTGGTCAGCACCGCGGTGCGGCTGCGCTGGGTCGACTCGATGGCCGCGCGCATGCCCGCGCCACCGGCGCCGACGATGACGGTGTCGTACTTGTGAATCTGCATCAGGTCTTCGTCGCCTCTGGCCGGCCGATTAGATGTTCGGGTCGAAGGTGAAGATCACCAGGGTGCCGAGCAGGACCGTGAAGACGGTCGCGGCGCCCATCAGGGTCTTCAGCCACAGCCTGGTGGAGTCCTTCTCCGCGTAGTCGTTGATGACCGTGCGCATGCCGTTGCTGCCGTGCAGCATGGCGAGCCAGAGCATCAACAGGTCCCAGCCCTGCCAGAACGGCGAGGCCCAGCGGCCGGCCACGAAGGCGAAGTTGATCTTCGACACGCCGCCGTCGAGCACCAGCATGATCAGCAGGTGACCGAGGATCAGGACGACCAGCAGGACACCCGACAGGCGCATGAACAGCCAGGCGAGCATCTCGAAGTTGGTGCGGGTACGCCGAGGGGTCTTCTTGGTACGCGCACGGGCTGGCTCGACGACGAAGGCGTCGGCCGGGTTGCCGGTGCCCAGGCCCTGGCCCGTGTGGGCCTGGAGCGAGGGGACCACCAGGGTCTCGTTGGTCTCAGCCATCGCCGATCACTTCCCGAACCAGGAGAGGAGGGTGTGCTCGAGGATCGGGTAGAAGGCACCCGCCATCAGCACGACCCAGACACCGACCACGGTCCAGAGCATCTGCTTCTGGAACTTCGGGCCCTTGGACCAGAAGTCCACCGCCACGACCCGCAGACCGTTCAGCGCGTGGAACAGGATGGCGGCGGTCAGGCCGTACTCCATCAGGTTGACCAGCGGGGTCTTGTAGGTCGCGATGACGGTGTCGTACGACTCGGGCGACACCCGAACCAACGCGGTGTCGAGGACATGGGCGAACAGGAAGAAGAAGATGAGGACGCCGGTGACTCGATGAGCCACCCAGCTCCACATGCCTTCCCGGCCGCGGTACAGCGTTCCAGCCGGCACGGAAAAACCCTCCGGAAGCGGATCGGGGGCTCGGCCGGCTTCGGTGTCGGTCAGCCCGGCCGGTACGGTCCCCCGGCCGCCAGCATCCTATCGACGCCGTGTCGTGAACCGCCTCCGGGGGTGTCAGGTGTGATCGATCAGGCACGCACGGCCTAATCCGAGGCCCTCCGGGCGGTCCTCCTGACGCCCCGTCTCGTTCCCGGCCTCCCGCCCCCGCGCCCCGGATCCTGAGGCGGACCGGGCGCGGGCGGGGCGCGGACGGGGCGGCGTCACCCTGACGGATGAATCGCCGGGCGGTTCGGCCGGGGCCGGCGGCTCAGGCGCCGACCAGGTGCTCCAATCGGGTCAGGGCGATCCGCCGGAGCTCCTCGGCGGCGACCAGCCGCTCCTCGTCCGGCTCGTTGGCGAGCCGGGTGCGGACGGAGGTGAGCACGGTGTCCAGCATCTCCTCGGGGGCGATGCCGTCCAGGCAGACCACGAAGACGTGCCCGTACCGGGCCTCGTACGCGGCGTGCGCGGCCCGCAGGGCGGTGTGCGCCGCCTGGCTGCCGGGGGCCCGCATGCCGAGCAGCGGCTGCGGCATCCAGCTCTCGTCCGCCAGGGCCTCGGCCAGGTCGGCCGGACGCAGGTCGTAGGAGGCCTCGCTGGCGGCGGCCAGCAGGGACTCTATGTCGGGGTACGGGCGGTGGGCGGTGAGCCGCAGCGCCCAGCGGTGGCTGCCGCAACAGGCCAGCAGGGCCTCCTCGGCAGCGCCGGGGTCGGCCTCGTTGAAGCGGTGAAGCCCGAGCAGGGACGGCACCAGCAACGGCTGTTCGAGCTGTTGCGGCGGGATGTCGCTGGCCAGCGGGTCCTCCTCGTGAGGGCGGGAAGGGGGGATGCTCCAGAGACGAAACGTAGGTGCTCAGCGGCCCTTGACAGGACCAGCCGGCCGGGCCCGGAGGCTGGCGTCTCGTGGACCGCCCGGGCAGCGGCACCACGGTAGTTGAGGGTTCGTCAGTTGAGGAGAGGTCGCGTCGAATTCACCCGATCGAGCTATCAAGTCGTAACGTTGTCATGCTCGTTGAGGAGAGCCGCCAGCGCCCGCCCGGCGCCGGGCGGCCCTCCCGTGCTGGTCATGAGCGGTTCAGGACGTCCGGTGCACCTTGTGGTTGGCCGCCTGGGCGCGCGGCCGGACCACCAGCAGGTCGATGTTGACGTGCGAGGGGCGGGTGACCGCCCAGGACACGGTGTCCGCGATGTCCTCGGAGGTGAGCGGCTCGGCCACGCCCGCGTAGACGGCCGCCGCCTTGGACTCGTCGCCCCGGAAGCGGGTGACCGCGAAGCCCTCGGACTTCACCATGCCGGGCGCGATCTCGATCACCCGGATCGGCTCGCCGTTCAGCTCCAGCCGCAGGGTCGCGGCGATGGTGTGCGCGGCGTGCTTGGCGGCCACGTAGCCGCCGCCGCCCTCGTACGCGGTCAGCGCGGCGGTCGAGCTGAGCACCAGCACGGTGCCGTCGCCGCTGGCCCGCAGCGCGGGCAGCAGCGCCTGGGTCACGTGCAGCACGCCGAGCACGTTCACCTCGTACATCGCCAGCCAGTCGGCCGGGTCGCCGGCCTCCACGCTCTCGGCGCCGATCGCGCCGCCCGCGTTGTTCACCAGCACGTCCACCGGGCCGACCTCGGCGGCGAAGGCGTCCACCTGCGCGCGGTCGGTCACGTCCACGGTGTAGGCGCGGCCGCCGATCTCCTTGGCCAGCGCCTCGATCCGCTCGGTCCGGCGGGCGGTCACCACCACCTCGAAGCCGTCCGCCGCCAGCCTCCGGGCCGTCGCCGCACCGATGCCGCTGCTGGCACCGGTGACCACGGCCACCTTCCGCTCGGTCATGTCCACTCCCTACTGGTCCGGTCGTCTGCCGGTCGGATCATGTCAAAGGGGGCCGCTGCGCCGCTCGGTGGATCAGGGGGTGGATAGGGGGTGCGCCCCCTTGGGGTAGGGGGTGCTGGTGCGCCACCGTTGCACTGCCCGCGTCCGAGCCCCTGGAGGTAACCCGTGGCAGACCGTCACACCGAGTCCGGCATCCCGATCCGGCCGGTCTACGGCCCCGAGGCGCTGGAGGGCTGGAGCGCGCGGGAGCGCCTCGGCGAGCCCGGGCGGTACCCCTTCACCCGCGGCGTCTACCCGACGATGTACACCGGGAAGCCGTGGACCATGCGGCAGTACGCCGGCTTCGGCACCGCCGCCGAGTCCAACGCCCGCTACCGCCAGCTGATCGCCAACGGCACCAACGGCCTCTCGGTCGCCTTCGACCTGCCGACCCAGATGGGCTACGACTCGGACGCCCCGCTCGCGGCCGGCGAGGTCGGCAAGGTGGGCGTGGCGGTCGACTCGGTCGAGGACATGGCGGTGCTGTTCGGCGGCATCCCGCTGGGCGAGGTCTCCACCTCGATGACCATCAACGCGCCCGCCTCCGTCCTCCTGCTGCTCTACCGGCTGGTCGGCGAGAGCCAGGGGGTGGCCCCCTCCGCGCTCACCGGCACGATCCAGAACGACGTGCTGAAGGAGTACATCGCCCGGGGCACCTACATCTTCCCGCCCAAGCCCAGCCTGCGGCTGGTGGCGGACGTGTTCCGCTACTGCCGGGCCGAGATCCCGCGCTGGAACACCATCTCCATCTCCGGCTACCACATGGCCGAGGCGGGCGCCGACCCCGTGCAGGAGATCGCCTTCACCCTGGCCAACGGGATCGAGTACGTCCGCACCGCCGTCGCGGCCGGGATGGCGGTGGACGACTTCGCGCCCCGGCTCTCCTTCTTCTTCGTGGCCCGCACCACGCTGCTGGAGGAGGTGGCCAAGTTCCGTGCCGCGCGCCGGATCTGGGCCCGCGTCATGCGCGAGGAGTTCGGCGCCGAGAACCCCAAGTCGCTGATGCTGCGCTTCCACACCCAGACCGCCGGGGTCCAACTCACCGCCCAGCAGCCGGAGGTGAACCTGGTCCGGGTCTCCGTGCAGGCGCTGGCCGCGGTCCTCGGCGGCACCCAGTCGCTGCACACCAACAGCTTCGACGAGGCCATCGCGCTCCCCACCGAGAAGGCGGCCCGGCTGGCCCTGCGCACCCAGCAGGTGCTGGCGTACGAGAGCGACGTGACCTCCACCGTGGACCCGTTCGCCGGCTCCTACGTGGTGGAGTCGCTGACCGACGAGGTGGAGGCGGCGGCGCTCCAACTGATGGGCCGGATCGAGGACATGGGCGGCGCGGTGGCCGCCATCGAGCGCGGCTTCCAGAAGGCCGAGATCGAGCGCACCGCCTACCGGGTGCAGCAGGAGACCGACTCCGGCGAGCGCACCGTGGTCGGGGTCAACCGCTTCCAGCTGGACGTGGAGGAGCCGTACGAGCCGCTGCGGGTGGACCCGGCGATCGAGGCCGAGCAGGCCGCCCGGCTGGCCAAGCTCCGTGCGGGGCGCGACAGTTCGGCGGTGGAGCGCGGGCTGACGGCGCTGCGCAGGGCGGCCGCCGGGAGCGAGAACGTGCTCTACCCGATGCGGGAGGCGCTGGCCGCGCGGGCCACCGTCGGGGAGGTGAGCGACGCGCTGCGCGAGGTCTGGGGCACCTACACGCCGTCCGAGCGGTTCTGAGGCCGGGCGCCTGAGGGTGGGTCAGGCGCCGTGTCCCGTGCCGGGGTCGGGTCGTTGCACAGGACAGTGATCACCGGGAAGGCGGAAACGGTATGTCATACCCACCTGTGCGGCCGGTATGCACCCATCCGGGGACCGATCTGACAGAAGTCGGGCCAAAAGCCGTTCACCGGCCTAGTCTTGTTGAGGTGAACGATCCTCAGCCCGGCGCCCGGGCCACCCTCACGCCTGCCCGTCCCGGCTCCGATCTGCGGGCGCGGGTACGGGCCTACCAGGCGGAGTTGATCGCCTTCCGGCGCGACCTGCACCGGCACCCCGAGCTCGGCCGGCAGGAGTTCCGCACCACCCGGCTGCTCCGCGAGCGGCTGCTCGCCGCCGGGCTGACCCCGAAGGTGCTGCCGGGCGGTACGGGCATGACGGTGGACATCGTGCCGCCGGGCACCAAGTCGGGCACCCCGTTCCTGGCCTTCCGCGCCGACATCGACGCACTGCCGATCGACGACGCCAAGACCGAGGCCCCCTACCGCTCCACCCTGCCGGGCCGGGCGCACGCCTGCGGGCACGACGTGCACACCTCGGTGGTGCTGGGCACCGCGCTGGTGCTGGCCCAGGCCGCCCGCACCGGCGAGCTGACCCAGCCCGTCCGGCTGGTCTTCCAGCCGGCCGAGGAGGTCATGCCGGGCGGGGCGCTGGACGTGATCGAGGCCGGCGGGATGAAGGACGTCGGGCGGATCTTCGCGGTGCACTGCGACCCCAAGGTCCAGGTCGGCCGGATCGGCCTCAAGGTCGGCGCCATCACCTCCGCCTGCGACCGGCTCACCCTCCACCTGGACGGCCCCGGCGGTCACACCGCCCGCCCGCACCTGACCACCGACCTGGTCACCGCGGTCGCCCGGCTCGCCGCCGACCTGCCGCCCGCCCTGTCCCGCCGGATGGACCCGCGCTGGGGCGTCAGCCTGGTCTGGGGCCGGATCGCCTCCGGCTCCGCGCCCAACGTCATCCCCCAGCACGCCGAACTCGAGGGCACCGTCCGCTGCCTGGAGCTGGCCGGCTGGCGCGAGGCCCCCGACGCCCTGGAGGAGCTCACCGGCAGGCTCGCCGAGACCTACCGCGCCAAGTGGTCCCTCGACTACCACCGCGGCGTCCCCCCGGTGGTCAACGAGCAGGTTTCGATCGCCCAGCTCGAAGCCGCCATGACCGGCCGCTTCGCCGCCGGCAGCGGCCCCGTCGTGGAGGACACCGAGCAGAGCCTCGGCGGCGAGGACTTCTCCTGGTACCTCGAACACGCCCCCGGCGCCCTCGCCCGCCTCGGCGTCCGCGCCCCGCACGAGACCACCGTCCGCGACCTCCACCAGGGCCGCTTCGACGTGGACGAACGCTCCATCGCGGTCGGCGTCGAACTCTTCTGCTCCCTCGCCCTGGAGTACGGGCGAGTCTGAGACGGAGGTCACTCCGGCGGCGTAGAGTGGCCGCCTCACTACCACCGGGTAGTGACATGAGGGTGCGTCAAGCGTGGTCTTTTGTCCGGTTCGTCCTGACATAGGACCACGTTTTGATAACAACCCGAATGCTCGTTGGAGCCGTGACACAACCGTGTTCTACGCGCGTTACGGTGGCGCTCGACCACGCCAAACGGGTGTGTGAGAAGGAGATACTCCCTTGCGCCGTTCCATGAAGCTCGCCGCGGTTGTGCTCACGGGTTCCCTGGGCATCGCCTCGCTCGCCGCTTGCGGCGCAAAGAGCACCGACAACAACACCTCCAGCAGTGCCGCTGCCGGTGCCTCCGGCATCAAGGTCGGCATGGCCTACGACATCGGCGGCCGTGGCGACCAGTCGTTCAACGACTCCGCCGCCCGTGGCCTGGACAAGGCCAAGTCGGACCTCGGCGTCGCGGTCACCGAGGCCGAGGCCAAGACCGGTGAGGCGGAGGCCGACAAGGAGACCCGCCTGAAGAGCCTGGTCTCCTCCGGCTACAACCCGGTCATCGCGGTCGGCTTCGTCTACCAGGCCGCCGTCGAGAAGGTCGCCAAGGACAACCCGAACGTCAAGTTCGCGATCATCGACTCGGGCTCGGCCACCCAGCCGGCCAACGTCACCTCGCTGACCTTCTCGGAGCAGGAGGGCTCGTACCTCGCGGGCGTCGCCGCCGCTTCGAAGAGCCAGACCAAGAAGGTCGGCTTCATCGGTGGCGTGCAGTCCGAGCTGATCAAGAAGTTCGAGGCCGGTTACCGCGCCGGTGTCGCCTCGGTCGACCCGAAGACCGAGGTCCTCACCACCTACCTCACCACCCCGCCGGACTTCTCGGGCTTCAACGACCCGGGCAAGGGCAAGGACGCCGCCCAGGGTCAGCTCGACAAGGGCGCGGACGTCATCTACACCGCCGCCGGCTCCTCCGGCAACGGCGCCATCGAGGCCGTCTTCAACGCGAAGAAGTGGGCCATCGGCGTCGACTCGGACCAGGCCGCCCAGCCGGCCCTGGCCAAGTACAAGGACCGCATCCTCACCTCGATGGTGAAGAACGTCGACACCGCGGTGTTCACCTACATCAAGTCCATCAAGGACGGTTCGCCGCTCACCGGGACGAAGAACTTCGACCTGAAGGAGAAGGGCGTCTCGCTGGCCACCACCGGCGGCTTCATCAACGACATCCAGGCGAAGCTGGACGCGGCCACCGCGCAGATCACCTCGGGTGCCACGAAGATCCCGACCACCGTCGGCTGACACCCCCTCAGCCTGCCGCCGGTCCACGCGTCCGGCGCGCATGATTGAGCATCAGGGTGGGGCCCGGCGGGGCGCGCGAACGCGCTCTGCCGGGCCCTGTCCCGTTCCACCCGCACGTACGCGCGCCCCCGCCCGCGTACGCACGCCATCTCCAGCGCAACGACGCGCCCCGTGACCTCCAGGAGATCGCCATCACCGCTTCCGACCCCGCCCCGACCCCCCAGGGCGGCAACCCCAGCGCGGGGACGGCGTCACCGGCCGTCGAACTGCGCGGCATCACCAAGCGCTTCCCGGGCGTCGTGGCCAACCACGACATCGACATCACCGTCGCCCGCGGCACCGTGCACGCCCTGATGGGTGAGAACGGTGCCGGCAAGTCGACCCTGATGAAGATCCTCTACGGCATGCAGAAGCCGGACGAGGGCACCATCGCCATCAACGGCGAGCAGGTCGAGTTCAACACCCCCGGCGACGCCATCGCGCGCGGCATCGGCATGGTGCACCAGCACTTCATGCTGGCCGACAACCTGACGGTCTGGGAGAACGTGGTCCTGGGCGGCGAGAAGCTGCACGGGATAGGAGCCAAGGCCAAGGCGAAGATCCGCGAGATCTCCGACCAGTACGGCCTGGGCGTGCGCCCGGACGCGCTGGTCGAGGACCTCGGCGTGGCGGACCGTCAGCGCGTCGAGATCCTCAAGGTGCTCTACCGGGGCGCCAAGATCCTCATCCTGGACGAGCCCACCGCCGTCCTGGTGCCGCACGAGGTGGACGCGCTCTTCGACAACCTGCGCGAGCTCAAGGCCGAGGGCGTCACCGTCATCTTCATCTCGCACAAGCTGCACGAGGTGCTCTCGGTGGCCGACGCGATCAGCGTGATCCGCCGCGGCACCACCGTCGGCGACGCCGACCCGCGCACCGTGACGGCCCGTCAGCTGGCCGAGCTGATGGTCGGCGCCGAGCTGCCCTCGCCGGAGAGCCGCGAGTCCACCGTCACCGACACCGTGATGCTGGAGACCGCGGGCCTGCGGATCGCCAAGCGCGACGCCGAGGGCATCGAGCGCGTGGTGCTGGACGACGTCTCGCTGCGCATCCGCAAGGGCGAGGTGCTCGGCATCGCCGGTGTCGAGGGCAACGGCCAGGCCGAGCTGGTCGAGGCCATCATGGGCATGCTGCCGCTGGACGCGGGCACCGTCGCGCTGGACGGCCAGGACCTCAGCCGGACCCTGACCCGGGCCCGCCGCGAGGCCGGCATCGGCTACATCCCGGAGGACCGGCACAAGCACGGCCTGCTGCTGGAGGCCCCGCTCTGGGAGAACCGGATCCTCGGCCACGTCACCGAGGCCCCCAACTCCAAGGGCGTGCTGCTGGACCCGGCCGCCGCCCGCAAGGACACCCAGCGGATCGTCGAGGAGTACGACGTCCGCACCCCCGGCATCGAGGTCACCGCGGCCTCGCTCTCCGGCGGCAACCAGCAGAAGCTGATCATCGGCCGCGAGATGAGCCACGCCCCCAAGCTGCTGATCGCCGCCCACCCCACCCGTGGCGTGGACGTCGGCGCGCAGGCGCAGATCTGGGAGCAGATCCGCTCCGCCCAGCGCGAGGGCCTCGCGGTGCTGCTGATCTCCGCCGACCTGGACGAGCTGATCGGGCTCTCCGACCACATCCGGGTGATCTACCGCGGCCGCCTGGTCGCCGACGCCGACCCGGCCACCGTCACCGCCGAGGACCTGGGCACCGCGATGACCGGTGCGGCCAGCGGCCACATCGAGTCGGACCCGGAGGCCGTCGCCGAGGCCCAGGCCTTCGCGGCCGAGATCACCGACGCCGCGCCGCCCACCACAGAGCAGCCCAGCGACGACACCGCCACCGACGACGCGCAGGCGGGGGAGTAACCCACATGACCAGTCCCAACCCCGTGGCCGCGAAGCCCGCGGCCAAGCGGTTCGACGCCGAGAAGATCCTGCTCGGCCTGGCCGCCCCCGTGCTGGCCATCCTGCTCTCGATGCTGATCTGCGTCGTCCTGCTGGCGGTCTCCGGCAAGGAGCCGTTCAAGGCCTTCCAGGTGATGTTCGACTACGGCACCGCCTCCGACGGCCAGGTGCTGACGCTGAACCGCGCCACCGTGTACTACCTCGCCGGTGCCGCCGCCGCGTTCGGCTTCCGGATGAACCTCTTCAACATCGGCGTCGACGGCCAGTACAAGCTGGGCGTGCTGTTCGCCGCCTTCGTCGGCAGCCAGGTCGACCTGCCGTCCTTCCTGCAGATCCCGCTGCTGCTGGTGACCGCGATGCTGGTCGGCGGCATGTGGGCGAGCATCGCCGGTCTGCTCAAGGTCTACCGGGGCGTCAGCGAGGTCATCTCGACCATCATGCTGAACGCCATCGCCACCGCGGTGGTCGGCCTGCTGCTGGTGCCGGGCGTCTTCGCGCCGGACAAGGGCAGCACCACCAACTCGATCCAGACCGAGCCGATCTCGCAGTCCAGCCACTTCGTCACCTTCGAGACCGCCGGTGGCACCCTCTGGGGCTTCATCGTCATCGCGGTCCTGGTGGGCGTGCTGTTCCAGTTCACCCTGAACCGCACCCGCTTCGGCTTCGACCTGCGCGCCACCGGCCGCTCGGAGTCCGCGGCGACCGCCTCGGGCGTGAACGTCAAGCGCATGATCATCACCTCGATGGTGGTCTCCGGTGCCATCGCCGGACTCATCGGCCTGCCCGAACTGATGTCCAGCTCCTACTACTTCGGGCAGGGCATCCAGCCCGGCCTCGGCTTCATCGGCATCTCGGTCGCCCTGCTCGGCCGCAACTCGCCGATCGGCGTCGCCTTCTCGGCGCTGCTGTTCGCCTTCCTCGACGTCTCCGGCACCCAGCTGCCCCTCCAGGGCGACTACCCGCAGGAGATCGTCAACGTCATGCAGGGCACCATCGTCATCTGCGTCGTCGTCGCCTACGAGCTGGTGCGCCGCTACGGCCTGAAGCGCCAGCAGCAGAAGGTCGGCGCCGAGCTCGCCGCCCAGGCCGCCGCTGCCAAGAAGGAGGTGGCCGCATGAGCACCGCCACTGCCGCCCGGCCGAAGTCGCCGGGCGCCTCGCCCGCCAAGAAGTCCAAGCTGACCTGGCCGGTCGTGCTGCTGCTGCTGGCCGGCGCCCTGGTGCTGTTCTCCGCCGTGGGCATGGCCACCGGCAACCACGGCCTCACCTCCTCCGGGCAGATCACCGCCGCGCTCGGCGCGGCCGTGCCGATCGCGATGGCCGGTCTCGGCGGTCTCTGGTCCGAGCGGGCCGGCGTGGTCAACATCGGCCTCGAAGGCATGATGGTGGCCGGCACCTTCTGCGGTGCCTGGGCCGGTTACCTGGTCAACCCGTGGGTCGGCCTGCTGGCCGGCATGGCGGGCGGCGCGCTCGGCGGTCTGCTGCACGCGCTGGTCACCGTGACCTTCGGCGTGGACCACATCGTCTCCGGCGTCGGCATCAACCTGCTGATCCCCGGCATCTGCGCCTACGTCAACCGGATCTACTACCGCGACTACGTGGCCTTCGGCGCGGGCGCCAACCAGTCCCCGCCGGCCGACCCGCTGCCGTACATCACCGTCCCCGGCCTGTCCGGCTGGCTGGACGGGATCGAGGAGCACCACTGGTTCCTGGTCTCCGACGTGGCCGGCATCCTGGGCGGCATGGTCACCAACCTCTCGGTGGTCGTGGTGATCGCCGCCGTCTTCCTGGTGGCCTCGTACTTCATCCTCTGGCGCACGGTCTTCGGCCTGCGGCTGCGCTCCTGCGGCGAGAACCCGACCGCCGCCGAGTCGCTGGGCGTCAACGTCTACAAGTACAAGTACCTGGCGGTCATCGCCTCCGGCGCCTTCGCCGGTCTGGCCGGTGCGTACCTCTCGCTGGTCGCCGCCCACTTCTACAAGGACGGCATGACCCAGGGCCGCGGCTTCATCGGCCTGGCCGCGATGATCTTCGGCAACTGGATGCCGGGTGGTCTGGCCATGGGCGCGGGCCTGTTCGGCTTCACCGACAGCCTCCAGCTCCGTGACCCGGACTCGGTGCACGTGCTGATCCTGACGGTCTCCATCGCGATGGCCCTGCTGGCGCTCTGGAAGCTGTACCGCCGTCAGTTCAAGGGCGCGGGCATCACCTTCGCGGTCGCCGCCGGCCTGGCGCTCTGGTTCGCCACCACCGACACGGTGCCGCGCGCGCTGATCGTCGCCACCCCGTACGTGATCACCCTGGTGGTGCTCGCGATGGCCTCCCAGCGACTGCGGATGCCGAAGGCGGACGGGCAGATCTACCGACGGGGCCAGGGCAAGTGACGACGGCTCAGGAGATCGACTGGCAGGCGCTGCGGGCGGCCGCCCGGGAGGCGATGGGGCACGCGTACGCGCCCTACAGCAAGTACCCGGTCGGCGCCGCCGCCCTGGTCGACGACGGTCGCACGGTGACCGGCTGCAACGTGGAGAACGCCTCGTACGGGCTCTCGCTCTGCGCCGAGTGCGGGCTGGTCTCGGCGCTGCAGCTCGGCGGCGGCGGCCGGCTGGTGGCCTTCACCTGTGTGGACGGCGCCGGTCAGCTGCTGATGCCGTGCGGCCGCTGCCGCCAGCTGCTGTACGAGCACGGCGGGCCCGAGCTGCTGGTCGAGCTGCCCTCCGGGGTACGCCCGATGAGTGAAGTCCTGCCGGACGCCTTCGGGCCGGAACGGCTCTAGCTGGAAAGCTTGTTACGCGCGTAGAGTGTCGCGGGGGAATGCTCCCCCGCGGCACTCTTTTTCTGCTCTCGAACCACCTGGAGACACCCTCATGGACGCCATCTCCGTCATCCGGACCAAGCGTGACCGTGGCGAGCTGACCGACCCTCAGATCGACTGGGTCATCGACGCCTACACCCGGGGCGAGGTCGCCGACGAGCAGATGTCCGCGCTGGCGATGGCGATCCTGCTGAACGGCATGAACCTGCGCGAGATCAGCCGCTGGACCGACGCGATGATCCGCTCCGGCGTCCGGATGGACTTCTCCGCCCTCCCGCTGCCCACCTCCGACAAGCACTCCACCGGTGGCGTCGGCGACAAGATCACCCTCCCGCTGGCCCCGCTGGTCGCCGCCTGCGGCGCCGCCGTCCCGCAGCTCTCCGGCCGCGGCCTCGGCCACACCGGCGGCACCCTCGACAAGCTGGAGTCCATCCCCGGCTGGCGGGCGCTGCTCTCCAACGAGGAGATGATGGCCGTGCTGCGCGACGCGGGCGCCGTCATCTGCGCGGCCGGCGACGGCCTGGCCCCCGCCGACAAGAAGCTCTACGCCCTGCGCGACGTCACCGGCACCGTCGAGGCCATCCCGCTGATCGCCTCCTCGATCATGTCCAAGAAGATCGCCGAGGGCACCGGCGCGCTGGTCCTGGACGTCAAGGTCGGCTCCGGCGCCTTCATGAAGAACCTCGACGACGCCCGCGAGCTGGCCCGCACCATGGTCGGCCTCGGCACCAACGCCGGCGTCAACACCGTCGCCCTGCTCACCGACATGTCCACCCCGCTCGGCCTCACCGCGGGCAACGCGCTGGAGGTCCGCGAGTCCGTCGAGGTGCTGGCCGGCGGCGGCCCCGCCGACGTGGTCGAGCTGACCGTCGCGCTGGCCCGGGAGATGCTGGCCGCCGCGGGCGTGCACGGCAAGGACCCGGCCGAGGCGCTGCGCGACGGCTCCGCCATGGACCACTGGCGCCGCATGATCACCGCCCAGGGCGGCGACGTCGACGCCCCGCTCCCGGTCGCCCGCGAGCAGCACGTCATCACCGCCACCGAGTCCGGCGTCCTCACCGGCCTGGACGCCTACGCCGTCGGCGTCTGCGCCTGGCGCCTGGGCGCCGGCCGGGCCCGCAAGGAGGACCCGGTGCAGGCCGGCGCCGGCGTCGAGATGCACGCCAAGCCCGGCGACAAGGTGACGGCCGGTCAGCCCCTGCTGACCCTCCACACCGACACCCCCGAGCGCTACGACTACGCCATCGAGGCCCTCACCGGCGGCGTCACCATCGCCCCCGAGGGCACCCCCTTCACCGCCAACCCGATCGTCCTGGACCGCATCGCCTGACCGCGCACGGAGGCCGGGCACCCCTGGGCGGGGTGCCCGGCCTCACGCGTCGTCAGGGATAGGTCAGCAGCCCGGAGGTGTCGAGCCGCCAGGGGCCCACGGTGACGGTGTCGCCGAAGACGAACTTCTCGCGCAGTGCGTAGCTTGGCTGGGAGTGCACGATGCCGGTGCCGTCCCGGGGGTCGACCAGCAGGTAGTGCGGGATGCCCATCGCGGCGTAGTCGTGGACCTTGGCGTCGTAGTCGTTCTCGGGATTGGAGCGGGAGACGATCTCGACCACCAGCAGGACCTCGTGGGGGAGGAGTGCGGGCTGCTCGCTCTCCATGGCCGTCTCGGCGAAGACCATCAGGTCCGGGCGGCGCAGACGACCCAGGCCAACATCCTCCAGGTCGGCGCCGGCGTGGGCGATGTAGCCCGGATGTGTCGCGGACAGTTGGGTGTTGAGTTGCCGTGACAGGCGGATCACGGCGAGTTCGTGACGGCGCACCGGCGACATCATCATGACGATCTCGCCGTTGGCGATCTCGATCTTCCCTATGCCTGGCATCTGCGGTAGCTGGTCGGCGATCTCGCGCAGCTTCATGTAGGTGGCCGGGTCGATGCTCATACTCGGACTGTACTGGCCGTCATCGCCCGGCGGGTGGCGTAGAGGGTGACGCCGGCGGCGAGGGTCATGGCGAGGAGGGCGACGGCGGCGGCGCCGGGCCAGCCGGTGGCGTGGTAGGCGTCGGCGCCGAGGGTGCCGCCGAGGCTGTTGCCGAGGTAGTAGGCGATCAGGTAGAGGGCGGTGGCCTGGGCGCGGCCGGTGGTGGCGGTGCGGCCGACGGCGGCGGAGGCGGTGGCGTGGCCGGCGAAGAAGCCGGCGGTGATCAGGACCAGGCCGAGCAGGACGGCGGCCAGCGAGTCGGCGAGGGAGAGCAGCAGGCCCGCCGTGGTGGTGCCGATGGCGACGTAGAGGGTGCCGCGGCGGCCGAGCCGGGCGGTCAGGCGGCCGGCCGTGGCGGAGGAGACGGTGCCGACCAGGTAGACCACGAAGATCGAGGCGGCCACCGACTCGGGGAGGGAGAAGGGCGCGGCCACCAGGCGGTAGCCGACGGTGTTGTAGACCGCGCCGAAGACGGCCATGAAGAGCAGGCCGAGCAGGTAGAGCCGGAGCAGCAGCGGATCGCGCAGGTGCCCGGCCACGGTGCGGGCCAGCGCCCGGGCGTCCACCGGGGTGCGGCGGAACTGCCGGGCGGCCGGGATCAGCAGCCGGAAGACCAGCACGGCCAGCAGGGCGAGGACGGCCGAGACGGCCAGCCCCCAGCGCCAGCCCCAGGCGGCGGCCGCCCAGCCGGAGACCAGCCGCCCGCCCATCCCGCCGATGCTGTTGCCCGCCACGTACAGGCCCATCGCCGAGCCGAGCGCGCTCGGGTGCACCTCCTCCGCGAGGTACGCCATCGCGGTGGCCGGCAGCCCGGCGAGCGCGGCGCCCTGGAGCCCGCGCAGCACCACCAGGGTGGTGAGGTCGGGGGCGAAGGGCAGGGCCACCGCGAGCAGCGTGGCGGCCAGCACCGAGCCGGTCATCACGGCGGTCCGCCCGTAGCGGTCGGAGAGGGCGCTGGCCGGGAGCAGGGCGAGGGCCAGTCCGAGGGTGGCCACCGAGGCGGTCCAGCTGGCCTGACCGGGCGTCAGGCCGAGGTCGGTGGAGAGGACCGGCAGCAGGCCCTGGGTGGAGTACAGCAGTACGAAGGTGGCGACCCCGGCGGCGAACAGCGCCAGGTTGGCCCGGCGCAGGGTCCGGTCCCCGGTGAGGAGGCGGGTGTCGGTGGCGGGGGACGACTGGGGGAGGGCACCCGGCAGCTCGGCTGCGGATGCCCCGGTACTGGCAGGCGGCATGACGACGACGCTAGACCCGCCGCCGCTGATGCGTCCAATACATGGAACGGCGAGAATCCATGCCATGGAGCATGAGAGCAGTTCAGTGCCGGTGACCCTCGCCGAACTCGGCCCGGAGGGTGATCTCGCGGCGCTGGCACCGCAGTTGGCGCAGTTCGCCGCGGTGGCCCGGCTGGAGCACGTGACCCGGGCCGCCGAGCTGCTCGGCATGCCGCAGCCCACCCTCTCCCGCTCGGTGGCCCGGCTGGAGGCCGGGCTCGGGGTGCGGCTGCTGGCCCGGCAGGGCCGGACGGTGCGGCTGACCAGGGCGGGGAGGCTGCTGCTCGGCTCGGTGGAGCGGGCGCTGGCCGAGCTGGAGCGCGGGGCCGAGGCGGCCCGGGCGGAGGCCGATCCGGCGGCCGGGCGGGTGGCCTTCGGCTTCCTGCACACCATGGGGTCGGACGCGGTGCCCGCGCTGCTGCGCGGCTTCCGGGCCGGGCACCCGCAGGTCCGGTTCCAGCTGGTGCAGGACTACGGCGCGGCGATGCTGGAGCGGCTGCGGGCCGGGGAGCTGGACCTCTGCCTGGTCTCCCCGCTGCCGGAGGCGCCGGACCTGACGGCCCGTCCGCTGGACGAGCAGCGGCTGCACCTGGTGGTGCCGGCCGACCACCGGCTGGCCGGGCGGCGGCGGATCCGGCTGGCCGAGGCGGCCGAGGACCCGTTCGTGGTGGTGGAGCGGGGCTACGGCCTGCGGGTGATCACCGAGGGGTTCTGCGCCGAGGCGGGCTTCACGCCCCGGATCGCCTTCGAGGGCGAGGAGGCGGAGACCCTGCGCGGCCTGGTGGCGGCCGGGCTCGGGGTGGCCCTGCTGCCGCCCGCCCTGGTGCCCAGGCCGGGCGTGGTGGAACTGGAGGTCAGCTCCCCGCGCACCCGCCGGGCGATCGGCCTGGCCTGGGTGACGGGCCGTCCGCTCACCCCGCCGGTGGCGGCCTTCCGCGACTTCGTGCTCTCCCGCCGCGGCCGCCTGCTCGACCACGACTGACCCGGCGGTGCCGCGCGGGCGACGGCTACGCTGGGGCCGGGGCGGCCGGGGGTGTCCCAAAGCTGTTGGGGGCCGGGTGAGTTGACGGATGCGCTCCGTTTTCCGTGGCGGTTCCGCCGCACCACCGTCACCAGGTCTTCACCGATGCGGTCCAGCCCGATCGGGTCCGGCCCGGATCGTTCCCGCACCTCAGTGCGGCGGCATCGGATTTCGGTCAGGAGCGATTGAAGTTCCCGAACTTATACCGCTCTTTACCAAACTGAGGGATATTGATGGGGGGAGGCAGTCATGCCTGCGGGGAACGGATCAGGGGGAAACGTGTCGGAGCAGGACACGGTCACGCGCCTCGGCGCCAAGGCCGGGCCGGGCGAGGCCCGGCGGCAGCGGATCGACACCGTGCTGCGGCGCTCGCCGCTGCAGCCGCTGTTCCGGGTGCGGGCCGCGCAGCGGCTCTCCGTCCTCGCCTACCACGGCGTGGACGACCTGCCGAGCTTCACGGCCCAGATGGAGCGGCTGGTGCGGACGGCCGTGCCGGTCTCGCTGGCCACCGTCGAGCGCGCCGTGCGGGAGCGGCGCCCGCTCCCGCCGCGCAGCGTGCTGGTCACCTTCGACGACGGCGACCGCACCCTGCTCACCCGGGGCGCCCCGGTGCTCGCCCGGCTGGGCATCCCGGCCGCCGCCTTCGTGGTGGCCGAACTCATCGACGGGGACCAGCCGTTCTGGTGGACCGAGGCCCCCGCGCTGGCCGCCGCCGGCGGTACCGCCCAAGCACTGGCCGGGCTGGCCCCCGGGGCCGTCGTCCGCCACCTCAAGAGCCTGCCCGACGTCGAACGGCGGCGCAGCATCGAGGAGTTGCGCGAGACCGCGACCACCCAGGCCCCGCGCCAGCAGCAGCTGAGCGCCCTGGAGCTGCTCGACCTGCAGGCCGCCGGGATCGCCGTCGGCAACCACACCCTCGGGCACCCCTGCCTGGACCGCTGCGAGGAGCCGGTGATCCGGGTCGAGCTGATCCGCGCGCACCAGCTGCTCACCGGCTGGCTCGGCAGCGAGCCGACCGCCTTCGCCTACCCCAACGGCAACTTCGACCCCCGGGCCGACGCCGTACTGCGCGAGCTCGGCTACCGGCTGGGCTTCCTCTTCGACCACCGGCAGGACCAGCTGCTCCCCGCGAACCCGCTGCGGATCAGCCGACTTCGGGTGAACTCCGACACCGGCCCGGCCCGGTTCGACACAATCCTCTCGGGGCTGCACCCGGCGGTGCACCGGCTGCGCGGCGGCTGCTGACGCCCCTGGGGGTCCGAGCTGTGGGGGTGGGGTTGGTGCCTGAGCTGTACGCGCCGGGGGAGCTGACGACCGAACTGGTCGACGGCTGGCGGGAGTTGGCGGAGGAGGATCCGGGGGCCTCGTGGTTCGCCACGCCCGACTGGGTGCTCGCCTGGTGGGAGACGCTCGGGCGGCGCGGCCCGGCCGAGATCGCCTTCTGGCGGGCCGCCGACGGCACCGTCGAGGCGGTCGCCCCGCTGCACCGCACCACCCTGCGGCTGCACCCCCGGCTGCCGGTCACCGTCCGCTGCCTCACCCCGCTCGGCAGCGGGCCCGGCGCGGCCGACCACGGCACCTTCGCCTGCCGCCCCGAGCGGCGGGCCGAACTCCGCGCCTGGCTCGGCGAGTCGGCCCGCCGGGAGACCCTCTGGCTGCCCGACCTCGACCCCGGCGCGGCCGACCTGCTGCCGGCCGGGGCCCGGCGGGTGGCGGGCCAGTCCTGCCCCCGGGTGGGGCTGACGGACGGGTTCGACGCGCTCGGGTCCAAGCAGTTCCGCTCCGACCTCCGGCGGTACGGACGGAAGCTGGCGGCGGCGGGGGTGACGTTCCGCTGGGTCCCGCCGGGGGAGGCCGGCACGGAACTGCTGCCGGCGATCGTGCGGCTGCACCGGCTCCGGCGCGACGCCCTCGGCAAGGGCACCACCTTCGACGCGGACCGCCTGCCGCTCCATCAACTCCTGGTCTCCCGCGGCGGCCCCGGCGGGGGGCCGGCCTTCCTGGTCGCCGAGCACGAGGGCGCGGTGATCGGCGGGCTCTACGGCTTCCTCTGGCGCGACACCTTCGCCTACTACCAGATCGGCTGGGACCCGTCCTGGGCCCCGCTCCGGCTCGGCACCGCGATCATCGCCGAGGCGGTCCGGGCCTGTGCCGACCAGAAGCTCGCCACCTTCGACTTCCTCCGCGGCACCGAGCCGTACAAGTACCGCTTCGACGCCACCGACCGCGAGGACACCACCTGGCTCGCCCCCCACGGCCCCGGCGGCTCCCTCCTCACCCTGAAGCACCGCCTCAAGGGTTAGGGCCGCGGCGGGCGGTCGCCTGCGGCGGGCTTCGGGGGCGGGGTGTCGGGCGAGCCTGCGTGCGGCGGTCGCCTGCGGCGGGGTCCGGGGTGCTGCGAGGCGGTGCGCTCTGCGGGACCGGGGTGTCGGGCGAGCCTGCGTGCGGGTGGCGCCTGCGGCGGGCTTCGGTGGCGTGCCGAGGGGCGTGTTTCTCGGCGCCGGCTCGCTGCGCAGCGCCTGCCCACCTGCTCGCGCGCGGGGCCGGGTCCGTGTGGGCCGTTCGGTGGAATCCGGGATTCTACGTGGTGGATCTACGCGCGTAGGGGCTACACTCCCGCAATGGAGAAGCAGACTGCCATCACGGGCACCACAGGCCCCCGCGTCCCCACCGCCGACCAGATCGCCCGCGCACCGAAGGTGCTGCTGCACGACCACCTGGACGGCGGTCTGCGTCCCGAGACCATCGTCGAGCTGGCCGCCGCCGTCGGGTACGAGGGGCTGCCGACGACCGACCCCAAGGAGCTGGGGGTGTGGTTCCGCGAGGCGGCCGACTCCGGTTCGCTGGTGCGGTACCTGGAGACCTTCGCGCACACCTGCGCGGTGATGCAGACCCGCGAGGCGCTGGTGAGGGTCGCCGCCGACTGTGCGGAGGACCTGGCCGCCGACGGCGTCGTGTACGCCGAGGTGCGGTACGCGCCGGAGCAGCACCTGGAGAAGGGCCTGACCCTCGACGAGGTCGTGGAGGCGGTCAACGAGGGCTTCCGCCTCGGTGAGGCGAACGCCCGCGAGAAGGGCCACCGGATCCGGGTCGGCACGCTGCTCACCGCGATGCGGCACGCGGCCCGTTCGCAGGAGATCGCCGAGCTGGCCAACCGTTACCGGGACCAGGGCGTGGTCGGCTTCGACATCGCCGGTGCCGAGGCGGGCCACCCGCCGACCCGGCACCAGGGCGCCTTCGACTACCTCAAGGGCGAGAACAACCACTTCACCATCCACGCCGGCGAGGCCTTCGGCCTGCCGTCGATCTGGGAGGCGCTGCAGTGCTGCGGCGCCGACCGCCTCGGCCACGGCGTCCGGATCATCGACGACATCACCGTCAACGAGGACGGCTCCGTGGAGCTGGGCCGGCTGGCCGCGTACGTGCGTGACAAGCGCGTCCCGCTGGAGATGTGCCCGACCTCCAACCTGCAGACGGCGGCGGCGAGTTCGTACGCCGAGCACCCGATCGGCCTGCTCAGCCGGCTGAAGTTCCGGGTCACCGTCAACACCGACAACCGGCTGATGAGCGGGACGTCGATGAGCCAGGAGTTCGGCCACCTGGTGGAGGCCTTCGGCTACACCCTGGCGGACATGGAGTGGTTCACCGTGAACGCGATGAAGTCCGCGTTCCTGCCCTTCGACGAGCGGCTGGCGATGATCAACGACGTGATCAAGCCGGGCTACGCCGAGCTCAAGTCGGAGTGGCTGTTCGGCGCCGGCGCCTGACATCCGCTCGAATGGCCGAACGGACGAGCGCGGAACCGTGACCAGCGGTTCCGCGCTCATCTGACAAATGGGCCAAGTGAGTTACCCGTCTTTGATCCGCGTGCGACGCAGTCACTACGGTGTGCCAGTCACAGCTGACACGGCGTAGCGGTGGGCACCCCTGGGTGCGTGCCGTCGCGTCGGCCACCGACGAGGACACGAGGACCAACTCATGAAGCAGGCCACTCTGAAGGCTGCCGGGACCGCTGCGCTCGGCGTCGCGATCGCGGCCGTTGCTGCCGGTTCCGCCTCCGCTGCCGCCCCGGGTGGGCTCGGGGGCCCGACCAGCTTGCTCACCAACTCCGGTGCGCTGACCGGTGCGGCCACCAGCACCGTCGGCAAGCTGCCCGCCACCGCCCCGGTCACCGAGGCCGTCGGCAACCTCAACCCGGACGTGGCCGGCCCGGTCGCGCAGGCCCCGGAGTCGGCCCAGCCGATGACCGCCCCGGTCACCGAGCAGACCGCCCCGATGGTGGACGCGGCTGCCGCCCCGGTCGCCGACGCCGCCGCGCCGCGCGCCCTGCCGGTGCCGCTGCCCGGCGCCGAGGGCCTGGCCCAGGCGCCCGGCGTCTCCACCGTGACCGGCGCCCTCGGCGGCGGCCTGCCCGGTGGCAGCAGCCTCCCGGGCATCGGCGGCTGACACCCGCGACGCATCCCGCCCGGCGCCGGGGCCGCCGTCCGCACCACTTCCGCGGACGGCGGCCCGGGCGCACCGGGTCCGGCCCGCTCCCCGTCCGGCGCGGGCCGTTCCCCGTCTCCGGGTGCCGCCGTCCTCTGACGCACCGTCACGCACGGGAGCCCCCGGCCGACCCCTCCAGGGGTCGGCCGGGGGCTCCCGGCGTTCGGTCGTGGGTCAGCGGGTGGTCAGTGCGGAGCGGGTGCTCACGGCTCCTGGGGGAGCAGCAGCCAGAGCGCCAGGTAGATCAGGAACTGCGGGCCGGGGAGCAGGCAGGAGGCGATGGCGATGATCCGGACCGTCCAGGGGGCCAGCCCGAATCGCTTGGCGAGCCCGGCGCAGACGCCGGCGATGACGCGGTTGTGGCGGGGGCGGGCGAGGGCCATTCTGATCAGCTCCGTCTGACTGGTGCCCGGTTCCGGTCCCTCCGGCGGGCATGACTCCATGGTGCCGTTCCGGTCCCGCCGGGCCGTCCGTCTGGATGCCGATCCCCGACCCCGCCTTCTCACCGGGCAGGCGTACTCCCGGGGTCAGGGTTCCCCTCGGGGTTACCCCGAGGCGGACGGTGCGAAAGTGTTCGATCCGGCGCGTCCGTGTTCGGTAGGGTGCACAGCCCCCCTCGGCCGGTGAGGGGGCGTCAGCTCCCGCTCCCGCACACACCCGAGGACCCCACACATGCGCACTGCCCGTGGCCTGGCAACGGCCCTGCTCTCCGCCGCGATCGTCACCGGCGCGGCCGGGTGCGACGCGGACGGGGGCACCACCCCCGGTGCGGTCCCGGCGTCCGGTGCGGCGTCCGGCGTGGTGGCGGACGGGGGCCGGCTCGGGCAGAGCGAGGCGGCCACGGCCCGGGCCAACTCGGCCACCGTCACGCTGGACCTCACGGTGGACGGCCGCCCGCTGGCCGGGGAGGTGCTGGCCGGCGCCGACGGCCGCTGCCTGGGCAGGCTCACGTCCGGCAACGGCCGGGCCGACCTGCTGCGGACCGAGGACACCCTCTGGATCCACCCGGACGCGGCCTTCGCCGCCGACTGGTTCGCCCCGGGCAAGGAGCCGGCGGCCGGGAAGTACCTGCAGTTCAAGAACGGGACGGCGCCGAAGGCGATGGCCGGGGCCTGCGCGGCGTTCCCGGCGAACGGCGAGGTCCGGGCGGCCCTGCTGGCCGGGGTCACCGAGGCGGGGGAGCGGAAGGTCGGGACGGAGGCCGCGAAGCTCTACGCCGCCCGGCTGGCCGACGGCGCGGCCGAGTTCGCGGTCGCCGCGGAGGGGGAGCCGCTGCTGCTCCAGGTGGTCCGCACCGAGGGCGGGGCCACCGGCTCGCAGACCTTCGCGTACTTCTCCTCGCCGGTCGAGGTGGCGAAGCCGCCGGCCGCCGAGGTGGTCGACGGGACGGTCTACCTCAAGGGCTGAGCCCCGGTCAGACCGCCGCGCCGGCCCGTCTCCAGCGGTCGCAGCGGGCGCGGGGCCTGCAGCGGGTTCTGCCGTGGGTTCTGGAACGGGGACGGGAACGGGGTCTGGAGCGGGGAGGGGGCGGGCGCCGGGACGGCGGTGCGGTCCCGGCGCCCGAGCGCGGCGGCCCGGGCCCGGGCGGCCGGGACCACGGCGAGGTGGACCAGGCCCGCACCGAGGGTGCCGAGCATCAGGTTGTCCACGTTCAGCACGTGGCCGGGCGCCCAGCTCTTGAGGATCTCCAGCGCGGTGGCGATCAGCGCCGTGCTGCCCGCCGTCCGCAGCAGCGAGGGCAGCCAGCGGGCCCGGGTCCGGCCGCCGGCCAGCGGCAGCAGCACGCCGAGCGGGGCCAGCGGCAGCAGCCCGCCGGCCAGCTGCCGGGCGCCCTCGGGCCACCCCAGGGCGAAGGCGTACCGGACGGAGTCGAACGGGGTCAGGTTGGCCGGGGTGGTCCAGCCGACGTCCACCGGCCGCAGCACCACCCAGCCGACCAGTCCCAGGTACGCCGCCAACAGCAGCACGCCCACCAGCCGCAGCCGGGCCGACACCTCCGGCCCGCCACGTCCCGTCTCCGCCTGATCGGTCACACCCCCCACGACGTGGGCGCCGGACCGAACGGTTCCACGGCCGGTCGGGTGACGCTCGTTACGGGCGGGGCGGCGTCACGGGCAGCGCGAGGGGTTCGACGTGGGGGTGGGCGTGGGCGTCGGGGCGGCGCTGAACAGCGGGGCGGGGGAGACCGCCGGGGCCTTGGCGGCGGCGGAACCGGACGCCTGGCCGGAGGGGGCACCGGGGACGGTGACCGAGGGCTTGGGGGTGGGCGCCTCCGGGATGTGCACCGGGGTCGGGCAGGCGGTGCGGCTGGCCGGGGCGCCGGCGTCGACCGGGACGGCGGTCGGGCGGATGCCGCAGCCGGTCAGGGCGAGGGCGAGGAGGGCACCCGCCAGGAGCTGACGGGGGGTCACTGGGTGGCCTCCTCGGGGCGGATCGGGAGGGTGAGGGTGAAGACGGCGCCGCCGTCGGGGGAGTTGGCGGCGGTGATGGTGCCGCCGTGGATCTGCGCGTTGGCCATCGCGATGGACAGGCCCAGGCCGCTGCCCTCGGACCGGGCCCGGCCCTTGTCGGCCTTGTAGAACCGGTCGAAGACGTGCGGCAGCACGTCCTCCGGGATGCCGGGGCCGCTGTCGGAGACGTCGATGACCACGTGCCCGCCGTCCTGACGGACCTTCACCCGCACCGGCGAGCCGCCGTGCTTGAGGGCGTTGCCGATCAGGTTGGCGAAGACCACGTCCAGGCGCCGGGGGTCCACCACCGCGAGGATGCCGCGCGGTGCGTCCACCTCCACCGCGTCGTACCAGGCCCGGCCGTCGATGCAGGCCATGATCAGGTCCGCCACGTCCACCTCGTCGGCGACCAGCTTGGCGGTGCCCGCGTCGAAGCGGGTCACCTCCATCAGGTTCTCCACCAGGTCGGACAGGCGCCTGGTCTCGCTGACCACCAGCCGGACGGCCGGCTCGATCATCGGGTCCAGCGACTCCGCCTCGTCCTCCAGGATGTCCGTCACGGCGGTCATCGCGGTCAGCGGGGTGCGCAGCTCGTGCGACATGTCGGCGACGAACCGGCGGCTCTGCGCCTCCCGGGCGCTGAGCTCGGCGACCTGCTCGGAGAGCGCCTCGGCGGTGCTGTTGAACGTCCGCGCCAGATCGGAGAGTTCGTCCGCGCCCTCGATCTCCAGCCGGGTGTCCAGGTGGCCCTCGCCGAGTCGCCGGGCCGCCTCGCCCAGGTGGCGGACCGGCCGCAGCACGGTGGCGGCCGCGGCCTGGGCGATCAGCGCCGAGCCGATCAGCGCCAGCAGGGTGGCGATCGCCAGCGACCAGCCCAGGGTGTTGAGGTCGGTCCGCTCGTTGGCCAGCGACTTGAACATGTAGGCGGTCAGGTCGGTGTTCACCACCCGGGTGCCGGCCACCAGGTACGGGCCGTCCTGGTTCACCCGCTGCCAGTACAGGTGGTACTCGTACGGCTGGGCCGCGCTGACCTGGCGCGGGGTGTCGACGATCGACCGCAGTGCGGCCGGGACCTGGGCCTCGGTGAACCGCGACGGGTTGGAGGAGGCGACGCAGCCGGTCACCTTCGGAGAGACCACCACCACGTCGTAGTTGAGCCCCGAGGCGGCCACCTGCTGTGCCAGGTAGGTGAGTTCGGCGCAGACCGGACTCCCGGAGACGGAGGTGACGTTCCGTGACACCGAGCCCCGGAAGTCGTTGAGCGCGGTGTTCTGGGCGCGCTTGAGCACCCCGTCGCGGTTCAGCCAGTAGGCGATGCCGGAGGCCGAGCAGGCGGTGGTCAGGGCCACCACGGCGAACACCGCGACCAGCCGCACCCGGAGCGAGCGCAGGTGGAGGCTGCGCCCCGGGCGGCGGGGCGCGGTCTGGGGGTCGGTCACGTCGGCTGGTCTCCGGTCGGTTCCGGTCCGGTCAAGGGGGACGGGGGCAGGGGACGGTACGGGGCGGGGGCGGTGCTGAGCGGGCGTCAGCCCTGGGACGGCGGGTCGAGCCGGTACCCCACCCCGCGGACGGTGCGGATCAGGGTCGGGGCCGAGGGGACGTCCTCCACCTTGGCCCGCAGCCGCTGCACGCAGGCGTCCACCAGCCGGGAGTCGCCCAGGTAGTCGTGCTCCCAGACCAGCCGGAGCAGCTGCTGCCGGGACAGCGCCTGGCCCGGGCGGCGGCTCAGCTCCAGCAGCAACCGCAGCTCGGTGGGCGTCAGTTGGAGGTCCGCGCCGTCCTTGGTGACGGTCATCGCGGAGCGGTCGATGACCACGCTGCCGTAGGTGGAGGAGTCCGAGCTCTCCCGCTCGCCCCGGCGCAGCACCGCCCTGATCCGGGCGTCCAGCACCCGGGGCTGCACCGGCTTGACGACGTAGTCGTCCGCGCCGGACTCCAGGCCGACCACCACGTCGATGTCGTCGGAGCGCGCGGTCAGCAGGATGATCGGCAGCTGGTCGGTGCGCCGGATGCGGCGGCAGACCTCGAAGCCGTCGATCCCCGGGAGCATGACGTCGAGCACGATCAGGTCCGGACGCTGCTCCTTGAAGAGCTTGAGGCCGTCCTCGCCCGAGGCGGCGGCGGCCACGCGGTGACCCTGGCGGGTGAGGGCGAGTTCGAGGCCGGTCCGGATGGCGTCGTCGTCCTCGATCAGAAGGAGGAAAGGCACGGGCTCATTCTGGACCACGGGGCGCCGGGCTTCACCCACCAGGGGAGGCCGTTCAACTCCTCTGCAACCGGAACCCCGGATTCGGGCGTCCCCCTCCGACGGGCCGAAGGTCCCGGCGGCTGTGACAGCCCTGTGACAGTCGGCGGACACCTCCATCACAACGGGACGGCAGGATTTTCCATGTCGCCGCAGTTCCCGGGCGGCAGGAACCGTACCGACCCACGGGGGTGCACGATGAACGCCACGCTCAGGACCCGCAGCAACGCGGCAGTCAACCACGCGCGTTCGTCCCGCACGCACTTCGAGGTGAGGACGGACGAGAACTCCGGTGCCGTGATCGTACGGGGGTGCGCACACAGCACCGGGTCCCGCCGCCTCGGCGGGACGAGGGGGGAGCTGTACGGAATCGGTCGCATGGGGAGTGCGACCGACTCCGCGCAGACCATGACGCTGCGCGGGGTGCTCCCCGTCGTCGGCGGACAGGGTCGCGAGAGCGCCGGTGCCACGCTGCTGCGGCTCACGCCGCAGCCCGTGGTGCCCGTTCAGACCACGCAGGCGGCTCAGCCCGCTCCGGCCGCCCAGCCGGCCGCGTTCGAGCAGGCGAAGGCCGAACCGGGCGACAACATCGCCGAGTTCACCGCGTACGTGCAGGCCCGCCGGGCCTCGCTGTTCGCCACCGCGTACCACCTGACCGGCGACCGGTACGAGGCCGAGGACCTGCTGCAGAGCGCGCTGTTCTCCACCTACCGCGCCTGGGACCGGATCACCGACAAGGCCGCGGTCGGCGGGTACCTGCGCCGCACCATGACCAACCTGCACATCTCCGCCTGGCGCCGCCGCAAGGTCGCCGAGTACCCGACCGAGGAGCTGCCGGAGACCGCCGGCGACACCGACGCGATGGGCGGCACCGAGCTGCGCGCCGTGCTCTGGCAGGCGCTGGCCAAGCTGCCGGAGAACCAGCGCACCATGCTGGTGCTCCGCTACTACGAGGGCCGCACCGACCCGGAGATCGCCGGCATCCTCGGCATCAGCGTCGGCACCGTCAAGAGCAGCATCTGGCGCGCGCTGCGCCGCCTGCGCGACGACGACCAGCTCAACCGCAACGGCGACACCGCGCACGCCTTCGGCGAGCTGGTGGCGTGACGCCGCAACGAGACTCCCGTCGGGGGACGGGATAGGTCACGTCAGGGAACCAGGCGCCGGCTCGGGGGAGCGGCACCGGGAAGGAACGTGACCGGAACGGAAGGGCCCGGTGCCGGGGAGCGGCACCGGGCCCTTCTGCGTGCACGCGTGCCGCGTCGGCTCGGGCGGCCCCGGGCTGACGGAGCGCCAGCACGGCCCGGCCCGCCGCCGGCCGACCGTCGCGGGGTGCTCTCGGGCCTCGGACGTGCCGTCTGCTCGTACGGGGAGTCAGGCTGCGGGCGGCCACCGCGGCTCGGCCTGTTGCCGGCCCGGCCCGGCGGGCTTTCCTCGGGTGCTGGGGTCTCCGGTCCGCCGTCAGACCGTGGCGGGTGCCAGGCTGCGGGCGGCCACCGCGCGGACCCGCTGCTCGGCCTCCGGGCCGGCGCAGGCCAGGGCGCCGAGCTCGACCTGCCGGGCCACGATGCCGCGCTCGGCGCGCATCAGGCGCCAGCCGCGCCGGATCAGCAGCGGCACCGACTTGCGGCCCTCGCGGACGTCCCGGCGGAAGCGCCGCCAGGCGGTGGTGGTGGGGCGGTTGCGCAGGCAGATCGCCTCGCCGAGCAGGCCCTCCGCCGCGCAGAGGTTCACCAGCTCGGCCGCGAATATCCCCTCGGCGATGAAGGCCGGGGCGCCGTTCAGGTCGAACTCCCGGCTCCCGGCCCGCCCGTTGGCCGGGATCGAGTACACCGGGACCTCGGCCCGCCCGGTCTCCGCCAGCAGGCGGACCGTCGCCAGGGCCTGGTCCAGGTGCCAGGAGAGCGGCGAGTCCCAGTCCGTCCCGCCGCCGGCCTCGGCCGGCAGCCGGGGCAGCGTCGGGTCGTCGCCGTCCTTGTAGAAGTCGTCGAGCTGGAGCACCGGCAGACCGGTCCGCTCGGCCAGCGAGGACTTGCCCGATCCGGAGGGCCCGGACAGCAGGACGACCAGCGCACGCGCCGTCGGGGCGGGGTTCATGGGGGAGTCACTCACGAGACACCAGTCTGACGCACTCCCGGGCGATCCCGAAACCGACGGGACGTCAGTTCTTCGACGCCGCCGAGACGAGTGCCACACCCAGCGCCGGCAGGTACCGGCTGTGCACCTGCACGTACACCGGGCCACCGTCGGCGGGCTCGTACCGCTTGGCCGCCCAGTCCTCGTCGTGCCAGGCCTCCGGCTCCGGGTCCAGCAGCTCCCCGCCGACCGGGAACACCAGGTACGGGTACGCCCGCGACCCGAACGCCGCATCCGCCCGCCTGGGCGTGAACAGCAGACTCCCGTTGGTGTACTCGGCCGGCCACCCCGGGCGCTCGGAGCGCACCGCGCAGGGCAGCCTGGTCTGCTTCCCGGCCGCCAGTCGGCGCATCGCCCGCCGCGCGCGCAGCGCCCGCAACGGCCCGTCCCCCACCAGCAAGGCCAGCTCGCCGAGGATCTCCCACATCGTGCACTCCCCCAAGATCGTTTCTCTGCTCACGACCCTAAGGCGCAGCTCAGCCGGGGTGCACCGCCTCTCGGAGGGTCTCGCCCCTAGGGGGCGCGGGCCGCACGTACGCCCGTGGACGGAGAGGACCCGGCAGTGCGCCCGAGGCCCGCCGCAGGCGGGCGACCGGAGAGGGCGGGAGGCCGGAAAGGGCGACGGGCCCGCGCAAGGGGGGGAGATGCGCGGGCCCGTCCGTGGCGCGTCCGGGCCCTGGGGGGGGGTGAGGGCACTGGGGACGGCCAGTCTGTGTGGAGTTGTCCTTGACGGAGGGTCAGACGCCCATCGGGTGCCAGACCGTCTTGGTCTCCAGGAAGGAGAGTAGCCGCTCGGTTCCGGGCGCATTGGTCCAGGCCAAGTCGGTCTCGCCGACCGCCGGGCGGAGCACCCGCTTCAGGGTATCCGCGGCCAGCACCTCCAGCTCGGTCGCCGCGCCGGGCCCGTCCGAGGCGATCGCCCCGGCCAGGTCCAGCCCGTTGACGTCCTGGTGCGAGGCCAGCGTCGGCGCGATGTCCGCGGTCTTCCCGGAGATCACGTTGACCACGCCGCCCGGCAGGTCCGAGGTGGCGAGCACCTCGCCCAGCGAGAGCGCGGGCAGCGGGGCCTCGGCGGCGGCCGCGACCACGACCGTGTTGCCCGCCGCGATCGCCGGGGCGATCACCGAGACCAGGCCGAGGAAGGAGAAGCCCGCCCCGGACTGCGGGGCGACCACGCCGATGACGCCCGAGGGCTCCGGGGTGGAGATGTTGAAGAACGGCCCGGCGACCGGGTTGGTGTTCCCGGCGATCTGGGCGATCTTGTCGGTCCAGCCCGCGTACCAGACCCAGCGGTCGATCGCGGCGTCCACCAGGGCGGCGGCCTTCTTGGCGCCGATGCCCTCGGCGGCGGCCACCTCGGCGGCGAACTGCTCGCGCCGGCCCTGGAGCATCTCGGCGATCCGGTACAGGACCTGGCCGCGGTTGTACGCGGTGGTGCCGGCCCAGCCCTTCACGGCGCCGCGGGCGGCGACCACCGCGTCACGGGTGTCCTTGCGGGTGCCGAGCGGGGCGTTGGCGAGCCACTGGCCCTTGGAGTCGGTCACCTCGTACACCCGCCCGCTCTCGGAGCGCGGGAACTTCCCGCCGACGTACAGCTTGTAGGTCTTGAAGACGCTCAGGGTGGTCTCAGACATCGAGGTACGCCTCCAGGCCGTGGCGACCGCCCTCGCGGCCGTAGCCCGACTCCTTGTAGCCGCCGAACGGCGAGGTCGGGTCGAACTTGTTGAAGGTGTTGGCCCAGACCACGCCGGCCTTGAGCTGGTTCGCCATCCAGAGGATGCGCGAGCCCTTCTCGGTCCAGATGCCGGCCGACAGGCCGTACGGGGTGTTGTTGGCCTTCTCGACCGCCTCGGTGGGGGTGCGGAAGGTCAGCACCGAGAGCACCGGGCCGAACACCTCCTCGCGGGCGATCCGGTGCGCCTGCGTGACGCCGGTGAACAGCGTCGGGCGGAACCAGTAACCGGCGCCCGGGAGTTCGCACTCCGGGGCCCAGCGCTCGGCACCCTCCAGCTCGCCGATCTCGGAGAGCTCGGTGATCCGGGCCAGCTGGGCGGCCGAGTTGATGGCGCCGATGTCGGTGTTCTTGTCCAGCGGGTCGCCGACCCGCAGGGTGGACATCCGGCGCTTCAGGGCGTCCAGCAGCTCGTCCTGGATCGACTCCTGGACCAGCAGGCGGGAACCCGCGCAGCAGACGTGGCCCTGGTTGAAGAAGATGCCGTTGACGATGCCCTCGACCGCCTGGTCGATCGGCGCGTCGTCGAAGACGATGTTCGCGGCCTTGCCGCCGAGCTCCAGCGAGAGCTTCTTGCGGGTGCCCGCGACCTGCTTGGCGATGGCCCGGCCGACGGGGGTGGAGCCGGTGAAGGCCACCTTGTTGACGTCCGGGTGGGCGGTCAGCGCGGCGCCGGTGCGGCCGTCGCCGGTGACGATGTTGACGACGCCCTTGGGCAGACCGGCCTGGCGGCAGATCTCGGCGAACCGCAGCGCGGTCAGCGGGGTGGTCTGGGCCGGCTTGAGCACGACCGTGTTGCCGGTGGCGAGCGCCGGGGCGATCTTCCAGGCCAGCATCAGCAGCGGGAAGTTCCACGGGATGACCTGGCCGGCCACGCCGAGCGGCTTCGGGTTCGGCCCGTAGCCGGCGTAGTCGAGCTTGTCGGCCCAGCCCGCGTAGTAGAAGAAGTGCGCGGCGACCAGCGGCAGGTCGACGTCCCGGGTCTCCCGGATCGGCTTGCCGTTGTCGATCGACTCCAGCACGGCCAGCTCGCGCGAGCGCTCCTGGACGATCCGGGCGATCCGGAACAGGTACTTGGCCCGCTCGCTGCCCGGCAGCGCCGACCAGTCGGCGAAGGCCCGGCGGGCGGCGGCGACCGCGCGGTCCACGTCCTCGTCGGTGCCCTGGGCGAACTCGGCGAGCACCTGCTCGGTGGCCGGGTTGACGGTCTTCAGCGCCTCGCTGCCGGAGGAGTCGACGAAGGCGCCGTCGATGAAGTGCCCGTAGGAGGTGGCGATGTCACCGGCGGCGGCCGGGGACTCCGGCGCGGGGGCGTACGTGAACAGGCCGCCCTTGGGGGCCTCGGCCTGGACGTTGTTCTTGTTCTTGGCCATGGGGATCAGTCCACCGTCACGTAGTCGGGACCGGAGTACCGGCCGGTGGTCAGCTTCTGACGCTGCATCAGCAGGTCGTTGAGCAGGCTGGAGGCGCCGAAGCGGAACCAGTGCGGGGTCAGCCAGTCGTCGCCCAGCGTCTCGTTCACCATGACCAGGTACTTCATGGCGTCCTTGGTGGTCTTGATGCCACCGGCGGGCTTCACGCCGACCTGGATGCCGGTCTGCTGCTTGAAGTCGCGGACGGCCTCCAGCATCAGCAGGGTGACCGGGGGAGTGGCGTTGACCGTCACCTTGCCGGTGGAGGTCTTGATGAAGTCGGCACCGGCCAGCATGGCCAGCCAGGAGGCGCGGCGGACGTTGTCGTAGGTCTGCAGCTCGCCGGTCTCGAAGATCACCTTGAGGTGGGCGGCGGTGCCGTCGGGGCGCTTGCACGCCTCCTTGACCGCGACGATCTCCTGGAAGACGTCCATGTACCGGCCGGAGAGGAAGGCCCCCCGGTCGATCACCATGTCGATCTCGTCGGCGCCGGCGGCCACCGCGTCGGCGGTGTCGGCCAGCTTCACCGGCAGCGCGGCGCGGCCGGCCGGGAAGGCGGTGGCCACCGAGGCCACCTGGATGTCGGTGCCGGCCAGGGCGGCCTTCGCGGTGGCGACCATGTCCGGGTAGACGCAGATCGCGGCGACCCGGGGGGCGGTCGGGTCGCTCGGGTCGGGGTTCCGGCCCTTGGTGCACAGGGCGCGCACCTTGCCGACCGTGTCCGCGCCTTCCAGCGTGGTCAGGTCGATCATCGAGATCGCCAGGTCGATGGCGTACGCCTTCGCCGTGGTCTTGATCGAACGGGTGCCGAGGGTGGCGGCGCGGGCTTCCAGGCCGACGGCGTCGACGCCGGGCAGGCCGTGCAGGAAACGGCGGAGCGAGGCCTCGGACGCCGCAACGTCCTGAAGGCCGCCGCCCGCAGCGCCGGGGGCATTGGCTGCAACAGTGGACATGGTCACAAGAGCAGCATATCTACGCGCGTAGCAACGCGCCAGACCCGACCCCTTTCGATGCACGACCGATATCTCCCGCCGTCCGCCACCCCATCCGACCTGCACTCCCGTCCCACCCGCACCTTCCGCCCGTCGCGGCCCGCCCTGCCTCGCCGCAGCGCACGTCGCCCCTGCCGCCGTCGGCGCCGCGGCGACGTGGCGTCCTCTCCGCTCGTGCCGCAGGCGCACCTCTTCCCTCCGTCGGCACGGCGGTCGCGTGGTGTCCTCCCTGTTCCTGCCGCGGCCCGCGCCGCAGGCGCACCCCGTCCTCCGTCGGCGCCGCAGGTGCGCCGCGTAGGGTGGCCCGGTGACCTCGGGAGACGAAGCGGAGCGGCCGAAGCGGACCGGGCGGCGGCCCGGTGGGGCGGACACCCGGCGGACGGTGCTGGAGGCGGCCCGGGCGGAGTTCGCCGCGCGCGGGTACGAGAAGGCGAGCATGCGGGCGATCGCCCGGGCCGCCGGGGTGGACGCCGCGCTGCTGCACCACTACTTCGGCACCAAGGACCAACTCTTCCTCGCCGCCCTGGAGTTGCCCGTCGACCCGCGCGCCGTGGTGGAGCAGGCCCTGGCCGGTGACCCGGCCGGAGTCGGTGGCCGGGTGGCCGACTTCATGCTGAACCTCTGGGAGCAGCCGGGCGTGCTGGACCGCCTGCTGGCGCTGATCCGGGCCGCCGCCACCACCGAGCAGGTGGCGACCCTGATGCGCGGCTTCGTCGCGGCCGAGCTGATCGGCCGGATCGCCGCCTCGCTGGAGGTCGAACAGCCGGAACTGCGGGCCGAGTTGATGTTCTCCCAGATCGTCGGCCTGGCGATGGCCCGCTACGTCGTCAAGGTCGAGCCGCTCGCCTCCGCGACCCGGGACGAACTGCACCCCCTCCTCGCCCGCACCTTCCAGAACTACCTGGTGACGCCGTGAGCACCGAGCTCGACCTGTGGAAGCAGCGCCTCGGCCACGTCCCCGAGGAGGTCTGGCGCCGCACCGAGCTGCGCGTCCTGATCCTCGCCGACAACGAGCTCACGACCCTCCCACCCGCCGTCGCCGCCCTCCAGCGCCTGCGCACCCTCGACCTCGGCCACAACCGCCTCTCCGAAGTCCCGCCTGATATAGGCGAGTTGACCGACCTGTCGGACTTCCTCTACCTGCACGACAACCAGCTCACCACCCTCCCCGAGGCCCTCGGCCGTCTCACCGCCCTGCGCTACCTCAACATCGGCGAGAACCGCCTCACCCACCTCCCCGACGCCCTCGCCGACCTGGCCTCGCTCCTCGAACTCCGCGCCGAGCACAACCGCCTCACCGCCCTCCCCGCCGGCCTCGGCCGCCTCCGCGCGCTCCGCGAGCTCCACCTCCGCGGCAACGCCATCTCCGAACTCCCGCCCTCCATCGCCGAGTTGGCAGAGCTCCGGCACCTCGACCTGCGGGACAACCAGCTGACCGCCGTGCCGGAGGCGCTCGCCGCCCTGCCCCGCCTGCGCCACCTCGACCTGCGCTCCAACCGCCTGGCCGCCCTCCCCGACTGGCTCGCCGCCCTCCCCGCCCTGGAGAAGCTGGACCTGCGCTGGAACGCGGCCCGCCCCAGCCCGGCCCTCCTCGCCGAGCTCACCCGCCGCGGCTGCGCCGTCCTGTACTGAAAACCTCCGCGGTCCTTGACGGCCCCGCCCTGCGGCGCAAAACTCATCACATGATGAATTCAGCGGTCCGGGTCGCCGGACTGACCGTCGTCCGGGGCGGCCGCACCGTGCTGCACGGCCTCGACCTGGACGTCCCGGCCGGGAGCGTCACCGGCCTGCTCGGCCCGAGCGGCTGCGGCAAGACCACCCTGCTGCGCTCGATCGTCGGGGTGCAGAAGACCGCCGGCGGCCGGGTCGAGGTGCTCGGCCGGGAGGCCGGGAGCGCCGAACTGCGCCACCGCATCGGCTACGTCACCCAGGCCCCGGCCGTCTACGACGACCTCACCGTCACCGAGAACCTCCGCTACTTCGCCGCCGTGCTCGGCGCCCCGCCCACCGACCCGGCCCGGGTGATCGCCGAGGTCGGCCTCACCGAGCACCGCGACGCCCGCACCTCCCGGCTCTCCGGCGGCCAGCGGGCCCGGGTCTCGCTCGCCGCCGCCCTGCTCGGCAGCCCCGAACTCCTCGTCCTGGACGAGCCGACCGTCGGGCTGGACCCGGTGCTCCGGCAGGAGCTCTGGCAGCTGTTCCGCCAACTCGCCGACAACGGCGCCACCCTGCTGGTCTCCAGCCACGTGATGGACGAGGCCGTCCGCTGCGACCGGCTGCTGCTGATGCGCGAGGGCCGCCTGCTCGCCGCGGACACCCCCGAAGGACTTCTGCGCCGCACCGGCGCCACCGACGTCGACGCCGCCTTCCTGACCCTGGTGGGGAGCACCTCGTGACTGTCACACCCGTGAGTGGCACCCGTACCATCGCCACCGCCCGCCGCGTGCTGGCCCAACTCCGGCACGACCCGCGGACGGTGGCGATGCTGCTGGTCGTCCCCTGCCTGCTGCTCACCCTGCTGCGCTGCATGTTCGACGACCAGCCGCAGCTCTTCGACCGGGTCGGCGCCGCCCTGCTCGGGGTCTTCCCGCTGCTGGTGATGTTCCTGGTCACCTCGGTCGCGATGCTGCGCGAGCGGACCACCGGCACCCTGGAGCGCCTGCTCACCATGCCGCTCGGCAAGCTCGACCTGCTCCTCGGCTACGCCCTCGCCTTCGGCCTGGTCGCCCTGGTCCAGGCCGCCCTCGCCGCCACCCTCACCCTCGGTCTGCTCGGCCTCGACGTCCAGGGCCCCACCTGGCTGCTCTTCGCGGTCGCCCTCGGCGACGGCCTGCTCGGCATGGCGCTCGGCCTGCTGGTCTCGGCCTTCGCCCGCACCGAGTTCCAGGCCGTCCAGTTCCTCCCGGCGGTGATCCTCCCCCAACTCCTGCTCTGCGGGCTCTTCGTGCCCCGCGACGCAATGGCGGCCCCGCTCCGCTGGGCCTCCGAGGTGCTCCCGCTCTCCTACGCCGTCGACGCCATGAACCGCCTCACCACCACCCCCGGCACCAGCGCCGCCCTTCTCACCGACCTCGCCGTCATCGCCGCCTGCACCCTCCTCGCCCTCACCCTCGGCGCCGCCACCCTCCGCCGCCGAACCGACTGACCGGGTCACTACGGTGGCCGGGTGACTGACGACCCGTCGAAGACCCGCCTCCTGGTCCTGCACGACTACGGCATGGGCAGCGCCTGGTGGTGGGTGCACGCCCGGTCCGAACGTGAGGTGCTGGAGACCTTCGCCGACGTCGAGGTGGTGCACGACGAGGAGACCCGGGCCAGGGCCGAGGGCTGGGGCCTGGACGAGGCCGATGTGGACGGCCCCGTCGATCCACCCGGTCTCGACGGTTGCCGGGCCGACCGCGAGGCCCACCGGGACCTGCCCGGCTTCGGCACCCTGGTCGGCCCGGACCCGCTGTACCTGCGACGGCGCTGGGCCGAGGACGGCGAGACCACCACCTACCTGCTGGAGGTCGACTCTGCCGGCCGACGCCTGCGCCAGGTCGAGGTGGAGGAGGACGGCCAGGCCTTCCGGAGCACCCCGGACGACTGGCCGTTCAACCCGCCGTGGCTGGACCGGTACTCGCCCGAGTGGCTGCCGTTCGTGATCACCGCGCCGGAGTTCGAGCAGGAGTGGGCCGACGCCCGGTACGACCCGGAACGCTGAGGGCGCCGGTGGCGCGGTCACCGGCCGGGGCGGATGGGGCAGAATCGGCCCCATGACCGAATCCGACGGCAAGCCCGACCCGGGCAGAGCCGCCTCCGAGCCCCAGTACGCGGACCGCGTCTACCGCTCCGTCCCCGGTGTGATCTCCGGGGTCATGCTGCTGGCCGTGGCCGGGTGGCTGATCATCGACGCGGTGCTCAGCGGCACCGGCCGCACCCCGTGGATCGCGCTGGCCTGTGCCCCGGTCTTCGGCCTGCCGGTGGTCGCGTACACCCTGCGGCCCGCGGTGCTGGCCAACGACCGGCGGCTGCTGGTGCGCAATCCCTTCCGCACCGTGAGTGCGCCCTGGGCGGCCGTCGAGGGCCTGCGCGCCGGGTACTCGGTCGAGCTGTTCGCGGGCGGGAAGAAGTACCAGGTCTGGGCCGTCCCGGTCTCGCTCCGGGCCCGCAAGAAGGCCGGACGGGCGGCCGCCCGGGCCGCCGCCGGGGGTGACCCGCGCGCCTCCCTGACCTCCTCCCTGACCAACCCGCTGCGCAGCGGCAAGGCCGGCGAGGGCGACCCGACCAAGGCCTGGTCCGACCAGGTGGTGACCACCCTCCAGGAGATCGCCGAGCGCAACGCCGCGAAGCCGGAGGCGGCGGGCGAGGTGACGGTCCGTTGGTGCTGGTGGATCATCGCCCCGGCGGTGGCCGGACTGATCACCCTCATCACCCTCATCGCGGCCACCTGATGACCGCCACGGGGGGAGAACGGGAGGCGGACCCGGTCCGCCGCAGCTACGACACGGTCGCGCGGGAGTACGCCGAGCGGATCGGCGACGAGCTGGCCGGCAAGCCGCTGGACCGGGCCCTGCTGACCGCCCTGCTGGAGCAGCGGACGGGCCCGCAGGCCCCGGTCGCCGACCTGGGCTGCGGGCCCGGCCACGTCACCGGCTGGCTGGCCGGGCACGGCGCCCGGGCGGTCGGCATCGACCTCTCCCCGGCGATGGTCGAGCTGGCCCGCCGGGACCACCCGGCCGCCGAGTTCCGCGAGGGCGACCTGCGGCGCCTGCCTGCCGCCGACGGCGAGTTCGGCGGCGCGGTCGCCCTCTACTCGCTGATCCACCTGCCCCCGGCCGAGCACCGCGCCGTCCTCACCGAGGTCGCCCGCACCCTCCGCCCGGGCGCCCCGCTGCTGCTCGCCTTCCACCGGGGCAGCGAGTCCCGCCACCTCACCGACTGGTGGGGCCACCAGGTGGACGTGACCTTCCACTTCCTCGACCCCGACACGGTGACCGCCGACCTCACCGCCGCCGGCTTCACCCTCCGCGCCCGCCTCGACCGCGCCCCGCACCCGCACGAGGCCGAGACCGACCGCAGCTACCTGCTGGCGGTCCGCTCGTGAGCACCGCGGTCCACCCGGAGTCCGGCCTGTCGAAGAGCGTCTGGAGCGACGCGGACTTCGAGGAGATGGGCTGGCACGACGCCACCGTCCACGGGCTGTCGGTGCAGCAGGGCGAGCACGTCCCCCGTCTGCTGCTCGACCTGGACTACATCGTCCGCTGGGTGCACCCGGTCCGGCCGGCCAAGAGCTTCTCCTTCTGGGTCGCCCCGGCGACGCTGGTGTTCGAGGAGGTCTGGGAGGTCCAGGGCGGTCTCGACTTCACCGACCTCCACCTGGAACTGGAGCTCGACGAGGTGCATCGGCTGCCGCCGCCGGACGGCCGTGAGCAGTGGCCGCTGTGGCACCTGCAGGGCCACAGCTTCGACCTGAGGTTCCGGGCGGCGGGCTTCCGGCAGTACGTCCGCCGGGCGCCGCAGCTCAGTCCGGGGCCCGCCTTCTCGGCCGCCGAGCGCGGTGGCTGCAGCTTCACCGAGCTCGGCTTCGCCTGAGCCGCGCGGACGCACTGACGATGCGGCCCCGCCCCGGTGGTTCCGGGACGGGGCCTCGCCGTGTGCGGGGGGCCGGACGGTCCGTCAGATGCCGGCCGCCGCGGCCAGGTCGCGCTTGACGGCGTCGAGCAGGGCGGTGGCCCGCAGGCGGGTGTCGCCGAGGTCGGCGGCGGTGGCGACCGGGAGGACGACCTCCAGGTAGCACTTGAGCTTGGGCTCGGTGCCGGAGGGGCGGACCACGATGCGGGCGGCGGTGACGCCCTCGCCGGCCAGGTAGTAGCGCAGGCCGTCGGTCGGCGGCAGCTCGGCCGTGCCGGCCGTCAGGTCGTCGGCGCGGGTGACCTTCAGGCCGGCCAGCACCGTCGGGGGCTGCTCGCGCAGCCGCTGCATGGCGGAGGAGATGACCGTCAGGTCCTCGACCCGGACCGAGAGCTGGTCGGTGGCGTGCAGGCCGTGCTCCAGCGCCAGGTCGTCCAGCAGGTCGGTCAGCGTGCGGCCGGACTCCTTGAGCACGGCGGCCAGTTCGGCCACCAGCAGGGCGGCGGTGATGCCGTCCTTGTCGCGGACGCCCTCGGGGTCGACGGAGTAGCCGAGCGCCTCCTCGTAGCCGTAGCGCAGGCCCTCGGCCCGGGAGATCCACTTGAAGCCGGTGAGCGTCTCGGCGTAGCCGAGGCCCGCCGCCGCCGCGATCCGGCCGAGCAGGGTGGAGGAGACGATGGTGGTGGCGAAGGTGCCGCCCACCCGCTTGGCGACCAGTGCGGAGCCGAGCAGCGCGCCGACCTCGTCGCCGCGCAGCATCCGCCAGCCGCCGTCGTCGCTGACGGCCACGGCGCAGCGGTCGGCGTCCGGGTCGTTGGCGATCACGATGTCGGGGCCGACCGAGGCGGCGGTGCGGAAGGCGAGGTCCATCGCCCCCGGCTCCTCCGGGTTGGGGAAGGAGACGGTCGGGAAGTCCGGGTCGGGCTCGGCCTGCTCGGTGACCACGGTCGGGGCGGGGAAGCCGGCCCGCTTGAAGGCGGCCACCAGCACGTCCCGGCCGACGCCGTGCATCGGCGTGTAGACCACGTCCAGGTTGCGCGGCCCGGCCGGGTCGACCACGGTGACGGCCCGGTCCAGGTAGGCCTCCAGGACCTCCTCGCCGAGCACCTCCCAGCCGTCCTCGGCCAGCGGCACCTCGGCCAGCGAGCCGATCGCGTCGATCTCGGCGGCGATGCCGGCGTCGGCCGGCGGCACGATCTGCGAGCCGTCGCCCAGGTAGACCTTGTAGCCGTTGTCCTGCGGCGGGTTGTGACTGGCCGTCACGGTGACGCCGGCCGCGGCGCCCAGGTGGCGGATGGCGAAGGCCAGTACGGGGGTGGGGAGCGCGCGGGGCAGCAGGGCGGCGCGCAGCCCGGCGCCGACCACCACGGCGGCGGTGTCGCGGGCGAAGTCGTACGACTTGTGGCGGGCGTCGTAGCCGATCACCACCAGGTCGCCGAGCCCCTCCTTCTTCACGTACGCGGCCAGCCCGGCGGCGGCCCGGATCACCACGGCCCGGTTCATCCGCATCGGGCCCGCGCCCAGCTCGCCGCGGAGTCCGGCGGTGCCGAACTGCAGCCGGTCGGCGAACCGCTCGGCCAGCCGGGACCAGGCGATCCGCTCCGCGCCCTCCGGCTCGCCCTCGGCGGCGGCCAGCAGCGCGGTCAGCTCCTCGCGGGTCTCCTGGTCCGGGTCCTCGGCGAGCCAGGCCCGGGCACGCGCGAGCAGATCGGTGGTCTGGGACATTGCTGCCAGCTCCCTCTGAGGGTCGTACGAGCCGTACCGCCGGGTGGCCACGACGGGCGGCACCCGGCCGGGCTCCGGATTGACGAAGCCGTCGCCCCGGCGTCCCCGCCGGAGCAACGGCCCCTGCCTACTGATTCTGCGTCAGATCCGCGTCAGATCCGCTCAAGGACCTTCGCGAGCAGCGCGCCCATCCGCTCGGCGCTGGCCTTGCCGGCCTCCAGCACCTCTTCGTGGTTGAGCGGCTCGCCGGTGATGCCGGCGGCCAGGTTGGTGACCAGGGAGATCCCGAGGACCTCGGCGCCGGCCTCGCGGGCGGCGATGGCCTCCAGGGTGGTGGACATGCCGACCAGCTCGCCGCCGATCGCCCGGACCATGCCGATCTCGGCCGGGGTCTCGTAGTGCGGGCCGCGGAACTGCACGTAGACGGCCTCGTCCAGGGAGGAGTCCACCTCGCGGCAGAGCTCGCGCAGGCGCTTGGAGTACAGGTCCGTCAGGTCGACGAAGTTGGCGCCGACGATCGGGGAGTCCGCGGTGAGGTTGATGTGGTCGCTGATCAGCACCGGCTGGCCGGGGACCCAGCCCTCGCGCAGGCCGCCGCAGCCGTTGGTGAGCACGATGGTCTCGCAGCCCGCCGCGGCGGCGGTGCGCACGCCGTGCACCACGGTGGCCACGCCGTGGCCCTCGTAGTAGTGGTTGCGGCCCAGGAAGATCAGGGCCCGCTTGTCGCCGATCTTCACCGAGCGGATCTTGCCGGAGTGGCCCGCCACCGCCGGGGCCGGGAAGCCGGGCAGCTCGGTGACCGGGAACTCAGCCACGGTCTCCCCGAGGGCGTCGGCGGCCGGCACCCAGCCGGAGCCCATGACGAGGGCGACGTCGTGGCGCTCGGCGCCGGTCAGCTCGCGCAGCTTGGCGGCGGCCTCCTGGGCGGCGGCGTACGGGTCGGCGGAGAGCTTGGACTGAGGAGATGCGTTCACGTCACCGAGGATAGACGGCAATCGCCTACGCGCGTAGACATATCGCCCCTGAACTGCCGGATCGTTACCCGGATGGGCGGTAGGTCCAAACGGCCGGGCACCCCGGAGGGCCCGGTTCGGAGGAGTCTCCGAAGTGCCCTGACGCCCCGTCAGCAGGGCCGGCGGCGCAGGTCCAGCACGTAGTCGTCGGGCGCGCCCGCGCTCTCCGCCGCGTCGGCGATCAGCCCGAGGTAGCGGGCGGCGGGCAGCCCGCCCTCCCAGTCGTTGAGCACGTACGTCCAGACCGGGATGTCCCCGTCCAGGGTGTGCGCCCGCAGCCGGATCTTGCGGTAGATGCCCAGCTGGACGCCCTCCCAGCGGTCCAGGCCGTCCTCGTCCATCGGCGCCACGTCGTAGAGGGAGACGAAGACCTGCTCCTTCTCGTCCTCCACCACCGTCGCCAGCGAGCCCTCCCAGCCCAGCTGCTCGCCGCCGAAGGTCAGCCGCCAGCCGGTCAGCCAGCCCGTCCCGCGCAGCGGGGAGTGCGGGGCCCGGCGGGTCATCTGCCGGGCGTCGAGGTTGGTGGCGTACGCGGCGTAGAGGGGCATGGTCGTCAGCCTACGGGAGACCACCGGCCGGGAGGGAGCACCCGGGGATCTTCCTGACGGACCGTCGGGGACGGCTCGAACGCGTCGTCGGGACGGCCCCCGGTGCCCGCACGGCGCAGTGCGGCGCCCCCGGCGTGTCCTCGTAACCGGCGTACGGGACAATGGTGCGCGTGACTCGGATCGTGATCATCGGTGGCGGACCCGGCGGATACGAGGCGGCCCTGGTGGCCGCCCAACTCGGCGCGGAGGTGACCGTCGTCGACCGCGACGGTCTGGGCGGGTCGGCGGTGCTGACGGACTGCGTGCCGTCCAAGACCCTGATCGCCACGGCGGAGGTGATGACCACCTTCGACAGCTCGTACGAGGAGCTGGGCATCATCGTCGCCGACGACACCCCGCACGTGGACACCCCGGCCCGGGTGGTCGGCGTGGACCTCGGCAAGGTCAACCGGCGTGTGAAGCGGCTGGCCATCGCGCAGTCCCACGACATCACCCAGTCGGTCACCCGGGCGGGCGTGACCGTGCTCCGCGGCAAGGGCCGGCTCGGCGCCGGCGGCCAGGCGGTGGACGGCTCCCGCGAGGTGATCGTGGAGGCCCCCGACGGCACCACCGAGTCGCTGCGGGCCGACGCCGTGCTGATCGCCACCGGCGTGCACCCGCGCGAGCTGCCCGACGCCCAGCCGGACGGCGAGCGGATCCTGACCTGGACCCAGGTCTACGACCTGGAGGAGCTGCCCCGCGAGCTGATCGTGGTCGGCTCCGGCGTCACCGGCGCCGAGTTCGCCGGCGCCTACCAGGCGATCGGCTCGAAGGTCACCCTGGTCTCCTCGCGCGACCGGGTGCTGCCGGGCGAGGACCCGGACGCCGCCGAGGTGCTGGAGGAGGTCTTCCGCCGCCGCGGCATGAACGTCATGTCCCGCTCCCGCGCCGAGGGCGCCAAGCGCATCGGCGACCGGGTCGAGGTCACCCTGTCGGACGGCACCGTGATCTCCGGGACGCACTGCCTGATGGCGGTCGGCTCGATCCCCAACACCGCGGACCTCGGCCTGGAGGAGGCCGGCGTCCAGCTGAACGACTGGGGCCAGATCAAGGTCGACCGGGTCTCCCGCACCACCGCCCCCGGCGTCTACGCGGCCGGCGACTGCACCGGCGTCTTCATGCTCGCCTCGGTGGCGGCCATGCAGGGCCGGATCGCCATGTACCACGCGCTGGGCGACGCGGTGCAGCCGCTGGACCTCAAGACGGTCGCCTCCAACGTCTTCACCGACCCGGAGATCGCCACCGTCGGGTACACCGCGGCCGACGTCTCCTGCGGCAAGATGGACGCCGTCGAGGTCAAGCTGCCGCTGCGCGGCAACCCGCGGGCCAAGATGCAGGGCATCCGGGACGGTTTCGTGAAGCTCTTCGCCCGCCCCGGCACCGGCATCGTGGTCGGCGGTGTGGTGGTCGCGCCGCGCGCCAGCGAACTCATCCATTCGATTTCGCTCGCCGTGGACAACAACTTGACGGTCGAACAGGTGGCCCGTGCGTTCACGGTCTACCCGTCACTCTCCGGCTCCACCGCCGAGGCCGCCCGCCAGCTGCACATCCGCAAGCGGGAGGGCTCGGACTCCTGAGCTGGGCAAAGGAGTTGAGGCGGTCGCCGACGGCGGCCGCCTCTGTCGTCCCACTCCGACGGCGGAGCGTGACGAACCGTCAGCACTGGCGCGCATTGTACGGTCGCACGCCGCTCCGACGTGAGCATTTCCCGATACCAGCTGCAAACGCCTGAAAGCAGACGGTCATTCAGTTACCGTCGGTTCTGTGTTTGCTGCAGAACGTCGCCAGTTGATTCTCGAAATGGTGCGAGCCAACGGAGCCGTGTCGCTCCGCGAGTTGGCACGCGTCGTCCAGACCTCCGAGGTCACCGTCCGCCGGGACGTCCGCGCGCTGGAGGCCGAGGGGCTCCTCGACCGCCGGCACGGCGGTGCGGTGCTCCCCGGCGGCTTCAGCCGTGAGCCGGGCTACCCGCAGAAGACCCACCTGTCCGCCGCCGAGAAGAGCGCCATCGCCGACCTGGCCGCCGGCCTGGTCGAGGAGGGCGACGCGGTGGTGGTCGGCGCCGGGACCACCACCCAGGAGCTGGCCCGCCGGCTGGCCCGGGTGCCCGGGCTGACGGTGGTCACCAACTCGCTGCTGGTCGCCCAGGCCCTGGCGCACGCCAACCGGGTCGAGGTGGTGATGACCGGCGGCACCCTGCGCGGCTCCAACTACGCCCTGGTGGGCAGCGGGGCGGAGCAGTCCCTGCAGGGGCTGAGGGTCTCCAAGGCCTTCATCTCCGGCAGCGGTCTGACCGCCGAGCGCGGGCTCTCCACCACCAACATGCTCTCCGCGAGCGTGGACCGGGCACTGGTGCAGTCGGCCACCGAGGTCATCGTCCTCGCCGACCACACCAAGCTCGGCGCGGACACCATGTTCCAGACCGTGCCCACCGAGGCGATCACCCGGCTGGTGACGGACGAGCAGGCCGCCGCCACCGACCAGACCGCCCGCGAGCTGGACGCGCTGGCCGACTGCGGCGTGCAGATCTCCATCGCCCCGGTCGGCCCGCCGGTGGAGGCCCCGGTGCACCCGCACCCGGCCCCCTCCGGCTCGGCCCCCCGGCGTCCGGCCCCGCTCCCCGGCCAGCGCCGCCCGAACCACCAGCTCCCGGGCCGGATGCCCGAGCTGACGGTCACCCGGGCCCGCTGACGCCCCTGCGGGGCAGGCCCCTTGGCCCCGCTCCGCCCACCCCTCCGGCAGACACGGCCGGGGCCCCGCCGCAGCAGTGCGACGGGGCCCCTCTCCGGACGTGACGCCGGATCAGTCCTTGATCTCGCAGAGCGCGGCACCGCTGCTCACGCTGGCGCCCACCTCGGCCTTGAGGCCGGTGATGGTGCCCGCCTTGTGGGCGTTGAGCGGCTGCTCCATCTTCATCGCCTCCAGGACCACGATCAGCTCGCCCTCGGCGACGACCTGGCCCTCCTCGACGGCGACCTTGACGATGGTGCCCTGCATCGGCGAGGCCAGCGTGTCACCGCTGACCGCCGAACCGGCCTTCTTGCTGCCGACCCGGCGCTTGGCCTTGCCGGTCGCCGTGGCGCCCGCCGCCGGGGCGGCGGCCACGCCGAGCGAGGAGGGCAGCGAGACCTCGATCCGCTTGCCGCCGACCTCGACCACCACGGTCTCCCGCTGGTCGGCCTCCTCGCCGTCCACGCCACCGCCGGTGAAGGCCGGGATGGTGTTGTCGAACTCGGTCTCGATCCAGCGGGTGTAGACCGTGAACGGGCCCTCGCCGCCGTGCACCTCCGGCGCGAACGCCGGGTCGGTGACGACCACCTGGTGGAACGGGATGGCGGTGGCCATGCCCTCCACCTTGAACTCCGACAGCGCGCGGGCGGCGCGCTGCAGCGCCTGCTTGCGGGAGGCGCCGGTGACGATCAGCTTGGCCAGCAGGGAGTCCCAGGCCGGGCCGATGACCGAGCCGGACTCCACGCCCGCGTCCAGACGGACACCGGGGCCGGACGGCGGGGCGAACAGCGTCACCGTGCCGGGGGCCGGCAGGAAGTTGCGGCCCGGGTCCTCGCCGTTGATGCGGAACTCGATGGAGTGGCCGCGGACCTCGGGGTCGTCGTAGCCCAGCTCCTCGCCGTCGGCGATCCGGAACATCTCGCGGACCAGGTCGATCCCGGTGACCTCCTCGGAGACCGGGTGCTCCACCTGCAGACGGGTGTTGACCTCCAGGAAGGAGATCAGCCCGTCCTGGGAGACCAGGAACTCGCAGGTGCCGGCGCCGACGTAGCCCGCCTCGCGCAGGATCGCCTTGGAGGCCCGGTACAGCTCCGCGTTCTGCTCGTCGGTGAGGAACGGCGCGGGCGCCTCCTCGACCAGCTTCTGGTGGCGGCGCTGCAGCGAGCAGTCGCGGGTGGAGACCACGACCACGTTGCCGTGCTGGTCGGCCAGGCACTGGGTCTCGACGTGCCGCGGGTTGTCCAGGTACTGCTCGACGAAGCACTCGCCGCGGCCGAAGGCGGCGACCGCCTCGCGGACCGCCGACTCGTACAGCTCGGGGATCTCCTCCAGCGTGCGGGCCACCTTGAGGCCGCGGCCACCGCCGCCGAAGGCCGCCTTGATGGCGACCGGCAGGCCGTGCTCGCTCGCGAAGGCGACCACCTCGTCGGCGCCCGAGACCGGGTCGGCGGTGCCGGCCACCAGCGGGGCGCCGGCGCGCTGCGCGACGTGACGGGCCGTCACCTTGTCGCCCAGGTCGCGGATGGCCTGCGGCGGCGGGCCGATCCAGATCAGCCCGGCGTCGATCACGGCCTGGGCGAACTCGGCGTTCTCCGACAGGAAGCCGTAGCCGGGGTGGACCGCGTCCGCGCCCGAGTCGGCCGCCGCCTTGAGCACCTTGGCGATGTCCAGGTAGCTGGTGGCCGGGGTGTCGCCGCCGAGGGCGTACGCCTCGTCGGCCGCGCGGACGTGCAGGGCGTCCCGGTCCGGCTCGGCGTAGACGGCGACGCTGGCGATACCGGCGTCCGAGCAGGCCCGGGCGACTCGGACGGCGATTTCGCCGCGGTTGGCGATGAGCACCTTGCGCACGTGTGGCTCCCTTCTTGAACCTCGTTGAGCTTAGGGTTTGCGGGGTCTTACCGGCGAGTAGCCCCAGGTGGTGAGCTTGCCCACACGGAGCGTGACGCGGATTCGTGACCGCCCGGACACGGAGCGGGAAGCTCCGCTGGTCGCGACGTTACGCGGACCTGCCTGAGGCTGCCTCGAAGGCGGACGGTGGGCGCGTTGCGCCCCGTGGCCTTCGCCACACCGGAGGCGGGTGACTCATGCGGCCGCCACGAGTGCCAGGTCGGTGACGTCGGCGGCGAGTTCCACCACGTCGGGCCCGTAGGCGCCCGGGTTGACCACCCGGAGCACCACGGCGAAGGTGCCGTGGGCGCCGTGGGTGCGGGCCAGCTCGCGGTGGTGGCCGGTCAGGTGGCGCACCGCCGCGTGGTTGGAGGTCGCGGTCTGACCGGCTATCAGGAAGACCGGGCGGCGCTCCGGGGCGGCCTGTATCCGGGCCAGCAGCACGTAGGCGCTCGGCCGGTCGCCGGTGTCGGTGAAGCGGAACTCCTGCTCGCCCACCGTGATGGTGGAGCCGTGGGCCGTCCCGGCCGGAGGCGGGGTGAAGGCCACCCCCGGCAGCCAGTTGCGCAGGTGGGCGGCGGTGCGCTCGTTGCTCTCCGGGCCGCCGAGGCAGAACTCGGCCTTGTCGCCCAGTCCTTGGCGCACCTGGTCGTGCCCGGTGACGTCGGCCCGGGCGCCGCACTCCTTGATCAGCGCGGCCAGCTCCATCAGCGCGTACACGTCGTTGCGCGAGACGCTCTTCGAACTCGTGCCCGCCGTGTGGCGGTTGACCACCAGCAGGCAGTCCGAGCCGGGCGGCATGCCGAAGAACTCGCGGACCCGGCCGGTCCGGCGCCGCCGCCGCAGGGTGTGCGCGATCCAGCCGAGACCGGCGCTGATGGCACTGGCCAGCAGGCCGAGCGCCACGTTGAGCAGGCTGTCGAGCACCGCACGCTCCCTTCCCGGCCCGATGACCGCGCCAGCCTAGCGGCCGGGTGCGGGCGGCGGCTTGGCCCCCAGCGACAGATGTGCGGGCCGGGATCTGTCCGGATCAGCAGGGAAAAACGGAGGTCCCTGGTCCGGTTTCGGGTGCCGAACTGTAATGGTCTGGACCATTGACGGCTTTTCGGCCCGCTCCCTAGCGTGTCCGCCGACGGACGCCGCACGGCGCCCGTGGTCACCTCGACGGGGGAAGTCGAAGAGATGAAACCGCGCACCGCCCTGCCCGCGTCCGTCTGCGCCGCCCTGCTGCTCGCCGGCTGCGGCTCCACCGGCGGGACCGCCGCCGCCCCGAAGCCCACCGCCCCCACCTACGGCTGCCTGACCCAGGAGCGGGCCGACAAGGGCTCCTTCGCCCTCGACAGCGCCGCCCCGCGGGACGCCTACTACCAGGACTCCGACGCGGGCCACGCCAGGACGGCGGTGGTCCTCTCGCACGAGAACGCCTCCTCGCTCTGCGAGTGGATCCCCTTCCTGGAGGACTTCACCAAGGCCGGCTACGCCGGGCTCGCCTTCACCTCGGCCGGGGACGTCGCCCAGGACATCGAGGCCGCCGCGGCTCACCTCAAGGGCAAGGGCGTGCAGCGCCTGGTGCTGATCGGCGCCTCCAAGGGCGGCACCGCCTCACTGGCCGCCGCGGCCGCCCCCGGCGCGCTCCCGGTGGCCGCCGTGGCGACCCTCAGCTCGCCGACCTACCACGGCGGTTGGGACGGCAAGGCGGCGATCGGCAAGCTCACCGTGCCGCTCTTCATCGCCGTCCAGGAGAACGACCAGCCGTTCGCCGAGAACGCCGCCGAACTGGCCGCCGCGGCCACCGCCGCCCCGGTCAAGGACCTGAAGGTCTACCAGGGCGCCGGCCACGGCACCCGGCTGCTGGAGCAGGGCACCGCCAAGGCCGACCTGCTCGCCTTCCTGGCGAAGAACGCCCCGGCGGGCTGACGGCCGTTCAGGAGGCCCAGAGGTCGGTGATCCGGATGCCGAGGTCGGCCAGCAGCTGCCGCAGCAGCGGGAGCGAGAGGCCGATCACGTTGCCCGGGTCCCCGTCGATCCCGTCGATGAACGGCGCCGAGCGGCCGTCCAGGGTGAACGCCCCCGCCACGTACAGCGGTTCGCCCGTCGCGATGTACGCGGCCAGCTCGGCGTCGTCCGGGTTCCCGAAACGGACGGTGGTCGAGGCGGTGGCGGACGCCTCCTTGCCGGTGGCGGTGTCGATCACGCAGTGGCCGGTGCGGAGCACGCCCTCGCGGCCGCGCATCGCCTGCCAGCGGGCCAGCGCGTCCGCCGCGTCGTCCGGCTTCCCGAGCGCCTGCCCGTCCAGCTCCAGCACCGAGTCGCAGCCGATCACCAGCTGACCGTCCGTGAGCTCCCCGGCCACCTTCCGCGCCTTGGCCTCCGCCAGCACCAACGCCAGCTCCCCGGGCGACCCCGCGCTCAGCGCGTCCTCGTCCACCCCGCTGACCACGACCTCCGGCGCCAACCCCGCCTGCCGCAACAACCCCAACCGCGCCGGCGACTGCGACGCCAACACCACCACACGCTGACTCATGGGCCAAAGCGTAAATGGTGATGCCAGGGGCGCGGGGAACTGCGCGAGTACGGAAGGCGGACCGGTGTGAGATCGGGGCAGGCGAGCCAGTTGCAGGTGCTGCCGTTCCCCCGCGCGCAGTTCCTCGCGCCCCTGGACCCCCACGGGGTCCTCAGAGCGTCAGGAGCAGCGCCATCACGAAGACGAGGGCCGCCAGCACCGGGCCGGCGCGGCGGAGCATCCGTTGTGCCCGCCGCGCCTCGTCCGAATCCTCGTCCCGCGGGTCCGACCAGAGCACCTCACCAGCCTGCGCCCCGAACTGCCCGGAATGCCTGAGTACGGATACTCAACTCACCCGGCCCACCCGGAGGTTCGCCAGGCCTGCGGCCCCGGCGCGGGCGCGTGCCGCATCCGCCGGGCCCGGTCGTTCCACGCGGAGGCCGGGCCGACGCCCGCCCGACGGGCCGCCTCCTCGGCGGCCGCGGCGGCGGCGGCCCGGGCTGAGACCACCGCCAGGACGGTGGCCAGCTCCTCGGGGGTCGGCTGCCCGTGCAGCACCTGAATGGGACTCATGTACAGATCCTCCTCCCGTACGGGCTTCGCGACTACAGCGGGATGTTGCCGTGCTTCTTGGGCGGCAGCACTTCCCGCTTGCCGCGCAGCGCCCGCAGGCCCCGCACGATGTGGCGGCGGGTCTCGCTGGGGGCGATGACCGCGTCGACGTAGCCGCGCTCGGCGGCGAGGTACGGGTTGAGCAGGGTGTCCTCGTACTCGGCGACCAGCTCGGCGCGCCGCGCGTCGACGTCCTCGCCGGCCTTCGCGGCCTCCTGGAGCTCGCGCCGGTAGACGATGTTGGCCGCGCCCTGGGCGCCCATGACGGCGATCTGGGCGGTCGGCCAGGCCAGGTTGAGGTCGGCGCCGAGGTGCTTGGAGCCCATCACGTCGTAGGCGCCGCCGAAGGCCTTGCGGGTGATGACGGTGATCAGCGGGACGGTGGCCTCGGCGTAGGCGTAGATCAGCTTGGCGCCGCGGCGGATGATGCCGTCCCACTCCTGCTCGGTGCCGGGCAGGAAGCCGGGCACGTCGACGAAGGTGAGGACCGGGATGTTGAAGGAGTCGCAGGTCCGGATGAACCGGGCGGCCTTCTCGCTGGCGTTGATGTCCAGGCAGCCGGCCAGGTCCATCGGCTGGTTGCCGACCACGCCGACCGGGTGGCCCTCGACCCGGCCGAAGCCGGTGATGACGTTGCCGGCGTAGAGGGCCTGGGTCTCCAGGAACTCGCCGTCGTCCAGGACGTGCTCGATGACCTTGTGCATGTCGTACGGCTGGTTGGCCGAGTCGGGCACCAGGGTGTCGAGCTCCAGGTCCTCGTCGGTGATCGAGAGGTCGGCCTGCTCGGGGAAGGACGGCGGGTCGGAGAGGTTGTTGGAGGGCAGGTAGGAGAGCAGGTTCTTGACGTACTCGACCGCCTCCTTCTCGTCCGCCGCGAGGTGGTGCGCGTTGCCCGACTTGGTGTTGTGGGTGCGGGCGCCGCCCAGCTCCTCCATGCCGACGTCCTCGCCGGTGACGGTCTTGATCACGTCGGGGCCGGTGATGAACATGTGCGAGGTCTGGTCGGCCATCACCACGAAGTCGGTGATCGCGGGGGAGTAGACCGCGCCGCCGGCGCAGGGGCCCATGATCAGCGAGATCTGCGGGATCACGCCGGAGGCGTGCACGTTGCGGCGGAAGATCTCGCCGTACAGGCCGAGCGAGACCACGCCCTCCTGGATCCGGGCGCCGCCGGAGTCGTTGATGCCGATGACCGGGCAGCCGGTCTTCAGGGCGAAGTCCATCACCTTGACGATCTTCTCGCCGAAGACCTCGCCCAGCGAGCCGCCGAAGACGGTGAAGTCCTGGGCGAAGACCGCGACCTGACGGCCGTCCACGGTGCCGTAGCCGGTCACCACGCCGTCACCGTAGGGGCGGTTCCTCTCCTGCCCGAAGTTGGTGGAGCGGTGCCGGGCGAACTCGTCGAACTCCACGAACGAGTCCTCGTCCAGCAGCTCCTGCACCCGCTCACGGGCCGTCAGCTTGCCCTTGGCGTGCTGCTTCTCGACCGCCGCGGCCGAACCGGAGTGCACGGCCTCGTCGATCCTGCGGCGCAGGTCGGCCAGCTTTCCGGCGGTGGTGTGCGGGTCGTACGGCGCCTCGGTCATCCGGTCGGCTCTCCCTGATCCTCGGCCGCTCCCGGTGCGTCGCGCACGAGGGCAGGGGCGGCACAGCGAACTACCGCTGGGTAGCGTAGCCAGCCCGGGGCCCTTCCGGTTATGGCCAGCAACACAGTGTCATTCGGCGTGTTTCTGCGGGACGATGTGGCGGCTTACGACCATTCCCGGGGGAAACCACACATGCGTCTGACCAGTGCGGTCACCGTCCTGACCGCCGCCGTCCTGCTGACCGCCGTCGGCTGCACCTCCGACCCGGCGCCGGCCGCCGGACCGAGCGCCGGGCCGAACGCCGCCGAGCTGGTCACCAAGGCCGCCGACGCACTGCGCTCGGGCCGCTCGGCGACCGTGGACTTCGAGGCCAAGAAGGGCAACACCTCCTACACCGGCACGCTCTCCGTGGACGCCGACGGCAACTGCACCGGGCGGTTCGAGAAGACCGGCCGGCCGCTCGGCATCGGCACGGTGGAGGTGGTCCGCACCCCGCAGGGCGGCTGGTACCGGGCCGACAGGTCGGTCTACGAGACCAGCTCGCTGGAGCGGGTCTGGGAGCGGCACGGCGACAAGTACGTCACCGGCGACGGGGCCGAGGGGCTCTTCGACGGCGGGGGCCTGTGCCGCTCGATCGGGTACTTCTTCAACCCGGAGGCGGACCTGCTGAACACCGAGGGGGCGGTCCTGCTCGGGCCGCGCACCGTCGGCGGGCAGGAGGGCGTCGCGGTCTCCCTCCCCGGCAAGGTGGCCTCCAGCGAGGGGACGGTGGAGGTGGTGGTCGGCAAGGGGGAGAAGCCGGTCCTGCTGCAGCGCACCGCCTCGGCGGACGCCGTCGGGAACACCTTCACCTTCCGCGACCACGGCCGCCCGGTGACGCCCGCGGTGCCGCCGGCCGAGCGGACCGTCGACGAGCACACCCTGCTGGTCGACGCCGGGATCTTCAAGCAGGGCTGACGCCCCGTCGGATCGGTACGCTGACCCGGTGACCGAGAGCGCCGACGAGACCCCCCGCGAGCACCCCCGCCCCCGCCGCAGTGGACTGCGTGGCTTCGGCCATGACGGCCCGTCACCCTGGACCGACCTGGAGCGGCCGCCGCTGGACCAGGCCGGGCTCCGGCGGGACCTGCTGGTCCCCGGCGCGCTCTGGACCGCGCTGGACGTGGTGGCGGAGACCGGCTCCACCAACACCGACCTGGCCGCCCGGGCCAAGGAGGGCGCGCCGGAGGGCGCGGTCCTGGTGGCCGAGGAGCAGACCGCCGGGCGCGGCCGGCTGGAGCGCCAGTGGTCCGCCCCGGCCCGCTCCGGCCTCTTCCTCTCGCTGCTGCTGAGGCCGAAGGACGTGCCGGTGGACCGGTACGGCTGGCTGCCGATCCTGGTCGGGGTGGCGGCGGCCGGGGCGCTCAACCGGATCGCCGGGGTGGAGACCGGGCTGAAGTGGCCCAACGACCTCCAGGCCGTGGTCGGCGGCGAGGAGCGCAAGCTCGGCGGCATCCTCACCGAACTGGCCGACGGCGCGGTGGTGGTTGGCCTCGGCCTCAACGTCTCGCTCCGGGAGGACGAGCTGCCCGTCCCGACCGCGACCTCGCTGGCCCTGGCGGGTGCCGAGGTGACCGACCGGGAGACCCTGCTGCGCGCCCTGCTGCGCGCGTTCGCCGAGCTCTACGGCGAGTGGGTGCACACCGCCGGCGACCCGCACGCCAGTGGCCTGCTGCCCGCGTACGCCGCCCGCTGCACCACCCTCGGCCGCCAGGTGAAGGTCCAACTCCCGGGCGACCGCGAGCTGTTGGGCGAGGCCGTGGCGGTGGACGGGGACGGCCGGCTGGTGGTCCGCACCCCCGACGGCAGCCGCCACCCGGTGGCGGCCGGGGACGTCGTGCACGTCCGTCCGCAGCAGTCCTGACGAACCCCCAGGTCACCGCCCCGGGGCCGTCCGACGGGTGGACGGGGGAGCGTCCGCCCAGTGGTCGGCTTCGGGCGGATGCCCCGGATCGGGAAATTCCGTGCGACGATTCCCCCTGGCAGCGGTGTGAGGCGCACCACTACCCGCGTGGTGGTCGGTCGCCCCTGGACAGGCAGGACATGAGGCAAGTGCGGCACCCGCACGGGGACGGACCGGTGGTAGACGCAGACGGCGGCCAGGCCGGCGACGACGGGCAGACGGTCGCGCTGGACCTGGAGCGGCTGATCCTCGACGCACCGCGCAGGTACACGCCGTACCAGGCCGCCCGTGCCGCCGACGTGCCGATGGAGCTGGCCACCCGCTTCTGGCGGGCGATGGGCTTCCCCGACATCGGGCAGTCCCGGGCGCTCACCGACGGGGACGTGATCGCCCTGCGGCGCCTGGCCGGCCTGGTCGAGTCCGGACTGCTCAGCGAGTCGATGGCGATCCAGGTGGCCCGCTCCACCGGCCAGACCACCGCCAGGCTGGCCGGCTGGCAGATGGACACCTTCCTGGAGAACCTCACCCAGGCCGTCGAGCCGGGCCTCACCCGGGCCGAGGTCGCCTACCCACTGGTCGAACTGCTGCTGCCCGAACTGGAGCAGTTCCTGGTCTACGTGTGGCGCCGTCAGCTCGCCGCCGTCACCGGCCGCGTGGTGCAGGCCGCCGAGGACACCGAGATCACCAGCGGCCGGCTGGCCGTCGGCTTCGCCGACCTGGTCGGCTTCACCCGGCTCTCCCGGCGGCTGGAGGAGGAGGAGCTCGGCGAACTGGTCGAGAGCTTCGAGAACACCTGCTCCGACCTGATCGCCGGTCACGGCGGCCGGGTGGTCAAGACCCTGGGCGACGAGATCCTCTTCGTCTCCGAGGACCCGGCCACCGCCGCCGAGATCGCCCTCTCGCTGATCGAGACGCTGGCCGACGCCGAGAACATCCCCGCCCTGCGGGTCGGCATGGCCTTCGGCACCGTCACCTCCCGGATGGGCGACGTCTTCGGCACCACCGTCAACCTCGCCAGCCGCCTCACCTCCATCGCCCCCAAGGACGCCGTCCTCCTCGACGGCGAGTTCGCCACCGCCCTGGAGAACTCCGGCGCCGCCGCCCCCTCCCCCCTGGAGGAGGAGCCCGTCACCGGCCCCCACCGCTTCCACCTCCAGCCCATGTGGCGCCGCCCCGTCCGAGGCCTCGGCCTGGTCGAACCCTGGCTCCTCACCCGCCTCGGACGGCTCCCGCAGCTCGGTTAGCCCGGCTGCGCCCCTGCGGGGCGCAGCCACCACAATTCCCTCACGACAAATCGGACGAAGTCGCCACGCGTCGCCATAACCTGGGTGCAGAACGGGCAGATCCACCACCACCAGGACGAGGCGAGCCGGTGAGCGAGGCGACCATGACCGAGTGCGTCCATGCACCGTCGGACCTGCGGCTGCGCGCGGTGGTCGAACTCGCCCAGGACATGGCCGGGGCGCTGACCCCGCTGGAAGCGGTCCGGGCGGCGGCCGTCCGCGCCACCACCGCCCTCGGCGCCACCATGGCGGCGGTCTCGGTCTGGGACCGCGAGTCCGGCCGGCTCCGGGTGCTGGTGAACCACGGTGACCTGGCCCCGGGGGAGGAGGAACTGCCCGAGGACGAGTCGTACCCCGTGGCGGACTTCCCGGAGATCGTCACGTACCTGGAGGAGCACTGGACCACCGGGCGCCTTCCCCGCGCCTGGGTCCAGACGGCTTCGAGCGACGAGCCGCACGCCCCGCACGCCCACCCCGGTGCCGGTGCGTTCTGCCAGCAGCGCGCCGCGGGCCTGCGCCGCCGCGGCCGCGAGTGCTGCCTGGTGGCCCCGATCGTGCTGCACGGCCAGGCCTGGGGCGAGCTGTACCTGGCCCGGACCGCCGGCCTCGCGGTCTTCGCCGACTCGGACGCCGAGTACGCCACCCTGCTGGCGGCCCAGATCTCGGCCGGCCTGGCGCAGACCGAGCGGCTCGCCGACCTGCGCCGCCTCGCCTTCACCGACCCGCTCACCGGCCTGGCCAACCGCCGTGCGGTGGACGCCCGGCTGGAGGCGGCGCTGGAGGAGCACAACCGCAGCGGTTCGGTGGTCTCCCTGGTGGTCTGCGACGTCAACGGGCTGAAGAGCGTCAACGACCGCCTGGGTCACGAGGTCGGCGACCGCCTGCTGGAGCGCTTCGCCCACCAGCTCTCGCTGGCCGCCGCCAAGCTGCCGGGGGCGCTGGCGGCCCGGCTCGGCGGGGACGAGTTCTGCCTGCTGGCGGAGGGTCAGAAGGCGGACGAGGTGGTCGCGGTGGCCGAGGAGCTGTCCGCCCGGGCGCTGCAGCTGGCCGATGGCGAGGGGGTGGCCTGCGGGGTGGCCTCCACCGGGGACTCGATCGGGCCGGTGACCACCCCGGACCGGCTGTTCCGGCTGGCCGACGCGGCCCAGTACCGGGCCAAGGCGGCCCGGGCGGCCCACCCGGTGGTGGCCGGCCGCAGCCACGGCCCCGGCTTCTCGCCCGACCCGACGGTGCTGCTGGCCGACGCGGCCGACCCGCACCACCGGGCCGACGGGCGCCGCGGCGGCGGCCGGATCGGCGCCGCGGACCGCCGCCGCTTCCGCGGCGCCGCGCACAGCGCCGACCCGGGGCAGCTGCTCAACGTGGTGCTCGGCGCCCTGGACCGCACCGGCGCGGGCCGGGCCAGCCACCCCGCCGACACCATCAGCCGGCTCGCGGTGGTGGCCGAGAACTCCTCCCGGCTGCTGGACGCGGTCGGCTGGTGGATCTCGTACGTGCCGCCCGGCTCGCAGTTCATGCGCACCGCCCGGCACGCCGTCTACCGGATGACCAGCGGTCCGACCAGCTCCGGCGCGGAGACCCAGCGGGCCCGGATCGAGGCCCCCGACGCCGTCTTCGACCTCGGCCACTACCCGCTGACCCGGCGGGCGGTGCGCGGCGGCGGCTTCGCGCTGCGCGCCGGGGCGGCCGGGAACGACCCGGCCGAGGAGGCGATGATGATGGTCAGCGGCTACCGGGCGATGGTGGTGGCGGGCGGTCAGAACGCCGCCGGGGGCTGGCTGGTGGAGCTGTTCGCGGACGACGCGACCCTGCCGTTCGGCCAGATCGCCCCCGCCCTGCGCTCACTGGTCGCGGTGGCGCTCTCCGGCCCGGCCTCCCCGCCGCCGTAGGGCCCGTGTCCCGGCTCTGTCACGCGCCCGTCCGCTCCCCTGTCGCCCGCACCCGTCCCCGTGCCACAGTGGGGGCGACGTCCGCCGTCGGGGCCGGGCGGGAACGGGGTAACGGGGGACATGCACAGACGTATCGCCGCCACCATGCTCACGGTGGTGCTCGCCCTCGGCGGGCTCTCCACCACCACCGCCAGCGCGGTCTCCGCCGCGCCGCGCACCGCGATCACCCTGACGGCCGTTCAGGGCACCGCGCCCGGCGAGGCCGTGGTGACCCTGGGCGGCCCGGCGGTCCGGACCGAGGCGGTCCGGGAGCTGGCCAAGAGCAAGTCGGCCAAGAGCAAGTCCAAGAAGAAGAAGGGGAAGGGCGTCTCCTTCTTCGCGATCCTGCTGATCCTGCTCCTGGCGGGCCTGCTGGTCGCGGTGGTCGTCTGGGCCCTGCTGCGGCGGCGCGGCAACCGGCACTGACCGTCCGTCAGGGGCGCAGCGCCCGGACCACCTGCTCGACCAGGCCGTCGGCGTACGCCTGGTCGAGCGGACCGAGGCGGTGCAGCCAGCGGTAGTACATCGGGCCGTAGAGCAGCTCGACGGCCAGGTCCAGGTCGGCGTCCTCGGCCACCTGCCCGGCCGCGCGGGCGCTGCGCAGCCGCTCCCGGGTGACCTCCAGCAGCGGGCCGAGCAGCCGCTCGCGGTACTCGCCCAGCAGCGTGCGGTCGGTCAGCACCTCGGCGGTGAGGGCCCGTCCTGCCTGGTCGTAGAACGGGGTGGACATCTCCTCGGCGGTGCCGCGCACCACCACCCGCAGGTCGGCCGCCAGGTCCCCGGTGTCCGGGAGGGACAGGCTGCCGGCCTCGTCCTCGTTGGTGGCCAGCAGGGCGTCGAAGACCACCGCGCCCTTGGACGGCCACCAGCGGTAGATGGTCTGCTTGCCGACCCCGGCGCGGGCGGCGATCGCCTCGATGGTCAGCTTGGCGTAGCCGAGCTCGGTGGTCAGCTCGGCGGCGGCGGTGAGGATGGCCTGCCGGGAGCGCTCGCTGCGGCGGGACGGGTCCGGGGTCCGGGGTGTCATGCGGTGATGTTATCAGCTCAACGGTACGGAACGTCTCGTCTTGACGGATCGTCAGGGTGCGTTGCATGCTGGGGCTCGTTCGAGACGAACCGTCTCGTCTAGCTCATGCCGAGGAGTGCAGATGACCCGCCCCGCCCACATCGCCATGGTCTCCATCCCGGCCCACGGCCACGTGAACCCCAGCCTGGAGGTGATCCGCGAGCTGGTCTCCCGGGGCCACCGGGTCAGCTACGCCAACGACCCCGCCTTCGCCGAGCTGATCGAGGGCACCGGCGCCAGCCTCGTCCCGTACCGCACCACCCTCCCGCTCACCGCCGACTCCGGCGCGGAGGACGGCTGGCCGAGCGATCCGGTCAAGGTGCAGGAGTACTTCCTGCGGGACGCCCAGGCGATGCTGCCGGTCCTCCGCGAGGCCTTCGACCGGGACCGGCCCGACCTCTTCCTCTACGACATCGCCGGCTGCCCGGCCCGGGTGCTGGCCGAGAACTGGGACCTCCCGGTCCTCCAGCTCTCGCCGACCTTCGTCGCCTGGGAGGGCTTCGAGCAGGACGTCCCGGAGATGTTCGAGGCGATCCGCCGGGACGGCGGCGCCTACACCGCCGCCTTCACCGCCTGGCTCGCCGAGAACGGCATCACCGGCACCGACCCGCTCGACTTCATGGGCCGGCCAACCCGCTCGCTCGTCCTCATCCCGCGCGCCCTCCAGCCCAACGCCGACCGGGTCGACCCCGAGCGCTACACCTTCGTCGGCCCCGCCTTCGGCGACCGCTCCCACCAAGGGAGTTGGACCCGCCCCGCCGGGGCGGAGAAGGTCCTGCTGGTCTCCCTCGGCTCCGCCTACACCGACCGGCCCGACTTCTACCGCGCCTGCCTGAGCGCCTTCGGCGGCCTCCCCGGCTGGCACGTCGTCCTCCAGGTCGGCGAGCACGTCGACCCCGCCGCCCTCGGCCCCCTCCCCGCCAACGTCGAGGTCCACCCCTGGGTCCCCCAACTCGCCGTCCTGGAGCAGGCCGACGCCTTCGTCACCCACGGCGGCATGGGCGGCACCACCGAGGGCCTCCACTGCGGCGTCCCGATGATCGCCGTCCCGCAGGGCGCCGACCAGTACGCCAACGCCGACCGCCTCACCGAACTCGGCGTCGGCCACCGCATCGACCCCGAGGACGTCACCCCCGAACTCCTGCGCACCACCCTGCTCACCCTCGCCGCCGACCCCGAGGTGGCGGCCCGCCTCGCCGCCATCCGCCGCGAACTCCGCACCACCGGCGGCGCCGCGTACACCGCCGACCTCATCGAGGCGGCGATCTGAGGCGGCGAGGCGGGGCCGCGAGCCGGGGTGGTGAGCTGAGCCGACGTCAGTCCAGGAACAGCCCGCGGGCGGCGGCGGACTGCTCGATGGCCTCCAGGCGGGCCTCGGCGCCGGGGATGTCGTCGCACATGGTCTGGAGCAGGACGCGGCCGAGCATCATCGGGGCGCAGGCGGTGTCGAAGACCAGGCCGGTCCCGACGGCGGCGGGGAGCATCAGGTCGGAGAGCTTGGCGACCGGGGCGAAGGCGCTGTCGGCGACGGTGAGCACGGTCAGGCCGCAGTCGCGGGCGACCACCAGGGCGTCCATCAGTTCGCGCGGATAGCGGGGGAGGGCGAAGCAGAGCAGGGCGCTGGCCCCGGCCGCGGCCGCCTGCTCCAGGCGGTCGGCGAGCATCGAGCCGCCCTCGTCGAGGAGGCGGACGTCCGGGTGCACCTTGGCCGCGAAGTACGCGAAGCCCCGGGCCTGCGCGGAGGCCGCCCGCAGGCCGAGCACCGGCAGCGGGCGGGAGGCGGCCAGCAGCCGGGCGGCCCGGACGATCGGCTCCGGGTCGGCCAGCAGCTCGGCCAGGTGGCGCAGGTGCTCGATCTCGGCGAGCACCGCCTGCTGGTGCTCGTTGCGCACCACGTCGGCCGGCGACTCGGGCGTGGCCGCCTCGCCCGCGCCGAGCTCGCGCAGCTGTTTGCGCAGCGCCGGGTACCCGTCGAAGCCGAGCGCCACCGCGAAGCGGGTGACGGAGGGCTGGCTCACCCCGGCCAGTTCGGCCACCTCGACGCTGGAGAGGAACGGGGCCTCGGCGGCGTGCCGCACCAGGGAGTGGGCGATCCGCCGCTGAGTGGGCGTCAGCCGGTGGCCCTCGAAGAGCTGGAGCAGCCTGGCGGAGGGGCCGACGGAACCGTTGTCGTCGGTGCTGGTCATCGGCGCTTCCTCCGGGGTGGATCGGCGGCGTTCCGGACGACAGTGACTGTGCAGCAGTGCCGAACGCCGGGCAACGAAGTATCGAACAGTGGGATCGGGCCCCCGACTCCGGGGTGTCCCTGATTTACCCCTGACCCGCCCCCGAAACCGGTCCCGGGCGGTGGACCGGGCCGCGCGGAGGGGAGGACGCTGGTGCCCATGAACTCTCGGCAGGACGAACTCAAGCGTGACCTCGACGCCGCCGTGCAGACCCGCAAGGAGCTCGGCAAGGAGTACGAGACGGAGATCGTCGACTCCTTCCTGGCCCGGATCGACGCCCGGCTGGACGCCCGGCTGGACTCCCGGGCCGAGCAGCGCGACGGGCGTCGCCGCAGCGGGGGCGGTGGCGGCCCGAAGCTGCCGATCGTCTCGCTCGCCCTGGGCATCCCGCTCTCCGGCGTGGCCGCCGGGACCTCCGGCATCTGGGGCCTGATCGTCTGCTGGGCCGGCATCGTCGGCGTCAACATGGCCAACGCCCTGAGCAGCAGGCCCCCGCGCCACGACTGGTGAGCGGCTGACCCGAGGGTGCGAGGGACGTACGTGGTCACACCAGGGGCGCGGGGAACTGCGCGCAGGGGAACGGCAGCACCTGCAACTGGCTGACGCTGAGTCAGTTGCAGGTGGGCCGCCTTCCGATTCGCGCAGTTCCCCGCGCCCCCGAGGCATAGCCACTTTCGCCCGGAAGGCTAGGCCAGCGGCCCGGTGACCGACTCGACGGCCTTGAGCAGCTCGCCGGAGGCGACCAGCGTCGCCGCCGCCTCCAGGTCCGGCGACAGGAAGCGGTCGCGGCCGGCCCCGCCGACCCCCGCCGCCCGCGCGGCGGCGACGGCGGCGGCCGTGGCCGGCGCCAGCGGCCCGCTGCCGTTGTCGGTGCGGATCTCCAACGCCCGGGCGGAGGCGGTCAGTTCGACGGCCAGGATGCGGGCCAGGTTGTCCACCGACTGGCGGAGCTTGCGCGCGGCGGACCAGCCCATCGAGACGTGGTCCTCCTGCATCGCGGAGGAGGGGATGGAGTCCACCGAGGCCGGGACGGCGAGCCGCTTGTTCTCGCTGACCAGGGCGGCCTGGGTGTACTGGGCGATCATCAGGCCGGAGTCCACGCCCGGGTCGTCGGCCAGGAAGGCCGGCAGGCCGTGCGAGCGGGCCTTGTCGAGGAGCCGGTCGGTGCGGCGCTCGGAGATGGAGCCGAGGTCGGCCGCGGCGATCGCCAGGAAGTCGAGCACGTACGCGACCGGGGCGCCGTGGAAGTTTCCGTTGGACTCGACCCGGCCGTCGGGCAGCACCACCGGGTTGTCGACCGAGGCGGCCAGCTCGCGGGAGGCGACCAGCTGGGCGTGGGCCAGGGTGTCGCGGCCGGCGCCGGCCACCTGCGGGGCGCAGCGGATGGAGTAGGCGTCCTGGACCCGCGGGGCGTCGTCCTGGTGGTGGCCCGTCAGACCCGAACCGGCCAGCACGGCAAGCATGTTGGCGGCGGAGAGGGCCTGGCCGGGGTGCGGGCGGATCGGGCCGTGCAGCTCGGGGGCCAGCACCTTGTCGGTACCGAGCAGCGCCTCCAGCGACATGGCGGCGGTGATGTCGGCGGTGGTGAACAGGCGGCCCAGGTCGGCCAGCGCCATCACCAGCATGCCGAGCATGCCGTCGGTGCCGTTGATGAGGGCCAGGCCCTCCTTCTCCAGCAGCTCGACCGGCTCGATGCCGGCCTCGGCGAGCAGCTCGCCGGCCGGCCGCTCGACGCCCTCGGCGTCGTACGCGGTGCCCTCGCCCATCAGGGCGAGCGCGCAGTGCGAGAGCGGCGCGAGGTCACCCGAGCAGCCGAGCGAGCCGAACTCCCGGACCACGGGGGTGATGCCGGCGTTCAGCATGGCGGCCATGTTCTGCGCGACCAGCGGGCGCACGCCGGTGCGGCCGGAGGCCAGGGTCTTCATCCGCAGGAAGACCAGCGCGCGGACCACCTCGCGCTCCACCACGGGGCCCATGCCCGCGGCGTGCGAGCGCACCAGCGACCGCTGCAGCTGTGCCCGCAGCTCCGGGCTGATGTGCCGCACCGCGAGCGCGCCGAAACCGGTGGACACCCCGTAGACCGGCCGCGGTTCGGCGGCCAGCGCCTCGATCCGCTTCCGCGCGGTCGCCATCTCCTCCAGCGCGTCCGGTCCGATCTCGACCCGCGCGTTCCCGCGCGCGACGGCGATGACGTCCTCGGCGCTGACGTCGGCCTTGCCGACCACGATCACCGGAGCAGCGGGGTCCACAGCAGTGTGCATATCCATATGCACTATGACATCAGCTGAATGAAGATATGACAACCAAGTCGTGCGCTGTCTTCGGCGGGCCGTACGCTGACGGTGTGACCACCGTGCCCGAGAGCCGCCGGACGCAGCTGGCGGCGGAGAACGCCTTCCGCACCCTGATGGAGGATCAGCTGCACATCGTGCAGAGGATCGACGGCGGCAACGACTTCGGCGAGGACTTCATCGTCCGCTTCTCGGAGCGGAACCGCCGGACGCCCGACAGCATCGCGGTCCAGATCAAGGGCGGCACCTCCTTCCGCCGGGCAGAGGGCTACGCGGTCAGGGTCGAGAAGCACGGGGACGACTGGCGCGAGACCAACATCCCGGTGGTCTGCGTGGTCCACGACCCCGGCACGGGCAAACTCCACTGGGCCAACGCCACCGAACAGCTGCGCTCGGACCCGGCCGTGAGGACCATCCGGATACCCGCCGGCGCCGTCCTCGACGAGAGCACGGTCGGCACGGTGGTCCGGCAGCTCCGCCAGTACCTGCGCAACTCCCGCGGCCTGCACGCCTTCCTCTCCGGGCTCTCGGGGGCGGACCTCCGTCCGGGTGACTACCTCTCGTACTTCGTCAACGACTGCGAGGAGGAGATGATCTTCCAGCAGCGTCCCGGCGAGCCGTACGGCGTCCTGCTCCACCGTGACCTGGAATGGGAGCCCCGGCCGGTCGATCCCGGGCGGGAGGCCCGGCTGCGCGAACGGGTGCTGGCCGCCCTCCCGGCCGGGGTGGACGAGGCCGCCGCGCTGGAGCTCCTCGCGGCCCTGGGCGGCGGGCCGACCGACGTGATCATGCATCAGGCCGAACGGGACTGGCTCTCGGCCTGCATCTCGGCCAGCCAGTGGCTGCGCGAGCTGCCACGGAAGGAGAACTGATGGCACGGGCGACGGTGCGGCGGCGGGTGGTGCGGCTGCGCGGGGCGGAGCGCTCCGAGCGGGCGGACGTGCTGGCGGGGGAGGAGCCGCTGGAGATCCGGGTCGGCGGCGAGGCGCTGACGGTGACGATGCGCACCCCCGGGCAGGACTTCGACCTGGTGGCCGGGTTCCTGGTGGGGGAGGGGATGCTGCACGAGGCGGAGCAGCTGGCCGCGCTGCGGTACTGCGCCGGGACGGATGCCGACGGGCTGAACACCTACAACGTGGTGGACGCGACCGTCCGGGGCGGCGCGCTGCCCGCCCTGACGGCGCACCGGAACCTGCTCACCACCAGCGCCTGCGGCCTCTGCGGCCGCGACACGGTGGACGCCGTCCGCACCCACGTCCGCTGGCCGCTCGCCGCGGACCCGCTGCGGGTGGCGCCGGAGGTGCTGTACGGGCTGCCGGGGAAGCTGCGCGCGGCGCAGAAGGCCTTCGACTCCACCGGCGGGCTGCACGCGGCGGGGCTGTTCACGGCGGACGGCGAGCTGCTCTGTGCCCGGGAGGACGTCGGGCGGCACAACGCTGTGGACAAGGTGGTGGGCTGGGCGCTGCGGGAGGGGCTGCTGCCGCTGACGGGGCACCTGCTGATGGTCAGCGGGCGGGCCTCCTTCGAACTCACCCAGAAGGCGGCGCTGGCCGGGATCCCGCTGCTGGCCGCCGTCTCCGCGCCCTCGTCGCTGGCGGTGGACCTGGCCGAGGAGCTGGGGCTGACCCTGGTCGGCTTCCTGCGCGGCGAGGGCGCCAACGTCTACACCGGTCCGGCCCGGGTCTGCTGAACAACGGCTCGGTCACACCTGGTTGCTGACGTCCCACCAGCGGGCATCCCGTCACCAAGGCCCCACGCCGGGGCCGGACGGGGGTGCTGCTCAGCCATGCGCGTCATCCACGAGATGAAACTGGTCGGCCGGCTCGCCTCGGGCGCCGACGAGTGGTCCTGCCCCACCTGCGGCCGCCGGATCGCCCTCCGCCGGCCGCCCGACCCCGACCTCACCGTCCTCGAACCGGGCGACGAGTCCGCCGTCCACGTCGGCGTCATCGAACCGGGCGCCGCCGCCACCACCGCCGAGAAGTACGGCCTGGGCCCCGTCCAGGAGATCCCCCGCCCCAAGCGCCAGCAGCCCGACCGGCCCGCCCAGACCCCCGACGAGGCCGACCGCGCCTGGCTGGCCGCCCTCGGCATCGCCTGGGGCGACGACGGCGAGGCGGCCTGAGCTCAGAACCGGGGCTGCCGCCTGCCACTCAAGGTGTCGTCCCGATGGCGCAGTACGGCCGGTACCCGGTCGAAGCCCTTGATGCCGTCGGCCGCCCCAGGGCTGAGGTACCCGAGCACTCGGTAGAGCTTGGCATGGTCGTCCGCCAGCGCGCGGTGGTGGATCGGCTCGTGGTGCATGATCCGGTTGCGGAAGAGCAGGAGCGACGTCAGTGCGTCGTGGAGGTCGTGCCGACGGCCCGAGAAGTGCGGGAAGGCTCGGTGCAGGGCCGGGACCCAGAGGTGCCGGTCGTACGCCCGGCTCAGCAGGGAGACCCAGAAGCCGAAGGAGAGCTCGGCCACCACGGAGTCGGGCCCGGGGGTGGGACGGCCTCTCCTGGTCAGCTTCTGCTCCGCCTCGGTGATCTTCTGCGTGCTCTGGGGATTGAGCGGAGCGCGCCGCCACCAGTGCGGGCCGGAGTACTTGGCGGTGAGTTCACGGTGCACGGAGTTCCGGAGCGTGGTCTCCAGGCAGTTGAGCGGACCGACGAAGGCGGCGGATACCTCGATGTTCCACACGTAGAGGGCGGCAGCCCGAGTGGGCGAACCGCCTGCCAGCAGGTACGGCGCCAGCCGTGCCTCCGAGTAAGCCTCGAGCATCCAAGCCGGCCACTCGTCCATGTATCCCCCGTGCTCTGTGCCGCTCTTGCGGGACTGCCCTGCGCTGGTACATTGATTGCGTATGCCCCGGGTCCGCCTCTGCTCTGCAAGCCACCCGGGGCACGGCCTTTTCTCAGCCGTTTGCCTGGTGGCGGATCGTCTGGAGCATCCGGCCGGTGTTGTCGCTGAGGAACCAGAACGACCAGCCGTTGCGGGCAGTACTGACGGTTGGGTTGTAGTGGTGGACCACGGCGCTGGCGGCTCCCGTCGGGCTCTTGAAGGACTTGTTCTCGAGCGGGCCGGACACGATGTCGACCCGATGGGTTGCCGGGTCGAAGAGGGCGTTGGTGCGATGGCCGTCGTAGTTCGCGTGCACCGCTACCCGGTTGTCGTCGGTCTTGCTGTCGGGTGAGGCCGGCAGGAGGCTGGCCTGCTCCACGAGGCGGGCGATCACCTGACCAGGAGTCACTCCCGCGATCCGCGCGGCGAACTCCAGTGCGCGGGCAGTCTGGACGTCGATCTCTATCTGAGGCACGGTCGGCTCCTTCGTGTGATGCGCACGCTGCGCAACAGAAGTTACAGCACTGTCTTTGCTGTAAGCAAGCGGATGGAGTGCGCGACGGGGCCTGTTCGAGGCGGTAGTGATTGGATATATTCAGTCGAACAGAGACTGAATGAATCCATCCGCAAGGAGGCCGGGAGCATGGTGCAGCAGCAGGCGGGGAGTGGTCCGCGCGAGGTGCGCGCGGCGCGCGGGACCAACCTGACGACGCAGGGGTGGCAGCAGGAGGCCGCCCTGCGGATGCTGATGAACAACCTGGACCCGGAGGTGGCGGAGCACCCCTCCAAGCTGGTGGTCTACGGCGGCACCGGCAAGGCGGCCCGCGACTGGCGCTCCTTCGACGCGATGGTGCGCACGCTGGAGAACCTCAAGCAGGACGAGACCATGCTGGTCCAGTCCGGCCGCCCGGTCGGCGTGATGCAGACGCACGAGTGGGCGCCGCGGGTGCTGATCGCCAACTCCAACCTGGTGGGCGACTGGGCGAACTGGGAGGAGTTCCGCCGGCTGGAGAGCCTCGGGCTCACCATGTACGGCCAGATGACCGCCGGTTCGTGGATCTACATCGGGACCCAGGGCATCCTGCAGGGTACGTACGAGACCTTCGGGGCCGTCGCGGCCAAGCGGTTCAACAACACGCTGGAGGGGACGATCACCCTCACCGCCGGTCTCGGCGGCATGGGCGGCGCCCAGCCGCTCGCCGTCACCATGAACGGCGGCGTGGCGATCTGCATCGACTGCGACCCGTCCCGGATCGCCCGCCGGATCGAGCACCGCTACCTGGACGTCGAGGCGAAGAACCTCGACCACGCGCTCCAGCTGGCCACCGAGGCCCGCGACAAGCGGCAGCCGCTCTCCATCGGCGTGCTGGGCAACGCGGCGGAGATGTTCCCGCAGCTGCTGGCGATGGACGCGCCGATCGACATCGTCACCGACCAGACCAGCGCCCACGACCCGCTGAGCTACCTGCCGATCGGCGTGGCCTTCGAGGACATGGCGAGCTACGCGGCCGAGAAGCCGGCCGAGTTCACCCAGCGCTCGCGGGAGTCGATGGCCCGTCACGTGGAGGCGATGGTCGGCTTCCAGGACCGCGGCGCCGAGGTCTTCGACTACGGCAACTCGATCCGCGGCGAGGCCCAGCTGGCGGGCTACGACCGGGCGTTCGCGTTCCCGGGCTTCGTCCCGGCGTACATCCGGCCGCTGTTCTGCGAGGGCAAGGGCCCGTTCCGCTGGGCGGCGCTGTCCGGTGACGCGCAGGACATCTACAAGACCGACAAGGCCGTGCTCGACCTCTTCCCGGAGAACGAGTCGCTGCACCGCTGGATCAAGATGGCCCAGGAGAAGGTGCACTTCCAGGGCCTCCCGGCGCGCATCTGCTGGCTGGGCTACGGCGAGCGCGACAAGGCCGGCGAGCGCTTCAACGACATGGTGGCCTCCGGCGAGCTGAGCGCCCCGATCGTGATCGGCCGCGACCACCTGGACTGCGGTTCGGTGGCCTCCCCGTACCGCGAGACCGAGGCCATGCTGGACGGCTCGGACGCGATCGCCGACTGGCCGCTGCTGAACGCCATGGTGAACGTCGCCTCCGGCGCCTCCTGGGTCTCCATCCACCACGGCGGCGGCGTCGGCATCGGCCGTTCGATCCACGCCGGCCAGGTCACGGTGGCCGACGGCACCGCGCTGGCGGGCGAGAAGATCCGCCGGGTGCTCACCAACGACCCGGGCATGGGCGTCATCCGCCACGTGGACGCGGGCTACGACCGCGCCTCCGAGGTGGCGGCCGAGCGCGGCGTTCGCGTGCCGATGGCCGAGCTGTGAGCGACTCCTTCCTGGAGATGTGGGCGGAGCTGCTCCCCGTGGGCCGCTCCGCCTCCTCCGGCGGCTACCGCCGCTTCGCCTGGAACTCCGCCGACGCCGAGTGCCGTTCGTGGTTCGAGCAGCAGGCCCGCTCCCGCGGCCTGCATTACGAGCTGGACCGCAACGGCAACCAGTGGGCCTGGCTGGGCGACCCGCAGGGCGAGGGTGCGGTGGTCACCGGCTCGCACCTGGACTCCGTCCCGGACGGCGGCGCCTACGACGGCCCGCTCGGGGTGGTCTCCTCCTTCGCCGCGCTGGACGAACTCCGTTCCCGCAAGGCCGAGTTCAGCAAGCCGCTGGCGATCGTCAACTTCGGTGACGAGGAGGGCGCCCGGTTCGGCGTGGCCTGCATCGGCTCCCGCCTCACCGCCGGGGTGCTCGGCCGCGAGCAGGCGTACGAGCTGCGCGACGCCGACGGCGTCCGGCTGCCCGACGCGATGGAGAAGGCCGGCTACGACCCGGCGCTGATCGGCGCGGACCACGACCGGCTGGGCCGGATCGGGGCCTTCGTCGAGCTGCACGTCGAGCAGGGCCGGTACCTGACGGAGGACCGGCCGGTCGGGGTGGCCAGCGCGATCTGGCCGCACGGCCGCTGGCGCTTCGACTTCCACGGCGAGGCCAACCACGCCGGGACCACCCGGATCGAGGACCGCCGCGACCCGATGCTGACCTTCGCCGACACCGTGCTGACGGCACGTCAGAAGGCGGAGCTGGCCGGGGCGCTGGCCACCTTCGGCAAGGTTGCGGTGGAGCCCAACGGCACCAACGCCATCGCCTCGCTGATCCGCGGCTGGCTGGACTCCCGGGCCGCCGACGAGGAGACCCTGACCGCCCTGGTCGAGGAGATCCGGGCGGCCGCGTACACGCGCGGCGGGCTGGACGGCGTCCGGGTCGAGCTGACCCGGGAGTCGTACACGCCGGTGGTGGACTTCGACGGGCCGCTCCGCGACCGGCTGGCCAAGCGACTGGGCGGCGTCCCGGTGCTGCCGACCGGCGCGGGACACGACGCCGGGATCCTGGCGTCCGAGATCCCGACCGCCATGCTGTTCGTGCGGAACCCGAGCGGCGTCTCGCACTCCCCGGCCGAGCACGCCGAGGAGGCGGACTGCCTGACCGGCGTGGCCGCGCTCGCCGACGTACTGGAGGACCTGGCGTGTCAGTGACCGAGGCGCAGACCTACTGGGCCGAGTACGCCTGGCTGCCGCACGACGGCGGCCCCGCCGTGGAGCGGGACGTGCTGGTCACGGTGGCCGACGGCCGGTTCACCGCCGTCACCCCGGACAGCGGGCCCTGCCCGCCCGGGGCGGTCCGGCTCGACGGGCTGCTGCTGCCGGGCCAGGCCAACGCCCACTCGCACGCCTTCCACCGCGCGCTGCGCGGCAGCGTGCAGGTCGGCTCGGGCACCTTCTGGACCTGGCGGGACACCATGTACCGGTTCGCCGGCGCACTGGACCCGGACAGCTACCTGGAGCTGGCCACCGCCGTCTACGCCGAGATGGCGCTGGCCGGGATCAGCGCGGTGGGCGAGTTCCACTACCTGCACCACGCCCCCGGCGGCGCCCGGTACGACGACCCGAACGCGATGGGCCACGCCCTGATCGAGGCCGCGGCCCGGGCCGGCATCCGGATCACCCTGCTGGACACCTGCTACCTCTCCTCGGGCTTCGGCGCCGAGCCGACCGCACCGCAGCTGCGGTTCAGCGACGGCGACGCCGAGGCCTGGGCGGAGCGGGTGGACGCGCTCAAGCCGACCGCGCACGCCCGGATCGGCGCCGCGGTGCACTCCGTCCGGGCCGTCCCGGCCGGGCAGTTGGGCACCGTGGCGCAGTGGGGCGAGCGGGAGCGGGCGCCGCTGCACGTCCACCTCTCCGAGCAGACCGCCGAGAACGAGGCCTGCCTGGCCGCGCACGGCGTCACCCCGACCAGGCTGCTGGCCGACCACGGGGTGCTCGGCCCGCGCACCTCGGCCGTGCACGCCACCCACCTGACGGAGGAGGACATCCGGCTGCTCTCGGACTCCTCCACGAACATCTGCATGTGCCCGACCACCGAGCGGGACCTGGCCGACGGCATCGGCCCCGCCCGGCAGTTGGCGAGCGCGGGTTGCCCGGTCACCCTGGGCAGCGACAGCCACGCGGTGATCGACCCGTGGGAGGAGGCCCGGGCGCTGGAGCTGGACGAGCGCCTGCGCACCCGCACCCGCGGCCACTGGACCGCCAACGCGCTGCTGCGCGCCGGCGGCGAGGACGGCCACGCCTCGCTCGGCTGGCCGGAGGCCGGCCGGATCGAGGCCGGGGCGCTCGCGGACTTCACCGTGGTCGCGCTGGACTCGGTCCGCACCGCCGGGCCGCCGCCCGAGCTGGGCGCGGAGACGGCGGTCTTCGCCGCCTCCGCCGCCGACGTCCGCCACCTGGTGGTCGGCGGCCGGCACGTGGTCAGGGACGGGCGGCACCAGCTCGTCCCGGACGTCCCCCGTGCGCTGAGCACGACAATCGCCACCTTGCGGCGATAAACTGACCGGCGCGTGCCCGAGAGGGGCTGATCCTCTCGGGCACGCGCCTTTCGGCGTTCACCCCAACTCCCCGAAAGGCCCCGCGACTTGAGCACCCTGATCGGCAACGTCGGCTCGCTCGTCACCAACGACCCGTCCCACGGCAGCGGCCCGCTCGGCCTGCTCACCGACGCCGCCGTGCTGATCGAGGACGGCCGGATCGCCTGGGTCGGCCCGGCTGACGGGGCCCCCGCCGCCGACGAGCGCGTCGACGCCCAGGGCCGGGCGCTGCTGCCCGGCTTCGTGGACTCGCACGCCCACCTGGTCTTCGCCGGGGACCGCACCGCCGAGTTCAACGCCCGGATGAGCGGCCAGTCCTACACCGCCGGCGGCATCCGCACCACGGTGGCCGCCACCCGGGCCGCCACCGACGCGGAGCTGGAGGCCAACCTCACCCGCTTCGTCACCGAGGCGCTGCGCCAGGGCACCACCACCATCGAGTGCAAGTCCGGCTACGGCCTGACGGTGGAGGACGAGGCCCGCGCGCTGCGGATCGCGGCCAAGCACACCACCGAGACCACCTACCTCGGCGCGCACGTGGTGGCGCCGGAGTTCAAGGAGGACCCGGCCGCGTACGTGGCGCTGGTGACCGGCGAGATGCTGGACGCCTGTGCCCCGCACGCCCGCTGGGTGGACGTCTTCTGCGAGCAGGGCGCCTTCGACGGCGACCAGGCCCGGGAGATCCTGACCGCCGGCATGGCCCGCGGCCTGACCCCCCGGGTGCACGCCAACCAGCTGCACCACGGCCCCGGCGTGCAGCTCGCGGTGGAGCTCGGCGCGGCCTCGGCCGACCACTGCACCCACCTGACCGACGCCGACGTGGACGCCCTGGCGAGCGGTGACACGGTGGCCACCCTGCTCCCCGGCGCGGAGTTCTCCACCCGCGCCCCCTATCCGGACGCGCGCCGCCTGCTCGACGCGGGCGCCACCGTCGCGCTCTCGACGGACTGCAACCCGGGCTCCAGCTTCACCAGTTCGATGGCCTTCTGCATCGCCGTCGCCGTCCGCGAGATGGGCATGACGCCGGATCAGGCCGTCTGGGCCGCCACCGCGGGCGGCGCCCGGGCGCTGCGCCGCACCGACGTCGGCCTGATCGCCCCGGGCGCCCGGGCCGACCTGCTGCTGCTGGACGCCCCCTCGCACGTCCACCTGGCCTACCGTCCGGGCGTGCCGCTCACCGCGGCGGTCTGGCGGGACGGTGTCCGCGCGGTCTGACGCGGGTACACGGATGCACGAGACCCCCGGAGGCGCGCGGCCTTCCGGGGGTCTCCCGTGTGCGGGGGTCCGTCAGCGGATGTCGCCCATCAGCCGGTTGACCTTCCTGCGGTACATCATCAGCGCCGCGCCGGCCAGCACCGCCAGCAGGCCCTGCGAGGCGAAGTACCAGGTGGAGCCGGTGGCGTCGCCGACCATCAGCTGCACCACGGCGGCGGTGCAGTCGCCGGCTGTGACGGCGAGGAACCAGATGCCCATCATCTGGCTGGCGTACTTGGCGGGCGCCAGCTTGGTGGTGACGGAGAGTCCGACCGGGGAGAGGGTGAGCTCGCCGACGGTCTGGATCAGGTAGACGGTGGCCAGCCAGAGCGGGGTGACCTTGGCGCCGCCGGTGGCGGCGGCCATCGCCAGCATCATCACCAGGAAGGAGCCGCCGACCATCAGCAGGCCGAAGGCGAACTTCGCGGTGGTGGAGGGGTTGCGGCGGCGGCGGTCCAGCGAGACCCAGAGCCAGGCGAAGACCGGGGCCAGCGCCATGATGTAGAGCGGGTTCAGCGACTGGAACCAGCTGGACGGGAAGTCCCAGCCCAGGACGCTCAGCGAGGTGTTGTTCTCGGCGAACAGGTTCAGCGTGGAGCCGGACTGGTCGTAGATCATCCAGAAGATCGCGGCCGCCACGAAGAACCAGACGTAGCCGCTCATCTTGGACTTCTCGTCCGAGGTGAGGTCCTTGTCCCGGCGGATGCGGGAGAAGTAGAGCACCGGGACGGCGATGCCGGCGATCGACAGCGGCCAGGTGACCCAGTTGACGGTCAGGTGCCCGGTGGCCGCGACCACGGCGTAGAAGGCGACGGCCAGGGCGGCCCAGAAGCCGGCCTTGCGCAGCACCGCGCGCTTCTCGGCGGCGGGCATCGGGGAGGCCACCACGCTGCTCTTGTCGCTCAGGTGACGGCTGCCCAGCAGGTACTGGAGCAGGCCCAGCGCCATGCCCACGCCGGCCAGCGCGAAGCCCAGGTGCCAGTCGACCTTCTGGCCGACGGTGCCGATCACCAGCGGGGCGACGAAGGCACCGAGGTTGATGCCCATGTAGAAGATGGTGAAGCCGCCGTCCCGGCGCGGGTCGTTGGGCCCGTCGTAGAGGTGGCCGACCATGGTGGAGATGTTGGCCTTGAGCAGGCCGGAGCCGATCGCGATCAGGCCGAGCCCGGCGAAGAAGACCGCCTTGGACGGCAGCGCGAGCGCGAAGTGGCCGGCCATGATGATCGCCCCGCCGAGCGCGACGGTCTTGCGGGCACCCAGGAAGCGGTCGGCGATCCAGCCGCCGGGCAGCGCGAGCAGGTAGACCATGGCGTTGTAGACGCTGTAGACCGCGCCCGCCACGGCCGCCTTCATGCCGAGGCCGCCCTCGGTGACGCTCGCGCCCATGTAGAGGACGAGCAGGGCGCGCATCCCGTAGAAGCTGAACCGCTCCCACATCTCCGTCATGAAGAGGGTGGCGAGTCCGCGGGGATGCCCGAAGAAGGTCTTGCCGCTGCCGGTGGGGGTCGGCGCGATGCCGGCGGCCAGAGTGCTTGACGCCATGAGTGGGGTTCCTTGCTGACGTGCGATGGACCAGGCCACTGTACGTGGCGGTTTCTCCCACTATCAGACGAGAAGCCGTGGGATGAACCCAATGTCCGAATAAAGAAGGGATGGCGAATCCATGCTAACAACGGAAAACTTCAACTGAATCCAAGGTGAACCAGCGCATCCTTCGTCGAAACGGTGGGTTGGCGGTTCGGTTCCGATGATCACCCTCTGTGAACTACTTCACAGCCCCCATCAGGTCACGAATCCGCCCGGCGGCCAGCCAGACCGCCATCCCGCAGAGCGCCGCCAGCGCCCCCTGCAGGTAGAAGTAGGCGTCCGCGCTCACCACCTGCTGGAGCCGGATGGTCCACCCCGCCACCGCGTCCCCGGTCGCGGTGGCCAGGAACCAGAGCCCGAGCAGCTGGCTGACGTACTTGGCCGGGGCCAGCTTGGTGGTCAGCGAGAGCCCGACCGGCGAGAGCGTCAGTTCGGCCACCGTCTGCACGAAGTAGACCCCGACCAGCCAGAACGGCGAGACCTTCTGCCCGCCCGAGGCGGCCAGCTCGGCCAGGCCCATCAGGCCGAAGGAGGCGCCGATCAGCAGCAGGCCCAGGGCGAACTTCACCGGCGCGCTCGGGTTCCGGTCACGGAGCGTCAGCCACTGCCAGAGCCAGGCGAAGACCGGGGCCAGCAGGATGATGAAGAGCGGGTTCACCGACTGGAACCAGCTGGACGGGAAGTGGAAGCCGAGGACCGAGAGGTCGGTGTCGTCGGTGGCGAACTGGGTCAGCGTGGAGCCGGACTGGTCGTAGATCATCCAGAACACCGCGGCCGCGATGAAGAACCACATGAAGGCCGACATCCGGCTGCGCTCCAGCGCCGACAGCTCCCGGTCCCGCCGCAGCCGGGTGAAGTACCAGGCGGGCAGCCCGACCCCGACGATCCCCAGGATGTCGACGACCTGCCCGATCGAGAACCACCCGGCCCCCGCGTCCACCGCGAAGAACACCGCCGCGGCCCCCGCCCAGAGCGCCGACAGCCGCAGCACCCGCCGCCGGGCGGCCGGCTCGGCCGGCCGTCCGGGCACCGCCCCGGCGTGGCCGAGGTGGCGGCGCCCCCAGACGTACTGCACCAGGCCGAGCGCCATGCCCACCCCGGCCAGCGAGAAGCCCAGGTGCCAGCTGACGTTCTGTCCGACCGTGCCGACCACCAGCGGGGCGAAGAACGAGCCGATGTTGATCGCCATGTAGAAGACGGTGAAGCCGCCGTCCCGGCGCGGGTCGTCCGGGTGGTAGAGCTGCCCGACGATGGCCGAGACGTTCGGCTTCAGCAGGCCGGTGCCCAGCGCGATCAGCAGCAGCCCGCACCAGAAGGTCGCGGTGAACGGCACCGCCAGCGAGAAGTGCCCGCCCATGATCACCAGGCCGCCGACCAGCACCGCCCGCCGGGCGCCCCACAGCCGGTCGGCGATCCAGCCGCCCGGGATGGCCAGCATGTAGACCAGCGAGTTGTAGACGCTGTAGACCGAGGCGGCCGTCACGGAGTCCAGGCCGATCCCGCCCTGGTCGGCGGGCAGCGCCAGGAAGAGTACCAGCAGCGAGCGCATTCCGTAGAAGCTGAACCGCTCCCACAGCTCGGTCATGAAGAGCGTGGCCAGCCCGCGCGGGTGCCCGAAGAACGCGTGCTCGTCCTCTGGCGGCGCCCCCGAGGCCGGGGCCGGCTCCGGTACGTCGCGCAGCTCGGTCCCGCCGGCCATCCGCATCCTCCCGAGAACAGTCCCCGACCCCGCCACGGTAGGAGCCGACGGGCCGTCAGGCGCGATGGCCGGGCCGGGGTTGGTCCGACCGGGCGCGGCGGCCCGGGCCGGGGCCCTGATCTCCGCGCCCGGCTCGGACTACCATCTGCGTCATGACCTGTGTGCTGCTGGCCGAGGACGACCCGGCGATCTCCGAACCGCTGGCCCGAGCGTTGCGGCGGGAGGGCTACGAGGTCCTGGTCCGCGAGGAGGGCCCCGGCGCCCTGGCGGCCGGGCTCACCGAGGACGTCGACCTGATCGTGCTGGACCTCGGCCTGCCCGAGATGGACGGCCTGGAGGTGGCCCGCCGGCTGCGCGCCGAGGGCCGCACCTGCCCGGTGCTGGTGCTCACCGCCCGCGCCGACGAGGTGGACACCGTGGTCGGCCTGGACGCCGGCGCCGACGACTACGTCACCAAGCCGTTCCGGCTGGCCGAGCTGCTGGCCCGGGTCCGGGCCCTGCTCCGCCGCGGCAACGTGGACCAGCTGACCACCGGCGCGCACGGCGTGAAGATCGACGTCGAGTCGCACCGCGCCTGGCTGGGCGAGGAGGAACTCACCCTCTCCGCCAAGGAGTTCGAGCTGCTCCGGGTGCTGGTCCGGGACGCCGGGCGGGTGGTCACCCGGGAGGAGATCATGCGCCAGGTCTGGGACACCACCTGGTGGACCTCGACCAAGACCCTGGACATGCACATCTCCTGGCTGCGCAAGAAGCTCGGGGACGACGCGGCCAACCCCCGCTACATCTCCACCGTCCGCGGCGTCGGCTTCCGCTTCGAGAAGAACTGACCCCGCAAGAGAACCACCCCTCCGTTTTGAACTGATGTGGAGTCAGCCCGCGTGAAGCGCCGGATGATCAACTCCCTGCTCGGCGTGGTGCTGGTGATGGTGGTGGTGTTCTGCGTCCCGATCGCCCTGGTCGAGAAGCAGAACATCGTCAACGCCGCGGACGCCCGGGTGGACGCCCAGGCGGTCCGGGTGCTCGGCCTGGTGGAGAGTCGGCTGGCCGCCGGCGAGCCGATCACCGGGGAGAAGTTCACCTCGCAGCTCACCGAGGGCGGCCACGTCTCCATCTCCGTCCCCGGCCAGGAGACCTTCACCGCGGGCAGCGCCCCCGAGGGCCCGGTGATCAGCGCCACCGAGTACGGCGCCAACGGCGAGTCCGTCACCGTGGTGCAGTCCCGCGGCCCGGTGGACCACGAGATCGCCAACATGCTGCTGCTGCTCGGCGTGGTGGCCCTGCTCGCCGTCCAGGCGGCGGTGGCCCTCGCGGTCTGGCAGGCCAAGCGGCTGGCCCGCCCGCTCACCGACCTGGCCGAGACCGCCGAGCGGCTCGGCTCCGGCGACCCGCGCCCGCGCGACCGCCGCTACGGGGTGCCCGAACTGGACCGGGTGGCCGAGGTGCTGGACGCCAGCGCCGAGCGGATCGCCCGGATGCTCACCGCCGAACGCCGGCTCTCCGCCGACGCCTCGCACCAGCTGCGCACCCCGCTGACCGCCCTCTCCATGCGGCTGGAGGAGATCAACGCGCTGGCCGGCGAGCCGGAGACGGTCAAGGAGGAGTCCACCATCGCGCTCCAGCAGGTGGAGCGGCTCACCGACGTGGTGCAGCGGCTGCTCACCAACCAGCGCGACCCGCGCAGCCCCACCGCCGTGCTCTTCCGGCTGGACGACGTGATCACCCAGCAGTTGGCCGAGTGGAGCCCGGCGATGCGCGGCAGCGGCCGCACCCTGCGGGTCGAGGGCCTGCGGGACGTCGCGGTGCTCGGCACCCCGGGCATGGTGGCCCAGGTGCTGGCCACCCTGATCGAGAACTCCCTGATGCACGGCGCCGGCACCGTCACCCTCCGGGTCCGCCCCTCCGGCCGCTCGGTGGTCGCCGAGGTCCAGGACGAGGGCCCCGGCGTTCCCACCGAGCTCGGCAACCGGGTCTTCGAACGCTCCGTCAGCGGCCGCAACTCCACCGGCATCGGCCTGGCCGTCGCCCGCGACCTCGCCGAGGCGGACGGCGCCCGCCTGGAGCTGCTCTCCCTCCAGCCCCCGGTCTTCGCCCTGTTCCTGACGCGCAGTGAGGAACGGGCCGCCTGACGAGGAGTCAGACGGCCCGTTCCCGGAACGCGCGTTACTTGGCGGCCACCAGCACGGGCTCGGTCTCAAGCTCGGGCTCGGCCAGCTCGGGCATCGCCTTGAAGACCCAGGTGCGGTACGAGAAGAAGCGGAACACGGTGCCGACCCCCAGGCCGAGGACCTTGGCGGCCATCTTCTGCATGTCGCCGTCGAAGCCGAGGCCGTACTCCGAGATCGCCAGGATGCCGGACTCGATCACCATGCCGGCGCCGCTGAAGACCAGGAAGAGCACGATCTCCCGCCGGCGCGAGGTGGCGTCCCGGTCCTTGTAGAGCCAGTAGCGGTAGCCGAGGTAGTTGGTGCCGATGGCGACCATGGTGGCGATCACGTTCGAGCGCACCGAGGCGAGGCCGAAGGCGGTGATCAGGGTCCAGAAGATGAGGAAGTTGACCCCGACGCCGCTCAGGCCGACCAGCGCGAACTTCAAGGCCTCGCCGCGAAGCCCCATGAGCTTCTGTATCACCGAGGGCTTCGGGTCGGTCGTCATCCGGGGTCTCCATGTCTGCCGAGAGGACTGCGCACACGGGCGCGGCCGGTCAAGGCCGCTCTGCATGCACATCATCCGACAGTGTGCTTCGGGCCCGGCCATCTAGGCTACTCGCTCCCGCCTGATACACCGCTGCCCCCTGCCTCCCGACACCGGGGGCCGCCGGTGCAACCCCCGTGACCGGCCCGGATATCCTGGGCGGGTGACTTCTGCGGCCAAGGCGAATTTTCCAGTGGTGGGCGTGATCGGTGGCGGCCAGCTGGCCCGGATGATGCACCAGGCGGGCGTCCCGCTCGGCATCCGGTTCAAGCTCCTGGCGGACACCCCGCAGGACTCCGCCTCCCAGGTGGTCTCCGACGTGGTCCTCGGTGACCACCGCGACCTCGAGACGCTGCGCCGCTTCGCGGCCGACTGCGACGTGGTGACCTTCGACCACGAGCACGTCCCGACCGAGCACCTGCGCGCGCTCCAGGCCGAGGGCATCGCCGTCCGCCCGGACCCGTCCGCGCTGGTGAACGCCCAGGACAAGGGCGTGATGCGGGCCAAGCTGGACTCCATCGGCGCCCCCTGCCCGCGCCACCGCCTGGTCGCCGACCCGGCCGACGTGACCGCCTTCGCGAACGAGGGCGACGGCTACCCGGTGGTCCTCAAGACCGTCCGCGGCGGCTACGACGGCAAGGGCGTCTGGGTGGTCGACGACGAGACCGAGGCGGCCGCCCCGTTCCTGGCCGGCGTGCCGGTGCTGGCGGAGGAGAAGGTCGACTTCGTCCGCGAGCTGGCCGCCAACGTGGTCCGCTCGCCCAGTGGTCAGGCCGTCGCCTACCCGGTGGTGGAGAGCGTCCAGGAGAACGGCGTCTGCGCCGAGGTGACCGCCCCCGCCCCCGACCTGGACCCGGCGCTCTCCGACGAGGCCCAGCAGCTCGCGCTGCGGATCGCCGGCGAGCTCGGCATCACCGGCCACCTGGCGGTCGAGCTGTTCCAGACCCGGGACGGCCGCATCCTGGTCAACGAGCTGGCCATGCGCCCGCACAACTCCGGCCACTGGACCCAGGACGGTTCCGTCACCTCGCAGTTCGAGAACCACCTGCGCGCGGTGCTCGACCTCCCGCTCGGGGACCCGCGCCCGCGTGCCAAGTGGACCGTCATGGTCAACGTGCTCGGCGGCGACTACCCGGACATGTACCACGCCTTCCTGCACTGCATGGCCCGCGACCCGGGCCTGAAGATCCACATGTACGGGAAGGACGTGAAGCCCGGCCGCAAGGTCGGCCACGTCAACGTCTTCGGGGACGACCTCGACGACGTCCGCGAGCGCGCCCGCCACGCGGCCGCCTACCTGCGAGGAACGATCACCGAATGACCAGCCCCCTTGTCGGCATCGTGATGGGTTCGGACTCCGACTGGCCCGTGATGGAGGCCGCCGCCCAGGCGCTCGACGAGTTCGAGATCCCCTACGAGGTCGACGTGGTCTCCGCCCACCGGATGCCGCGCGAGATGGTCACCTACGGCGAGCAGGCGCAGGCCCGCGGCCTGAAGGCGATCATCGCGGGCGCCGGCGGCGCCGCCCACCTGCCGGGCATGCTGGCCTCGGTCACCCCGCTGCCGGTCATCGGCGTCCCGGTGCCGCTGCGCTACCTGGACGGCATGGACAGCCTGATGTCGATCGTCCAGATGCCGGCCGGTGTCCCGGTCGCCACCGTCTCGATCGCCGGTGCGCGCAACGCGGGCCTGCTGGCGGTCCGGATGCTGGCCGCCTTCGACCAGGAACTCACCGAGAAGATGACCGAGTTCCAGGCCGACCTGAACCGCCAGGCCACCGAGAAGGGCCAGAAGCTCCGCGCCAAGGTCGCCGGCTCCACCTCCTTCGGCTTCGGCAAGTAGCAACACCTTTGCCCGCCGTCCCGCGCCGCGCGCTCCTGCTGGGAGCCGCGGCCGCGGTGACGGCGGGCTGTTCCGTCTCCGGGCCGCGGGGCGCGCTGCGGCTGGCCGCCGGGCCCGAGGGCGGGCCGTACCGGACCTTCGGGCGGCGGCTGGCCGAGGAGGTCCACCGGGCCCACCCCGGGCTGACCGTCGAGGTGCTCGCCACCCCCGCCAGCGTGCGGAACCTGCGGCTGATCGACACCGGCGGCGCCGAACTCGGCCTGTCACTGGCGGACAGCGCCACCGACGCGGTGGCCGGCCGCGGCGCCTTCGCCCGGCCGGTGGCGGTGGCCGCCCTCGCCCGGCTCTACCTCAACCACCTGCACCTGGTGGTCCCTTCGGCCTCCCCGGTCCTGACGGTCGGTCAACTCGCCGGGCTGCGCGTCTCCCTGGGTGCCGAGGAGTCCGGCACCTCCGTGGTCGCCGAACGGGCACTGGCCGCCGCCGGGGTGCGGGCCGAGGTGCGGCTGCTCGGCACCGCCGAGTCCGTCGCGGCGCTGCGGGCCGGGGAGTTGGACGCCTTCTTCTGGTCCGGCGGGGTGCCCACCCCGGCCATCACCGAACTCGCCGAGCGCACGCCCGTCCGGCTGGTCCCGCTGGCGGAGACGGCGGTCGCGCTGCGCCGGGCCTACGGGCCGGTCTACGAGAGCGTGTCGATCCCGGCCGGCAGCTACCGCCAGCCCTCGCCCACCCCGACCGTGGGCACCCCCAGCCACCTGCTCTGCGCCGCCGGGCTGGACGCCGGGGTGGTGCGGGCCGTCACCGAGGTGCTGTTCCGCCGCCGGGACGACCTGCTGGCCCCGGACGCGCCCGGCAGCCGGCTGGACGAGCGGTACGCGATCGGGACGGGCGCCGTGCCGCTGCACCCGGGCGCGGCCGCCTACTACCGCTCGGTGTACTGAGCGGTCCGCACCTCCACGGTGAGGCCGTGGGGCCGGGTCCCGTGCAGCGCGAGCCCGGCACCGCAGCTCCGGGCCAGTTCGGCGGCGATGGCCAGGCCGAGGCCGCTGCCGGGGACGTTGCCGCGGTCCGGCGCGCGCCAGAACCGGCCGAGGGCGGTCGCCCGCTCCTCCTCCGTCAGGCCCGGGCCGTCGTCGGCGATCCGCAGGACCCCGCCGGTCAGCGAGACCACCACCCGGCCGCCGGGCGGGACGAACTTGGCCGCGTTGTCGAGCGCGATGTCCGCGATCCGGCCGACGGCGGCGGGCAGCGGGGCCTCCTCGACCTCACCCGCCTCCAGGGTCAACCCCTGCGCCGCGTACACCTCCTGCCACCCGGCCAGCCGGGGGAGCAGCCCGCCGGCCGGGACCTCCTCCGGCAGCCCGGCGTCCGCCTCCACCCGGGCCAGCGCCAGCAGGTCCTCCAACAGGGCCGCCAGCCGGTCGAGTTCGGCGAGCGTCTCCGCGTACTCGGGCTGCCCGTCGGCGGTCAGGTACGGCTCCAGGTTCTCCAGACGGAGGGAGAGCACGGTGAGCGGGGTGCGGAGCTCGTGCGAGGCATCGGCCACGAAGGCGCGCTGGCGCTCCAGCGCGGCCGAGATGGCGTCCGCCATGGCGTTGAACCGCTCCTCCAGACGGCGCAGCTCCACCGGGCCGCGGACGGTCGACACCCGCGCCCCGAGCCGGCCCCCGGCGATCTCCCGGGTGGTGGCGTCGAGTTCGGCCACCGGGCGGAGCACCCAGCCGGCCAACCGCCGGGCCGCCGCGAGCGATCCCGCCAGGGCCAGCACCGCCCCGACCGCCAGCGCCCCCCAGACCACGGCCACCTCCCGCCGGGCCGAAGCGGTCGGCACCCGGAGCACCACCGCCCCCGACACCTGCCCGTCCCGCCCGGCCGGCTCCGCCACCAGCACCGTCTCCGGTCCGCCCGGCGTCAGGAGCGGCAGCTCCGCCGTGGTCCGCCCCGACAGCGCCCGCCGCAGCGCGGCCCCGCCGCCGACCGCCCGCCCCGCGATCAGCACCCCGTCCCGGTCCCTGACCTCCACCGCCGTCCCGTACACCTCCGCGTACCGCTCCACCTCCGCCCCCAACCCCGAAGGCCCGCCCTCCCGCAACGCCCGGTCCGCCAACTCCGCGAACCGCGTCGCATCCGCCCGCCGCGCCAGCAGCAACTGGCCGGTCCGGTGCGAGGCGTAGGCGTACGCCAACGGCACCGCCAACGCCGCCACCAGACACACGATCAGCAACCCCTGGAGCACGAGCAACCGCCGCTGCATCACGCCTCCGGCCGGGGGCGGGAGGAGTTCTGGGGGCGGGTGTGGGCCGGGTCTCGGGCGATCGCGGACAGGCGTGCCGCGTGCGCGTGGGTGGTGGCAGCGGGGTGGGAGGGTGTGCGGGCGAGGTGGAACCAGCCCTCCGGGCAGGGGTGGGGGGAGTTTCGGGAGCGGGTGTGGGCCGAGCCCCGGGCGATTGCGGACGGTCGTGCCGCATGCGGCGACCTGCCGCGGGTGGTGTCCGCGGGGCGGGGGCGTGTGCGGGCGAGGCGGAGCCGACGGGCCGTCAGGAGCGGCCGCCCGCTGCCGTCCGGCCGCCTCGCGCCGGCCCGCCGCAGGCGGTACGCCACCCGGGTGCCTCTCCCGTGCCCCGCAGCCCGCCGCAGGCGCTCGCGTGCCGCCTCGCCGGCCCGCCGTGGCCGTCCTTCCCCCGCCCGCCGCAGGCGATGTTCATCCCTCATTCGGTGGCCAGGCGGTAGCCGGTGGCGCGGAGGGTCTGGATCAGGTGGGGGCGGGCGGTCTTGGCGCGGATGCCGGCCACGTGGACGTCGAGGGAGCGGGAGGCGGAGAGTTGGACGTCGCCCCAGAGTTCGTCGAGGATCTCCTCGCGGCTGCGGACCACCCCGGGCTCCCGGGCCAGCAGGGCGAGGACGTCGAACTCCCGGCGGGTGAGGGTGATCGCGGTGCCGGCCACCAGCACCTGGCGGGCCGTCAGGTCGATCCGGACGTCGCCGGCCTCGACCACCGGCCCGGCGGCGGCCAGCGGGCGGCTGCCGCGCCGCACCACCGCCGCCATCCGCGCCACCAACTCCGCCGTCCGGAACGGCTTCGCCAGGTAGTCGTCGGCTCCGGACCGCAGGCCGCGCAGCACGTCCCGCTCCTCCGTCCGGGCGGTCAGCACGATCACCGGCACCGTGGAGACCCGCCGCAGCCGCCGCAGTGCCTCCAGCCCGTCGAGGTCGGGCAGCCCGAGGTCGAGCAGGACGAACTCGCAGGTGTCCTTGAGTCGCAGCGCGTCGTCGGCCCGTGCCGCCCGCACCACTTGGTGGCCGTGCCGGGCCAGCGCCGGGATCAGCGCAGCCGCCAGCCGGTCGTCGTCCTCGACCAGGAGCACCCGCATGCCCACACCCTAGAGGTCGCGGGCGCGCAGCAGGGTGACGCCCAGGGAGATCAGCCAGAGGCTCCAGAGCACGTACCCGGCGAAGTTGGCCTGGCCGGCCCCGGGCACGCCGAGCGGCACCAGCAGCCCCGCGAGGATCAGCGGCACCGCCACCAGTGCCAGCGCGCCCGACGCGCGCCCGACGAGGCCGCCGCGCCGGAGGAGGAGCACGGCCAGGACGGTCCAGGCCGCCGTGAGCAGGTAGCCGAGGGTCTCGCCGATCACCTGACCGAGCACGGTGTTCAGGGTCGCGAACCGCTCCACGGCCTCCGCCGTTCCCGCGTGGTCGGCGACCCGCCCGGCCAGCGAGGGCACCAGCAGCGGCCAGCGCAGCAGTCCGACGACCTGGACGGCGGCCGCGGCCACGCCGGTGACCGCGACGCCGAGGGCCAGGCGGCGGGGGCCGCCCAGCCGGGCCAGCCGCAGGGCGATCGGCGCGAGCAGGGCGGCCCCGGCCGCGAGCAGGGCGAACAGGCCGCCGATCAGCGGGGCGTCCGCGTGGAAGCGCAGCAGTACCTGTTCGCCGGGCTGCTGGAGGACGTCCGGGTACTCGAAGGCCGAACCCAGCAGCACGAAGGCGGTGTTGGCGATCAGGGCGGCCCCGACGAGCAGGGCGCCGGTGACGACGTGGGGGGATCTCGCGGACATGGCTCCGCCTCTCGACCATATCTCTGTACAGCGTCCAATCTGTACGGCGTACAGCGATTCTGGACGGCGTACAGTATTCGCGTCAAGGGCTCCTCACCGGACGGAAGGCGGCACGGCATGACGACGGCACAACGGGGACGGCCCGGCCCGCGGCGCACCCTCACCGCGGAGGCGATCGTGGACGCGGCGCTGCGGCTGCTGGACCGGCGCGGGGCCGAGGCGGTGTCGGTCCGGGGCATCGCCGCCGAGCTCGGGGTGGCGCCCAACGCGCTCTACACCTACTTCCCGGACAAGTCGGCGGTGCTGCGCGCCGTGGTGGACCGCCTGGTCGGCGAGTACGATCCGGCCGCCCTGGCCGACCCGGCCCGGCCGTGGCGCGACCGGCTGCACGGGCTCGCCCTGTCGCTCCGCGCCCGGCTGCTGGCCCACCCGGGCGCGGCCGGGCTGCTGCTCGGTGCCCCCATGGACGGCCCGCGGGCGCTGGCCCTCGGCGAGGCACTCCTGGAGCTCCTCGCCGGGGCCGGCCTGGACGAGCGGGACGCGGCCCGCGCCTCGTACCTGCTGATCGTCTACGTCCTGGGCGCCATCGCCCTGGAGGCCGCCGAGCTCGACCCCGCGCTGCCCGTCCCGCCCGAGGCGGACCGCGTCGCGGCCCGCCGGGCCGCGCTCGACGCCGTCCCCGAGGAGACGTACCCTCGGACGGCCGCCGCCGCGCGGACCGTGTCCCGCTACATCACCACCGAGCAGTTCCGCTGGGGTCTGGACCGGGTCCTCGACGGTCTCGCCGTGAAGGGCTGAACCGGTCAGGCGGCCGTGGCCACCTTCGCCGGGGCCGCCTCCACGGTCAGCGCCGCGCCGCGGGTCTCACGCATCGTCAGGTAGACCACCAGCGACACCGCCGCGAGCCCCGAGACGTACCAGTAGTACCCGGACTCCATCCCCGCGTCCTTGAACCAGAGCGCCACGTACTCCGCCGTCCCGCCGAACAGCGCGTTGGCCAGCGCGTACGGCAGCGCCACCCCGAGCGCCCGGACCTGGGTCGGGAAGAGCTCGGCCTTCACCACCGCGTTGATCGAGGTGTACCCGGTGACGATGACCAGCGCGGCCAGCGCCAGCAGCAGGGCCTCGCCGAAGCCGCCCGCGTGCGAGAGCGTGGTCATCAGCGGCACCGTGCCGAAGGTGGCCCCGATCCCGAAGGCGATCAGCAGCGGCCGCCGCCCGATCCGGTCGGAGAGCGCCCCGGCCAGTGGCTGGAGCAGCATGAAGACGGTCAGCGCGCAGAAGCTCACCAGCGCCGCGTCGCTCTTGCTCAGCCCCACCGTGTTCGACAGGTACTTCGTGAGGTACGTCGTGTAGGTGTAGTACGCCACCGTGCCGCCCATGGTGAGCGCCATCACCAGCGCGAACTCCCGCTTGTGCTCCAGCAGTCGGCGCAGCGTGCCGCGCCCGTCGGCGTTCTCCGCCTCCTCGTAGGCCTCGGTCTCCGGCAGGTTGCGCCGCAGCCAGAAGACCACCGCCGCGCCGACCGCCCCGACCACGAAGGGGATCCGCCACCCCCAGGAGTGCAGGTCCCCGGCGGTCATGGTCCGCTGGAGCACGATCTGCAGCCCCAGCCCGATCAGCTGACCGAAGGTCATCGAGACGTACTGGAAGCTGGAGACGAAGCCGCGCCGCCGCGGCACCGAGGCCTCCGTCAGGTACGTCGCGCTGGCCGCGTACTCGCCACCGACCGAGAGCCCCTGCAACAGCCGGGCGATCAGCAGCACCACCGCCCCGGCGTAGCCGACCTGCCCGTACGTCGGTGCCACGGCGATCAGCAGGGCGCTGGCCGACATCATGGTGACGGTGAGGGTGAGCGCGGCCTTCCGGCCCCGCCGGTCGGCGTAGCGGCCGAGCAGCCAGCCGCCGACCGGGCGCATGAAGAAGCCGACCGCGAAGATCCCGGCGGTGTTGAGGAGTTGGGCGGTCGGGTTGCCGTGCGGGAAGAACGCGGCGGCGAAGTAGGTGGCGAAGCTGGCGTAGACGAACCAGTCGTACCACTCGACCAGGTTGCCGACCGAGCCGCCGAGCACGGCCTTCCACGGTGTCCGGGCTGATGACACGGGTGTACCTCCCCAGGTCGAAGGGCGGCGGCCGGGTGGGAGCCGCCGTGCCCGGAAGGTTCCTCCGCCCGGCACCCCGGGGACAGGGAGGCGCCCAAGACCTAACCTCCGGTTAACAGAGGCGGTAGAAATGTTCGTATGACTTCTGAGCTGGTGGACCGCGCCCGAGCCCTCCTCCGCACCGCCCCCGTGGTGGACGGTCACAACGACCTGCCCTGGGCGATGCGCGCCCAGGCCGGCTACGACCTGGACGCCATCGACCTGACGGCCGACCAGAGCGGCCGTCTGCACACCGACTTCGACCGCCTGCGCAGCGGCGGGGTCGGCGCGCAGTTCTGGTCGGTCTACGTCCGCTCGGACTTCGCGGGCGACCACGCGGTCAGCGCCACCCTGGAGCAGGTGGACTTCGTCCGGGAGATGACGGCGCGTCACCCGGAGGTGTTCCGCCTCGCGCTGACCGCGGACGAGATGGAGGCGGCCCGGGCCGAGGGCCGGATCGCCTCGCTGATGGGCGCCGAGGGCGGGCACTCGATCGACTGCTCGCTGGCCACCCTGCGGGCCCTGCACCAGCTGGGCGTGCGGTACATGACGCTCACCCACAACGACAACGTGCCGTGGGCCGACTCGGCCACCGACAAGCCGGAACACGGCGGGCTGACCGCCTTCGGCGAGGAGGTGGTCCGGGAGATGAACCGGGTCGGCATGCTGGTCGACCTCTCGCACGTCTCGCCCGACACCATGCGGGACGCGCTGCGCGTGTCCGAGGCACCGGTGGTCTTCTCGCACTCCTCCGCCCGCGCCGTCTGCGACCACCCGCGCAACGTGCCGGACGACGTGCTGGCCCAGCTCCCGGCCAACGGCGGCCTGGCGATGGCCACCTTCGTGCCCAAGTTCATCCTGCCCGCCGCCATCGAGTGGACCCTGGCCGCCGACGCCAACATGAGCGCCCACGGCTTCCACCCGCTGGAGACCACCCCCGAGGCGATGGCCGTCCAGCACGCCTACGAGGCCGCCCACCCGCGCCCGGTGGCCACCGCCGCCACGGTCGCCGACCACCTGGACCACATGCGCGAGGTGGCCGGCGTCGACCACGTCGGCATCGGCGGCGACTTCGACGGCACCGCCTTCACCCCGGCCGGCCTGGACGACGTCTCCGGCTACCCCAACCTGATCGCCGAACTGCTCGGCCGCGGCTGGTCCGAGGCCGACCTCTCCAAGCTCACCTGGCACAACGCCGTCCGGGTGCTCCGCGACGCCGAGACGGTGGCCGCCCGCCTCCAGACCGAGCGCCGCCCGTCCATCGCCACCATCGAAGCCCTGGACGGCCCGCGCTCCTGATACCGCCCGGCACCTGTGTGGCTGGCGTGAGTGGCTACACTGGGGGCGCGGGGAACTGCGCGCGGGGGAACGGCAGCACCTGCAACTGGCTCGCCTGCCCCGACCTCACGCTGGTCCGCCTTCCGGACTCGCGCAGTTCCCCGCGCCCCCGGGGTGACCAATGACCGGGTCGCCCCGGGGCGACCACCACCACGCCGCTTGCCGGATCTTGCCGACGGGCCTGACGGAGTCTCAGGGCATGGACGCGGCGAACCGGCCACGGTTAGGGTCCGTGACCATGACCTTCTCTGTGGTGGCCCGCTCCGGCGGTGCCTGCGGCATCGCGGTGGCCAGCAAGTTCCTCGGCGTCGGCGCGGCCGTCCCGGCGGCCGAGGCGGGCGTCGGGGCACTGGCCACCCAGGCGCTGGCCAACCTCGCCTACCGCCCGCAGGGCCTGGCCCTGCTGCGCACCGGCGTCGGCCCGGCCGAGGTGGTGGCCGGGCTGACCGCGGCCGACCCGGAGCGGGCGCACCGTCAGCTCGGCGTGGTCGGCCCGGAGGGCGACGGCGCCACCTACACCGGCGCGGAGTGCCTCAGCTGGGCGGGCGGTGTGAGCGGCCCCGGCTACGCGATCCAGGGCAACATCCTGACCGGCCCCGAGGTGGTCGAGGCGATGGAGCGCGCCTGGCTGGCCGGTGCCGAACTCCCCTTCGCCGAACGGCTGGTGGCCACCCTGGCGGCCGGGGACGAGGCCGGCGGCGACAGTCGCGGCCGGCAGAGCGCCGCACTCTGGATCGCCGAGGAGGGCGCCGGCCTCGGGGCCCCGGGCGGGATCAGCCACGACCTGCGGGTGGACGACCACCCGGCCCCGGTCACCGAACTGCGCCGCCTGCTGGCCGTCCACGACATCCTCTTCGGCACCCCGGACCCGGCCGCCCTGCTCGACCTCACCGGCGAGCTCGCCGAGGAGGTCGCCGCCCTGGTCGCCACCACCGGCTACACCACCCTCGACCAGTGGGCGGGCGTCGAGAACCTGGAGGCCCGTCTCGTCCCCGGCCGCATCGACCCCCTGGTCCTCGACCACCTGCGGGCCGTGACCAAGACCGCCTAGAGCCGGGGCAGTTCGATCGCCGGGCAGCGGTCCATCACCATGTCGACCCCGGCCTCGGTGGTGCGCGCGTAGGCCTCGGGGTCGACGACGTCCAGCTGGAACCAGACCGCCTTGGCGCCCTTGGCCACCGCCTGGTCGGCGACCTCGCCGGCCAGCGAGGAGTTCACGAAGACGTCCACCACGTCCACGTCGAAGGGGATCTCGGCGAGCGAGGCGTAACCCTGCTCGCCGAGCACCGTCTCGGCCTTCGGGTGCACGGGCACGATCCGCTTCCCCGCGCGCTGCAGCACCCGGGCCACGCCGTACGCGGCCCGCGCCGTGTTGCTGGAGAGCCCGACGACCGCCCAGGTGTCGCCGCTCTCGGTCAGGATCTTCCGCACCACCGGTTCCACGCTCATACCGGTGTGCAACCCCGCCCGCCCGGAGGGCTATTCCACGGTCGGGCGGCCCATCGCGCGGTAGGTCCAGCCGGCCGCGCGCCACTGGGCGCCGTCCAGCACGTTCCGCCCGTCCACCAGCCGCCGCTCGGCGACCACCGCGCCGATCGCGGCCGGGTCGAGCTCGCGGAACTCCTGCCACTCCGTCAGGTGGAGCACCACGTGGGCGCCTTCGACGGCCTCCAGCACGGAGTCGGCGTAGGTGATGCCGGGGAACATCTTCCGGGCGTTGTCCATGGCCTTGGGGTCGTAGACGGTGACCTGGGCGCCCTGGAGCTGGATCTGGGCCGCGACGTTCAGCGCGGGGGAGTCCCGGATGTCGTCCGAGTTGGGCTTGAAGGCGGCGCCGAGCACGGCCACCCGGCGGCCCAGGAAGCCGCCGCCGCACTGCTCGCGGGCCAGCTCCACCATCCGGGAGCGGCGCCGCATGTTGATCGAGTCCACCTCGCGCAGGAAGGTGAGCGCCTGGTCGGCGCCGAGCTCCCCGGCCCGGGCCATGAAGGCGCGGATGTCCTTGGGCAGGCAGCCGCCGCCGAAGCCGACCCCGGCGTTGAGGAACTTGCCGCCGATCCGCTCGTCGAAGGAGAGCGCCTTGCTGAGCTGCACCACGTCGGCGCCGGCGCTCTCGCAGACCTCGGCCATCGCGTTGATGAAGGAGATCTTGGTGGCCAGGAAGGAGTTGGCGGCCGCCTTCACCAGCTCGGAGGTGGCGAAGTCGGTGACCACGAAGGGCACGCCCTCGGCGATCGGGGTCGCGTAGACCTCGCGCAGCAGCTGCTCGGCCCGCTCGCTGCGCACGCCGACCACCAGCCGGTCCGGGTGCAGGGTGTCGCCGACGGCGTAGCCCTCGCGCAGGAACTCCGGGTTCCAGGCCAGCTCGGCGCCCTCGCCGACGGGGGCCAGCTCGGCCAGCCTGACGGCCAGTCGGTTGGCGCTGCCCACCGGCACGGTGGACTTGCCGACCACCAGCACGGGGCGGGTCAGCAGCGGGGCCAGCGAGTCCATCGCGGCGTCCACGTAGGACATGTCGGCCGCGAACTCGCCCTTGCGCTGCGGGGTGTTGGTGCAGATGAAGTGCACGTCGCCGAATTCGGCGACCTCTTCGTAGGAGCTGGTGAAGCGCAGCCGCCCGGTGGAACCGGGGTGCCCGGGCACGTGCTTGACGAGCAGCTCGGCCAGGCCGGGCTCGTACATCGGCACCCGGCCCGCCGCCAGCATGGCGATCTTCTCCGGGTCGATGTCCAGGCCGAGCACCTCGAAGCCGAGCTCCGCCATGCAGGCGGCGTGCGTCGCGCCGAGGTATCCGGTGCCGATCACCGTGATGCGGAGGGTCACGCGGGTCCCCTTTGGTCGTGCTGCGCGGGCGCTGGACAGTCCCCGATGCTAGTCGCTCGCCGGAGGGCCGTGTAACGAGTTCGCCCTAGTCCAGACCGTTCCGTTCCGGCCACCCCGGAGCCGCCGCCACAATGCCCGCATGACCTCCGAGAACGGGCCGGACCCGGCCGGGCTGAGCATCTTCGACGACGCCGACGAGGCCGCGGAACGGCCGGCCGCGAAGCCCCGCCGGCGCCGCGGCCGGCGGGTGCTGCTGATCACCCTGGTGGCACTGCTGCTGGTGGTCGGCGGTTGCACCGGCACGGTCTACTGGACCGCCGAGCACTACGCCTCCTCGGTGGCCCGCATCCCCGGTGCCTTCCCGACGGTGGCCGAATCCGCCCAGCCGAAGCCGGTGCCGAACAGCGGCCAGACCTTCCTGCTGGTCGGCCTGGACGCCCGCACCGACCCGACCGCCAAGGCCAAGGCCCCGGTCTGGAAGGCGGGCGCGGCCCGCAGCGACACCATGATGCTGCTGCACGTCTCGGCCGACCGGAAGAGCGCCTCGCTGGTCTCGCTGGCCCGCGACACCTGGGTCGACGTCCCCGGCCACGGCAAGGCCAAGCTCAACGCGGCCTACGCGTACGGCGGCCCGGCCCTGATGGTGCAGACGATCCAGGACCTCACCGGCGTCCGGATCGACCACCTCGCGGTGATCGACTGGAACGGCTTCCGCTCCCTCACCGACGCGGTCGGCGGGGTGGACATCACCATCCCGCAGACCATCGAGGGCAAGGGCGAGGCCCGCCAGTGGGACGCCGGCACCCACCACATGGACGGCGCCACCGCCCTCCTCTACGTCCGCGAGCGGTACGGCCTGCCCGGCGGCGACCTGGACCGGACGCGCCGTCAGCAGTACTTCCTGCGCGCCCTGATGCAGCAGACCCTGGAGTCGGGCACCCTCGGCAACCCCGGCAAGCTGCGGGGCCTGCTCGGCGCGGTCGGCGAGGTGGTCAGCGTGGACGACCGGCTCTCCAACGGCGACCTCTACGAGCTGGCCTGGAGCCTGCGCGGCCTGCGCGGGGACGGGGTCCGCTTCCTGAACGCGCCGTTCGGCGGCTTCGGCGACGAGGGCGGCCAGTCCGTGGTCTACCTGGACCGGAGGGCGGCGGAACCGCTCTGGGAGGCGATGCGCAACGACCGGATGGCGGAGTACCTGGCCGAGCATCCCGGCTCCGGGGAGCTCGGTGACGTAGTCCGTTGAGAACGGTGTCGCGCATGTCACGTACGGGGTAGGCAGGGCGCGAGCCTAGAATTACGCTTACTTAACGGTAATTAACGTGGTCCGAGTTCAAGGGGCGAGGCACATGGCGGGCAACTCCGGGGCGGATTTCGACCTCTTCCGGCTCAGCGAGGAGCACGAGATGCTCCGTGAGGCGGTGCGGTCGCTCGCGGAGGCGAAGATCGCCCCGTACGCGGCCGAGGTGGACGAGCAGGGCCGCTTCCCGCAGGAGGCGCTGGACGCGCTGCAGGCCAACGACCTGCACGCCGTGCACGTCCCCGAGGAGTACGGCGGCGCCGGCGCCGACGCGCTGGCCACCGTCCTGGTGATCGAGGAGGTGGCGCGGGTCTGCGCGTCCTCCTCGCTGATCCCGGCGGTCAACAAGCTCGGCTCGCTGCCGGTCCAGCTCTCCGGCTCCGAGGAGCTGAAGGCCAAGTACCTGGGCGCGCTGGCCCGGGGCGAGGGCATGTTCTCCTACTGCCTCTCCGAGCCGGACGCCGGTTCGGACGCGGCGGGCATGAAGACCCGCGCGGTGCGCGACGGCGACTTCTGGGTGCTCAACGGCGTGAAGCGCTGGATCACCAACGCCGGCGTCTCCGAGTACTACACGGTGATGGCCGTGACCGACCCCGAGAAGCGCTCCAAGGGCATCTCCGCCTTCGTGGTGGAGAAGGGCGACGAGGGCGTCTCCTTCGGCGCCCCCGAGAAGAAGCTCGGCATCAAGGGCTCGCCGACCCGCGAGGTCTACCTCGACAACGTGCGCATCCCGGCCGACCGCATGATCGGCGAGGAGGGCACCGGCTTCGCCACCGCGATGAAGACCCTGGACCACACCCGCGTCACCATCGCGGCCCAGGCGCTCGGCATCGCCCAGGGCGCGCTGGACTACGCCAAGGGCTACGTCCAGGAGCGCAAGCAGTTCGGCAAGCCGATCGGTGACTTCCAGGGCGTCCAGTTCATGCTGGCCGACATGGCGATGAAGCTGGAGGCCGCGCGTCAGCTCACCTACGCCGCCGCCGCCAAGTCGCAGCGGACCGACTCCGACCTCACCTTCTTCGGCGCGGCTGCCAAGTGCTTCGCCTCGGACGCGGCGATGGAGATCACCGTCGACGCCGTCCAGCTGCTCGGCGGCTACGGCTACACCCGTGACTACCCGCTGGAGCGCATGATGCGCGACGCGAAGATCACCCAGATCTACGAGGGCACCAACCAGATCCAGCGCATCGTCATGGCGCGCAACCTGCCGTAAGGCCGGGCGCCCCGCGCGAAGGGTCCTGCCGGGTGACGGCGGGGCCCTTCGCCGTTCCTGCTCCGCGGCCGACGGTCCGTCATGACCTAGCGTGGGGTGGTGCGTGTTGCCGAGCGGGTGCCGCTCCTCTGCTTCGTGGGGTGCTTCGTGTTCGCCGGGGGGAACGCGGTGGGCATCCGGTTCAGCAACCGGGAGCTGGACCCGCTGTGGGGCGCGGCGGTCCGGTTCGGGGCGGCCGCGGTGGTGCTGCTCGTCGTGATGGCGGTGATGCGGCTGCCGCTGCCGCGCGGACGGGCCCTGGCCGGGGCGGTGCTCTTCGGGGTGCTCAACTTCGGCGTCACCTTCGGCCTCGCCTACTACGCGCTGCAGCGCGTCCACGCCGGGCTCGGCCAGACCATCCTGGCCCTGGTCCCGCTGGTCACCCTGCTGCTGGCCGCGGCCCAGGGCCGGGAGCGGCTGCGCGGGCGGGCCGTGCTCGGCACGCTGCTCGCGGCCGCCGGGGTGGCGGTGGTCTCCCAGGCCTCACTCTCCCGGGCCGTCCCGGTGCTCTCGCTGCTCGCGATCCTCGGCGCCGTCCTCTGCTTCTCCGAGGCCGCCGTGCTCGCCGACCGCCTCCCCCCGCTCCACCCCGTCACCACCAACGCCGTCGGCATGACCGCCGGGGCCGCCGTCCTCTTCCCCGCCTCCCGCCTGGCCGGCGACGCCTGGACCCTCCCCACCCGCCCCGCCACCTGGTGGGCCGTCAGCTACCTGGTCCTGATCGGCTCCGTCCTCACCTTCGTCCTCTACCTGCTGGTCATCAAGGGCTGGGGCGCCCCCCGGGCCGCCTACATCTTCGTCCTGGTCCCCGTGGCGACGATCGTCCTCTCCGCCTGGCTCGACGACGAACCCCTCACCGCCGCCCTCCTCCTCGGCACCCCGCTGATCATCGCGGGCGTCTACCTCGGAGCCCTCCGGAGACCCGCCCCGGACTGACCCGCCGTCAGTACGGCAGCAGTCCGGTGGTGGCGAGCTCGAAGCGGCCGGCTTGGGCGGACCAGGCGTTGCCGGGGCGGACATCGGGGGTGGCCAGCCAGGCGGACCACTCGTCGGTGGCTGGGTGGGGGCGGACCAGGAGTTGGGCGTGGGGGCCGTCCGGGCCCTGGTAGAGGAGGGCGGGGACGGGCGGGCCGTAGTCCACGGCCTCGTCGCAGTCGCAGTCGTCCTCCTCCTCGTCGTCCTCCGGGACGGTGGTGCCGGGCCAGGGGAGCCAGCGGCCGTCCTCCCAGACGTGCTCCTCATGGAGTGTCAGCTCCCAGAGGGGCGGGCCGGCGAGCGGGCCGGCCTGGGGGCCGTACCCCGGCTGGAAGAGGACGCGCAGGGCCGGGGCCCCGGGCCGTCGGACGAGGGCACGGCGGATGCGGACCGCCTTGGCGGCGGAGGCCAGGCAGACCAGGCCGAGCCCGGCCAGGCCGGCGGTCACCACCAGCACCGTGGGGTCGGCGAGTTGGAGCGCCGCAGCCCCGGCGAGCAGCACCGCGCCGAGGACCACGCGTCCGGCGGGAGGGGAGGGGTGATCGGCGAAGGGGGAGGGATGTCCGGCCAGGGTCCACGGGTACGGGACCTCGGGGCCCATCAGTTCGGCCAGCTGCCGACGGGCCCGGCGGCGACCGAGGGCGGCGACGGTCAGTAGGGCGGCCAGCGCCGCCTCGGCGAGCAGCAGGACCCAGAGGGCGGCCCCGTCCGGGGCGCCGGGGGCGTACCAGAGGAGGGGGAGCAGGGCGTAGGCAGCGAGCGGGAGTCCGCGCGGGCGGGCCCTCAGCGCCAGCGCCTGGAGCAGCAGGGCGGCGACCACCGCGTCCACCGAGGCGTACCAGTGCGGTGCTTCGTCGAATTCGGGGCCGGTGGGCACCACGAGCAGGAGGAGGATCAGCCCGAGCGGGAGCAGCCCCAGCCGGCGGGAGTCCCAGCGGTGGGCGGTGCGGGCGGAGCGCCAGCGGGCGGCGGCCTCGGGGGTGAGCGGGGGAGCGTCGGGCAGGGGCGGTGCGGGGTGGAGCATGGCGGCGATGGTGTCACGGGGTCCGGCGCCGGTGCGATGAGATTTCCAATCACGCGTCCGGGGCGCCCGTTGTTGCGCCCTGCGGCGGGGGCTCCCTAGGCTCGCCGGGCACCGAGTGCCCACGGAACGAGGAACCGTCATGACCGTCGCCGCCAGCCGGGACCTGCTGGACCGGAAGATCGACCTCTGCTTCGGGCAGGCCGACCTCGACAAGGACGGGGTGATCGACGCGACGGACGTGCTGGGCCTGGCCTCGCGGATGATCGACGCGTCCGGGGTGGCCTTCGACTCCCCGGAGGCCACCGCGATGCTGACGGCGGCTCAGGGCTGGTGGAAGGCGCTGGTCGCGGACCTGGACACCAACAAGGACCGCAAGATCCAGGAGCACGAGTACCGGGCCGGGATGCGGCTGCTGGCGCAGGCGCCGGGGGCCTTCGACGACGTGCTGGCGCCGGCCGCCCACGCGGTCTTCCGGCTGATGGACCGGGACGGCGACGGCCGGATCTCGGCGGCGGAGTTCTGGGACTTCCAGCGGGCGTTCGGGTCGAGCGAGCCGGCCGCCCGGTTCGCCTTCGAGAAGCTGGACACCGACCGGGACGGGGTGCTCTCGGAGGCGGAGGTGCTCTCGGCCTTCCGCGGCTTCTACACCTCCACCGACCCGGACCACGTCGGCAACTTCCTCTTCGGCGACGCGCTCAGCTAGCGAGAAGAACGACCGAAGGGCCGCACCCCCGTGGCGGCCCCTCGGTCGTTCCGTGTGACGTTCCGTGTGACGTCCGGTCAGGTCAGTCGGTGGCGATGGCCGCCAGGACGTTCATCCGCCCGGCCCGGAAGGCCGGGAAGAGCGCGGCCAGCAGGCCGATGACCGCCGAGGCGATCAGGATGCCGATGATGGTGCCGACCGGGACGTTCAGCAGGTTGAGGCCCTGGGAGGCCAGCACCTGCTGGGAGGTGACGCCCCAGCCGAGGCCGAGGCCGGTGCCGAGGAGGGCGCCGAAGACGGCGATCACCACGGACTCCAGGCGGATCATCCGGCGGAGCTGACGGCGCGACAGGCCGATGGCGCGCAGCAGGCCGATCTCGCGGGTGCGCTCGACCACCGAGAGCGCGAGGGTGTTCACCACACCGAGCACGGCGACCACGATGGCCAGGCCGAGCAGGCCGTAGACCATGTAGAGCAGGGTGTTGACCTGGCTCTGCACGAGGTCCTTGTAGCCGGCCTTGTCGGTGATGGTCAGCTGCGGGTACTCCTTGAGCGAGTCCTGCAGCGCGGCCAGCGACTTCGCCGGGTCGACGCCGTCGGCGGCCTTGGCGAAGGCCATCCGGTCCGCCGGGAGTTCGGCGGCCGGGATCACCTTGGCGACGGTCTCGGTGTTGAGGAAGATGCCGGACAGGATGTCGTTGCCGCCCTTGGCGATCAGGCCGACGGTGAGCTCCTGGGTGTGGCCCTGGCCGTAGTCGGCGGCGATCTTCGAACCGATCGAGAGGCCGCGCTCCTTGGCGAAGTCCTCGCCGACCACGACCCCGCCGGGGGCGAAGCCCGCCTCAGGGGTACCGGCCTTGGCCTCGAACTTGAAGTTCCTGATGAAGGAGGACGAGGCCGCGGCCAGGTGCTCGCTGGTCCGCTTGCCGTCGGGAGTGGTGAGCTTGGCCTCGACGTTCTTCTGGAGCGTCAGCTCCTTGAGCCCGGGCGTCCGCTCGATCGCCTGGACCATCGCCGGGGTGAGCTCCGCGGCCTGGCCGGCCACGATGTAGTCGGCGCCGACCGAGCTGTCGAGCTGGTCGTTCGCCGAGGTGACCATCGAGGAGGTGACCACCGAGGCCCCGGTGACCAGCGCGAGGCCGATCATCAGCGCGGCGGCGGTGGCGCCGGTGCGGCGCGGGTTGCGGGTGGCGTTGCGCTGGGCCAGCTTGCCGGACGGGCCGAACAACGCGGGCAGTACCGCACCGAGCACCCGGACCACGAAGGTGGCGAGCAGCGGGCCGACCACGACCAGGCCGACCAGGGTCAGCACCACGCCGCCGCCCAGGAGCATGCCCCCGGTCCCGGCGGCGGAGGCGCCCGCGGCTGCGGCCAGCAGGGCGGCGCCGCCGGCGGTGAGCACGATGCCGATGGCGGCCCGGATCCGGTTGGCCTTGGGCTCGGTGGGGGTGCCGTGGTCGCGCAGTGCGGCCATCGGGGAGATCTTGGAGGCCCGGCGGGCCGGGATCCAGGCGGCCAGCACGGTGATCACCACGCCGACCAGGTACGAGGCGATCGGCACGCTGGCGCCGATCTCCAGCTCGGCCGACGAGAGGTTCATCCCGGCGGCCTTCATCAGCTGGATCAGGCCCATGGCCAGACCGATCCCGGCCAGCAGACCGAGGGTGGAGCCGAGCACGCCGAGGATCAGCGCCTCGACCAGCACCGAACGGTTGACCTGGCTGCGGCTGCCGCCGATGGCCCGCATCAGGCCGATCTCGCGGGTGCGCTGGGCGACCAGCATCGAGAAGGTGTTGATGATCAGGAAGCCGCCGACCAGCAGCGAGATCCCGGCGAAGCCGAGCATGGCGTACTTCATGAAGTCCAGGAAGCCCATGTCCTTCTTGCCCTGGGCCTTCTGTTCCTCGGCGGTGAAGGCCTCGTAGCCGCTGCCGAGTGCGCCGAGCGCGGCGCTCTTCAGCTGCGCGTCGGTCTTCGAGCCGTCACCGGTCACCTCGACCGAGGTGAAGGCGGTCGCACCGAGCAGCACCTTCTGCGCGGTGGGCACGTCCATGAAGGCCAGCGCCGCACCGGGGTTGGTGGTCTGGAAGGTGGCGATGGCGGAGATGGTGAAGTCGTGGTTGCCGGTGGCGGCTATCAACCGGAGTTTGGAGCCGAGGCCGAGCTTGGCCTTCGAGGCGGTGTCGGCGTCCAGCACGATCTGCTCGGGGCCGACCGGGGCCTTGCCCGAGGTGATCTTCAGCATCACCTGGTCGTCGTGCCAGGAGCCGGTGATGGTCGGGGCGCCGGAGGTCGGGCCGACCAACTTGTTGGTGGCCGGGTCGACCAGCACCGCGCTCTGCGAATTGACCTCGCCGCGCGCGGACTTGACGCCCGGCAGGGCGGCGACCTTGGCCTGGACGTCGACCGGGACGGTGCGGGCCTTCTCGCCGATCATCCCCTCGCCGTCACCGTCCTCGTCCGGCGCGGCCGGGCGGACGGAGAGGCTGGAGGCGGTGGTGGCGAAGAGCTTGTCGAAGGTGGCGGTCGCGGTGTTGGAGAACACCAGGGTGCCGGAGACGAACGCGACCGAGAGGACCACAGCGATCAGGGAGAGCGCCATCCGCCCCTTGTGGGCGAAGAAGCTCCGTAGGGAGGTCTTGAGCAGCATCGGATTCTGATCCCGTCTCAGCTGGTGCGCTTGCCGTCGAAGCGGCGCATGCGCTCGAGGACGGAGTCGGCGGTCGGGGCGTACATCTCGTCGACGATCCGGCCGTCGGCGAGGAACAGCACGCGGTCCGCGTAGGAGGCGGCGACCGGGTCGTGGGTCACCATGACGATGGTCTGGCCCAGCTCGTCCACCGAGCGGCGGAGGAAGGTGAGCACCTCGGCGCCGGAGCGGGAGTCGAGGTTGCCGGTCGGCTCGTCGCCGAAGATGATCTCGGGGCGGGCGGCCAGCGCCCGGGCCACCGCGACGCGCTGCTGCTGGCCGCCGGAGAGCTGGGTCGGGCGGTGCTTGAGCCGGTCGGCCAGGCCGACGGTGGCGACCACCTGGTCGAGCCAGGCCTTGTCGGGCTTGCGGCCGGCGATGTCCATCGGCAGCGTGATGTTCTCCAGCGCGTTGAGCGTGGGGAGCAGGTTGAAGGCCTGGAAGATGAAGCCGATCTTGTCCCGGCGGAGCCGGGTGAGGTGCTTGTCCTTCAGGCCGGTGATCTCGCTGTCGCCGATCCAGATCCGCCCCTCGGAGACGGTGTCCAGCCCGGCCAGGCAGTGCATCAGGGTCGACTTGCCGGAGCCGGAGGGGCCCATGATCGCGGTGAACCGTCCGCGGTGGATGTCCACGTCGACGGCGTCGAGCGCGGTGACCCGGGTCTCCCCGTCCCCGTACGCCTTGGTCACCTGCCGCGCTGCCGCGGCGATGGCGGCGTTGCCGCCCGAGAGCTGCGGGTCCTGCACGGCGTTCGCTGCCGTCGTCACTGGATACTCCTGAGGTCGTGGTCCACCCGTGTCCCCGCTCTTCGGGGCCTTGGGGCGGCCTGACCGGCGAGGTAAGAACCACGTTAGGAGCGGCGCCCGAACGGATCGTCATCCGCCGGGAGGAAGCCGCCCAACTCTCGATGTACGGGCTACCCCCCGGTTCCCCTAGGGGTTTTCGGGCACCTTCTCAGGGACGCGAGGTCAGGGTCAGCAGGCCATCGCGGGCACCCGGTGGCGCTCCAGCGCGGCCGCGAAGGCGTCCACCACCGGGGTGAGCTGGGCGGCCGCCTCCGGGTCGAGCACGGTGGACCCGTCGGCCGCCGCGCCGACCTGACGGTCCAGCAGGAACCAGCCCTGGGTGATGTGGCCCGCCCCCATGGAGGAGAGCACCGGCCGCAGGGCGTAGTCCACCGCGAGCACGTGCGCGGTGGAGCCGCCGGTGGCCAGCGGGAGCACGGTCTTGCCGGCCAGCCCGTGCTGCGGCAGCACGTCCAGCAGTGCCTTCAGCAGCCCCGAGTAGGCCGCCTTGTACACCGGGGTGCCTATCACCACGCCGTCCGCCTCGGCGAACAGCCGTGCCGCCTCGATGAGTTGGGGGTCCGAGAAGTCAGCCGAGAGCAGTGCGGCGGCCGGCAGTGCGCGGGCGTCCAGCTCGACCACCCGGTGGCCGTGCTCGGCCAGCCGGGCGTCCACCACGTGGCGGAGCAGGCGGGTGGTGCGGGAGGTCGGTGACGGGGAACCGGAGACGGACAGGACAGTGGCCATGGGGACACCTCGGGGCGTGGAAGCGGCAGGGCTGAACGCGCGGCGGAGCGCGGAGAAACGGGGAGAAGGGTGGCGAGCGGTCAGCCACTACACAGGGAGCAGGCCACGCGCAGCAGGTCGACGTGCCGCCTCCGCGTGAGAATCCTCTGCTGCTCCATGCGTTTCATGGGACCACGGGCCCTTCGGAGGGGTCAAGGTCGGTCCGGTCCGTGGCCAGGTGTCCGTCCGGTCGGTGACCATGCCCCCGGGCCGTCCGCGGCGTGCATCAAAACGGATACAAGGGGGCCCAGGGGTGGCCCCGCCGTACTGACCGGCCCGGGTTTCGGGCATCCTTCCCCCCATGAACACGTGGCAGGAGGGCCGCCAGGGCGGCGGCAACGGGTACGGCGGCTCGCCGGGCGGCTACGGCTCCGAGGGCGAGCCGAACCCGTACCGCGCCCAGAACGGGAGCACCCCGGGCGAGAGCGCCCCGTACCCCGAGGAGCCGACGCTCCCCGCCGGGCTGAACCCGCGCGGTCCCAACGCGCCGAAGCCGCTCAAGCCGGGCCAGAGCCGCCCGGCCCCGCAGCCCGTGCCGCGGCAGGCGGACCGCGGGCAGCTGCCGGCCTCGCTCAACCCGCGCGGCCCCGGCGCCCCGACCCCCGCCTACACCCCGCCCGCCCCGGACGTGCCCGCCGCCTCGCCCGCGGGCCCCGGCGCGCCGATACCGCCCGGGCCGGGCACCCCCGGTGCCCCGGGCACGCCCCGCCCGGCCCGGCCGTCCAACTCCGCCTGGCCGCGCAAGCGCAAGATCAAGGTGGGCGTCTACGCCACCCTGGCCGCGCTGCTGCTGACCGCGACCGGCACCTACTTCTGGGCCGACTCCAAGCTCAACCACGAGAACGTGCTGGCCGACTACAAGGGCCGCCCGCCGGCCGGCAAGGGCACCAACTGGCTGATCGTCGGCTCCGACAGCAGACAGGGCCTCAGCGACGCCCAGGAGGACGCGCTGCACACCGGCTCGGCGGTCGGCAAGCGCAGCGACTCGATGATGCTGCTGCACATCGGGGACAACGGGAACACCCTGATGAGCATCCCGCGCGACTCCTGGGTCAACATCCCCGAGCACCCCAACACCAATGGCAACGGCAAGACCGTCCCGGCCACCACCTCGAAGATCAACGCGGCCTTCAACGGCGGCGGCGGCCGCCTGCTGGTGCAGACCGTGGAGGCCAACACCGGCCTGCGGATCGACCACTACGCCGAGATCGGCTTCGCCGGCTTCGTCGGCCTGGTGGACGCGGTCGGCGGCGTCGAGATGAAGATCGACAAGGACATCAAGGACCGCGACTCGGGCCTCGACCTCAAGGCCGGCACCCAGACCCTGAGCGGCAGTCAGGCCCTGGCCTTCGTCCGCCAGCGCCACCAGATGGCCGACCAGGACCTGGGCCGGATGCGCAACCAGCAGAAGTTCCTGGCCGCGCTGGCCCACCAGGCCGCCTCGCCCGGCACCGTGCTCAACCCGTTCACCTTCTACCCGATGGTCAGCGCGGGCCTGGGCACCCTGATCGTGGACGAGGACGCCGGCCTCGGCGACATCGGCTCGCTCTTCCTGGCCATGCGCGCGGTGACCGGGGGCGAGGGCCGGTCGATCACCGTGCCGATCTCCAACCCGGACTTCCGGACCAAGACCGGCGAGTCCGCGGTGAAGTGGGACGACGCCAAGTCGAAGCAGCTCTTCGACGCCTTCAAGAACGACACCAAGATCCCCGAGTTCAAGTAGCCCCGGCGGGGGTGTCGCGCCCGCCCCGGCGGGCCCGGGCGCGACACTCGGGGAATGGGCGGTGACATCAGCAACAGCGGTGGCGGACGGAACCGGTGGCGCATCGTCAGGTGGACGGTGGGCCTGCTGCTGCTCGCCCTGGTCGGCACCGCGCTCGGGACGTACCTGTGGGCCGACGGGCGGCTGCGGCACGTGGACGCCGTCACCGACTGGGACGGCCGCCCGGGCAACGGCCCCGGCACCAACTGGCTGCTGGTCGGCTCGGACAGCCGGGCCGGCCTGACCCCCCAGCAGCAGCGCGACCTGCACGTCGGCGGCGAGTCCGGCACCAACACCGACACCGTCATGGTGCTGCACCAGGGCGACAACGGCCCGGTGCTGATGAGCATCCCGCGGGACAGCTACGTCGCGATCCCCGGGCACGGCAAGAACAAGATCAACGCGGCCTTCGCCCTCGGCGGCCCCGCCCTGCTGGTGCGCACCGTGGAGTCCACCACCGGCATCCGGATCGACCACTACGTCGAGGTCGGCTTCACCGGCATCGTCGACATCGTGGACTCCCTCGGCGGGGTCGAGATGTGCCTGGACGAGCCGGTGAAGGACGCCAAGTCGGGGGCCGACCTCCCGGCGGGCTGTCAGGACCTGAACGGCACCCAGGCCCTGGCGCTGGTCCGCACCCGGTACTCGCTGCCCGACTCCGACCTCAGCCGGATCGGCAACCAGCAGGCCTTCCTCAAGGCGCTGGCCTCCGAGGTGCTCAGCCCCGCCACCCTGCTGAACCCCTTCGTCCTCTACCCGTTCCTGAGCGCCACCCTGGACGCCCTGACGGTGGACCAGGGCTCCTCGCTCTGGACCCTGGCCCGCTTCGCCCGGCAGATGGACCAGGTCTCCGGCTCCGGCGGCACCGCGCTCACCGTCCCGATCGCCGACCAGAATTACCAGACCCCGGCCGGCTCCTCGATCCTCTGGGCCCCGCAGGCCTCCAAGCGCCTGTTCGAGGCGATCCAGAACGACCGGCCCGTCCCGAACTCCTGACCGCGCCTCACCTCACGCACCGTCACCGCCGGTCCACAATGGGCTCCATGTCACTGGTGACCACCCTCATCGCCCACCGCCGCAGCCGCCTCCTCGGCCGTCTGGTCCAGGAGATCCTGGCGCTGTACGGCGTCGAAGTCCCCGCCCCCGTCGAGATCGGCCCCGGTCTGAAGGTCTACCACCGCGGCTTCGGCACCGTGCTGCACCCGTACACCACCCTCGGCGCCGACGTGACGCTCTACAACGGCGTCACCATCGGCCGGGCCGACCCCTGGGTGCCGCAGGAGCGCAGCGCGATGGAGCGGGTGGTGCTGGAGGACGGCGTGATGGTCTGCGCCGGTGCGAAGATCGTCTGCAAGCGCGGCGTCCTCACCGTCGGCGCGGGCACCATCGTCGGCGCCAACGCGGTGCTCACCACCTCCACCGGCCCCAACGAGATCTGGGCCGGCGCCCCAGCCCGCCGCATCGGCCTGCGCACCCCGGCGCCCCGCATCCCGCAGCCCTGAGGCCCGCAGCCCCGGGGCCCCGCGCCGCACCCGGTGGGCGGGCCGCCGAGGGGCGGATGGGACCATCGGGCCCATGTTCCATCCCGCACCGCCGCTCCCCGCCGCACCGCCGCCCCTGACCGACACCCTCGCCGAGCAGTGGCTGGCCGCCCGGACCGCCCAGCGGTGGGACAGCCGCTGGCTGTGCGTGGTGCCGCTGCTGGTCTGCGTGGTGGCGATGGGTCAGGCCGCCCGGACGCCGCTGCTCTGCGGCCCGGCCCACCCGTGCGGGCAGAGCTGGGCGGAGGGCGCGGTCGCCGCCGCCCTGCTGGCCGAGGCCGTCGCGCTGCTCGCCCGGCCCCGCGGCGTGGTGCTGATCCCGGCCGCCCTGCTCCCGCTGGTCTGGTACGTCCCGGACGGCCTGCCGGACCAGGTCAGCCGCTGGACCGCGCTGGCCGCCCAGGCCGCCCTCCTGGTGGTGCTGGCCCGGGCCGGCGCCGGCCGCCGGGCCGCCCGGCAGCGGCTGGCCGACCTGATGGGCGGTCAGCACCCCTACCCCTGGACCCTGGCGGGCGCCCCGGCCCCCACCCCGCCCCGGCCGGTGGTCCGGCTGGTCCTCGGCGGTCTGCTGCTCGGCCTGGCCACCGTCTCGGTGCTCACCGGACTGGACCGCCAGGAGGAGAGCGACGCCCGGGCCGCCCGGGCCGAGGCCGTTCCCGGCCGGGTGCTCTCCTCGGACGAACTCGGCGACACCGAGGTCGAGTACCGGCTGCCCGGCGACGACCGCCCCCGCACCGCCGAGGTGGAGGTCTACTGGGACGCGTACCCGAAGCCGGGCGACACCCTCCCGCTGCTGGCCGACCGCGACGGCTGGGTCCGCCCCGCCGGCGACGCCTACGACCCCACCGTCTGGCTGATGGCGGCGACGGTGCTCGGCAGCCTCGGCCTGGTCGTGCTCGGCTCCTCCGCCCGCAGCGTCCGCCTGATCCGCGACCTCGCCGCCCCCGGCGCCCCCGTCCTCCGGGTGGTGCACCACCCGGACGGGGACGAGGAGGTGGTCGGCCCCGAGGACGGCGGCCCGCTCTGGCGGCTCTCCACCCGGCAGTACCTCGGCTGGAACGGCACCGCCTGGGTGCCGCTCGGTGACTTCACCGTCAGCTGGGACGGCGAGGAGGACCGCGTCCTGGGACCGCAGACGGCCCTGCTCTACCAAGGACCCGACGGTGCGTCGGCCCCCGTCCTGGTGCGCCGCTGGACCCACCAGGACGACCGGGAGGGCGAGCTCGACCTCGACTGGATCGCCGTGGTCTGCACCCCGCAGGTGAAGGTACTCCGCCGCCCGCGACCCACCGCCCCGCGCCTGACGCAGGACCAGGGCATGCCCGCCCGCCTCCGGCTGGCGGTCGGCCCGGCCGCCGCCCTGGTCCTCGGCGCGGTGGTGGTCTCCCGCTCCGCCGACGGCTGGTGGACCGGCCTGCTCCAGCCCCTGCTCTTCGGCGGGTTCACCATCACCGGCGTGGTGGCCGCCCTCGGCTGGCAGGCCCGCTTCGACCGCGACGCCCTGGTGACCAGCACCGGCCTGACGAGGCGTCGGACCGCCTGGCCGGAGATCGCGGGGGCCACCGCGGAGAACGGCCGCGTCACGGTCCGCACCAGCGACGAGCAGGAACTCCGCATCGGCCACCGCGCCGTCGAATGGCTCGGCCTCGGCGACTACGACCCCCACGCCCTCGCCACCGCCGTCACCCGCGCCGCCCACGAACCCACCGCCCGCCCCACCACCGACACCCCCGACCACTTCCCCGAACACCTCGTCAACCGCCTCTCCCTGACCGCCTACCTCCTCACCACGGTCACCGTCTGGCTCACCTGACGTACGTGCTCCCCCCGGCGCGAAGTCGTACCTGGTTGCACCGCCGGGGGCGCGAGGAACTGCGCGCGGGGGAACGGCACCACGCGCAACTGGCTCGCCTGCCCCGACCTAGCACTGGGCCGCCTTCCGATTCGCGCAGTTCCCCGCGCCCCCAGCGGCGTAGCCACGTTCGTCAGGGGCAGCTGATGTCCGCGCCCGTGCTGGCCGTCACGGCGGGCGCGGTCGCGGACGGGGCGGCCGCGCTGGGCGAGGCCTGGCCCGGCAGCGCGCCCGTGTAGTCGGACCCCGCGATGACCTGCATGGTGGCCCCGAGCCCCGGCGCCTGGACCAGCTCCGCGTACGGCAGGGCGGCGGCCAGCGTCTTCACCGACTCGTCCCACCGGGGGTCGTACCGCACGACCGTCCGCACCGCACTCCCCCCACCCGCGTTCGAGGGCGCCCCCGTCGTCGCGAACCCGGCCTTCCGCAGGTCCCCGTCCACCCGCGCGCCGAGCCCCGCCGTCCCGGCCCCGTTGAGCACCTGGATCCGGATCTGCCCGGGCGGCACCGCCCCGGGAGCGGCCGCCGCGGCCGCCGCGACCGACGGCGCCGCCGCCCGCTCGGTCAGCGCCCGCCCGCCCCGGACGGCGTCGAACAGGGCCTTCGCCCCCGCCGGGTCCCAGAGCACCGTCGAACCCCACCCCTCCACCTGGTGGTTGACGTCCTTGAGCGGGACCGTCGCGAAGTCCGCGGTGGCCGGCGAGAGGTCCTTGAGCTGCGTCGCCAGCGCCACCAGGTCCGCACTCGACAGGTCCTGGTCGGCCTTGACCGACCGCAGCACCGTCTCCGTCACCCGGGTGAGCTTCACCGGGTTGAGCAGCGTCCCGCTGCCGGTGGCCTGCCGCAACAGCTGGGCCAGGAACTTCTGCTGACGCTGCATCCGCCCCAGGTCGGAGCTGCCGTCCACGTGCCGCGCCCGGACGTACTTGAGCGCTCCGGCCCCGTCCAGCCGGGTCGTCCCGGCCGGGAGGTCCAGCCCGGAGTACTGGTCCTTCAGGGGCTTGGCGGTGCAGACCTCGACGCCGCCGAGCGCGTCCACGGTGGAGACGAAGGAGAGGAAGTCGACCTGGAGGTAGTGGTCGATCCGCAGGCCGGTGTTGCGCTCCACGGTGCGGACGGTGAGGGCGGGGCCGCCCATCCCGTAGGCGGCGTTGACCTTGCCGTGGCCCTCGGGGACCTCCCGGCCGGTGGCCAGGTCGCGGTGGGCGGGGATCACCACGTAGGAGTCGCGCGGGATCGACACCACGCTGGCCCGGCCGCCGTGCTCGGCCAGCTGGACGACCATCAGGGTGTCGGTGCAGTGGCAGGACTCGCCGCCGGCGTGCAGCAGGCCCTTGAGGGTGGAGGCGGGGATGCCCTCCCGGTCGTCGGTGCCGGCCACCAGGAAGGTGGTCACCCCGTCGTCGGGCGGCCGGTCCCCGGCGTTGCCGAAGGCGTCCACCCGGCCGATCGCGTCCCCGACCCCGGCCAGCAGGGTCCGTCCGCCGCAGGCGGTGGCCAGGACGGCGAACGAGACGGCGGCCGCCAGCCAGCGGCCCCACCGGCGGCGCACCGGCGGGGTGCGCTGGTGGTCGTTCCCGGGGCGGGCGGCAGTCGGCGGCACCCTCGGATGGTAGGCGCGCCGCGGGAGCACGGAAGCAGGACGCGCCGGGCGGGTACGCCGTACGCGGGCCCTTCCGCCGAAACGTTCATGCACCCGTTCGCCGCAGCCGGACCATCCGTACCAACCGGCCCCGCGCCAGGGCCCCGTGACGCTATGTTCGGCGCCATGGGGAACCCAGTGCGAGTGGTGGAGAGCGCCGACGTCGACGAGCGGGCGCGGATCGGCGAGGGCAGTACGGTCTGGCACCTGGCCCAGGTCCGCGAGGACGCGGTGATCGGGGCCGAGTGCATCATCGGGCGCGGCGCGTACGTCGGCCCCGGGGTGGTGATCGGTGACCGGGTCAAGCTGCAGAACCACGCCCTGGTCTACGAGCCCGCCGTCCTGGAGGACGGCGTCTTCGTCGGCCCGGCGGCGGTGCTCACCAACGACGTGTACCCGCGCTCGGTGGACCCGGACGGCAAGCTCAAGCGCGGGGACGACTGGCACGCCCAGGGGGTGACGCTCCGTCAGGGCTGCTCCGTCGGCGCCCGCGCGGTGATCACCCCCGGGGTGACGGTCGGCCGCTGGGCCCTGGTCGCGGCCGGTGCCGTGGTGCACCGGGACGTCCCGGACTTCGCCCTGGTGGCCGGCGTCCCGGCCCGCCGCCTCAAGTGGGTCGGCCGGGCCGGCGAGCCGCTCACCGAGACCGCCCCCGGCAGCTGGCGGTGCCCCCGGACCGGCGAGCGCTACACCGAGACCGAGGGCGTGCTCCGCGAGGACGCGTGAGGCCGCCGCTCAGAAGGTGTAGAGCCCGCCCTGCGGGTTGACGTCCATGCAGTTCTTGTCGTTGTCGGCGGTGACGGCCTCGGCCGACTTGGGCAGCTGGGTCGGCGGGGCGGTCACCGGGAAGGTGGTGCCGCTCGGCCAGTCGGCGCCGACCGAGAGCACCAGGTCGCTCTTGGCGGTGCCCTCGTGCAGGGCGGTGCGGGGCAGTCCGAGGGCGGCGGCCACGGCCTGGGCCTGGGCCGACTGCTCGGGGGCGTACTCGAGCTGGGTGGTCTTGCGGGCCGTCCCGTTGGCGGTGGTCGAGGCCTTGGTGAAGCCCTTGGCGACCAGTGCCGCCCTGAGGTCGCCGGCCCGGCGCTCCACCCCGGAGGAGTTCTGCACGGTGACCGCCACGGCGGACGGGGTCACCGTGCTCGCGGACGGGGAGGGCGTGGGGGAGGGCGAGGGCTGCGCGGCGGGGGAGGCGGTGGGGGCCGGGCCCTTGTCGTCCAGCGGACGGTCGGCCAGCAGCATGTCCCAGATCTGCTTGGTGTCGGGCTCCTTGAGCTCCAGCCGGTTCTCGTCGCTGGTGGCCGTCACGGTCGGCACGGTGAGGGTGGTGATCCGCTCGGTCGGCACCTTGCGCAGGTCGGTGCCGAGGTCGATCAGGGCCTTCACGTCGGCCAGGTCCTTGTCCAGGCTGATCGAGCGCGAGGCGGTCTCGGCCAGCTTCAGCAGACCGGCCGGGTCGGTGAGCGTCCCCTTGGACTTCAGCTCGCGGATCATCGAGGAGAGGTACATGTGCTGGGCCTTGGTCCGGCCGATGTCGTCGCCCCAGGCGTCGCGGGTGCGCAGCCACTGCAGCGCCTGCTCGCCCTGGATCCGGTGGGTGCCCTTGGCGAGCTTGAGGTCGGTGCCGCCGTGGCCCTTGCGGTACCGGTCGTAGAGGTTCATGTTGACGCAGACCGGGACGCCGCCGACGGCGTCGGCCATGTCCACCACACCGGCGAAGTCGATCATCATGTAGTGGTCGACGTACAGGCCGGTGATGGCCTGCCAGGTGCCGAGCAGGCAGCCGGGGCCGCCGCGGGCCAGTGCCTCGTTGATCATCGCCCGGCGGGCCGAGGGCTTGGTGGTCTTCCCGTCCTCGCTGCGGCAGGCCGGGATGGTCACCAGGGTGTCGCGGGGGATGGATATCAGCGAGGCGTTGGAGCGGTCGGCGGAGACGTGCAGCAGCATCTGGACGTCGGCCAGTCCGGGCCGCCCGGCGTCGTCGGCCGAGCCGCCGAGGGCGATGTTCTTGGCCGAGCCGCGGTTGTCGGTGCCGATCATCAGGATGTTGATCGGGGTCTGGCCGGCCGCGTTGGGGGCGGTCCTCGCCCCGGAGGCGTCGCTCAGGTTCCGCTCGCCGGCCTGGAAGTTGGCGTTCAGGTGCTGGTAGTACCAGTAACCGCCGCCGCAGGCGGCCAGCAGCAGGAACGCCAGGCCCAGGGCCAGCCACCGCAGTATTCGGCGCCGTCCGCCCCGCTCCTGTTTCGCGGCCTGACGGGCGGCGGCGCGCCCCTCGGACGGCCTCGTCCGGACGTTCGTCATCGGTGACACCACCACTCGTCCCGAGCAGCCCCCCGTAGGCCACCTGTTCGGAACCTACCCGACGCCGTCACGGACATCGCGGATCTGTTACACAGTCAGAACGATTGTGCGACTGTGAGTTTGGCCATCCGGGCTCACTTGGCGCACACGTCGGCGTCGTCCGCCTGCACCCGCTGGAGGTCCTTGGGCGCCTCGGCCGGCACCGGTACGGCGGGCTTGCCGAGCTCGGCGGCGTCCTTGCCGAGCACCAGCAGCAGCGGCTCCCCGGCGGCGATCGCGCTGCTCTCCTTGACCGCCTCGGCCGGCAGCCCGAGCGCCGCGGCCAGGGCGGCGGCCTGCTCGGCCCGGCCCTTCGGGTAGGAGACCGTGGTGGTCGCGGCGGTGGCGGTGTCCTTGCCGGTGCCGGCCTGCGCGAAGCCCTTCCCCTTCAGGGTGGTGACGGCCTTTCCGGCCTGCCCGGGGGTGCCGGAGCCGTTCCGCACGGTGACCCGGACGGCGGCCGCGTCCACCGCGGCGGCGGGCGGGGCGGTGGGCTGGGCGCTCGGCTGGGCCGGCGACGGGTCGGCCGAGGGGGCGCCGGCCACCTCGGTCAGCGAACGATCGGCCGCGATCATCGCGAACAGCTGCGCGGCGGGCTTGTCGTTGAGGATGACCCGGCCCTTGTTCTTCGGGTCGTCCAGCACCGGCACGGTGGCGAAGGTGATGTGCTTGGTGTCCACCTTGGAGAGGTCCAGCGCGAGGTCCTTGAGCTTGTCCACGCTCTTCAGGCCGGGGTCCACGGTGAGCGCCTTGGTGGCGGCGTCGGCCAGGTTGAACAGCTTGGTCGGGCTGGTCAGGGTGTCGCCGCTCTTCATCTTGCGGATCATCGAGCTCAGGAACTGCTGCTGGAGCTCGATCCGGGACAGGTCGCTGCCCTGGCCGACGGCGTGCCGGGTGCGGACGAAGGCGAGCGCGTCCTCGCCCTGGACCACGTGCCGGCCCTTGGTCAGCTTCAGGTGCGAGCCCGAGTCGTTGATGTCCTTGGCCACGCAGACCTCCACCCCGCCGACGGCGGTGGAGAGGGTCTTCACGGCCTCGAAGTCCACCATCAGGAAGTGGTCGATCCGGATGTCGGTCATCTTCTCGACGGTCCGCCAGGTGCAGCCCGGGTCGCGGCCCTCCTGCCCGAGGCTCTCGTTGAACAGCGTCTTGGCGGTGCCAGGGATCTTCTTGTCGCCGGTCTCGCACTCCGGGATGGTGACCATCAGGTCGCGCGGGATGCTCATCACCGTCGCGTTGCTGCGGTCCTTGGCCACGTGCATCAGCAGGGTGGTGTCGGCGTGGCCGGGGCTGCCCTCGTCGCCGTACTCGCGGCCCAGGCCCTTGCGGCTGTCGGTGCCGATCACCAGGATGTTCATCGCCCCGGCCGCGGCCTGCGGGCGCTCGGAGTCCGGGCCGACCTGGACGTTCACCGAGGAGATGTTGCCGTTGAGGCGCTGGTAGGCGTAGAGCGCCCCGCCGCAGCCGGCCACCAGCACCAGCGCGGCCACCCCGGCCGTCCACTTGACGGCCCGTCGGCGCCCGCCGCCGGACTGGCGGCGCGAGGCCCGCCCGCCGGTCGGCGGGGCGGCCGCGGACCGGGCGGCCCGGGGCCGGGGCACGGTGGCCGGGGCCGGGGGAGGGGTGGCGTCCAGGTCCAGTCGGAACTCCCCGGTGGCCGGGTCGAGCACCCACTGGTCGGCCGGGTCCACGGCGGCCGGGGCCTGGTCCGCGAGGTGTCCGTCGTGCCGGTTTCCGCTGTTCACCCCGGACACCCTAGACGAGCTCCGGCCATGATCCGGTCGTACTGTGACCGTTGCCACGGCGGTCAAACACCATGAAAACGGTCAAAGTTCACGCCCCGTCGGGCCCCGGCCGACCCCTCCGCGACCGCCCGCGGTCAGTGCATCGAGCAGGCCTCCTGGTCCGCGGTCCGGCCCTCCAGGGTCGGGTCGGCGGTCGGCAGGGTGGTCGGTCCGGCGGACGGGGTCCAGCCGCCCAGGTCGTCCGGGAGGGGACTCGCGGAGGCGCCCGGCGGGGGCTCGTGCGCCGTGGAGCCGTCCACCGAGGGGTCGCGGAGCAACGGCGAGGGCGCCCCGTCGGCCAGCAGGGTGGCCGAGGGCGAGGCGCTCACCTGGTAGGCCCGCACGCTCACCGAGCGGTCGGACCGCAGCGCGGCGAACAGCTGGTCGGTGTCCGGCTGGACCAGCTGGTCCCGGTCCCAGTTCCCCGGGTACGGGCGGCGCGGGGTGGTCAGGAAGACCACGTTGGAGGCCGGCATCGAGCGCAGGTCCTGGGCCAGGTCGTAGAGCGCGCCCAGCCGGCTCAGCCCCTCGTCGGCGGTGACCGCCCCGGTGGCGGCGTTCAGCAGCGGCCAGAGCCGGGTCGGGTTGAGCAGCACCCCGGTGGACTGCACCTTGCGCACCAGCGAGGCCAGGAACTCCTGCTGACGCCCCATCCGCTGGGTGTCGCTGCCGTCCCCGATGGTCTCCCGGGCCCGGACGTACCCCAGCGCCTGCTCCCCGCCCAGCACCTGGCGCCCGGCCGGCAGGTCCAGCTTGGCGTTGCGGTCGTGGATCGCCCGCGGCACGCAGACCTCCACCCCGTCGACCGCGTCCACCATCTTCTTGAAGCCGGTGAAGTCCAGGATCAGGTGGTGGTCGATCCGGATGCCGCTGAGCCGCTCCACCGTACGGATCGTGCAGGCCGGACCACCCAGCTCGAAGGCCCAGTTGAACTGGACGAACCGGGGCGTCGAGCGGGTCCCGTCCGGGAGCTCGCAGGCCGGCACCCGGACCATCGCGTCCCGGGGGATGGAGACCGCGGTGGCGTGCTCCCCGTCCGCCGACAGGTGCAGCAGGATCGTGGTGTCCGAGCGCTGCCCGCCCGCGAAGCCGTACTCGCCGTTGGCCCCGCTGCGGTCGTCGCTGCCGATCAGCAGGATGTTCCTGGCCTGCTGCGGCCCGCGCTCCGGGCGCTCCGACTCGTCCTGCCGCAGCAGCCGCCCGGTCGCGCTGTCGGTCCCGATGTTGCCGTCCAGCTTCCGGTAGCCGATCCAGGCCACCACGCCCCCGGCGACCAGCAGCAGCGCCAGCACCCCGGAGAGGATCAGCAGGATGCGGCGGCGCCCCCCGCCGCGGACGGTCGGGGGGCGCACGCTCTGGTCATCGTCCTCGGACATGACCGGGATTCCTACCCGGTCGCCGTACCGGGCGGATCAGCCCAGACGCAGAGTCACTCGTTCGGATTCGATCCGCTTCGCCCACTGCTCCTCGGTCAGCCCGTCCGAGTTCCGGCAGAGCACCACCGAGGCGCCGGCCGCCAGCGGGGCCAGCAGCCCGGCCTCCAGCCCGGCCCAGTCGTCGTACGAGAGCGTGCTGAGCACCCGGCTGGAGGTGTCCAGCCCGAGCCGGGCCGCGCCCTCCCGGGCCAGCGCCACGGTCTGTTCCCCCGTCAGCTTCAGCGGCAGGCCGTCCTCCACCACGGTCTCCAGCGCCATCGCCTGCGGGTGCACCGGCGAGTACGGGGCGAACCGGTCGCCCTGCCCCGGCACCTCGGCGGCGTAGTCCAGGAAGCCGTCCGGCCGGGCCGGGAACCGTCCGCCGAGCGGACGCAGCGCGAGCGCCACCCGTTCGCCGGAGCAGTCCTTGGCGGAGTCCAGCCCGTCCGGGCCGCTCACCACCAGATCGGCGTCGGCCGGAGCGCCGCCGGGCACCGCGACCACGCCCACCGACCAGCAGGCCAGCAGCCAGACGGCGGTCTGCCAGTGGGCGGGCAGGAGCAGCGCGGCCCGGTCCTCCGGACCGGCGTTCAGCTCGTCCTGGAGCAGGTTGGCGGTCTTGGCGACCCAGTTGTCGAAGGTCTTGGCGGAGAGCTCCACCCGCTCGCCGGTCGCGTCGTCGTAGAACGTGACCAGTGGACGGGTCGGGTCCGCGTCGAGGGCCCCCGGGCGCAGGTATGCGTGCAGCAGCTCAGCGGGGGTGCGGGCGTCGGCAGCGAATGGCGCAGTCATGGTGCGGTCCAGCCTACGACCTCCCCGTCCGGCGGGGGAGAGGCGGCCGCCCGGCGGAACCGACATGGCGTCAGAAACGGTTTGCCCCCAATATCCCTTTCATGCGCCTCGCTCTGCTCGCCGCCACCACCGTCGCCACCGGCTCCCTCCTCCTGCTCCCCCCGCCGGCCCTCGCCTCGGACCCCGCCGGGGGCCCCTCCGGAGGCGTCACCACCATCCCCCTGACGAACGGTCAGCGCGGACTGCCGCAGCACGGCACCGCCCCCTTCTCCCTGGTCGGCGTCAGCTGGGACGACCCCGCCGCCACCCCCGACGGCACCGTCGAGGTCCGCACCCGCACCGTCGGCGGCGGCTGGGGCCCCTGGCACCCGCTGTCCGTCGAACCCGACGACCGCCCCGACCCCGAAGGCCCCGAAGCCGCCCGGCGCGGCGCCACCTCCCCGCTCTGGGTCGGCCCCAGCGACGGCGTCGAGGTCCGCTTCACCGGCACCGCCCTCCGCGGCCTCCGCGCCGAACTGGTCGACCCCGGACGGGACGTGCCGCTGCGCCGCGCCGGCGGGGCAGCGCCCCGCCCCGGCATCGTGACCCGCGCGGGCTGGGGCGCCGACGAGACGCTCCGCGAGCCGGACTTCCCCTACACCGGGCCGGTCCGCGCGGTCTTCGTCCACCACACCGACACCGCCAACGACTACGCCTGCGCCGACGCACCCAAGGTCATCCGGTCGATCTACCAGTACCACGTCAAGAGCAGCGGCTGGCGCGACCTCGGCTACAACTTCCTGGTCGACCGCTGCGGCACCGTCTACGAGGGCCGCGCCGGCGGCGTCGCCCAGCCCGTCCTCGGCGCCCACACCCTCGGCTTCAACACCGACACCGCCGGCGTCGCCGCCCTCGGCCGCTACACGGCCGACGCCGTCCCCCAACCCCAGCTCGACGGCATCGCCAAACTCGCCGCCTGGAAACTCGGCCTCACCGGCCAACCCGCCAACGGCAAGGTCACCCTCACCTCCGCCTCCGACGGCAGCCGCTACAAGAAGGGCACCACCGCCACCTTCGACACCATCTCCGGCCACCGCGACGCCTTCAACACCGAATGCCCCGGCACCGCCCTCTACACCCGCCTCCCCACCATCCGCACCCGCTCCACCCACCTCCAGGGCCGGTAGACCAGACGACGTACGGCAGGGCAGCGACCCAGGGGCGCGAGGAACGCAGGTGGTTACACCGGGGGCGCGGGGAACTGCGCGAGTTCGGAAGGCGGCCCACCGCTAGATCGGGGCACGTCAGCCAGTTGCACGTGCTGCCGTTCCCCCGCGCGCAGTTCCCCGCGCCCCCGGCATCACCAAATCCCGCCACGTATCCTCACCTCGGAGGTGCGGCAAGGTGTCGGAGGCGGTGCGTCGTTGGGAGCCCGGGTTCCCGCTGGACCTCGGGCGGACCTTGCTGCCGTTGCGCCGCGGCCCCGCCGACCCGGCGTACCGCACCAGCGGCGACGGCGCCGTCTGGCGAGCCTCCCGGACCCCCGCCGGCGTCGGCACCCTCCGCCTGTCCCAGAGCTCCGGCGCGATCGAGGCCCACGCCTGGGGCCCGGGAGCGCAGTGGCTGCTCGACCGCGTGCCGCTGCTGCTCGGCGCCTCCGACGACCCGTCAGGACTCCGTCTCCCGCCCGGCCCGCTCCGCGAGGCCCAGCGCAACCACCCCGGCCTGCGCCTGACCCGCACCGGCCTGGTCCTGGAGTCCCTGATCCCCGCGGTCCTGGAGCAGAAGGTCACCACCGAGGAGGCGTACCGCGCCTGGCGCACCCTCCTCAAGGACTTCGGCACCCCCGCCCCCGGCCCGGCCGAGGGCATGCGGGTGTCCCCGTCGGCCCGGGAGTGGGCGATGCTGCCGTCCTGGGAGTGGCACCGCGCCGGGGTGGACCCCAAGCGCGCCGCCACCGTCGTCCGCGCCGTCCGCCTCGCGCCCCGCCTCGAAGAGGCGTCGGCCCTTCCGCACGAGGAGGCGGTCGCCCGTCTCACCACCGTCTCCGGCATCGGGCCCTGGACCGCCGCCGAGACCCTCCAGCGCAGCAATGGCGACGCGGACGCCGTCTCGGTCGGCGACTTCCACCTCCCCAACCTGGTCGGCTGGGCCCTCGCGGGCCGCCCCCGCAGCGACGACGCCCAGATGCTCGCGCTGCTGGCCCCGTACGCGGGCCACCGCCACCGGGTCTGCCGCCTGATCGCCCTCACCGGCGCCCGCGCCCCCCGCTACGGCCCCCGCCTCACCCCGAACGACCACCGGCACCGCTGAGCGGGCCCCGGACCTCCACCGTCCGCCCGTCCGGATCGGTCACCAGCCGCACCCCGTTCGCGCCGTCGACGGACAGCCCGAGCCGGAGCGCGCCCGTCTCGCGCCCGGTCCGGGCGGGGTAGAGCTCCAGGACGGTGCCGTCGGCCAGTTCGGCCGCGTAGTGCTCGGGCCCGGTGCCGTGCCGCTCCGCGACGAACCGCAGCCCGAGCCCCCGGTAGAAGTCGACGCACTCCGTGAGCCGTGCGGTGTAGACGACCAGCAGCCCCAGCCCGCTCATCGCACCGTCAGGAAGGCGTCCGCCGACCGTGCCTGACGCCCCTTCGGCGCCTCGGCCGGCCGTCCGACCGCCACCGCGCCCATCGGGTCCCATCCGTCCGGCAGGTCCAGGACCTCCCGCACCGTGTCGCGGCAGAACATCGTCGAGGAGACCCAGGCCGAGCCGTACCCCTCCCCGGCCAGGGTGACCAGCAGGTTCTGCACGCCGGCCCCCATCGCCACCACGAACATCTCCCGCTCCGCCGCGGCCCGCCGCGCGTCGGGGTAGTCGTGCGAGCCGTCCGTGACCAGGCAGGGGACCACCAGGTACGGTGCGTCCCGCAGCACGTTGCCGCGCGCCGTCCGCCGGGCGATCTTCGCTTCGTCCCAGCCGTCGAGTTCGGCCAGGTCGCGCCGCCAGGCGGCGAGCATGGCGTCCAGCAGCCGCTCCCGCACCTCCGCGGTCTCGACCAGCACGAACCGCCACGGTGTGGTGTGGTGCGGGGCCGGGGCGGTCACGGCCGCGGCCACCGCCCGCCGCACCGCCTCCGGGTCGACCGGCTCCGCGGTGAAGGAGCGCACCGTCCGCCGCAGCGTGACGGCCTCCCGCAGGGCCTCCGAGGTGCCCATCCGGAACAGGTCGTCGACCACCGGCCGCAGCAGCGGGCGGATGCCCTCGCCGTCCTCCTCGGTGACGGCGCCGGCCAGGCCCCGCACCACCGCGACCGGCACCCCGCTGGCCTTGCCCTTCACCAGGTCGCCGGCGGCGGCCAGTTCGTCGGCGGTGGCGGTCACCGTCAGGGTGAGCTCGTTGCCGTGGCTGTCCCGGCGTCCCCGGTGGTCCTCCAGCACCGCGACCCCGGCGGCGCCGATGGCCACGTCGGTCAGGCCGTTGCGCCAGGGGCGGCCGAAGGTGTCGGTGATCAGCACGCCCAGCCGACGGCCCGTCAGCTGCTGCAGCCGGGCCCGCAGGGCGCGGGCCGAGGCGTCGGGGTCGGCCGGGAGCAGCAGGACGGTGCCGGGGGCGGTGTTGGAGGCGTCCACCCCGGCGGCGGCCATCACCAGGCCGTTGCGGTTCTCGACGATCCGGGAGCGGCCGCGCCGGGCCACCACCCGGACGGTCTCGGCGTCGATCGCGGCCTCCCGGTCGGCGGCCTCGACGATCCGGCCCTCCGCCTTGGAGACGATCTTCGAGGTGACCACCACCACGTCGCCGTCCTCGAACTCGCCCGCCTTGGCGATGAGTTCGGCCAGGTCGGTGCCGGGCTCGATCTCCGGCAGCCCGGCCACCGGCAGGACGCCGATCGGCCCCGCCGGGCTCACCCGCGCACCTGCTCGGCCAGCTCCAGCGCGACCCGGGCCATCTCGGCCGTGGCCGGCACGTCGGTCATCAGCAGCGGCACCGCCCGGCAGGCGATCCCGGCCGCCTCCACCGCCTCGACCGCGGCCGCGTCGACGGTGTCCACCAGCCAGCCGTCCAGCAGGTCGGAGCCGTAGTTCAGCGCCACCGCCTCGGCGGTGGCCGCCACGCCGACCGCCGCCAGCACCTTGTCGGCCATGCCGCGCACCGGGGCGCCGCCGATGACGGGGGAGAGCCCGACCACCGGGGCGGCGGCCGCGGCCACCGCCTCCCGGATGCCGGGCACGCCCAGGATGGTGCCGATCGAGACCACCGGGTTGGACGGCGGCAGCAGGATCACGTCGGCCGCCGCGACGGCCTCCAGCACGCCGGGGGCGGGCTTGGCGGTCTCGGTGCCGACCGCGACGATCGCCTCGGCGTCCACGGACGCGTGCAGCCGCACCCAGTACTCCTGGAAGTGCACCACCTTGGGAGCGCCGTCCTCGGTGATCCGCACGTGGGTCTCGACCCGGTCGTCGCTCATCGGCAGCAGCCGCACGCCCGGCTGCCAGCGGTCGCAGAGCGCCTCGGTGACGGCGCTCAGCGGGTAGCCGGCGGCGAGCATCTGGGTGCGCACGATGTGGGTGGCGAAGTCCCGGTCGCCGAGCCCGAACCAGTCGGGGCCGACCCCGTAGGCCTTCATCTCCTCCTTGACCGACCAGGTCTCGTCGGCCCGTCCCCAGCCCTGCTCCTCGTGGATGCCACCGCCCAGGGTGTACATCACGGTGTCCAGGTCGGGGCAGACCTTCAGCCCGAAGAGGTGGATGTCGTCCCCGGTGTTGCCGATGACGGTGATCTCGTCCTGAGGGCCGGTCAGTTCCCGGAGCCCGCGCAGGAAGCGCGCCCCACCGATGCCGCCTGCCAGTGCCACGATGCGCATGCGCCCATCCTGCCAGGCGGCACCCGTGCCGGGGCGACGGGTCGTCAGTGCGCGTCGATGCGGCGCTCGGCCGGGGTCTGCGCACCGTACTGGTTCATCTCGACCAGGCCCGGCGCGTAGAGGTGGATGGAGACGGCCGGCTCCAGCGAGGCGTTCACCATCTCGTGCAGGTAGCCGGAGGAGAACACCCGGCGGGCGCCCTCGGGCAGCGGCCGCCGCTGCTCGCCGTCCTGGGTCAGGGCCCGCTCGACCAGCTCGCCCTGGACCACGGTCATCACGCCGGAGGAGGCGCCGTGGTCGTGGAAGCCGCTGCCCTGGCCGGGCAGCCAGCTGAGCAGCCAGACCTCGTAGCCGGGGCCGGTCTCCAGTCGGGCGTACCAGCGGGTGAGGGCGTCGTAGCGGACCAGCGGCTTCCAGCGGGACTCGTCGGCGGCGATCTCGCAGACCAGCCGGGCGTAGCCGGCCACGGTGGTGGGGTGGACGGGCAGGTCGGTGCGGGCCAGGTGCTGGAAGGCGGTCGGGTCGCCGGCGATCGAGACGTCGCTCAGGCCGTCGGTCCAGCGGGGCGCGGGCACGGGCGCGGTCACGGCGGCGGGTGCGGGGGCGGCTGCGAGCAGGCGCTGCTGCCGGGCGCGGTCACGGTTGCGCTTGCGGAGGCGGGGCATTCGCATGGGGCGGAATCCTCGGATGCGGAGATCGGCGGGTGTTCAGCCGGTCCGCGGGGGATTCAGGGGGGACTGTCGCGGTCGGCCTCGGTGCTCCTGAGGGCGGCGCGCGGTGGGACGCGTGCGCCTAGATACAGGAACAGAGGCGACAACAGAGGGAGCTCGCGGCACGACGGAGCAGCGCCTGGCGGCGGCTCACGAGGGTGGCGAACTCTGACATGAGGGCAAGGAGACCGCAAGAGGGGCCGCAGTGTCAACCCGAGCCCCGGGGCATTCCGGGAACTTCGAGCATGAACCACCGGATGGGGTGATAAATCACCCTCTATGTTTCGATGTGAAGATCGCCGGGAAGGCAGCCGGTGACCAGCGGCAACCGAGTGCGCCGCGCCCCGCGTCCACCCGTTCGGGGGGTGGTGGGGCTGAGGGGGCGTCAGGTTGACTGCATGTCAGGCGGTGGGTGCTTCCGGTTGGTTGGTCCGATTAGGGCAGTAAGACCACCATGTCCGGATATGTACACTTGTCGTAGCGCCTTGGTTCCGGGGAGTGAATCCTCGGCCCAATACCAGAGCCCGGCTTGACTGGGCCAGAGTGACGCACATGTAATTTCACTCGTGTCGTTCCGCCGCTCCAGGCAACGGCAACACCACGGGGACGCCAAAAGGGGCAGAGGAGGCGCCAGAGATGAGCGAGCTCTTTGAGCTGTTGATCGGTGAGGGCATCGAAGAGGAAGAAGAGGAGCTCGGCTGGCAGGAGCGCGCGCTCTGCGCCCAGACCGACCCGGAGTCCTTCTTCCCGGAGAAGGGCGGCTCCACCCGCGAGGCCAAGAAGGTCTGCCTGGCCTGCGAGGTCCGCTCCGAGTGCCTGGAGTACGCCCTCGCCAACGACGAGCGGTTCGGCATCTGGGGCGGTCTCTCCGAGCGCGAGCGCCGTCGCCTCAAGAAGAGCGCGGTCTGACCGGCCGTTCTCGAGTTCGTGCAGCGCCTCACCGAAGACGGTGGGGCGCTTCTGCATTTCCCGCCCAATTCCCGCACGACCCGTGAATGTGCCCACGGCACCTCTCGGGCGGGGTGTGCCGCACCCTTCCGCCGCCCCTTTCCCCCCGCCCCGCTCCCTCCTCGGCGGCACACCGAGGACGAGCCCGCCACCTGGAGCCGTTAGTGTGGTGCGCCACCTCCCTTGGCCGCACCGAGAAGCTTGGGGCTCACGCACTCGATGACCGTCTACAGCCACCAGAGCGGCTTCTCCGCTGCCCGGCCACCCGCATACCCGCGCCACCTGGTCACCGCCGTGATCGTCTCCCACGACGGTGCCCGGTGGCTCCCGCAGGCCCTGGCCGGCCTGCTCGGCCAGGACCGCCCGGTCCAGCGCATCCTCGCCGTCGACACCGGCTCCACCGACACCTCTCCCCAGCTGCTCCGGGACACCCTGGGCGACTGGCTGCCGGAGAGCGGTCCGCTGGTCCTCGGCCGTCGCTCCGGCTTCGGCAACGCCGTCGGCCAGGCCGTCTTCAACTCCCCGCCGCTGCGCCCCGAGGACCTCCCGTACAGCCTCGACCCCTCCGGGTACGACCCGGTGACCGGCGGCTGGGACGACTTCGGCGACCCGCTCGGGGCCGAGGACGAGCTCGGCCGCGGCGGCCCCCGGGAGACCGAACCGGTCGAGTGGCTCTGGCTGCTGCACGACGACTGCGAGCCGCAGACCGACGCGCTGCGCCGGCTGCTCCAGGTCGCCGACTCCACTCCGACCGCCGCCGTGGTCGGCCCCAAGCTGCGCAGCTGGTACGACCGCCGGCAGCTGCTCGAAGTGGGCGTCACCATCGCCCGCTCCGGCCGCCGGTGGACCGGCCTGGACCGCCGCGAGCAGGACCAGGGCCAGCACGACCAGGTCCGGCCGGTGCTCGCCGTCTCCACCGCGGGCATGCTGGTCCGCCGGGACGTCTTCGAGGAGCTCGGCGGCTTCGACAAGGCCCTCCCGCTGATGCGGGACGACACCGACTTCTGCTGGCGGGTCAACGCGGCCGGCCACCGGGTGGTGGTCGCCCCCGACGCGGTGCTGCGGCACGCCGAGGCGGCCAGCCGCGAGCGCCGCCAGATCGACTGCGCCTCCGCCCACCCGCACCGGGTCGACAAGGCCGGCGCGGTCTACACCCTGCTGGCCAACTCCAAGGGCCTGCTGCTCCCGTACGTGCTGCTCCGGCTGGTGCTCGGCACCCTGCTCCGGATGCTGGTCAACGTGGTCGGCAAGGACCCCCGCCAGGCCTACGACGAGCTGGCCGGCCTCGGCCACGAACTGGTCCGGCTGCCCCGCCTGCTGCTCGCCCGCAAGCGGCGGGCCAGGACCAGGTCCGGCGACCCGCTGGACGACCGCACGCTCTTCCCGGCCCCCGGCGCCACCACCCGCCTGGCGATCGAGGGCGCCATCGGCTCCCTCGGCATCGGCGGCGGCGAGGACCCGGGCGCCGGCCGGCACGGCTCGGCCGAGTCCGGCCCGGGCGACGAGGACGCCGACGACCTGGTGGTCGAGCAGTTCGCCCTGGTCAAGAAGCTGGCCCGGCGCCCCGCCCCGCTGCTCTTCACCGCCCTGCTGGTGGTCTCCGCGATCGCCTGCCGCAACCTCTTCGGCAGCGGCTCCCTGCTGGGCGGCGCGCTGCTGCCCGCCGCTGACGGGGCGTCCGGCCTCTGGTCGATGTACGCGGACGCCTGGCACCCGGTCGGCGGCGGCTCCACCGCCACCGCCCCGCCCTACCTGGGCGTGCTCGCGGTGCTCTCCTGGCTGCTGCTCGGCAACGCCGACCTGATGGTCGCCCTGCTGCTGGTGCTGGCCATCCCGCTCTCCGCGGTCAGCGCCTACCTGGTCTCCCGCCCGCTGATCGAGTCCAAGCTGGTCCGCGCCTGGGCCAGCGCCGGGTACGCCCTGCTGCCCGCCGCCACCGGCGCGCTGGCCCAGGGCCGGATCGGCACCGCGGTGCTCGCCGTGCTGCTGCCGCCGCTGGCCCGCGCCGCCGCGATCAGCGCCGGCCTCGGCATCCGCGCCGAGACCGCCGCCAAGGGCGCCCGCCCCGGCTGGCGCTCCACCTGGATGACGGTGCTGATGCTCACCGTCTGCACCGCCTTCGTCCCGCTCACCTGGGCCATCGCCGTCCCGCTCTGCCTGGCCGCCCTGGTCCACGCGGTGCTCCGCGGCGGCGCGTACGGCTCCGGCGGCGAGGCCGTCCGGCTGCTCGGCCTGCGCGTCCTGGTGATCCTCGGCACTCCCGTGCTGGTGCTCGCCCCATGGTCGCTGGAGGTGCTCGCGCACCCGTCCCGGCTGCTGCTGGAGGCCGGCCTGCCCGGTCTGGAGGGCCCGGCGGCCAGCCCGCTCGGCCTGGCCCTGGTCAACCCCGGCGGCGCCGGGGTGCCGCCGGTCTGGCTCTCGGCCGGCGTGGTGCTCGCCGCGCTCGCCGCGCTGCTGCGCGCCGACCGCCGCCGCGCCGTGCTGGCCGCCTGGGGCGCCGCCCTGGCCGGTCTGATCTTCACCGTGGTGGTGGCCGGCACCAGCGTCACCCCGGCCTCCGGCGGCCTCCCGGTCGCCGCCTGGGCCGGCCCGGCCACCCTGCTGGCCGGCGTGGCCCTGCTGGCCGCCGCCGCGATCGGCGCCGACGGCGCCAACGCCCGTGTCTCCGGCATCGCCTTCGGCTGGCGCCAGCCGGTCGCCGCCCTGGTGCTGGCCGCCGCCGTGCTGGCCCCGTTCGGCACCGCCGTCTGGTGGGCCGTCACCGGCGCCGACGGCCCGCTGCGCCGGGGCGACGCCGCCCAGGTGCCCGCCTTCATCGCGGAGGAGGCCGGCACCACCGACCGCTCCCGCACCCTGGTGGTCACCGGCGACGGCGACACCGTCCGCTACGCCCTGGTCCGCGGCTCCGGTCTGACGCTCGGTCAGGCCGAGGGCACCGTCGCCGTCGGCGACGACCCGAAGGGCGCGCTGGACGGCCTGGTCGGAAAGCTGCTCGGCGGCTCCGGCGGCGAGCAGGCCAAGGCCCTGGCGGCCCGCGGCATCGGCTACGTCGAGCTCAAGGACCCGCTCACCGCCAAGGCCCGCGACGTGCTGGACACCACCCCCGGCCTGACCAAGCTCAGCGAGGAGGACGGCATCGGCCTCTGGCAGGTCACCGGCGCCACGGCCACCCGTGCCGTGGTGGTGGACGCCAAGGGCGCGGCCAAGCCGTTCCCGGCCGGGGTCCGCGAGATCCACGGCAAGCTCCCGGCGGGGGAGGCCGGCCGCACCCTGCGGCTGGCCGAGGACGCCGCCCCGGAGTGGAAGGCCACCCTGGACGGCACCGAGCTGGAGCCGGTCACCCTGGACGGCTGGGCGCAGGGCTTCAAGCTCCCGGCCGGCGGCGGCACCCTGGACGTCTCCCGCGGCGGCAGCCTGCTGCACACCGGGTGGATCTGGGCCCAGGTGCTGCTCGGCGTCACCGTCCTGGTGCTCGCCCTGCCCGGCCGCCGCAACCACAACGACGACGACCTGCCCGAGGAGGTGGTGGCCGCCGCCGCGCTGGCCGCCGCCGCCCAGGCGCAGGCCCCCGTCCCCGGCAGCCGCCGGGCCCGCCGGATGGCCGAGCGCGGCGAGGGCGAGGAGCAGTCCGGCGCCGAGGAGACCGGCGTCTACGCCGCCGTCCCGGCGCAGGCCGCCGCCGAGCCCGGGCCCGCCGCCCCGGCGGAGCAGTACCAGGACCCGTACCAGCAGGCCGACCCGTACGGCTGGGACCAGTACGCCGTCCAGCAGCCCGCCGCCGTGCCCTACGGCTACGAGCAGCAGCAGTCCTACGGCTACGACCCCTACCAGCAGGGCTACGAGCAGCAGCCGCAGCCCGAGTTCCCGGGCTACGACCAGCCGGAGCAGCAGCCCTGGGTGCCGGGGCAGCCGCAGCAGGAGCCCTACTACGACCCCAACGACCCCTACGGCCAGCAGTACCGGCCCGGATCGGGGAGCTGACCCGCCGTCATGAAGAAGCCCACTCTCAAGGCCCCCACCCTCAAGGCCCCCAAGTTCGGCAGGTCCGCCCCCGGGGCGGACGAGCCGGCCGCCCCCGGCGCTCCGCGGCCCTCCGGCCCGACGGCGTCGGGCGCCAGCCGCACCGGCGTCTCGCTGCTGGCCGGCGCGGTGGCGATCGGCGTGGTCTTCGGCGTCGCCGAGCTGCGTCCGCCCGCCGACCCGGAGGCCTCCGCCCCGGCCGCCGCCACCAGCGCCAAGGTCGAGCGGACGGCGCTGGTCTGCCCGCAGCCGCTCCACGGCCTGACCGGTTCGACCGCGCTCACGCTGTTCTCCCCGCAGGACGGCGGGACGGGCGGCTACGGCGCGCTCTCCGACGTGCTCCCGCGCACCTCGGCCGACGTCCCGTCAGCCGCCCCCGCGGCGGCCCCGTCCGCCGCGGCCTCCGGCGCCCCGGCACCGGGTGCCTCCCCGGCCCCGGCCCCGGCCGACGCGGCCCCCGCCGACGCCCGGGTGGTGCTGGCCAAGCCCGGCGTCCCGGTCACCGGCCCGGCCGCCAACGCCGACACCGCCCCCGGCACCACGGCGGTGGCCACCGGCGGGTACGCCCCCGGCTTCACGATCTCCCAGACCACCACCGTCACCGACGAGCAGGGCCGGGGTCTGTCCGGCTTCAACTGCACGCCGACCGGCACCAGCTTCTGGTTCTCCGGCGCCAGCACGGCGGGGGACCGGGTGGACTACGTCAGCCTGGTCAACCCGGACCCGCTGGTCCCGGCGGTGGTCGACCTCAAGCTCTTCGGCGAGAAGGGCCCGATCGACAACCCGGCGGCCGAGGGCATCGCGCTCGGCCCCGGCGCCTCGCAGGCGATCCGGCTGCCCTCCCTGACGAAGGACCAGAAGGACCTGGCCGTCCACGTGGTGGCCCGCAGCGGCCGGATCGGCGCCGGCGTGCACGCCGCCGACGGCACCAAGGGCTCGGACTGGATCCCGCCCTCCGCCGCCCCGGCCGCGACCCAGGTGCTGCCCGGCCTGGCGGCCGACACCTCGGCCGCCCGGCTGGTGGTCGCCGCCCCGGGCGAGGAGGACGCGGACCTGAAGATCCAGGTCTCCGGCCGCAACGGCTGGTTCACCCCGGCCGGCTTCGAGACCATCCACGTCAAGGCCGGCATGGTCAGCGCGGTCGACCTCGGCCAGGTCACCCGGGGCGAGCCCGGCGCGCTGCGGCTCAGCCCGAGCGACGAGACCCACCCGACCCCGGTGGTCGCCACCCTGCGGCTGGACCGCGCGCAGAACAACAAGGCGGACGCGGCCTGGATCACCGGCGCGGTGCCGGTCGGCCCGCGCGCCTCGATCGCCGACAACCGGGGCGGCAACGCCACCACGCTCTACCTGACCTCCACCGGCGAGCAGGAGGCCAAGGTGAAGGTCACCGCCTCGGCGGGCAGCGGCGGCGGGACCCCCGCCACCAAGGAGGTCTCGATCCCGCCCGGCGCCACGGTGGCTCTCCCGGCCCCCGAGCCGGCCGGGCTCAACGGGGCCTTCGCCCTGACCGTGGAGACCGTCTCCGGCGGCCCGGTGACGGCCGCGCGGATGCTCACGGTGGCGGTCAAGGACGTCCCGGGCTTCACCGTCCAGGCCTTCCGCGACGACCACAGCACCGTCAGGATCCCGCAGTCCCAGCCGAATCCGGCGGTCCTGCTGCACTGACGGACCGACAGGTGGCGCACCCACGGGCGCGCACGACGACGCCCCCGGCCGGACCACCGGCCGGGGGCGTCCCCGTCACTCCTCGTCGTACCGCGGGTCGATCGCGTCCGGCGACAGGCCGAGCAGGTCGGCGACCTGTTCGATCAGGATCTCGTGCACCAGCGCGGCCCGGTCGTCCCGGCTCTTGGCCCGGATCTCCACCGGCCGCCGGTAGATGACGATCCGGCTCTTGCGGCCCTGCCCGGCCGGCACCAGCCGCCCGAGCGGCACGCCGCCGTCCTCGTCGTCCTCCTCGCCGGGCGTCGGCACCTCCTGCACGGCGAACTCGACGTCCACCAGCTGGGGCCAGCGCCGTTCCAGCCGTTCCACCGACTCGCGGACGTAGTCGTCGAACAACTCGGAGCGGGTGAGCGAGATGGGCACCTGGGGCGGTGCCAGGGGTCCGCGCAGGCCACGGCCGTGCCGGTCGCGGTGGCGCCGGACGCGGGGCGGGTCCGCCGGTGATCGGGGTGCGGAGCTGTCCATATCAGTGTCGAGCGTAGTCCTTGGAGCCCCGGAAGTGGACCACCCCGACGGCGCCCATGTCGGCGACACGTGACACTCGGTGGGGGGCGGGTCTTCGCGGCCTGGTCAGGAGTGCGGTACCGTCCACCCTCGTGAGCTCTGTACGTCGTTGTTCGCGGACCGCGTGCGGCCGTCCGGCCGTCGCGACGCTGACGTACGTCTACGCGGACTCCACCGCCGTGCTGGGACCGCTCGCCACCTACGCCGAGCCGCACTGCTACGACCTGTGCGCCGAGCACGCCGAGCGCCTCACCGCCCCGCGCGGCTGGGAGGTCGTCAGGCTGGCCGCCGACACCGGCCCGCTCCGCCGCTCCAGCGACGACCTCGAAGCGCTCGCCAACGCCGTCCGCGAGGCCGCCCGCCCCCAGACGCCCCGTCAGCCCGGGCCCCGGGGCCCGGAGTCCACCGAGGCCGGCCGCCGCGGCCACCTGAGGGTGCTCCGCTCCCCGGAGAGCTGACGCCGCACGTCGGCGGAGCTGACGTAGGACGCTGTGTTCACCAACCGTCCATCACCTCCCGGTACGCTGCCCTGGTCTGAGTACCCGACAACTGGAGCGGTTGTGCGTGACCTGAAGCAGCTGGTGAAGGCGTACGACGTCCGGGGTGTGGTGCCGGACCAGTGGGACGAGGTGCTGTCGCGGGCGTTGGGTGCGGCGTTCGTGCGGGTGGTGGGTGCCTCGGCGATCGTGGTGGGCCATGACATGCGTCCGTCGTCGCCGTCGCTGTCGCGGGCGTTCGCCGAGGGTGCGGCGGCCTCGGGCGCGGACGTGGTGGAGATCGGGCTGTGCTCCACCGACCAGCTGTACTACGCCTCGGGGTCGATGGACCTGCCGGGTGCGATGTTCACCGCCTCGCACAACCCCGCGCAGTACAACGGGATCAAGCTGTGCCGTGCGGGTGCGGCGCCGGTGGGCCAGGACACCGGCCTGTCCGAGATCCGTGAGCTGGTGGAGTCCTGGACCGCCGCCGACGACACGATCACCGTGCCGGCGCTGGACGTGGAGACCGGCTCGATCTCGCAGCGCGAGACGCTGCGCGGCTACGCCGACCACCTGCTGGGCCTGGTGGACCTGTCGGCGATCCGGCCGCTGAAGGTCGTGGTGGACGCGGGCAACGGCATGGGCGGCCACACGGTGCCGACCGTGTTCGAGGGTCTGCCGCTGGAGGTGGTGGACCTGTACTTCGAGCTGGACGGTACCTTCCCCAACCACGAGGCGAACCCGCTGGACCCGGCGAACCTGGTGGACCTGCAGGCCAAGGTGGTCGAGGTCGGCGCGGACATCGGCCTGGCCTTCGACGGCGACGCGGACCGCTGCTTCGTCATCGACGAGAGGGGCGAGCCGGTCTCCCCCTCCGCGATCACCGCGCTGGTCGCCGCCCGCGAGATCGCCCGCGCCCGCGCGGCCGGCGAGGACAACCCCACGATCATCCACAACCTGATCACCTCGCTGACCGTCCCGGAGGTGGTGCGCGAGCTGGGCGCCACCCCGGTGCGCACCCGGGTGGGGCACTCCTTCATCAAGCAGGAGATGGCCAACACCGACGCCGTCTTCGGCGGCGAGCACTCCGCGCACTACTACTTCCGCGACTTCTGGCGCGCCGACACCGGCATGCTCGCCGCCCTGCACGTGCTGGCCGCCCTCGGCGGCCAGGACCGCCCGCTGTCCCAGCTGACCGCCGCCTACGACCGCTACGCCGCCTCCGGCGAGATCAACTCCACCGTCGCCGACCAGGACGAGCGCACCCAGGCCGTCCTGGCCCACTACAACGGCGACGACACCACCGTCGACACCCTCGACGGCGTCACCGTCACCGGCCCCACCTGGTGGTTCAACCTGCGCGCCTCCAACACCGAACCCCTGCTGCGCCTGAACGTCGAGGCCAAGGACCAGGCCACCATGGAGGAGATCCGCGACACCGTGCTGGGCATCGTCCGCGCCTGACACCACCAGCCCCAGCCCCGGCCGGTAAGGTTGCCACCGGCCGGGGCACCGCTGTACCGGCGCCGTACCCCACCGCACCCAGGAGCCTGACACCCCATGAGCAACCTGCCGTCCTTCCTGCTGGAGATCCTGGTCTGCCCGGAGTGCCACTCGGCGCTCGACGAGGAGACCCAGGGCGAGGCGCACGAGCTGCGCTGCACCGGTGAGACCTGCGGCCTGGCCTACCCGGTCCGCGACGGCATCCCGGTGCTCCTGGTGGACGAGGCCCGCCGCCCCTCCTGACGGCTGACGCCGCGTCAGGCCCGCCCGGCCCCACCCGGGCACCCCGCGCCCCGTACCCGGGGCGCACCCCGCACCTCCCCGACCGACCCCACCGTCCGTCCAGCGCGAGGCCGGAGGCCAGCCGCATGATCGACGACGTCCTGCTCGACGACCCGGCCGCCCTCCAGCGCGCCGACCGCGACCACGCGCTGCTCGCGCTGGCGGGTGCCGGAGCCAGGATCCGCACCGCCCTCCGGCTGGCCGACGAGGCCGGGGTCCAGGCGTTGCGCCCCGACGGCCGTCCGCGCTCCCTGCTGGTGGCCGGTTACGGCAGCGCGCTCGCCGTCGGCCCCGCGCTGGCCGCGCTGGCGGTCGAGTCGACCCAGGTGCTCCCGCTGCCGCCGGTCGACGCCGAGCCCGTCCCGCGCGACCGGACGGTGGCCGCCCCGCCGTTCACCGCCGGCCTGCGCTGGCAGCTGCCCGGCTGGGTCGGCCCGCTCGACCTGCTGGTGATCGCCTCCGCCGACGGCCGCGAGGAGGGCCTGGTCGGCCTGGCCGAGCAGGCGTACGCGCGCGGCTGCACGGTGGTGGTGATCGCCCCGCCGGAGAGCCCGTTGACCGAGGCCGCCCGCCAGGTCCGCGGCCTGCCGCTGTCGTACGTGCCGACCACCGTCGAGGACGACCACCAGGCCGAGGAGCCCGACCTGCCCGCCCTCGACCCGGGTGCGCTCTGGGCCATGCTGGTCCCGCTGCTGGCCCTCACCGAGAAGCTCGGCGTCACCCAGCTCCCGGCCGGCTCCCTCCAGGCCGTCGCCGACCGCCTGGACGAGGTGGCCGTCCGCTGCCGCCCGGACGCCGCGGCCTACGTCAACCCGGCCAAGGACCTGGCCGCCCAGCTCTCCGGCACCGTCCCGCTGCTGTGGACCGACGGCCCGGTGGCCGCCGCGGTGGCCGGCCGCTTCGCCGCCATGCTGGCCGACCGCGCCGGGCGCCCGGCGCTGCCCGGTGCGCTGCCGCAGGTGCTCACCGCCCACCGGGGCATGTTCGTCGGCCAGTTCGGCTCCGGCGCCGACCCGGACGACTTCTTCCGCGACCGGGTCGAGGAGCCGGACCCGCTGCTGCTCCAGGTGCTGCTGCTCCGTCAGACCCCGGGCCGCGCCGCCGATCCGGCCGAGGAGGAGGAGAACGGCTTCGCCGAGCCCAGCCACCCGGTCCGCCGCGCCCACCGCCTGGCCGAGGCGCACGGCGTCCGCTTCACCGAGTTCCGCTCGGTGGAGGCCGATCCGCTGCACGCCCTCGCCGAACTGACCGCGCTCACCGACTTCGCCGCCGTCTACCTCGGCCTCGCCGCCGGGCAGGACTGACGGCGGCACGCCCGCCTGCTGACCACACCTCAGCTCCTTTGCCGGATCGGGATACTGTGTGCGGTCGACAGAGCTGAGCGTCGGCCGGTGCACGGGTACCGGCCCAGTCCGGAGGGACCCCATCCCAGCATGAGCACCGAAGGCGGTACCAAGGCCCTGGTAGCGGCGCTGTCCGCGAACCTGGCGATCGCGGTGAGCAAGTTCACCGCCTTCGCCTTCACCGGCTCCTCCTCGATGCTCGCCGAGGGCGTGCACTCCGTCGCCGACTCCGGCAACCAGGTGCTCCTGCTGGTCGGCAGCAAGCGGGCGGCCCGCGAGGCGGACGAGGCCCACCCCTTCGGCTACGGGCGCGAGCGGTACATCTACGCCTTCGTGGTCTCCATCGTGCTGTTCTCGGTCGGTGGCCTGTTCGCCGTCTACGAGGGCGTGGAGAAGATCCGCCACCCGCACGAGCTGGACGGCTGGTACTGGGCGGTCGGCGTGCTGGTCTTCGCGATCATCGCGGAGAGCTGGTCCTTCTACACCGCGATCAGCGAGGGCAGGAAGTCCAAGGGCTCGCTCGGCTGGGTCGAGTACGTCCGCCGGGCCAAGGCCCCCGAGCTGCCGGTGGTCCTGCTGGAGGACTTCGGCGCGCTGATCGGCCTGATCCTCGCGCTGTTCGGCGTCGGGCTGGCCGTGATCACCGGTGACGGCGTCTGGGACGGCATCGGCACCCTCTCCATCGGCGTGCTGCTGATCGCCATCGCGGTGGTGCTCGCCCTGGAGACCCGCTCGCTGCTGATCGGCGAGTCCGCCGACAAGACCGAGGTCGCCAAGATCCGCGCCGCCCTGGTCGACCACGACTCGGTCACCCGCATCATCCACATGCGCACCCTGCACCTCGGCCCCGAGGAGCTGCTGGTCGCCGCCAAGATCGGCGTCAACGCCGAGGACAGCGCCGTCCAGGTCGCCCGGGCCATCGACCTGGCCGAGGCCCGGGTCCGCAAGGCCGTCCCGATCGCCCGGGTCATCTACCTGGAGCCGGACATCTACTCCGCCGAGAAGGAGGCCGCCGGCCCCGACCGCGAGGCCACCCCGGGCGGCCCGTCCCACTGACGCGCCGTCAGGGAACCGGTCGAGGAACGGCCGAATCCGCTCGTACGAATCCCGTGCGATCACGCCACCGGTGTAGATTCGTCAGCAGAGCCAAATCGTCGCTGCTGATGGCGGTCGATCGGCATCCCCGGCACGCCGGGCGGTCCGGTCGAGGGAGAGAGGTCCTCCGACGGATTGTGCCGCAGCAGCGGAGCCCCGCATCCCGTCGGGCGCCCCGCCGCTCAGCACACCCGTAAACGACCCGATCCCGCACCCTGCGAGGAGCAGCAGACATGTCCGACTTCAAGGTCGCCGACCTCTCCCTGGCCCCCTTCGGCCGCAAGGAGATCCAGCTCGCCGAGCACGAGATGCCCGGCCTGATGTCGATCCGCAAGGAGTACGCCGCGTCGCAGCCGCTGGCCGGCGCCCGCATCACCGGCTCGCTGCACATGACCGTGCAGACCGCCGTGCTGATCGAGACCCTCACCGCCCTCGGCGCCGAGGTCCGCTGGTGCTCCTGCAACATCTTCTCCACCCAGGACCACGCGGCCGCCGCCATCGCGGTCGGCCCGAACGGCACCCCCGAGGACCCGCAGGGCGTCCCGGTCTTCGCCTGGAAGGGCGAGACCCTGGAGGAGTACTGGTGGTGCACCGAGCAGGCGCTCACCTGGCCGGACGGCCAGACCCCGAACATGATCCTGGACGACGGCGGTGACGCCACCCTCCTGATCCACAAGGGCGTCGAGTTCGAGAAGGCCGGCGAGGCCCCGGACCCGTCCACCGCGGACAACGAGGAGTACCGCCTGATCCTCGAGGTGCTCAACCGCACCCTCCGGGACACCCCCTCCAAGTGGACCGAGATGGCCGCCACCATCAAGGGCGTCACCGAGGAGACCACCACCGGCGTGCACCGCCTGTACGAGATGCACCGCGACGGCAAGCTGCTGTTCCCGGCCATCAACGTCAACGACGCCGTCACCAAGTCGAAGTTCGACAACAAGTACGGCTGCCGCCACTCCCTGATCGACGGCATCAACCGCGCCACCGACGTCCTGATCGGCGGCAAGGTCGCGGTCGTCGCGGGCTACGGCGACGTCGGCAAGGGCTGCGCCGAGTCCCTCCGCGGCCAGGGCGCCCGCGTCATCGTCACCGAGATCGACCCGATCTGCGCCCTGCAGGCCGCCATGGACGGCTACCAGGTCACCACCCTGGAGGACGTGGTCGGCATCGCCGACATCTTCATCACCACCACGGGCAACAAGGACATCATCCTTGCCAAGCACATGGAGCAGATGAAGCACCAGGCGATCGTCGGCAACATCGGCCACTTCGACAACGAGATCGACATCGCGGGCCTGGCCAAGCTGCCCGGCATCGTGAAGACCGAGATCAAGCCGCAGGTCCACGAGTGGAAGTTCGCGGACGGCCACACCATCATCATGCTGTCCGAGGGCCGCCTGCTGAACCTCGGCAACGCGACCGGCCACCCGTCCTTCGTGATGTCGAACTCCTTCGCGAACCAGACCATCGCGCAGATCGAGCTCTTCACCAAGACCTCGCAGTACCCGGTCGGCGTCTACGTCCTCCCCAAGCACCTGGACGAGAAGGTCGCCCGCCTCCACCTCGACGCCCTCGGCGTCAAGCTCACCACCCTCACCTCCGAGCAGGCCGACTACATCGGCGTCCCGGTCGAGGGCCCGTACAAGCCGGAGCAGTACCGCTACTGACCCCGCGTCAGCGGCAGTGACTCCGTAGCACGGAACGTGCGGCCGGTGCCCCCGTGGCACCGGCCGCACGGCCGTTTCCGGCCACCGATCAGTCCAGCACCCCGGCGCTCCACCCGGCCGGGTCGGCACCGAGCACCCGCACCTGCGCCAGCCAGCCGTCGATCCCGCCCGCCGCGCGCAGCTCGGCATCCGGCGAGGTGGACACGCAGAGCTCCACCCCCCGCTCCGTCCGGCACTTGCGCGGTGCGGTCCGGTCCGGGAGGAACTCGACGCCCAGGCGGTCCGGCCCGTCGGGGCGCAGCTGCTCCGTCACGGTCCCGCGGGACCCGAGGTCGTGCCACACCAACAGCTCCCACCCGTCCTGCCCGACGGGCCGGTGGCCGGTGAACCGCACCGCCCGCAGCCCGCTCGCCGTCGGCCCGGTCAGCCGCAGCGGCAGCGGGACGTCCTTCCGGCCGACCTCCACCGCGGCGGCGATCCGCAGCGGCACCCGCTCCCGGTCCGCACCGGTCAGCCCCGAGCTGGTCAGGCTGAGCCAACGCCCGTCCGCCGCACGCCAGTTGAGGATCGTGTCGGCCCGCTCCGCGTCCGACCCGGAGGCCGCGTCCCAGTAGGCCTCGGCACCGTTGACGGCCGGGGCGTCCACTCGCTGCCGGGGCCCGCCGGACGCCGAGGGCGACGGCGTCACCCCGGCCGCCTGCACGGTCAGCCCGTACGAGTACCGGCCCGGCGAGCCGTGCTCGTCACTCACGGCCGTCACGCCGGTCCCCGGCGCCCGCCACTCGTAGGTGACCGTGTTCGCCGTCCCCGGCAGCCAGCCGAAGTCCGCCTCCACCGTCAGGGCCGCCAGCCCCCGCGCGGGCGTGACCGTCACCGCCTCGGGCACACTGCCGCCCCGCCCGGGCAGGGCCAGTGCCCCTGCCGCCAGCACCGTCACCAGCAGCGCGGCCCCCACCACCCGGCGCCGGCGCAGCTGCCGCACGGCCGCCCGCCGCGCCGCGTGCGGGTCCACCGCGCACGGCGGCGCCTCCCCGTTCGCCAGGGCGTTCAGGCCCAGCACCAACTCGGCCTCGGACAGCACGAGATCCCGCTCCATCACGCACCCCTCCCCGTCACGACCGACCGCTCCTCCGCCGTCCGCTCCTCCGGCACGGGCCCCTCCGGTGCCGGTCCCGGAGCCAGCGAGCGCCGCAGCAGCGCCAGCCCCCGGGAGCTCTGGCTCTTCACGTTCCCGACCGAGCACCCGAGGGCGTCCGCGGTCTGCTCCACGCTCAGGTCGCAGTAGTAGCGCAGCACCACCGCGGCCCGCTGCCGGGCCGGCAGCCCCGCCAACGCCCGCCGCAGGTCCAGCGAGCCCGCCAGGTCACCCTCGGCCTGCTCCGGCTCCAGCCCCGTCACCCCGCCCCGGAAGGTCCGCCGCCACCACCAGGTGCGCTGCTCCGCCAGGAAGGTGTTCACCAGCACCCGCCGGGCGTACCCGTCCGGGTTCTCCGCCCCGCTGGCCCGCCCCCAGTTCAGGTAGAGCTTGGTGATGCTCTCCTGCACCAGGTCGTCCGCCCGGTGCCAGTCCGCGCAGAGCAGGTAGGCCACCTTCCGTAACCACCCGCCCCTGGCCGCCACGTAGGCGGTGAACTCCACGTCCCGCGACTCCTCGGTCGCCACAGGTCCCCCTCCGTCCCCGCACCCGGGCGCGCATCGCCGCACCCGCCGCCCTCCTGATGCGGTGGGACCCCGGAAAGGTTGCAGCCCCCGTACACCCCCTAGGCTTCACCCATGCCGAACGGCCGTTACTCACTCACCGACCCGCACGACGGCACCCCGCTCGGCGAGGAACGCTTCAGCTGCGCCCCCGGCCCGGCCGGCTGGCGCTACGTCTGCAAGACCTACGCCCCCGACGGCGCCGTGCTCCGCACCGCCGACCTCACCCTCGACTCCCGCAACCGCCCGCTCCGCCTCGAACTCCGCTCCGGCGGCTGGCAGGTCCGCGGCGGCGCGCTCGACGGCGTCAGCTGGGTCCGCACCGCAGCCGACGGCTCCGGCACCGACACCACCGAGGGCCACGACCGGGCGCACACCTTCTCCGGTTCCTCCCCGGCCTTCCTGGTCGCCACCGCCCGCCTGCTCCGCCTGGAGCCCGGCGCCTCGTCGCGCCTGCGCCTGGTCTCCTTCACCGACCCGGTGCTGGCCCCCCGCACCTTCGACCAGGGCTGGCTCCTCGAAGCCGTCGACACCCACCCCACCGACACCGGCCCCCTCCGGGTCGAGCGCTACCAGGTGGCCGACCTGGAGACCGGCGAACAGCAGATCGTCCACCTGGCCGGCGACGTCGTCCTGGACGCCCCCGGCATCGAACTCGAGGAACTGGAGTCCCCGCCCAACCAGTGGCCCGCCGAGTACAACCCCTAAGCCGGCGGCGCGAACCCGCCGTCGACCGGCGGAGCCGGCTGGGACTGCGGTGCGACCGGCGCCGGGGCCGCCGGGGCGGCCGGGGGAGGAGCGACGGGAGCCTCGTACCGCCGCGCCCGCTCCAAGGGCTGCCGCACCTGCTCCCCGCCCGATACCGGCTGCCCGTACTGCGCCTGCTGCGCCTCCGCCGCGTACCGCTGGGCGGCCACCGACCGCTCCCAGTCCCGGCGCTGACGCTCCACCAGCACCGCCCCCAGGTACTGCGCCGGATGCACCCCCTGCGGCACCGCCTGCCCGGTGTACGCCACCAGGTCCCCGGCCAGCCGCTGCGCCATCCCGAAGCCCACCGCCGGGTCCAACTGACCGATCCGGCTCAGGTACTGACGGACCGCCAGCCAGAGCGGATCCGGTACCGCCGACAGGTCGAGCGAGACCAGCCCGCTGCCGATCCCCGCCAGCAGCTCCGGCGGCACCGGCGGCAGCGCGTCCCGCCCCCTGCCCGCACCCGGCACCCGCTCCCGGACCACCAGCGTCCCCGCGAACACGTCCCCGAGCCGCCGCCCCTCCGGCGAGACCATCGAGCAGATCAGCGCGGGCACCCCCATCAGCATCGGCAGCTCGACGAACCCGACCAGCCCGCGCACCAGCGAGTGCCGGAACCGCACCGGCCCGCCGTCCGTCCGCACCACCCGCAGCCCGAGCGCCAGCTTCCCCAGCGACCGCCCCCCGGACAGCGTCTCCACCAGCACCGGCAGGATCACCAGGCAGAACACCATGAGCCCGAGCCCGATCGCGGCACCGGCCGCGTCGTCCACCTCGCTGACCAGCAGGGCCGAGGCGAAGAGCAGCGCGATCATCAGCAGGAACTGGGCGAGCAGGTCCAGCCCGATCGCCAGCATCCGGCTCGGCAGCTTGGCGGACCGCAGCCCGAGCACCACCGCCTCGCCCGTGACCAGTTCGCTCACTGCCGTCCCCCGCCCGCTCCGACTTCCACACCGCCAACAGTCCGCCAACATACGGGCCGCCAGAACCCGCAGGAAGGGCGGCCCACCCCTCTGGCATGCTGAGCCCCGACCCGCCTCACCACCCGCCGCCCAGCAGGAGAGCCTCCCCATGGACCTGGACGTCTTCGTCGCCGCCCACCAGGCGGAGTGGCACCGGCTGGAGGCCCTGAGCAAGCGCCGCCGCCTCACCGGCGAAGAGGCCGACGAACTCGTCACCCTCTACCAGCGCGCCACCAGCCACCTGGCCCAGGTCCAGTCCACGGCCCCCGACCCCACCCTGGTCGGCCGCCTCACCACCCTGGTCGCCCGGGCCCGCAGCGCGGTCACCGGCCGCCGCTCCTCCTCCTGGCGCGACGCCGGCCGCTACTTCGCGGTCAGCTTCCCGGCCGCCCTCTACCGCTCCCGCCGCTGGTGGATACCGATCGCGGTCCTCTCGATCCTGCTCTCCGCCCTGATCGCCTGGTGGGTCTCCACCCACCCCGAGGTCCGCGACTCGATCATCCCCCCCGAGGGCCTGCACGAGATGACCAAGGAGGGCGGCCAGTACGAGACCTACTACTCCGACCACCCGGCCACCTCCTTCGCCGCCCGGGTGTGGACCAACAACGCCTGGATCGCCGCCCAGTGCCTGATCTTCGGCGTCCTGCTCGGCCTCCCGGTCCTCTACGTCCTGATCAGCAACGTGATGAACCTGGGCATCGCCCTCGGCCTGATGTCCTCGGCCGGCCGCCTCGATTTCTTCCTAGGCCTCCTCCTCCCGCACGGCCTCCTCGAACTCACCGCCGTCTTCGTCGCCGCCGGCCTGGGCCTGCGCCTCGGCTGGACCGTCATCGACCCCGGCCCCCGCCCCCGCCTCACCGCCCTCGCCGAGGAGGGCCGCGCCGTCATCGGCATGGCCATCGGCCTCACCGTCGTCCTGTTCATCAGCGGCCTGCTCGAAGCCTTCATCACCCCGTCCCCCCTCCCCACCTGGGCCCGCATCACCATCGGCGCAGTGGCCGAGGTCCTCTTCCTCCTCTACGCCCTCGTCCTCGGCCGCCGCGCAGCCGCCACCGGCGAGGCCGGCGACCTCGAAGCCGCCGACCGCGAGGACCGTCACCCGGTTGCCGCCTGACCGGCGCGGCGCCCGCCGGTGGTCAGGAGTACCGGTCCTGACCTGGTAGTCTCATGATCAGCGCACAAAAACCGTTGACTCGGTTGGAGTACGCGAGTAGGTTTGAACGGTTGAGAGCGACTGGACAACGGTCGCGGTCAGACGTTAATGTCTACAACAACGCCAGACCGACGCGGTGAGCACCGAAAGGTGCCCGTTCGGGTGGGCGAATCCCTCCCAGTGGGAATTCAGAACGAATGAAGCCGGTAAAACGGTCGAAAATGTTCTGATAGGCTGGGAAACACGAAAGAACGAAGCGCCCGGAGGGCCTGCCGGAAGGCAGTCCGAAGGAAGCCACCGTTCCTTGAGAACTCAACAGCGTGCCAAAAGTCAACGCCAGATATGTTGACATCCCCGGCCTCACCGTTTCGGTGAGGTTGGAGATTCCTTTATGAAGTAAACACTAGCGAGGACGCAGTGCGCAGGGCCGCCTTATTCCGGTGGTTGCTGTGCCGCTCAACGCGGGTGCTTGCACGATTACGTGCAGACATTCACGGAGAGTTTGATCCTGGCTCAGGACGAACGCTGGCGGCGTGCTTAACACATGCAAGTCGAACGGTGAAGCCCTTCGGGGTGGATCAGT